>JAVBQG010000009.1:0-66446 GCA_031549185.1 Synergistaceae bacterium | reverse complement strand
CCATGGCATGGACCTCCTCGGGTGGATTTGTTTTCTGACGATACAATTTTACCCGTAAAAAGGCTCCATGCCACTTCTTTTTTGCCGGCCGTTATTGATTTATCAAGGGGCGAGCGCTAGGAGCGATGTGCGAAAGTTGAGGTGCGAAGTTTGAGTTCATTATTTTGTTGATGATATTTTAATATTATCTGTTGAACGCGATACACTCGTATGTTATTATCCAATGCGAAGATTGCATTGTTGGAAAAGCACATCTAAGAAATTTTTATTCTGAATGTGATTTGGAAAGGAGGCGCCTTGATGGGGTTATTTAGCAAGAAACAGAGTGTCAGTGGTACTTGGGCCGGCCTTTTTGTTTTTGGTGGTGTGATGCAATATGTCGAAATAAGTCGCGCGAAGGATGGCTCGTATAAAGTACAAAAATGTATCGACGCACCGTACGATGTAGGCGATTCCTCTGGTGAGCCTTTTGCGAAACAGGACAGAGTTGAGAGCAACCTCAAGGCATTGAAGCGCTTAATAGGAGGTAAATGGCCGACTTCCGTTTACGCAGGAATTCAATCGAAAGATGTGCTGCTTCGCACGGTGGATTTGCCTACGATGGAATCGGCCGATATGAAGGACGCATTTCGTTATGATTTCGACAGATTTTTTCCCATACCGGTTGAAGATGCCATTTATGATATAGCGCCCATCGATCACCCGGAACCCGATACATCGGGAGGTGTTACGCACTGTCTGGCGGCTGCGGTGCGCCAAGCGTCGATTGAAAACCTCATGCTTGCTGCGCATGGCGTTGGACTTAAACTAAAAGGGATTGAGCCCGCGCCAGTTGCGATGTTGCGGTGCCTGATGGGGCCATTCCCCCCCGCGGGGTTCAATGTTTACGCGCTGGCGGGAGCCGTAAGTACGATTATCATTGCGACTTATCGAGACAACGGCATCGTCTATAGAAATACCAGTCAGTCCTTTGCCACAGGGGCGCCAGCTGAGGGGGTAATCGCCAATTTTACGCGCGATTTGCAGTCAACCGTAAATTTTGCGGCAACTCAATTGAGGAGCTTTACTGCCGATAAGGTATACATAGGGGGTTATGGTGCGATTTACGCCGATGCTCTCCGCGCCAGCGTATCCGAAGTTGTTTCTGCTCCTATTGAAATCGTGAATCCGTGGATGTCTTGGAACATAGGCAACCCTCCAGGTCAGCAATTTGGCTGGGAGATACCCTTGGGGCTTGCTCTCAGGTCTTCTGTGGAGACGAGGTGAGAAGATGCAGGTTCTATTCGATTTAAGGGCACCGAAGCTTGTCCAGCTTCAAGAGACGCACGTCGATCCCTTGCGTCTTTTTTCTATGCTTCTCTTTGGAGCCTTTGTTGTTATTTCTCTCTTTAACATTGCCTATACGGTCATCAATCTGCGAGATGTTCGCTCACAACTTGATTCGGTCAAGGGAGAGCAGACGGTTCTTGTCGATCAATCGGCGCGGATTGACATGGAAATCGGCACGCTACGCCTCTACAAAGAAAAAATCAAGGCGTATGTTGCTTTTTCGAAGGAAGAGATGCCGTCTGTTGAATTTTTGGCGGCTCTCGAGGGCGCGATACCAAACAGCGTAAAACTTACCAGGTTGGAAATGAAACCAGGCAACGTTCTGATGAAAGGTGTTGCGCTTACGGACCAGGACATCATTGATTTCGGGAGTAAGCTTGATAGCATGAGGAATATCGTCACGAAAGTCGACGCCCCTGTCACCGCAAAAGATGCTTCAGGCGGTAGGGTTATTCTCGAATTTACCATTCCCTGCACGATAAAAACTGTTTCCGAGGTGGCGGCTGCGATGGCAATACAAGCCGTATCTGGTGACGTGACAGCGGGAGAGGGGGGTGCTCAGTGAAGACGCAAAAACAGCAACGCACTTATGTTCTTCTGGGTTTTGTAACGGTCGCCTTACTTCTGGTGGCGCAATTCTTGTCTCAGCAAACTCTAAGGGCGGCGGCAAACGAGCTTTCCTCAGCAAGGGGTAATTTGACCGCGATGAAACAGAACGTGCAATCGCGCACAAATTTAGTCTCGACATACAAGGCACTGGAGACGGCGATGCTTTCCTCGGGGAGAGACAATTACATATACCCAGAAAATGCGCTTGCTCTGTATTCAGTTGTAGATAACGCATTTAAGGTGAATCAGATCGAGCATACGAACCAGTCTTCCTCCAGCAACACAGTTCCAGGCGGGATTCTTGAGTTGAGGCTGACGTTCAGCGGTTCCTACTACGGGGTTTTGAAGGCGTTTGGGACGATTAGAGAAAGCCAGTACCTGATGAAAATCGCGGCTTTGACGATCGACTCCGACACGAACACCACAGTCAAGGGCACTGTGACGATCTTGAGCATCGCTAAAAGCTGAAAGGAGAGGGTGATAAAAGATGGCGGAAGGTAGGGCTGTTAAAAAATCATCCTCTAAGAACAAGCCGGGAGCAGGGGAGAGTCGCTTAACGCAACTGCTGGTTCTTTTATTGCTGGGGATTTGCTGTTTTGCCAGTTTTTATCTATATAACGGCACAACGAAGCTGGTGCAGGGCAGTTATTCCAGCCTGCCGGACGCAAGTGCCATTCAGATCGACACGACAACGCAGACGGAATCGCAAGAAGTGAAGGAAACTGAAAATGCCGTTTCCTCGCTTGGCAAAGCCAGCAGCCAGGTTATGCAGAGCGCCATGCTTGCCGAGGTCTCTGGAAAACAACCTTTTGGCACCGCGAGTTCTCTTGCCTCTGCTCAGGCTGCTGCGAATCTCGCCGCGGCAGGCGTAGAACAGATAGAAGAGCCCCAACCCCCAACTGTGACAGTCGTCGCCGTCATGATAAAAGGTAGCGACAAGGTCGCCATGATCGATGTCGAAGGACAAGAGGGCGGTCTCGTGGTGCGAGAAGGATCGAAGTTCTCCGATGGCTCCGCCAGAATTACGAAAATTAATCCAGAGGGAGTGAAATTCACATGGATGAAAAAGAGCTACGAGGCTGCGATGCCACGATGAAGAAGACATTTCGGAATATCAACAAGCAACATGTAATGAGCTTGATTCTATCCGTACTCCTTCTGCAGAGTTTTTTTGCTGTGCAGGCATTGGCGATCGACCTAGAGCCTAATGTGACGATGGATACGAAGGTTGTTCCCGTTATGTCCGGGATCAAGACCTCACAAGTGGGGGATTCTGTCGTTTTGGTGACCATTCGAGGTATGCAGATCCCGCATCCCAAAGTTGTCTCTTCTCCAGGGGAAGCTAAGTTGGTGTTGCAATGGGACGGCATTCGTTTTGCGCAGAACGCAGACAAGCGTGACTGGTGGGATAGTTACGAGTGGTCGGTTCTGAGGCTTGAAATGAACCCCACCGAGACGTGGTGGAAGGACTTTACGTACCCCATGCTGGAGAGAGTGAACGCGGAGCCGATAGGCAACAGAAGCGTTAAACTGACGTTCACGTCCTCGAAGGGGTTGGTTTTGGACGAAGTCAAGGGAGTCCCCGGTGCCGATGAGTTGACTCTTATTTTAAAGGCTTACCAGACGCCAAAGGCGGTCGATTCTCCCAAACCCATCGCTCCTTACGCCAAAGGCGACCCGATGGGTATCAGAACCCCCGTTACACTTCAAGTCAGAGACGGGGACGTCAAATCTGTCTTCAGGATGCTCGCGGATGTGCAGAGACTGAATCTGTTGCTCGATCCCTCGGTGCCGGATATGCCCGTGACGGTCAGTTTTAAGGGTGTCCCCTTTAATGAGGCGTTTGGTTACCTGCTGCGTATGACAGACCTGACCTATGCTTTGACCGGTAGTACTCTCGTTGTAGGAAAACCTGAGAGTATTGGGAAAACACTTGGTAAAGAGGTTGTGCGCGCATACAGGCTCTCGTATGCCGTTGACGATAAAGGTTTGGTTAAAAATGACCTCACGGGTGTTCTGACGGGACTTGTTGCACTCTCCAAACCACCAACACTTGATCAACGCACCCGTACTTTGTATGTCACTGCAACGCCGGATCAGCATGAACGGGTAGCGACCATCCTGAGAAAGCTGGATCACCCAGGTCAGCAGATCATGCTGCAGGCACAGATCGTGGAAGTGAACGACGATTCCAAGCAGGAGCTTGAAACGCTGGTATCTGCAGTATATGATCAATGGTTGATCAATTTTACAGGTGGCCGACTCCAAGCGGGATATAATTACATAAATGGTACCTTGACTGGAAGTGGTATCGCTATTCCAATTGCGGGTATGCCGTATGGAACAACAGGTGAAATTCAAAATATCCACGTTGATTCTGGAACGAAAGCCCTTACTGCCGGGCTTAATGCGATGGAAACCAATGGCAAAGCGAAAGTTTTAGCTAAACCATCAGTCATTGCCATTGATGCACAGGAAGCAAAGATTCAACTCACGCGCAACTATAAATATGTATCTGGCGTCGATTCGAACGGCAACAGCACGTTTTCCGAGGTTAATGCAGGGCCCACGTTGACATTTACCCCGGTTATCGGGCGAAATGGCGTTATCACGATCAAGGTGAGTGTTGAGACGGGAGAAGTTTTGGGTTGGCGTCCTGCGGGTAACGGTGCCCAGGCGCCGGAAACGACATCTCGCAAGGTCGACACGATCGTTCGCGTGAGAAACGGCGAGCCTTTCGCAGTGGGGGGACTCTATCAGGAACTCAAAAACAAAAATGTTTCCCGCATTCCTGTTCTTGGTTATATCCCGCTCCTGGGAGATCTTTTTACAATGAGGACGGACAATCACACGAAATCGGAAGTAGCAATGATCGTTGTTCCCTACATCCTTGATGTGCCGGATGATAAGATCGATACGTTCGATTTACAACAATCCTCGCTGATCAAGTAATTTGGATTCAAGTATTTTTCTCAAACAGAGAATGCGGCCCATTTCGAGGGCCGCATTCTCTGTTTGCATTGTGGTGTTCACGGTTTGAGGCAGCCGCAGATCTCCCTGTTTTTCCCGTCGCCTTTTTTCGCGTTTATCTCGGTTATATCCACCTCTCCCTTGCGTTCGAGCGACAACAGCAGAGAGAGGGTGGAGGAGCTGGAGAGCCCAAGCGCCTTCGCCAGCTCCGTCACGTTTATATTGCCGTTGCGTTCATCGATAACCCGCAGGATCTCTCCCGTCAGGCATTCGAGCCATTTGTCGAACAGCCCGCGCATCTCGGGGGTTTGGGAGGTGGCGATCTGGTTGTTCGCCACGGTGACCTCGAGCAGCCTTGCGGTGATCAGCTCTAGAGATTCTACAAGTTTTTCGATGCCGTTGTTTGCGTTGCCCTGCATATCAATCACTTCCTGTTGAATATTTTTTCATCGGCTCTTGCTGGAGAATATGTCAATCTCATATATAATATCAGAGTTGAGGCGACATGGGCAGACGGGAGGGCTTGTTGCATGGAGGAAAAGATAGCGGAGGAGAAAGGGCAGCAACTCAAATCCAGCTTTTGGAGCATCCTCCGCGAATGTGCCGTACCTCTTGCCGCGTTTCTTCTTTTTCTCGGTGCGCTTTGCGTGGGGCTTTTTTTCTCGATTCCCGATGTGTTGCCATTGGCGGCACTTCTTGCGCTTCCCATGTTGATTGCGACGACAAATTTGAACGGGCTTTTCTGTTTTGTACTGGTCTCATCCTTTTTTTTACTGACGCTCGCCTTGTCAGGGATCGAGCTATGGCGCATGACTGTGCTTTTTCTCACGTTTGTACTGCCCGCGCTCGTTTTGATGTTTTATAGGAGTTACCCAGGGAGAGTCGGACGGATGATAACGGCTTTTTGCGAGGAGTCGACCAAGCTCGATTCCATGCCGGGCGTCTGTGCGTTGGCAGTTCGAATGTTGAAAGGCAGCGGTTTTTTTAGGCATATTGCGCTGCTGCAGTGGAATCGGGAGACGGATAAATTTAAGATTGTCGCGGCGACAAGCGCATACGAGGTCGGCACGGAAATTTCCAGTGACTCGACGTTCTACATCAAGTGTCACGCTACTTTGAAGCTGGACAGGTTTCGCGATCCCTACAGCAATATCTATTTTTTGCCGTCTAAATTCAAAGCGCGCTCCGCCATCTGTGCCCCTTTGCATTTAGGAGGGAGGCGCTTCGGCGTGATCGTCGTTGAATCGCATTTTTCACGAGCGTGGTCACCTGGAACCAGACAAATTCTGCAATTTTTTGCGGTCGTACTATCCTACGTGATAGCGGAATTCGAAATGCGCGACGGCATGAAACGAGGAGTGACGGGCTCAATGAAGAGAGGGGCTTTTCCCGCCGGGAAAAGTACGTAATTGGGGCAATAACGAGCCCTAGAATCGTTTGAAGACTCTTGGTTTATGTGCAATAATGCTGTCGTAAATTCTAAAATGTTCGTATTTGCGCAATCTGTGATGAGGCGGAGGGAATACAATGGCCGAGGCGGCACTGAAGACAGAAGACATGCCATCGGAAGTTGAAGAAAGTATCGGCGAGCAAGTGCGAACGTTGCTCGTCTTCGACTTGGTCGGGGAACACTGCGGTCTGCCCGTAAACTTGGTACGTGAAATCGTCCATGTGCCTCCAAGAATTACGCGCGTTCCCAACGCGCCGCATTATGTACGCGGAGTGATCAACCTGCGTGGGACCGTGATTCCGGTACTGGACTGCGCGATCAAGATGGGTGGCGTGGCGACGGAGCATTCGGCGGAATCCCGGATTGTCGTGGCGGAGTTCGAGGGGATTCAGTTCGGTGTTCTGGTCGATGCCGTCCGCGAGGTAAAGAGCGTACCGGACTCGCTGATTGAGACTTCCAACGCACAAGGAACGAGTACGATCGGAACGGGTTATGTGACCGGGGTCGCGAAGATGGACGACGGCAGGCTCATTGTTCTGCTCGACCTTGCCTTGCTCTTCGATATCACCGAATTGCTGGAGGAAGAGGACTGATTCTTGACCGCGCATGTTAAGGATCGATTTGCACGTTCACAGCACATTTTCGGATGGTTCCTGCACGGTGGAAGAGTTGGTGCGCCTGGCGGCCAGACGTAATGTTGCGTTGCTGGCGTTGACCGACCACGATACGATCGAGGGTTTGCTCGATTTTTTTAAAGCCTGCGATAAACATTCCGTGCGCCCCCTTGCTGGAATTGAGCTTTCTGCGAAGAGCGAGAGAACGATTCACATACTTGGCTATAGAATGACCGACTTGACGCCGTTGGAAGAAGCGTTGACTTCCGTTTTGTGGTATCGGAACGAGAGAAATCTCGCGATGTGCGAGAAACTTCGGGAGCTTGGTCTCGATGTGACGATAGGGGATGTTGAACGGGAAGCGAGGGGGCAGGTGGTGGCACGCCCCCATTTTGCTTGCGCGCTTGTTCGTAAGGGTTTTGTGCGCGATAAGGCTAGCGCATTTGCGAAATACCTGGGAGAAGGAGCGCCCGCCTACGTGGAGCGGGGTGGTTATTCGCCAGCGCGTTGCATCCGGATTATTCGAGAGGCGGGTGGTTTGCCGGTGCTGGCGCACCCTTCACTCGTCGGGTTGGAGGGAGGCGCTTTCGACTCGCTCCTCGCCGAGTTGAAAGAAGCCGGTTTGTGGGGACTGGAGTGCATTTCGTCACACTGTTCGAGTAAAAGTGCGTTCGAGTATCTTTCGATTGCCGCCAGACACGGTCTTTTTCCCACTGCGGGCTCCGATTTCCACGGTGAGGCGCGCCCCGGTGTCGATCTCGGCGTACAGGTTTCGGAGGGGTTTCTGCCCTGGGCGAGACTCGGTGTTACACTGTAAAATATTACGCGGCAAGGAGGCGTTTTTAAAATGAATACTCTTGATTTCAGAAGCGATACAGTGACGAAACCCACTCCCGCCATGCGGGAGGCAATGGCGAAGGCCGAAGTCGGCGACGACGTATACGGAGACGACCCGAGCGTCAATGAACTGCAGGCATACGCGGCGGAGCTCCTCGGCACGGAGGCTGCGCTCTACGCGTGCTCCGGGACGATGGGAAATCTGCTGGCGATGCTCTCGCACTGCGCGCGGGGCGAAGGCGTTATGATGGGAATCAACTCCCACACGTGGAAGAACGAGGGCGGTGGGATTGCGCTGTATGGAGGGCTTATGCCATACCCTCTCGACGACTCCTCGGGCATCCCGGCGATCGAATCGCTGCACAGGTTCTTTCAACCGGAGGGAAACGTCCACTACGCGCCGACGAAATTGCTGACTCTGGAGAATACGCATAATTTTACCGGGGGAGTTCCGATCAGCCCGGTTGCCTTCTCCCCAGTCGCGAGCGAAGCACGTCGAATGGGAATGAAAGTTCACCTCGACGGGGCGAGAATATTCGACGCCTGCGCTTATTTTGACGCGGACGTGAGGGAGTATGCCTCCCAGGTCGATTCCGTACAGGTGTGCCTCTCGAAGGGTTTGGGCGCGCCGATGGGGTCGCTGCTTTGCGGTAAAAAATCTATGATTGAAACGGCGAGAAAGTACAGAAAATCGCTTGGAGGCGGTCAGCGTCAAGTCGGAATAGCCGCGGCGGCCGGGCTCGTGGCTCTGCGCGACATGCGCGGACGATTGAAGGAGGATCACGCAAACGCCGCGCTCCTCGCCGATTTGCTGGGGCGGGCGGGTATCGATGTGGAAAGCGTATCCGCGAGAACGAACATGGTCTATCTCGCCCTGCGGCAGGAGCAGCCGGACGCGGAGACCGTAGTCGCCCGCTGTGGAGCAAAGGGATTGCTGCTGGGGGCGGCTGGGCCGAGGCGGCTGCGGATGGTGACGCACGTCGGCCTCGATGAACGGGCGGTACGGGACGCGGTCGAGATCGTAAAAGGAGCGATTTTGGGGTGAGCTCGAAACAGCCCCCCAGATCCGAGATAGAGGCATTGGCTTCCTGGATGCTGGATCAGGCCGTGAAGAGCGGCGTTCATGGGGCGGATTTGTTGTATTATTACAGCGAATCTTACGGCCTTGGATTGCGCGACGGTGAACCTGAGGACAATACCTGTGGCGTCTCCGGAGGAATCGGCATAAGGACGATCGGGCCTGACGGCCGGCAGGGCGTCGCCTTCGGAAATCGTTTCGATCGCGCCGCCCTTGCGGATCTCGTGACTTGGAGCCGAGACAACTGCAAAAACTCCGAGCCGGAGGAGGGGATATCCCTCTACACCGGGTTTCCGGAGGAGGATGGATCGCTCGACTTGTTCGACGAGACGATCGCGGGGGGTATCTCACCCGGGGAGAGGATGCGCCGTTGTCTTGAGATGACGGAAATTGCACGATCCTGCGACCCGAGGGTCGTTTCGGTGCGATCCGCTTCATGGAGCGACGGTTTTGACGAGTCGTTCTACGCATCAACTGCCGGTTTTGCGGGTTGGAAGAAAGCCACATCCGCTTCCTGTGGTTCGGCGGTCGTTCTTCAGGATGGGGAGCATTTCGAACTCGGCTCGTACGGGAAAGGAGCACGACATCAGGCGGACCTGGATGGCGCGCTGTATGCCCGTCTCGCCGTCGAACATACGGCTCGGATACTGGGTGGCAAACCCCTGCCTACGGGGAAGTACACTCTGATATTGGACCCGGAGATTGCCGCGTCATTGATCGAAGAGGTCGGCGAGCTGTTCTGTGCGTCGGACGTCCATCGCGGCCGCTCCCTGATGAAAGGAAAACTCGGGCAGGCAGTTGCGGGGAAAGCCGTAACCCTTCTGGATGACGCTCGTATTTCGCGATGCCTGGGCTCCTGTGTTTTCGACGGGGAAGGGGTTCCGACAGGGCGAACTACTTTGATCGACGCTGGAATTGCTTCGAATTATCTGTATAATATGCAATATGCTCAAAAAGACGAAGTGCCTTCGACTGGAAACGCTTCGCGCAGCCTGGGCGGTCTGCCGGATGTCGGGACTTCGAATCTTGTGCTTGTGCCGGGGAAAGAGTCGAGAGACTCTCTGGTAAAGAGTGTCGCTGAGGGTTTTCTTGTTCTCGAACTCATGGGGCTTCACACGCTGGATCCGGTGAGTGGCGATTTCTCGCTGGGCGCGAAGGGGCTCTATTTGAAAAATGGGGTTGAGGATGCCCCGGTGGCGGGCGTTACGATAGCGGGCAATCTGCTGGATCTGATGGAACGGATCGTGGCTGTCGGAGACGATCACGAATTTTTCGGTTCGACAGGTGCCGCAACTATGATCGTGGAGGATGTTGCCGTTGCAGGTGATTAATCGTCGTTTGAAAAGCATTTTGGTTTTGTTGATGCTGTTAGTTGCTGCCACTGCCGCTTCCGCCGCGGAGTGGGAGTTGTTGCAGGAGGAAGTTAAAAAAGGCGACGTAGCGGTTTTGGAGCGAGGCGGTTTTACGTTTGCCGCCTTGGACGAGATGCTCTCCAATCTGGGTTTTGCCCAGAGCGATGCCTCGGGCGGCCTAGTCGTGACGTTCGCGGGAAAGAAACTCGAATTCTGGAGCGGGTCGAATGTGGCCCGCATCAGTGGTTCTGTCTATACGTTCCCTGCCAACGTCTTTCCGGAAGGAGGGCATTGGTGGGGGGAGGCCACTTCTTCCATCAGGGTAATGGAGCAGTTTTTGCAGGCGGTCGGACGTCCGGGCGGCCTTCGCTGGGGGAAGTCGAATGGAGCATTCGCCTCGACGCCCACCCTTGCGCCGGCAGCTCCTCCCGTAGCAGCGCCTTCTCCTGTTTTACAGGGAAGCGGGGGCTCGGTTGCGATTTCAGGCGTGCGCTGGGGGCAACAGACGGATGCTTATCGTGCCGTCATCGATATATCGAGCGAGGTTCCGGTTTCTCTGAAGGAGTCGCCGGGCAGTCTGGGGGCGACTTTCTCCGGTGCGTCGCTCTCTTCTTTCGGGGCGAGCAACAGCCCTTGGCCCCCGCTAGCCGTCAGTGCGAAGAGCTCCTCCGGCGCGGCGGTTCTCACGTTTGTCCATAGCGCATCGCGTGTAAAGAGTTTTTGGCTGCAGAACCCCTCGCGGTATGTGATCGATTTTTACTTTGGCGGAGGTGGCGAGTCGAGTGCATCGATATCGACAACACCGACCGATTCACAGGGCGGCGATGTTCCCCAGACCGTCACGCCGACGCCGCAGACTGCGTCCGGTCGTTTTCTGGTGGTGGTTGACGCCGGCCATGGCGGACACGATCCCGGTGCGGCGGGGAACGGTTTGAGGGAAAAGGATATCAATCTGAAAGCCGCTCTACAGTTGGCTGCCGGCTTAAAAAGAGTCGGACTCGACGTCAAGCTTACGCGCGCCGACGATCGTTACTTGAAGCTGGCCGAGCGCACGGCGTTCGCCAACAATGTCGATGCGGACATTTTCATCAGCCTGCATTGCAACGCGCTCCCGAAGGGAAAACACGCCTCCGGCATGGAACTGTATCTCATGGCGGAACCCTCCGACAAGGACGCCATGAACCTGGCAATTCTGGAAAACCGGGAACTCTCGGGTGAAGGGCAGACCGGCGCGGAGGCCACCGCCGCCGCTGACCAAAAGACGCGCCTGCTCCTGAAAATATTGGGGGATATGCAGCAGAACGACAAGATCAGCGAGAGCACGACAATGGCGGAGTACCTTTACAAGCGCGCTCTGAACGCCGGAATATCCCTGCGCAAGGTGAGGCAGGCGCCTTTTTTCGTGCTGCGAGGCGCGGGAATGCCGGCTGTGCTGGTTGAAATGGGATACATCACGGAACGGAAGGATGCTCAATTGCTCAATTCGGAGGCATATCGCGGTAAAATTGTGGATAACCTTGCCGCCGGAATTCTGGACTATCTCAGCAGGACGAAAAAAGGAGGGCGCAGATGAGGCCATCTGAAAGACGCAAATATCGAGCGGACGAGGAACTTTCGCCGCGCGAAAAAAGAGAGTTGATCGAGCGAGGCGAGTGGATCGAGGAGAGCGACGAAGATACCGTGAAAAAAGCGCCCATGCCACTTCGCCTGTTGGCGTGGGTCTCTTTGATCGCGATATTTTTCGCCATTGGCTACGGAGCCACCTCCATGATCTTCCGCTGGATGGATCGGGGAAATGCGGGGCGCCACCCGAATAATCTGGTGGCGACGCAGCAGGAAGCGGAGAAACTGATCGTCGAGGTGAAATCCGCGGATGAAACAAACGCCGCCCGCGATAATACGACTCTCTGTACACTTTCGATTCCCGACGGCGAAGTATTTGTCACGCGCCAGATTCCGTGCAACAGCAGCGTTCAGGAGGACAACATCCAGCAGGTGCTCACCGCCTATATCGACGAGGTGATAGAGAGGAAATTGCTCGATCCGACCACGCAGAACCTGAATATCTTTCAGAGCGGGGACTGGCTTTACATCAATATGAATGGGAGTTTTCTGACCTCGCTGAAGACGCTGGGTGCGGATAAATCCAGGCTTCTATTGACGGGCCTTGTCAAGACGGTCTCCGATAATTTCTCTCCGATCAACAAGGTCAAATTTTACGTTGGAGGCAGGGAAATCAAGGGCAAGGACCCGGTGGACCTGTCGATGCCCTGGAGCCTCTCCGGTAAATCCTGATGAGCGAGGTTATTGCCGTCCCATCGAGATATGACGGTCGCGACGTCGGGGAACTGCGCCCGGTGGCGATCGATCGCGCCGTCAATCGATACGCGGAGGGTTCCTCTCTCGTGCGATGGGGCGACACGATCGTCTATTGCACCGCCTCTGTCGAAGAGAAGGTGCCGCCTTTTATCCGAGGCTCCGGTCAGGGGTGGGTCAGTGCCGAATACGCGATGTTGCCGCGTGCCACACACGAGAGGACGGCACGCGACAGCGCGAAAGGGAAAGTCAACGGGCGGGCGAGCGAGATTCAGCGCCTGATCGGGCGTTCGTTGCGCGCTGCGGTCGATTTGTCTCTGCTGGGCGAACGCACGGTCTGGATCGATTGCGATGTTCTGCAGGCGGATGGAGGGACTCGGACGGCGTCTATTACAGGCGCCTTTGTTGCGATGGTCGACGCCTTGCGTTTTGTTCAGCGGACCCACGGCGCGTTCGAGCGCCTGCCCCTCGTCGCCCAGGTCGCTGCGGTCAGCGTGGGAAAGATCTCGGGACGAATCCTGCTTGACCTCTGTTATGAGGAAGATTGCAGGGCGGAGGTGGACTCGAACGTTGTCATGAGCAGCAGGGGCGAGTTCGTCGAACTGCAGGGGACCGGCGAGAGCGGTTTTTTCTCCCGCGTCGAACTGGGCGAAATTCTCACGCTTGCCGAGTGCGGATTGCGCAGACTCTTCGCCGCACAAAGGGAGACACTGCAACTGACGGAGAACGAAAGAGGGTTGTTCGACACCCTCGCCGGGAAATAGCGGAATATGGAAGAACTCGCCATCGTCCTGGCCAGCGGCAATCGCCACAAGTATCTGGAGCTCGCGAGCCTTTTTTCCGAACTTCCCGCATATGGCAACAAAAAAATGATCCTTCTTGCGCCAAGAGATCTGTCAGAAGAGCTACCGGTGGTGGAGGAGATGGGGGAGAGCTACGAGGAGAACGCGCTGCTCAAGGCTGCTGCGTACGCCCGCTTTGCCGGGATGCCCGCTCTTTCGGATGATAGCGGTCTGGAGGTCTCGGCGTTGAACGGAGCCCCCGGGATTCGTTCGGCCAGGGCGGCTGAGGGGAGCGACTTGGACCGAATCCGTTGGCTGCTCGACAAAATGCAGGGGATATCGGATCGTCGGGCTTCTTTCGTCGCGTGTCTTGTGATCGCGCTGCCCGACGCGAAAAATTCTTTCGAGGGGCCCGGGCGGGACTATTTTACCGTGGAAGGGCGCTGCTTCGGACGTATCGCGGATTCCCCGCGCGGGACGTACGGATTTGGCTTCGACCCCGTGTTCATCCCCGATGGTTACGACAAAACTTTTGGCGAATTGGGCGACGAAATAAAATCAATAATTTCTCACAGGGCAATTGCCCTCAAAGGAGTAGCGCAAATAATACCTTCTGTGTTAGAATACATAGCCGTGCATAAAAGAATTATCAGCAATGACCACTTGGGGAGGTGTACGGACAGGTGAAGATCCTGCTGTCGATAATTTTTCTGGCGCTCTGTATCGCATTGAGCGGCGTGATTATGATGCAACACCGCAAAAGCGGCGGCTTCTCCGGCAGCTTCGGAGGAGGGGGAACGCAGATGGACATGTCGGGCGGTACATGGCAGCGCATGACATCTCTGACCAAGTTAACCGCAATTCTGACGGCCGCATTTATGCTGTTGTCCCTGTTACTGGTTATCATACGTTAAGCGTTAAGGAAACTCTCCGCGTCGATTGCCCGAAGGGCGGGGTTATGAAACCCGCCTTGACGGTGTCTTTTGAGTGTTTTATAATTTCTGAGTTTTGACTCGAGAGTTGAATTGTCACGTTGCCCCCGGCAACGGTGTTTTTATACGAAGAGGAGGAAGATTCATGATCGGCACGCGCACATTTGTGGCCAAGCGCGAAGAGGTGGAGCGCAAGTGGTATGTCATCGACGCCACGGATAAGCACCTCGGTCGGCTGGCTGTACAGGTTGCCCGTATTCTCACCGGCAAACACAAGCCAACGTACACCCCCCATGTCGATACGGGGGATTTTGTCGTCGTAATCAACGCCGGCAAGATCGGCCTGACTGGTAAGAAGAGCGAGCAATCGAAGCTGTATCGCTACAGTGGATACCCCGGCGGACTCAAGACGACCACTTACGGCGAGACGCTGGATAAGCACCCGGAGCGCCTGATCGAGCGAGTCGTGTGGGGTATGCTTCCCAAGACGAAACTCGGACGCGCCATGTACAGGAAGCTCAAGGTGTACCCTGGTGCTGCGCACCCCCATTCGGCGCAGCGTCCTGAAGCCGTCGACGCTTTTAAGTGGTAGGGAGGGAAGACTATGCAGGATGTGATGAATTACTGGGGTACCGGTCGCCGCAAGAATGCCGTCGCGCGCGTGTTGCTTCGCGTGGGCACGGGTAAAATGACCATCAACAATCGCGAGGTCGAGGACTATCTGCCTCGTTACTTCTGGAAATCGCAGGCAGTAGAGCCCCTTCGTGTTGCGGGTGTGGAGGGCAAGGTCGATATCTTCGTCAACGCACACGGCGGTGGCCTCACCGGCCAGTCCGGCGCGATCCGTATGGGCATCGCGCGGGCGATCATCAAGCTGAATCCCGACGCGCGCCCCGCGTTGAAGAAGGCGGGGATGCTTCGCCGCGACTCGCGCATGGTCGAGCGCAAGAAGTTCGGCCAGAAGGGTGCGCGCGGCAAGCGGCAGTTCTCCAAGCGTTAATTTTTTCGATCTCGAATCGAGCGTAAAAAAAATTGCGAGGCCGCGGGCCTCGCAATTTTTTTTACGCTTTTACGTGTTGTCCGCCCGTTTCCATCGCGTGCCCTGGGCAGTGTCCTCCAACAAGATTCCCCTTCCCTGTAGATCGTCCCTGATCTTGTCCGAGAGGGCGAAGTTCTTGTTCTTTCGTGCCTCGTTGCGCTGTTCGATGAGCGCTTCGATCTCGTCAACTTCTTCGCTCGGCGCGCACCCGGCTTCGATCGCGTCGATCTGCAGAATGCCCATGACGCTGTCCACGGTGCGCAGGAAATCGTCCGCTTCCTCGAGCGCCTCGTAATCGAGCAGATTTCCCTGCACGATAGACGAGTTGGTCGCGCGAATCAGGTCGAATACCGCGCCGATCGCGCCTGCCGTGTTGAAGTCGTCCTCCATCGCCTCGTCGAAATCTTTTTTCGCGCACGAGAGCGCCTTGCGCAGCGCCTCGTTCGGTTCGCAGCCCTCTTCTTCGCAGGAGCGTTCGTTCAACGCGTACGACAGCTCCGTCCAGCCGTTTCGGAGTCTCGAGTGAGCGCTTGACGCCTGCTCCATCGCGTCCTCCGAGAAATTGATGGGCGAGCGGTAGTGCGCCGACAGCATGAAGAAGCGTATCGAGGGCATCGAATATTTCGCCAGCACATCGCGCGCCGTGAAAAAGTTTCCGATGGATTTGGACATCTTCTCGCGGTCGATCATGATGTAGCCGTTGTGAATCCAGAAGCGCGCGAAGGGTTTGTCGTGCGCGGCCTCGGATTGCGCGATCTCGTTCTCGTGGTGTGGGAACATCAGATCGCTGCCGCCTCCGTGGATGTCGATCGTCTCGCCCAGGTGGTGCATCGCCATGGCGCTGCACTCGATGTGCCAGCCGGGGCGCCCCTTGCCCCACGGGCTGTCCCATGCGGGTTCTCCCGGTTTCTGCGCTTTCCAGAGCGCGAAGTCGAGCGGGTCTTTTTTGCGCTCGTCTACGTCGACGCGAGCGCCCGCGTGCAGGTCCTCGAGGTTTTGTCCCGAAAGTTTGCCGTAGGTCTTGAATGTTGCAACCTCGAAGTAGACGTCGCCGTCCACTTCATATGCGTGCCCCTTGGCGATCAGTTTTTCGATGAGCCGGACGATGCTCGGTATCTCCTGGGTCGCACGCGGGTTGTATGTCGCGCGCCGGATACCGAGGGCATCCGCGTCTCGATAGTAGGCCTCGATGTTTTGTTCCGCCAGCTCAGCTACGGTGATACCCATTTGCTCGGCGCGTTGGATCATCTTGTCGTCGATGTCCGTGAAGTTCTGGATATAGTGGACCTCAAGTCCCTTCGACTCCATGTATCTGCGCAGGACGTCGAAGACGATAAACGGACGCGCGTTGCCGACGTGGAAGTAGTCGTAGACGGTGGGGCCGCAGACGTAAAAGTTCACCACTCCCGGCGTCAGGGGGGTGAAGGGTTCCTTGCTTCCTGTCAAATCGTTATAGAGATATAGGTTCAAGTGAGGTGGCTCCTCCCGGAAAAATTTATGGCATATTTATGTTATCTTATACTATAATCGTGTCAACAGGTATCGGCACAATGCCGTTTATAAGTGAAAAAGGAACGATGATACATGGAACGTGAAAAACTACTGGCCATGGTGCGCCGCTTTCCGGACAAGCCAGGCGTCTATCTGATGCACGACGCGGACGGACGGACCATATACGTCGGCAAGGCAAAGTCGTTGCGCAAGCGGGTATCGTCGTACTTCCGGCACCAGCATTTTGCTTCTCCGAGGCTTGCCCGCCTTGTGGCGGACATCGCCGACATCTCGACGATCCGAACGGAGACAGAGGCCGAGGCGCTGATTCTGGAATCGCGTATGATCAAGCACTATCAGCCCTTTTTCAACGTGGAGCTGAAGATGGGTGAGACGTACCCGTACATCCGGATCACGCAGGAGGATTTCCCGCGGGCGCTTGTAACGAGGTTCAAACAGGATGACGACTCTCTTTATATCGGGCCGTTCGTCAGGGTTCGGGATCTGCGGGGGTTGCTGCGGCTTGCCGAGCGGTATTTCCCGCTGAGAACCTGTTCGCTCCCGATGCGTGTCGACACCGTGCCCGTGAGAGAGCGCCCCTGCATGAGGCACACGCTCGGTCGATGCCTCGCGCCCTGTGTGAAACTCTGCACCGAGGCAGAGTATCGCGAGCGCGTGGCGGACGTGGCGCTGCTCCTCCAGGGGAGGGGTGTGGATCTTGTGGAGCGCCTGCGAAAGAGGATGGACGCCGCCGCGCGACGCATGGACTTCGAGGAGGCCGCGCGATTCCGTGATACAATACGCGCGATATGGCGCGTGAGCAGACAGCGGCTCTCGTCCACGACCACCGCGGGGGAGGACTGGGCCCCGTTGCAGCGATTGCAGCAGGTTCTGGATCTTCCGGTCCTGCCGTGGCGCATCGACGGCTTCGATATCTCCCACACCGGAGGTGATCAGACGGTCGGTGTGGTCGTGGTCTTCGAACAGGGCGTCTCGAATCCGTCGCTTTATCGACGTTTCAACATTCGAACGGTGGAGGACATCGACGATTTTCGTTCGATGGAGGAGACGTTGCTGCGGCGCTACCGAAAGTGTCTCGAGGCACAGGAGCCGTTGCCGCAGCTGATAATGATTGACGGAGGTCCGGTACAGCTTGATTTCGCGAGACATTCGCTCGAATCGCTGGGTTTGGGTTCCATCGCGACATTGGGCCTGGCGAAGCGGGAGGAGGAGATTTACGTGCCGGGCAGGAAGGAGCCGATCAGGCTCGATCTTTCGGACCCGGGCCTTCAATTGCTTCAGCGCGTGCGCGACGAGGCGCACAGATTTGCGATTACGTCGCATAGAAAAAGGCGCGATAAGAAATTTACAAGGAGTACGCTTGAAGATATTCCCGGAATCGGTAAAAATAGAGCGTCGCAGTTGTTGTCGAGATTCGGGAGTTTAAACGCCATTCTGGCGCTGAGTCCGCAGGAGCTGGCGGCGGTTCCGGGTGTCGGACCGGTCCTGGCGGCTCGCATCGCCGAGGCGCTCGGTCGACCGGACGACGGAAATTTGCGAAGCACATTTGAAGAGACAGTGGAGGCAAGAGATATTTGACATCGTTACCTGAACGAAAAATACACGAACGCTATATGAAAATGGCTCTCAGTTTTGCGATGAGAGGCACGGGCAGCGTCAGCCCCAATCCGAGGATTGGCTGCGTGATCGTCGACTACGGCGTGGAAGGCGGGCGGCTGGTCTCATGGGGCTACCACAAACGATTCGGAGGACCCCATGCTGAGGTGGAGGCCCTGAAAAAAGCGGGCAAGGACGCCCGAGGATGTACGGTTTACGTCAACCTCGAGCCGTGCTGTCATACGGGAAAGACACCCCCCTGCTGCGACGCGCTGATAAAGGCAGGGGTTTCGCGTGTTGTTTCAGGCATGCTCGACCCCAACCCGCTCGTCGTCGGCGGTGGGAAACGGGCGCTCGAAGCGGCCGGCATAGAAGTGATAAATGGCATCCTTGAGGAAGAGTGCAGGTGGATCAACAGAGGTTTCATCCGCAATATGACGTTCGGTCGCCCATGGGTGACCGTGAAGGCTGCGATATCCCTCGACGGAGATATGGCGTTGGGGAGCGGAGAGAGCAAGTGGATCAGCGGCCCCCTTTCGCGTAAGCGTGCTCATTTGATGCGCGCCGAGAACGACGCGGTCATGGTCGGTGTGGGCACGGTTCTGAGCGACGACCCCATGCTCACGGTGCGCGATGTGGACGGCAAATCGCCGATCAAAGTCGTCGTCGACAGAAATTTGGACACGCCGCCGGACGCCAAGATACTGGACCATGGAGGCTGCGTCTTCTTCGCCGGTCCGACGCCGGATGGCGAGCGCGTGAACCAGCTTGCACGCAGGGGTGCGAAGATTGTCTGCGAGGCTGTCGACTCCGATGATCGTATTCCAATCGACCGCATTTTGCACGAGCTGAAAAACCTCGGGGTCAACCAGCTGCTCGTCGAAGGCGGGGGCAAGTTGATCAGTTCGTTTATCGGCGCCTGCCTGGTGGACGAGTATTCGCTTTTTATCGCGCCGAAGGTATTGGGAGACGGGTTGCGCATGTCGGACAACGTCGTTTTCAGGCACATGGAGGAAACGGTCTCCATGAAGCAGGTCCGCCTCCGCAGGATCGGAGACGACATCTGGTTCGAGGGGCTCCCGACGTGTTCACCGGCCTTGTAGAGTGCGTGGGAGAGGTTCGCTCCGTATCGCGCCGAGGGGATAACATATATATTCTGCGCATCTTTGCGCCGAAGATCGCCCCGGAGGTCAAATTCGGCGAGTCGATCTCAGTCTCGGGGGCGTGCCTCACGGCGGTATCTGCATTGCAGGACTCCTTTGAAGCCGAGATGATGGAGGAGACGGTCGTCTCGACCCGTCTCGGCTCCCTGAAACCGGGGGACAGGGTGAATCTCGAGCGCGCCTTGCGGGTGGGCGCCCGCCTCGACGGTCACCTGGTGGCGGGACACGTCGACGAAGTCGGGACGGTTGCGCGTGTCGAGGGCGCCGGAGAGACGAGGAAGTGCTGGATTTCCGTCTCCGCCGCGATCGCGGGTTTTATTGCGGGCAAGGGCTCGGTTGCGCTGGATGGCGTGAGCTTGACCGTGATCGACGCAGCGGGCGAAGAGTTTTCCGTCGGCCTGATTCCGACGACCTTGCGCGAGACGACGATCGGAAGCTTGCGTGCAGGCGACCGCGTCAATGTGGAAGTGGACATGATCGCCCGCTATCTGGCAAGATTGATGCGGTACGGCGCGCCCGGCGAGACGCAGCGCGACGGCGGCATCACATGGGAGAAATTGCAGGAAAACGGCTGGGTTTGACGACAAACCGGCCTCTCTGAGGAGGGCTGTTCGATGACGGATAATGGGCAGGCGTGTGATTCGTTTCAACTCAGTTCGATACCCGAGGCGATAGAGGATATCGCGTCGGGGAAAATCGTCGTCGTGGTGGACGACGAAAACCGCGAAAACGAGGGGGACCTTGTGATCGCGGCCGAGCTTTGCACAACGGAGCACATGAATTTTTTCGTAAAACACGCGCGCGGGCTTGTCTGCGTGCCCGTGGGGCGCGAGATCGCCGATCGCCTCGGACTCGACCTGATGGTGGAGAACAATACGGACCTTCATGGGACCGCGTTTACGGTGAGCGTCGACGCGATGGAGGATACGACTACCGGTATCTCCGCGGAAGACAGGGCGATCACGGCGAAACGTCTGGCGGATCCCGGTTCGAAGGCGGGGGATTTTCGGCGGCCGGGGCATATTTTCCCCTTGATCGCACGCCCGGGCGGCGTCCTGAAACGCGCGGGCCATACGGAGGCAGCGGTCGACTTGGCGCGCCTGGCCGGTTTGCGCGGGGCGGGCGTGATCTGCGAGGTCATGAACGAAGACGGCACGATGGCTCGTATGCCGGATTTGATCGAGTTCGCGAAAAAGCACGGATTCCGTATGATCTCCGTCGCGGATCTGATCGGCTACCGCTTGCGGGCGGAGAAGCTCGTCTCGCGAGAGGTTGAGGTCTCTTTGCCGACGCGATATGGCACTTTCCGTTGTTATGCGTATCGATATATGAGAGACCAGAGCAAGGACCTGGTCCACCTCGCGCTGGTAAAGGGCGAGGTGAGTGGTGTCCCCGACGCTCTCGTGCGGGTGCACTCCGAGTGCCTCACGGGCGACCTCTTCGGCTCGCTGCGCTGTGACTGCGGGCAGCAGTTGCACGCCTCGATGGAGATGATCGAAAAAGAGGGGCGCGGTGTCTTGCTTTACTTGCGGCAGGAGGGACGCGGTATCGGCCTGCTTGCCAAACTGAAAGCCTACGAGCTGCAGGACAGCGGTATGGACACGGAGGAGGCCAATCTGGCGCTCGGTTTCCCGCCGGATTTGCGGGACTACGGTGTCGGCGCTCAGATTCTGCTGGATCTCGGCATCAACCGGTTCCGGCTGATCACGAACAATCCGCGGAAAATCGTCGGATTGCAGGGCTACGGTCTCTCCATCTCCGGCAGGGTGCCGATCGAGTTTCCCCCCACGCCGTACAACGAAAGATACCTGCAGACGAAACACGACAAAATGGGCCACATGCTGCACATGTAAGCTTTTTATTTTTTATTGAAGGAAGGTTGTTTTCATGAGGACAATTCAAGGTTCTTTGATCGGTTCCGGTCTTCGTTTCGCCATCGTCGTCTCCCGTTTCAACGAGTTGATTTCAAGTAAACTTCTGGGCGGCGCGATCGACGTGTTGACGCGGCACGACGTCAGGCATCAGGATATCGAAGTGTACTGGGTTCCGGGCGCCTGGGAGCTGCCGTTGCTGACCAAAGAGATCGCGCTGCAGGGCAGGTACGACGCAGTCGTCGCACTGGGCGCCGTCATCCAGGGCGATACGCCTCACTTCGACTACGTCTGTGCCGAAATGTCCAAGGGGCTTGCGCACGTCGGCCTCGACCAGCGCGTGCCGGTTGGTTTCGGTGTTTTGACTTGCGACAACCTCGAACAGGCGCTCGTCCGCGCTGGCAGCAAGGCGGGGAACAAAGGGGCCGAGGCCGCCATGGCTGCGCTCGAGATGGCAAACGTGCTCAAGGAGACGCGCAAAGCCTTGTCGGGGGAGGGGGAGCCGCTCCATGCTTGATCCGAAGTGGATACGCGAGCACCCGGAGGAGCTGCGCGAACTGCTGAAAAAACGCCGACATTCGTTCGACATCGAGGCGCTTCTCGCTCTCGAGGCGGACAGGCGCAACCTTCTCACGGAGGTCGAGGAGCTGAAGGCCCGTCGCAACGACGGTTCGCGCAAGGTTGGCGAACTAAAAAAAAGCGGACAGAACGCCGCCGAACTCATGGAGGAGATGCGGGAGATCGGCGAGCGAATCAAGGAGCTGGATCGAAGGCTCGCCGACATCGAGGAGAAATTCGGCGAGCGCCTGCTGCTCTTGCCGAACAGACTACACGAGAGTGTGCCGGTGGGTGAGGACGAGAGCGACAATATCGAGGTCAGGAGATGGGGAGAGCCGAGGAGTTTCTCCTTCGAGCCGAAACCTCACTGGGAACTGGGCGAAGCGTTGGATATCATGGATTTCGAGCGTGGAACGAGGCTCGCGGAGAGCCGCTTTACGGTCCTGAAGGACGCAGGGGCGAAGCTCGAGCGCGGCCTGATCAACTTCATGCTCGACCTGCACACCTCGAAGCACGGATACCGGGAGATCATGCCCCCCATGCTGGTGAACTCGGCGACGATGCAGGGAACGGGACAGCTGCCCAAGTTCGCGGAGGATCAGTACCGTTGCGCGAATGACGATCTATGGCTGATTCCGACCGCCGAGGTCCCTTTGACGAACCTCCATTACGGAGAGATCCTCGCCGAGAACGAGCTGCCCTTTTACTATACGGCGTACACGACCTGTTTTCGGCGCGAGGCCGGCACCTACGGCAGAGATATGCGCGGAATGCTCCGGCAGCATCAGTTCGACAAGGTGGAGTTGGTGAAGCTCTGCACGCCGGAGACGAGCTACGACGAACTCGAGTCGCTACTCGCCGCGGCGGAGAAGGTGTTGCAGTTGCTGGAACTGCCCTACCGCGTGGTCTCCCTCTCGACCGGAGATATCGGCAACGCGGCTGCCAAGACGTACGACATCGAGGTGTGGCTGCCCTCACAGAACTGTTACCGCGAGATAAGCTCGTGCAGCAACTGCGAGGAGTTTCAGGCGCGTCGAATGAATACCCGCTACCGCACGAAAGAGGGGGGCAAGATCCGCTTCGTGCACACCCTGAACGGCTCCGGCATCGCGGTCGGAAGGTGCCTCATCGCAATCATGGAGAACATGCAGCAGGAGGACGGCTCCATCGTCGTGCCGGAGGCGCTGCGTCCCTTCGTCGGTGGCCTCGAAGCTTTGAAGACCGGCAAGTAGGCGGGCGTTTTCGTTGAATCTGCCTCTGTTGTACGAGATCGATCCCGGATATATCAGAATGGCGGTGGTGGTCACCACTATTCTGGTTGTATGTGTCTTTATACAGCGGATTTTCAGAAGAGAGCTCGAACGGGATCAGTATTACTACCTCCGGGACATCTGCATGATGGCCGCGTGGGCGCTCTGTGGAATCTGGACGCAGAGTGCGCCGATGAAGTTGACGATCACGGCGGGCATCATCGCGGGCCTCGTCGGTTTCTGTCAGAAAGTCGCGAAAAACTGGGATCTGCGTTTTTGTTACCTGCTGATCGGCCTGGGGGTCTCTCTGCTCGGGCCGAGAATCACGTTTATCGGCCTTCCGGAGGGCGAGTTCTTCTACCTCTCCGGTTTTTCGTCCATTCTGCTCAGCACGCTCTGGGTAGGGCTCTTCCCGATCCTCTTTCAGGCCTTCGATGAAATTCCGGGTATGGGCGGCTGCCTGCTGCTCGTGAGTTGGGTGTTGCTTGCGATCGTGACGGCGATATCGTCCAAGGGTCTCTCGGAGGCGCTCGTGATGTCGATCTGTGGGCTCGCGCTGATTCTCGTCTTCTGGAGCAGGCACGTCAATGTCTACCGCAGGCTGGGAACCCCGCTTTCCGCACTGTGGGGCACGCTGCTCGCGGGTTCCTCCATGCTGGGGGCGAGTAAAGGGGTCGCTTTTTCGACGGTCATGATCCTGCCACTTGGGCTCTTCATGATTCCGATCCTGGAGACATCGCTCAGCGTCCTCTCCGCCGCCTTCTCGCCCAAGCCGCTGGGCAACATGATCATCTACCGCAAACTTGTGGTGAAGGGTACCGACCATCCGACCGCGGTCTTTGTGGTGACAGGGTTGTGCGCACTCTGCGGCGGAGCGATCGCCACACTGCAGATGGGTTTCTTTGATCTCGGCTCTCTCGTGTTGGCACTGCTGTTGTTTGGGGCCGGAATCTACATCGTGGTCGCGCGACTTCGAAACGGCGGGGAGAGCACTTCGACGCACCCCTCCCTCTGGGGGGTCACGGTCGATAACTTTTCGTTGGATTACGCCCTGGGGCGGGTTGGCGCCTGGGTTTCTTCGAAAGATGCCTCGCGCATGATCGTCACGCCGGACGCGCTCGCGTCCCTGCGCAGCAGAAGGGACAAACGGTATTGCAGAATCATCGGCAGGGCGGCGCTGGTGCTTCCCGATGGCAGCGGCCTGACCTGGGCGCTACGTTTCCTCGGTTCGCCGGTGCAGGAGCAGATACCGGGCGTCGAGTTTACGGAACATCTCTGCCGGCAGGCGGCCTCGCAGGGTTGGCCGGTTTACTTTCTGGGAGGAAAGCCCGGCATCGCTGAAAAGGCCGCCGAAAAACTGCGGGAAAAATATCCGGGGTTGACCGTATCGGGTTGTCGAGACGGCTACTTTTCCAACGCCGAGAGTGAGAATATTTGCGAGGAGATACGAAATGTGGGAACCTGCATCCTGTTCGTCGCACTGGGCGTTCCAAAGCAGGAGTACTGGCTCGACGAGAATATGAAGTATCTCGGCAGCATTGTGGGGATGGGCGTCGGCGGAAGTTTCGACGTTCTCTCCGGCACATTGAAGAGGGCACCCCTCCGTTGGCGTAAGCTGAAACTGGAATGGCTCTACAGGACGATACAGGAACCGTCTCGCTGGAGAAGGGTCGCGCAGTTGCCTCTCTTCGTGCTGCTGGTGTTTTTGAAAAAACTGCGACTCGATACATGGCAGTCGCCGGTCTAAATGTTTGAAACGAGAGGATGAATTGCGATGAAGATGGACAAGATGCTGAAACAGGTTCAGAAGATGCAGGCGCAGATGATGCTTGCGCAGGAGGAACTCGGCAAGGAGGTCGTCGAGGGAGCCGCCGGCGGCGGGATGGTCACTGCGAAAGCCAACGGACATGGAGAGGTCGTCGGTATCTCCATCTCGAAGGAGGTTGTCGATCCGGAGGACGTGGAGATGCTCGAGGACCTCGTGCTCTCCGCCGTCAAGGAAGCGCTGCGCCAGAGCCGGGAACTCTCCGAGAAGCGCATGGGCAGCCTGACTGGCGGGATGAACATCCCTGGCCTGTTATAAGGTTTTTTCGTGAGCCTGCCGGATTCGTTCGAACGGTTGATCTCGCTTTGGGGGAAATTTCCGGGCGTCGGAGAGAAGACCGCCAGACGAATGGTCTTTTTCATGCTGAGCCAGGACGGGGAGTGGGCCCGATCCCTCGCGAACGCGATCACTTCCCTGCATGAGCAAGTGTGCGCCTGCAGCGAATGCGGCAATATCACGACGACCGACCCATGCCGTATCTGCGTCGACCCGCTACGTGATCGGAGAAAAATTTGTGTGGTCGAAACACAGGAAGATTGCGTTGCGATGGAACAATCCGGCGTATACAATGGCCTTTATCATGTCCTCGGCGGGCGCTGCTCCCCGCTGGACGATCAGGAGGTGCCGGAGGAGAGTCTCGAACGCCTGAAGGAGCGAATCGAGGAACTGAACGTATCGGAGGTGATACTTGCCCTGAATCCGAGAATCGAGGGGGATCTTACCGCATATACGGTGCAGGAAGCACTGGCGGGTTGTCCGATCAAACTGTCGCGCCTTTCGTACGGCTTGCCCGTCGGAGGGAGCATCGGCTTTGCGGACAGGGTTACGCTTCATATCGCGCTTGAATCGAGGCGCGAGGTGCAGTCGGAGGAATAACGGCGGCTTTTTTTATTGTATCGAACCAATGTGAGAAAGGAGGATAAGGGTATGGCGGAGACGGGAATTACAGGCCTTATGAAAATTATACTACGCTTTCTGGTCACGTTCGTAGGCGGCATTGCCGGCTATCAGAGCGCGCAACTTCTACTTAAGATGAATATTCCGTGGGTGGCGACGATCGCGCACCCACATCTGTGGACGGCTTTTTCCATATTGTTGTTTGCTGCGGCGGGATACCTGCTGACACCTCTTATCTGGTGGTTGTTGAGGGTGATCGGGCAGGTGTTCGAAAACGCGCTGCAGAATGTGAGCATGTCGGATATCGGCGTCGCGCTGGCCGGTTTGACCATAAGCCTGCTACTGGCGAACCTGGTTGCCATTCCTTTCATCGGCATCCCGGGGATTGGTTTCTATGTGGCGATCGCGCTCAATGTGCTCTTCGCGTATGTCGGCATGAGGGCGTGTTTGAAACGGCGCGATGAGATCTGGCATTTTATCGTCCATATACTGGGCTTCGGCGGAAGGTTCTCCAGGCGTTCAAGAAGCAACAAGAACGGGGGCGAACCCAGCCTTGCGGATCTGGAAGCGGTTGCGAACGAACAGGACGGGGATGCGGACGGCGTGTTTGCGAGCCAGAAGGTGCTCGATACGAGCGCGTTGATCGACGGCAGAATTTTAGACATCGCGCAGACCGGATTTGTCGAGGGAACGCTGTTGCTGCCGCGTTTTGTGTTGGCGGAGCTGCAGGGCGTAGCGGACTCCTCGGACCCGATGAGGCGAGCGCGCGGCAGACGAGGACTCTCCGTCGTCTCCGAACTGCAGAAGATCAAGACCCTCGACGTGCGGATACCGGACGTGACGTTCAAGGAGTTGAAGCGGGACAAGGTCGACGAGGCTCTCGTGGAGCTCTGCAAACGCACGGGCGCGAAAATCCTGACCACCGACTACAACCTGAATCAGATCGCCAAAATCGAGGGCGTCATCGTCCTCAACGTCAACGATCTTGCCAATTCGCTCAAGCCGCAGTTCCTGCCGGGCGAGATCGTCAAGATCGATATCATTCGCCCCGGCAAGGAGCCGGGACAGGGTATCGGCTATCTCGAAGATGGCACGATGCTCGTCGTGGAGGATGGCGAGAGCGACATCGGCACGACGGCTGACGTTACGATCACATCCATGCTGCAGACCTCTGCAGGCCGCATGGTTTTCGGAAGGCTCAGGAAATAATGAAAAGAGGCGACGATTGGGCTTTCGTGCTCGTGGCGGCAGGGTCCGGCAGCCGTATGGGAGGAGAGCCCAAGCAGTTCCGCCGGCTTGGTGACAGGTCGCTCTGGGAGTGGAGCGCGCGGGTGGCGGAGGGGCTGTACGCGCGGGGGATGATCCGCGAGGTGGTGGCCGTCTTTCCCGCGGACAATATCCCCGAAACGCCGGGTAATTTGAAATGTCCTCTTGTCAGGACGGCGGGAGGAGCTGCGAGGACCGGGTCCGTAATCAACGGCCTGCGGGCGACGGATGCCGACTACGTGATGATTCACGACGCTGCCCGACCATTTCTCTCCACGTCGCTTTGCGAGGCGCTGATCGAGAAGACGACGGACTCTCGAGGCGCGATTCCGCTGCTCGGCTCCGTCGATTCGTTGAAGAGGGTTTGCGGCGATAAAATCTCGGTCGTACCGCGCGAGGAGATATTGCGTACGCAGACGCCTCAGGCCTTCCACCGTGCAAATCTGCTAGAGGTCCTCGAAGGGGACGGTGCCGGCGCCACAGACGAAGCTACCCTGTGGCTGGACTCGTCCAGGGAGCTCGTCGGTGTGCCGGGGGATGAAAAAAATTTTAAAGTTACGACGGATTTCGACTGGCAGATCGCGCGTGCCCTGGTGAACGCGGCCAGAGAACAGCGCGTCGGTTTCGGGTACGACGTGCACGAACTGGTGCCGGGTCGGCGGTTGATTCTGGGGGGAGTGGAGATCGATTCGCCGCTCGGCCTTCTGGGGCACTCGGATGCGGACATCGTCTGCCATGCCATGGCGGATGCGCTGCTCGGGGCCGCGGGCGAGAGGGACATCGGTACGCTTTTTCCCGCGTCCGACGAAACCTACCGGGACGCCGACAGCACGCGCCTGCTGGAGAATGTGTTGTCATTGTTGAACGAGAGAGCATGGAGCGTCGTGTGGTGCGACGTGACTCTCGTGGCGCAGGTTCCTCGACTCGGGACGAAAGTCCCTGAAATAATGGGTCACTTATCCCGGCGCTTTGGGTCGTTTGATCTCGGAGGAAAGATCGGCCTTAAGGTAAAATCTGGAGAACACGTCGGAAGTGTGGGACGTGGAGAGTGCATGACGTGTCACGCTGTGGCGACGATCGAGCGCGTGAGCGCGTTGTCTTGACGGAAAAGGAAAAACAATCATGAAGAGAACGACGGAATTGACAAGAATAACGCTGATGATGCTTTGTATCTGGTGTGCGATGTGCGGCACATCCTTGGCCATGCCCTCGGAAGTGGATCAGGAGGGGGCGAGCGTCGTCTGGAGAATCGGCGATACGAGGATCTGGCGTTTCCCCGTGGCGTACGCGCCGGAGGTGGGCGCTCTCTCGGACAGCTTCAACGAACTCTACATGAGGGGTTTCAAACTCACCGACATCCGCGTGCAGAAGGAAAAAGACCAGTGGTGCTTGTTCGTGGGCGAGAAAAACGTGTTTGCGGCCAAGCCCGAACACGGCGGAGCTCTCCGCTTGAACCCCCATCTTTTGTCTCTGCACTGGCTGTCCAAGATGTACGAGGCGGTGGGCGATCTGCACGCGAAAGACCTGACGGAGGCTTACAAGTTGCGAGGAGAGTTCGAAATCACAGGGGCGGTCTCCTGGTACGGGGGCAAGATGATCGGCCGGCGTTTTGCCAACGGCGAGCGTTTTACGGAGAGCCACCTGACGTGCGCCGCCAAAAACCTCCCCTTCGGGACATTGGTTCGCGTCACAACACCAGCCACGGGAAAGTCCGTCATCGTTCGCGTCACGGATCGATTCAGAGAGCACAAGAACAGATTGCTCGATATCTCGCAGGCCGCCGCGGAGGTACTCGGCATCAAGAGGATGGGCGTGGCCAAGGCGAAATTCGAGGTCATTGGAAGAGTAGAGACCATTGGCGGAAAATAGCGGACGGAAAAACCTCATAAGAACGAGATTCGCCCCGTCGCCGACGGGGTTGCTTCATATCGGAGGAGCGCGTACGGCGCTCTTCAACTATCTCTGGGCAAAGCGCAACGGGGGAGAATTTTTGCTGCGCTTCGAGGACACCGACCGAGCGAGGTCGTCGCTCGAATACGCATCGAGAATCCTGCGGGACCTTCACTGGCTCGGTATCGTCCCCGACGAAGAGCCGGTTTATCAGACCGATCGGTCGTCAAGGCATAGGGCTGTTTTGAACGAGTTGATTGCTCATGGCGCCGCCTACCCCTGCTTCTGTCCCGCCGTCGATCAAGCCGACGGAACGGCGGGTGTTTATGCGGGCACGTGCCGCGACCTCTCGCGACAGGAGAGAGAGAGTCGGATGGCGGCGGGCGCGAGCTTCTGCTGGCGGTTGGCCGTTCCCAGAAGCTCTTCGTCGTATGTCTTTCACGACCGCCTGCGCGGTGTGTTGAGCTTCCCGATGGAGAGCGTCGGAGATTTCGTCCTGACCCGGACCGACGGCACCTGTACCTATCTCTTCGCCGTGGCCGTCGACGACCACGATGCCGGCGTCACGCACGTGATCCGGGGAGAAGAGCACCTTTCCAACACCCCCAAACAGGAGACGATTTACAAAGCGCTCGACTGGGCTCTGCCGGAATGGGTCCATATTCCGATGATCCTCGACGAGGCGAGGCATAAGCTCAGCAAACGTTCCGGCGCGATATCCCTCGAATCGTATCGCGACGAAGGGTGGGACCCCGTGGCCATCGTGGCGTATCTCGCCACCCTGAGCTGGGCGGGCGCCCCGACGGATCGCCTGTCCTCGCTCGCGGAACTGTCGGATAGCTTCGACCTGAACGCGGTGGCACTGTCGTCGCCGATCCACGACCAGGAGAGACTGCGTTACTTCGGCAAACTCTCACTCGCAGCCGCGCCTCCGGAAGAGCTTCTGGCAGAGACCCTGAAACATTTTCCGGAGATCGAGGAGCGGGAGTCTCTGCGTTCCGACCGCCTGGAGATGATCTCCGAACTCCTTCCTCTTTGCGCGACGAAAAAAGAGCTGGCGGCAGCGCTCGACGAGCAATTCGGAGCGGCCGGCCAAACCGAGGGCGCGGAAACACCCCCTTGGTTGCCCCTGCTTCGGGAAGCGCTGAAGGGTCAATCGACCGCCGACTGGTCGTATGAAGAAATCAAACAGCTTTTGAAGGTCTTTATGAAGGAGCGGGAGCTGAAAGGGAAAGATTTCTACCACGCCCTCCGCCGCCTGCTGACGGGCAGGGAGGACGGCGTGCCGGTGGCGTTGCTGCTCGCTTGCTTCGGCAAGGGCCGCGCATTGGATAAAACCACGATGACAATACAAGGGACCGCAGGATTATAATAACCGAGATTATGGCTTGAGACAGGAGGAGACGGAGTGGACAAGGACAACAGGGCTTTTCGCGACAAGTTTGTGGAGTACAGGGGTTTTACGTTCGACGACATTCTCCTCGTACCTGGCTACAGTGAGGTATTGCCGGGCGCGGTGGATACGAGCACATGGCTGACGCCTCAGATCCGGCTGCATGCGCCGATCTGCAGCGCCGCGATGGATACGGTTACGGAGGGACGGCTCGCCATCGCCCTTGCGCGGGAAGGCGGCATCGGTTTTTTGCATCGCAACCTGACGATCGAGCAACAGGCGGCTGAGGTCGACAAGGTCAAGCGCTCCGAGTCGGGCGTCATCGTCGATCCGTTTTACCTCTACCCGAACGACCTGGTGCGCCGGGCGATGGAACTCATGGCGCACTACCATATCTCCGGAGTGCCGATCGTCGACAAGGATATGAAGCTGGTCGGCATCATCACGAACCGCGATCTGCGGTTTATCACCGAGTACGACCAGCCGATCGACAACGTGATGACAAAGGAGAATATCGCGACGGCCCCCGTCGGCACCGACCTCGATGGGGCAAAGCAGATTTTGAGTCGCTGCAAGGTGGAAAAACTGCCCATCGTCGACGCGGATGGCAAGCTGAAGGGCCTCATCACGATCAAGGACATCCAGAAGGCGAAGGACTTCCCCAACGCGACGAAGGACCGCAAAGGGCGTCTTTGCGTCGGCGCCGCGGTGGGAACCAGCGCGGATACCATGGAGCGCGTGGAGGCGCTGATCGAAAACGACATCGACGTCATCGTCGTCGATACGGCTCACGGCCATTCGAAACTGGTCATCGATACGATCAAGGCGATTCGAAACAAATACCCCGACCTGCCGTTGATCGGCGGAAACATCGCCACGGCAGAGGCAGCTGAGGCCCTGATCGAGGCCGGAGTCGACGCGGTGAAGGTCGGTATCGGCCCGGGGTCAATCTGCACCACGCGCATCGTGGCGGGCATCGGCGTACCGCAGGTGGCTGCGGTCATGAACGTGTCGGAGGTCGCTCACAAACACGGCTGCAAGGTCATCGCGGACGGAGGCGTGCGTTACTCCGGGGACATCGTGAAGGCATTGGCGGCGGGCGCGGACACCGTGATGATCGGGTCGCTCTTCGCCGGAACGGAGGAGAGCCCGGGCGAGGCGATCATCTATCGAGGTCGCTCCTTCAAGAGCTATCGCGGCATGGGATCCCTCGGTGCGATGAAAGAAGGCTGCAGCAAGGACCGGTACTTCCAGGAGGGCGCCTCCGAGGAGAAACTCGTCCCCGAAGGGATCGAGGGTCTTGTCCCGCACAAGGGTTCACTCGGAGGAATTGTCTATCAGATGGTCGGCGGCATTCGCTCAGGCATGGGCTACGTCGGCGCGCCGAGCATCGAGCAGCTTCATAAGATCGCGCGCTTCGTGCAGGTGACCCCGGCCTCGATGAAGGAGAGCCACCCCCACGACGTGGTGGTCACCAAGGAGGCTCCGAACTACGCGGTCGATGATCGCCAGCAATAAATCGTCTTTGATAAAGTTGAAGCAGCGCAAGATTTCGCTGTGGAATATTTTCTGAAAATGTACTATAGTATTCGCATCGTCGAAGGAAAGGGGAGGGAATGATGGCGTTGCTCAGCCTGACGGAACGGGATCGCATGCTCGAATACGAATGTGTCGACTTGCTGCCCGACCTCGAGGAGGATGTCCTCTTCATCGACTCCGTCATACCCGACCTCGAAGAATCCTTCGTCTCCGGCTTGGATGACTGGTGGGGGGATTTCGTCTCCGATATGTGCCTGTAATCGGCGTCGAATTTTGATTTTTCGCGGCAAGGTGCTATAATAGCCTTGCTCTGCGACTGTGGATTTTTTCGGAAGAGTGGGTTTTTCCCACTCTTCGTTTTTTGTCGGGTCAGCGAGGTCATTGGAAAATGAGAGAGAGAATCGACGCGGGAAGACTGAAAGGGCACTTTCGGGAGATTGTCGAATCGCTCGGATATGAATACGTCGGAGTCGAGTTCGAGAGCGTGCGTTCGGGCGTCCTTTTGCGGATATACATCGACGCACCCGAGGGAATCGGACATACGGAGTGCGAGGCCGTTTCCAGGGGCGTAGCCGCATTTCTCGACGAGGCCGAAGAGTCGGGGAGCCCCTTTTTTCAGGGGGCCTATTACATCGAAGTCAGCTCGCCCGGCCTCGAACGCCCGCTCTTCACGCCCGATCATTATAGGCGTTTCATTGGGAAGCGCGTTGCGATCAAGACGAAGACGAAGAAGAAAATTACGGGCGACATCCGGTCGTGCAGCGATGACGGAAGCGTCGAGCTTACGATGGGCGACGGATCGAGCCAGCTTATCGCATTTGATGATATAGACAGGGCCACTCTCGTATTCGTATTGGAGAAGGGCGAGAAGAAGAGCCACAACAAGAAATCGAAATAACAGGATCGTCTATCGGGGAGGAGAAAACGGCATGCAACTTGGAAAGGATTTTGCCCGGGCGCTGAAGCAGATCGAGGCGGAGAAAGGGCTTCCCGCCGATATTATCGCGTCGAGCCTCGAGGCAGCAATGGTCTCCGCTTATAAAAAATACAAGAACGGCAACCAGGACGTGGAAGTCCACGTCAATATGACGAGCGGAGAGATCGTCCTCTGCGAGCTGTATCACATTGTGGAAGAGGCGGCGAATCCCGACGCCGAATGGACGCAGGAGCAGGCCGCGAGACTTGGCTACAAGGATCTCGAGATCGGCGACGTCGTGCACGTCGAAATGCTGCCGGAGAACTTTGGGCGTATTGCCGCACAGACGGCGCGCCAGGTGATCATTCAGCGCCTGAAGGACGCAGAACGCCAGGTGATTTTCGACGAGTTCGCGGATCACATCGGGGACCTCGTCGTCGGCACGATTTTCAAGGCGGAGGGAGATCAGATCCTCGTTCGTGTGAACGACCGGACGGACGCGCTGCTTCCGCGCGAGGAGCGTATTTCCTCCGAAAAATACCTGCCGGGGGAGCGGAAGAAGTTTTTGCTGCTCGACGTGCGCAAGACGACACGCGGTCCGCGCATCGTGGTCTCCCGTACGCACCCCGGGTTGTTGAAACGCCTGTTGGAGCTGGAGGTGCCCGAGATTCACGAGGGCACGGTCGAAATACGCGCAATTGTGCGAGAGGCGGGCACCCGCGCGAAGATCGCGGTCGCTTCGCTTGACGTGAACGTCGATCCGGTCGGAGCCTGCGTCGGTAACGCGGGCGCGCGGATCAAATCGATCAGCGAGGAGCTTGGCGGCGAACGTATCGATGTCATCGTCTGGAGCAACGATCCGGTGCAGTTTGTGCGGAATGCGCTCTCGCCGGCGAAGGTCACCAAGGTCGAGCCCGTTCTGGAGCAGGAGCACTCGCTGCGCGTCTACGTGCGCCAGGATCAGCTCTCGCTCGCCATCGGCAAGGCGGGCCAGAACGTACGCCTCGCCGCGCGCCTCACCGGCTGGAAGATCGACATCAAGGTGATCGAGCCCGAGCGCTTGCCGACGATGCAGGATCTGTTCGAGGACATCATCAAAGTCTCGGGTGACGGATTGTGGGAGGATCTACCCAAAAACTGACACCTCGCAGGCGTCCGAGGCGTTGTGTCGGATGCGGCGAGGAGCTCTCGAAGGCGGGTCTTCTGCGGGTCGTGCGGTCACCGAACGGCACGATCGCGATCGACCCGACGAGCAAGGCGCCCGGGCGCGGCGCGTACCTCTGTCGCAATGCGGAGTGCGTTCGGCTGGCGAAAAAGCGCAATGCCCTCTCGAGGGCGTTGAGGCATCCTGTGGGCGGTGAGCTGTACACGCAGCTCGAGGCCTTCTGTGCGGAAGATGCCGAACCGGGAGATTGACAAGGCGCTCTCCCTGCTGGGCATGGCGCGCAGGGCCGGGGCCGTGGAGATCGGTCAAGATAGAGCCTTGGGCGCGTTGAGGAGGTCTCGCCAGCTGGTGGTCCTCGCGGATGACTGTTCGCCGAATGTCTTGCGGAAAGTGGCCAGCCTCTCCTCGAAACGCGGGAGCATCTGTTATATACTGGAGGGAGTAACACGCGAAGAGCTCGGCGGGGCTCTCGGCGTGGCAAGCGCACAAGTAGCCGCCCTTCCCTTTAAGAGCGGCTTCGTAAATAAATTGGCTGAACTTTTGCAGCAGGGGGGGCGTTGTCTGGATGGGCAAAATGAGGGTGTATGAGCTGGCGAAACTTCTGGGAAAGACGAACCCCGAACTGGTGGATATTCTCACCGGCCTCGGGATAGAAGTCAAATCGCATATGAGTTCGATCGATATGGAGGTCGCACAGCTTGTCGAGGATTCGCTGCGCAAGGCCTCCGGCGGCAAGTCTGCGCCGGCAAAGGAGAACAAACCGCTCGAAACGACTAAAACCGACAAGGCGGATGAAGAGAGTAAAAAGGGTGGCAAAGAGAGCAGTATGAAGACGATCACAGTAGAGAGTTCGTCCACTGTGGGGGACATCGCGAAAAAGCTCGGCAAAACGCCGGCCGAAGTCGTGAAAACCCTGCTTGAGACGGGTTTTATGATGCCTGCGAATGCGAGGCCGTCTGACGACGTGTTGCTTGCAATCTGCGAAGCGTACGATTGCGAGGTCGTATTCGGGGAAGAAGAGGCAACCGCGGAGGAGAAGGCGGAAGGGAAAACGGGGGAGAAAACCGCGAAAAAAGCGGGGGGCAAGGAGCCCGAAACGCATGGGGCCGCTCCCGTCTCGAAGGCCGCGCAGAAGAAGACGGATGCGCCGGACGCGAAATCGCGCTCTCCGATCGTAACCGTCATGGGGCACGTCGACCACGGCAAGACGACGCTGCTCGACTCGATCCGGAAGACGAACGTCACCGAGGGCGAGGCGGGCGGCATTACACAGCACATCGGCGCGTACAAGGTACGCTACAACGGACACGACATCGTCTTCCTGGACACGCCGGGACACGAGGCGTTTACGGCCATGCGCGCGCGCGGCGCGAGCGTGACGGACATCGCCATCCTGGTGGTGGCGGCGGACGACGGAGTCAAGCCGCAGACGCTTGAGGCCATGAATCATGCCAAAGCGGCGGGCGTCCCGATCATCGTCGCGGTGAACAAGACCGATAAACCGGACGCGAAGCCGGACCGCGTGCGTCAGCAGCTCTCCGATTACGGGCTCGCCCCCGAGGAGTGGGGTGGAGACACGATCATGGTCGATATCGCCGCCAAGACGGGCACGGGGATCGATCAGCTCCTCGAGATGGTCCTGCTGGTTGCCGAGATGGGCGAGCTGGTTGCGTCCGACTCGGTTCCCGCGGAGGGCATCGTCATCGAGGCGAACCTCGATAAAGGCAAGGGCCCGGTCGCCACGGTGATCGTGCAGCAGGGAACGCTCAAGCGCGGCAACATCATCGCGACGCAGACGGCCTGGGGCAAGATCCGCGCGATGCTCGACGACACCGGCAAGACGATCGATCTGACCGGTCCGAGCACGCCGGTCGAGATCCTGGGGCTCGAAAACGTGCCTCTGCCGGGCGAGATATTCCACCTCCTCGGTTCCGAGCGCGAAGCGCGCGACCTTGTGAGCCAGTCTTCGCAGCGCGAGCAGGATCAGATGAAATCGCGCAACCGCCTGACATTGGAAGAATTGTACGACAAAATGCAGAGCGAGGAGATCCCGCAGTTGAACGTCGTGCTCAAATGCGACGTGCAGGGTTCGCTCGAAGCGTTCCACTCGACGCTGATGAAAATGGGCAGCGACGAGGTCGGAATCAATATCGTGCACGAGGGCGTTGGCAGAATTTCCGAGTCCGACGTCACCCTGGCGTCGGTCTCGAACGCGATCATCATCGGCTTCAACGTCCGGCCCGATGCCAACGCGAAGAAGCTCGCCGAGAACGAGAACGTGCAGATTCGCCTGTACAGGGTTATCTACGAGATGCAGGAGGACATCCACGCGGCGCTCGAGGGTATGCTCGCGCCGACGCTTCGCGAAAACATCGTGGGACAGGCGGAGATACGCGCCTTCTTCAAGGTGCCGAAGATCGGCAAGATCGCCGGCTGCTTCGTACAGGAGGGTGTCATTCGCCGCAATACGAAGGTTCGCGTCGTGCGCGACGGCGTCGTCATCTGGGACGGCAGCCTCTCCGGTCTGAGGCACTTCAAGGAGGATGTTCGCGAAATCGCGGCGGGCAACGAGTGCGGCTTGAGTTTCAACGGATTCCAGGATTTCCGCGACGGCGATATCGTCGAGGCGTACGAGGTCCTGGTGGAGAAGAAGACGCTCGACAACTAGGAAAAATGGAAACGAAACCGTGGATTGGCATCGCGCTCTTTTCTCTCGCGATGTACGAGGCCTCCAGCCTGAAGGATCGCCGTCAGGTCGTGCGCTCTCTGACGGAGAGGGCGAAGAGGCATTACAACGTCTCCGTCGCGGACCTCGGTCCCGACGGACGATGGGACCGAGCCGATATCGCCGTTTCCGGAGTCGGGTCGTCGCTATACGAGGTTGAACAGCGGATGGCAGGGGTTCAGGATTTTATGGAAAAGATGGAGGCCGATGGGGAGTTCGAAATCGTGAGCGCCCATCAAGAGGTGTTTTCATATGGTGACGTATAGGGTTGAACGGCTCAACAAGGAGTTTCTGCGCCTCATCGCGGAGCTTCTGGCGAGCGACACGAAAAACGATCTCGTAAGCGAGGCGATTCTGACGCACGTCGACTGCTCGCGCGATCTCGGGCACGCCAAGGTGTATTTTACGCTGCTCGACGAGTCGCGCAAAGAGGAGGTCGTCGCGGCATTGCAGACAGTCAGAGGCGCTCTCAGAGGACATCTTGGCAGGGTTATGCACATCCGGCAGATTCCGGAGCTTCACTTTCTTTACGACGATTCGGAGCAAAAAGCGCGCTCGATGGACGCGTTGATCGACCGAGTCGCGCGGGAGGAGCGGGAAAAGAGGGAGATGCAGGAAAAAAAGGACAAAAACCTTGCCGAGCGGAGAGAGACGAGGGATTGATCCCGGATGGGCGCCCTCGAAGAGGTCCTCGGACACCTCGCGACACGTGAAAACTGGCTCGTGCTCGTTCATGAAAAACCCGACGGCGATACGCTCGGCAGTGCCGCCGCGCTCGTTTCTCTCGGCCTCCGCCTCGGCAAAAAGGTCTTGTGGGGCGGCAAGGACGAGGTCCCTTCGCACTACGATTTCCTGGCGATCGATTTTCCCTATGAAATTTTTCCGAGCATGCCGTTCGAGAGGCTCGAAGACGACGCGCTCGTGCTCTGTATCGACACGAGCACGGCCGAGCGCTCGGTCGGTGGCCTGACAGACGCCCTCGCGCGATATACGGTGATCAATATCGATCATCACGCGGACAACGCGCGCTTCGGCACGGTCGACTGGATCGATCGGGAGGCTTCCGCCACGGGCGAGATGATCACCGAGCTGATGGCGCGCTCGCCATGGGGGATCACTCCCGCCGAGGCGAAGGCGCTTTACGTCGCGATCGTATCGGACAACGGAGGGTTTCGCTTCGCCTCGACGTCGATACGGAGCCACGAATGCGCGATCGAGCTGTTGCGGGCGGGAGCCTCTCCGAGCGCGATCGCGCGGGAGCTCGACTCGAACCTGACGGCCGAAGTCCTTCGCCTCTGGAGCCGCGCGCTGGCGCGGACGGAGGTCTTCGCGGACGGGAGAGGGGCCCTCTTTTGGCTGGTGAACGAGGATTTCGACGCGACCGGCTGCACGCAGTCGGCGACGGAGAACCTCGTGAACTTTTTATTGCGCGTAAAGGGCGCCGCACTTGTCGCCCTGGTCAGCGAGGCGGGTGAATCCGTTCGCGTGAGCCTGCGGGCGCAGGAGCCGATGAATGCGCGGACTGTGGCGCAGCGCTTTGGCGGCGGCGGGCACGATCTCGCGGCGGGCTGCAGAGCCGAAGGCAGCGCCGCGTCGCTGTTGCCCGAGCTGCGCAGAATCATGGAGGAGCACATTGCTGGCAGGTCTTCTGGCGCTCGATAAACCGGAGGGGGTGCGAAGCACCGCCTGCGTCGAGAAGGTGCGTCGAATACTGGGCAGAGACGTGAAGGTCGGACACGGGGGAACGCTGGATTCTTCAGCCTGTGGGCTGCTGGTGATTCTTCTGGGTGGCGCCACGCGCCTGAGCAGCCTCGTGATGCAGATGCCGAAGACCTACAGGGCGACCATCGCGCTGGGAGTGGATACGACCACCTGCGACGCGACGGGCGAGCGGATCTTCTGCGGTGACTGGAGCCGTGTGGGTGAAACGGCGATCGATCGGACGCTGCCCGCGTTCCTGGGGTGGCGTATGCAGGTTCCGCCGCAGATTTCGGCGGTTCATGTGGATGGGCGCAGGGCGCACGAGCTGGCTCGCGGCGGGGAAACCCCTCGCATCGAACCGAGACCGGTCTTTATCGAAAAGATCGACCGCGTATCGTCCCTCGCGGGCGACGGCACGTTCACCCTCCTGATTCGCTGCGGAAAGGGGACGTATGTCCGCAGCATCGCAAGGGATCTGGGGCGGTCCCTCGGCTGCGGCGCGCACATCGCGGCTCTCTCCCGGGAGATTGTCGGGCCGCTGAGTCTCGCAGGGGCCTGGCGTCCCGATGGAAATTTTTCGATTTCGAAGGATGAACTTATGCCAATGATACAACCGCTCGATATTATGGAAAAGTTTTTACCCTGTTATCGCCTGCCCGATGCGGATATGTCGAGGCTCGCCTCTGGGCTCGGCGCCTTTGCGTCGGATTCTTTCAGGGTTTCCGCCGGGGAGGGTTCTCCGGCGAGAGTTCTCCTGGCGCGCTCGGAGAATCTGTTTTCCGTCTGCTGTGCGGATTATCGCGAAGGTCGCCTCTTCCTGTCGCCGGAGACGAATATAAAGCTCGGGGCACTCTGAGATGATCGCGGCGATCGGAGCGTTCGACGGATTTCATATGGGGCATCGGACCTTGCTCGATCGGGCGAGGGCGCTTGCGTCGGAACGTGACACTGCGTGGGGGATCATCACCTTCCAGCGCCACCCGGACAACCTTCTGGGCGGCTCGGATTTTCGGTCGCTCTTCCTTCTGGACGAACAGGCTCTCCTGCGGGAGTACTGTGGCGTGCCGGCCGTCCATCGTATCATATTCACACAGGCCGTCGCGAATATGCTTCCGCAGGAGTTTCTGGATTACATCGCGCTGCAGTATGGTGTGAGCGGCGTCGTCGTCGGAGAGGATTTCCGCTTCGGCAAGGGGCGCAGCGGAACGCTGGCGGTGTTGCGCGAGGAGTGCGAACGCAGGAAGTGGTCCCTCGACATTATGCCGCTTCTGCTGCACGAAGGTGAACCGGTGAGCAGCTCGCGCATCCGCGATGCGGTCATCGCGGGGGATATGTGCGGCGCGTGGGAGATGCTGGGGTATCCCTTTTTCTGCCGCAGCCGCGTCGTTCGTGGCGATAGACGTGGTCACTCGCTCGGCTTTCCCACCGCGAACCTCGAAGTTCACGGGGATAAAATTTCTCCTGCGACGGGTGTTTACGCGACGCTCGTTTTCTGCGAGGGGATCTGGCGCATAGGAGCCGCCAACCTTGGATGCAATCCGACGTTCGAAGGGGAGAGAGAGGTGCGCTTCGAGGTGAATCTGCTCGATTACGAGGGCGATCTCTACGATAGGACGCTCACGGTCTTCATGCTGCGTCGTGTGCGGAACGAAAAGCGATTCGCCGACGCGGAGGGCCTGCGTCGGCAGATGGTTTCCGACGTCGAGGTCGTGCGAAAAACGGCGCGGGAAGCTCTTGCCTCCCACGAAGAAATGTGGAAGAGATTTGCACGGTTGGGGAGTTGTTCAGCTTCCGCTTCTGTGTTATAGTACCTTGGCTGTCTTGCTGGCTATCGCGCATGCGCGCGTAAAATTTGGGTACCCCGTGTCATGGGAGGTGTAATAGAGCATGAAGAGGACATATCAGCCGCACAATACGCGCAGGAAGCGCAAGATGGGCTTTCTGGTCCGTTCTCAGAGCCCGAGTGGGAGGCGAATTATCCGCAATCGCAGACACAAGGGCAGAAAGCGTCTTGCCGTCTAATACACGCTCGTCGATTTCGGGCGATGGCGACGATGTTTTTTTCGGTTTTGCCCCATCCTGCCGTCTCAAGAAGGGATGGGAATTCGATGCAGTCTTCCGCACCGGCCGTCAACAGAGGGGCGAGCTGGTGCGGCTTTATTTTTTGCGCCTCTCGCACCCTTCGGGGCAGCCGGCGCGTGTCGGTGTCACCGTCGGCAAGCGGATTGCGAACGCAGTTGGTCGTGTGCGCGGACGCAGAATGCTGCGAGAGGCCTTTCGTCGGTTGTTGCCGTGGATAAAAGAGGACGTCTGGATCGTGGCGTCTCTGAGGGAAGTCGCTCTGACGGCAAATGCCCGCGCGGTCTATTGCGATATGGCGGGCGCGCTTCTTCGCGCGCATCTGATGAAGGCCGTGTGGCCCGGAGCGGAGTGGGCCGTCGATTGCCCCGCTTCGTGCGGCTCCCTGCAGCGTTAGCCGTTTTTCTTATCCGCGGCTACCGGCGATTCATCTCCCCGCTTTTGGGGGACCACTGCCGTTTTTATCCGTCGTGTTCGCAGTATGGGATAGAAGCGTTCGAAAAACACGGTTTTTTCAAGGGCACGCTGTTGACGTTCTTCCGTATTGCTCGTTGCGGACCGTGGCATTCGGGCGGGTACGACCCCGTTCCGGAGAGGTCCTTCCCGTTGTGGAATCGCTTGGCGGGTCGGATTGGGAAACGAGCGACGGTATTCAAGAGACGGGAAAGACCTGATTGAATCGTTCGAAGGCATTGTTCCTGTAGTTCGACGAACGGTCGGATTTTTTAGAGAAGCAGAGTTTTTTCGGAGAAGGTGGAAGATTTGGGTACGCTTTGGGCAGCCGGAGGAGATCTCCTGCTTGGTATATTGAATTTTTTCCAGAATATAACGGGTTCCTACGGACTTGCGATTATTCTGCTCACCATTGTGGTTCGTCTGTTGATGTATCCTCTTTCCCATAAACAGATGGTGAGCATGACGCAGATGCAGAAAATCCAGCCCCGTTTGAAGGTCATTCAGGAGAAGTACGCGAACGACAAGCAGCTGCTCCAGAAAAAGATGATGGAGCTTTACAAGGAGTATAAGGTCAACCCCTTGTCGGGTTGCCTCCCTCTTCTTGTTCAGTTGCCGATCATGATCCTGCTCTTCCGGGTTTTGATGAGTTACAATGTGGGCAACAACAGTTTTATAGGCTTGCCACTTGAAAAGAGCGTGTTGGTTTCCCTTGCGCAAGCCGTCTCTGTTCCGGTTGTGGACGGGAAGGTCGGGTTTTTCGCGGTTTTGAATGGGATCGTTTCAAATCCGGGAGGGCTCGCGCACGTTGAACTTTATCTGGTAAGCCTTCTTTTTACGATCTTTATCTGCTTCCTGACGTGGTTCCAGCAGAAAATTTCCGGAGCCGGGAACAATCCGCAGATGGCCACCATGAACACGGTGATGCCGATTATGATGGGTTTTATCTGCCTTTCGCTCCCGGGTGGCGTGTTGCTCTACTGGGGTACGTCGTCGCTGATCGGCATTGCGCAGCAGTGGATCGTGATGAAGCGCACCAAGGTCGAAATCGCCACAAACAAGCCCGTGCTGTACAAGAACAAGCCGATTCCCGGAAAACCCGCTCCGGAGGTCGTGGCGGACGAGAGCGACTACGACGAGGATGAAGAGTACGACGACGAAGAATACGACGACGAAGAATACGACGACGACGATTATGAAGATGAAGAAGAGGATGAAAAAAACAAAGAGGACGGGAAGAGATGAACACCACCAGCGTACCAAGTGCGGAAATTGAATCCATGGTGCTGGACGCGACGACCCCGGAGGCGGCAAGAACCCAGGCGGCCGAGCTCTGGAGCGTTTCGGAGGACGATATAAATGTCGCGGTTTTAGACGAGGGCAAGCGCCTCTTCGGATTGTTGGGAAAGAAGATGAAGGTGCGAGTGGAGACGAAGGCGCCCGTCATGTATCTGCAGGCGCGGGATTTTGCGGCCGTCTTGATGGAGCGGCTTGAACTTGACCTGGAGGCCACGCTCGACACTGGGAGCATGACGATCAATCTTGACGGCGACGATTCGGCAATCGTGATCGGCCGACACGGCGAGACGCTCAAGGCGCTGGAGTTTATCACGAATCTGATCTACAGGGCGGACCCTTCTTCCTCCAAAATTCGCTTTGACTGCGGTGGATATAGAGTGCGCCGCGAAGAGAGCCTGATGCGCCTCGCCGAGTCCGTGGCACGCGAGGTCGTCCGCAAGAACGCGCCCGTCAGCCTCGAACCGATGTCCAGCTGGGAGCGGCGGGTGATCCACGTGGCTCTGCAGGACAACGCGGATATAGAGACCTGCTCCGAGGGGGAGGAGCCCCTTCGCCGAATCGTCATCCAACCCACCAACTATGTGGAGAGGCGCCGAAACCACAATAGACGGCACCGCTGACGCTTTCGGATGTATCCGACCCTTTTTTCGCTAGGCCCTCTTAAAATAGACACTTACTACGTCTTCTGGGGTTTGGCCCTCTGTATGATGATCCTCTGGACACGGCGGCGCGCCGTGTCCAGATATGGTTTTTCGTTCAATGACGCCACGGATGTCCTGCTCTGGACGATGTTCGGCGTCTTTATCGGCGCGACCATCGGCGGGTATTTCGATCACTGGAGCCGATATGCCGAGTCCCCGATCAAACTGCTTTATTTCTGGGAGAGCGGCCTTTCTTCCGGTCCCGGTTTTATCGGGGGAGGGCTCGCAGGGCTTTATAAACTTCGTAAACTCTCCCTGTCGGTCGACGCTTTTGCCGAATCCGCCTCACTTCCGTGTGCGTTCATGCTTTTCATCGGCAGATGGGGCTGCTTTTTTGCCGGTTGCTGTTACGGCGTTCCAACCTCGGCCATCGTCGGGGTTCGTTTTCCCACCACTGGCTATGTCTCCGTCGTTCCGACCCAGCTGTTCGAGTCCGCCGCGGCGCTTCTGATCGGCGCCTTTCTTTGGATTCTGGAGAAAAAATGGAACCGGACCCCTGAGGAGGCGGGCCGGGGGGCGATTCTCTGGCCTCTGTTCATGATTCTCTACGGGGGGTATCGCCTCGTCTTTGATTTCTGGCGGGCAGGGGACAGAATTCTCGGTCTTCGAGTCGGGCAGTATACCGGTTTGTTGGCTCTCGCCGTAGGCCTCGCTTGGATCATCTGGTCGAAAAATCGAATTGCCAGGGCGAGGCAGGTTTCGGCCTAAGTGGAAAAGGACAATGCAACCGCGCCCTGGTGGGAGGGCGGACTTTATTTCTCGTGCCTGGGTTGCGGACGCTGTTGTCGCGGCGAGCCGGGCGCAGTCTGGGTGACCACTCAGGAGCAGAGCACAATTGCGTGTCACTTAAATCTGTCGATAGAGGAGTTCAGCCAGTCGTACCTTTGGAAGCGCTACGGAAAACCCAGTATACGTGAACGCGCAAACTATGACTGTGTTTTCCTGTCTCGGGATCCCGACCGTTGCCGCATATATGATGTACGCCCAATACAGTGCAGTTTATTTCCCTTTTGGCCGTCGCTCCTAAAAAATAAACCAATATGGGATTCATATTCATTTTATTGCCCCGGTATGGATCAGGGAAATTTCCACGATTTTAATAGAATCAGACAGCTTTTATCTCTATCGCCATGGCCGACCTTGTGACGGATTTCAGGGTAAATTAAAAAACTTCCCCCCAAAAAATGTTTCTAGGGGGTTGTTTTTTAGAGACGCATATTATACAATCAATATAACGAGAGTTGAGAGAGCTCAACCGAATAAAATCTATCTGGGGGGTACGGTTATGTCTGCAAAGTTTAGCGTGGCAGCGAATGATGTTTTCCCGGCGATCGAAAAGTGGATGCTCCGTGATGGGTACGATATCGTCATCGACATGGAGAAGTCGAAGGGCAGTCACGTGGTTGATGCCCGTAACGGCGACGACTGGCTCGATTTCTACACCTTCTTCGCCTCCGCCCCGTTCGGCATGAACCACCCCAAGCTCGCCAACGACGAATTCAAAGAGAAAATTTTCCGCGCGGCCATCAACAAAGTTGCCAACTCCGACATCTACACGCTCGAAATGGGAGAATTCGTCAAGACCTTCGGGGAAGTTGCGAAACCGAAGGGCTTCGAGCATCTCTTCTTCGTCGACTACGGCACGCTGGCGGTCGAGAACGCGATGAAGGTCGCGATGGATTGGAAGGTTCAGAAGCTGCTCGAAAAGGGCAAAATTACACCCGGCGATGCCGTTGCCGGCCGTAAGGGCACGAAGGTCATCCACTTCAACGAGGCGTTCCACGGGCGCGGCGGTTATACGCTCTCCGTCACGAACACCGCCGATCCCAACAAGCACCAGCGCTTCGCCAAGTTCAACGACTGGCCGCGCGTGCTGAACCCGAAGATCACCTTCCCGCTCGAGAAGAACCTCGCCATTACGAAGTGGCTCGAGGAACAGTCGATCAAGCAGATCAAGAAGGCGATCGCCGACGATCCCGACGGACACTGCGCGATCATCCTCGAAACCATCCAGGGCGAGGGCGGGGACAATCACTTCCGCACCGAGTTCATGCAGCAGCTGAAGGAGATCTGCGACAACAACGAGATGATGCTGATTTTCGACGAAGTGCAGTCCGGCATGGGCATCACCGGCAAGATGTGGGCATGGGAGCATCACGCGCCCGTCGCGCCCGACATCTTCAGCTTCGGCAAGAAATCGCAGATTTGCGGCATCGTCGTCGGTCCGAAGGTCGACGAAGTCAAGGACAACTGCTTCAAGGTCTCCAGCCGCATCAACTCCACATGGGGCGGCACGGTCGTCGACATGGTCCGTTCGACCCGCTACCTCGAGATCTACCGCGACGACAACGTGCTCGATTACGTCAGCAAGACGGCCGGTCCGGCGCTCATGAAGGGCCTCGAGGAGTTGCAGAGCGAGTTCCCGGAGAACATTTCGAACGTCCGCGGCAAAGGCGTTATGTGTGCCTTCGACATCTGCTGCCCCGAGCTGCGCGGCAAGTTCCTCGCCGAGTGCGCGAAGCAGAAGATGCTCATCCTTCCCTGCGGAACTCACACTGTGCGCTTCCGCCCGGCCCTCAACGTTCCCGTCGAGGACATCCAGAAGGGCATCGATATCGCCCGCGCGGCTGCGAAGGCGGCGTTCAAGTAAATCCAGCTTTACGACAGTCCAACGAGAGGTGCCCATCATCCCGGGCGCCTCTTTTTTGTTGCCCGCGGTTTGTTGCGAGATTTTCGACGAAAACGTGAAAAAATAGCCTCCGGCGCATCGACTATTTCTTCCGTGATGCTATCATACCGACAGGAGCGACACGGTATACAAGGAGGTCATCCAATGGTCGAATTTTTTGGAAGGGCGCGGCGTCTGCAGGTGTTTGCCGCCGTTTTGCTTTTTTATGTACTCTGCGGGGCACTCTGTCCTCCGGTCGCCCGTGCGGCGACGGGGGAAAAGGATCCCCTCTCCGCCGTCAAGGAGGGGTGGGGGTGGCCCGTCGTCGTCATACCGCCTCCCTCCGGCTGGGAAAGCAAGACGGGGGAGACGATCAAGCTCGGGTTGCGCGCGGCGGAGCGCGAGATCTCTCTGCAGCGCTCGGGCATTCGCGGGCGCGAGGTCATCTTCATGTTTGCCAATCTGAGGGACGCGAAGGAGATTCCCCAGCGCATGGCCACCTGGCGAGGGATGAAGGTAGCTGCCATCATCAGTTTCGGCGGGGGAGAGAGGGACAGCGTGTTGCGGCGGCTCTGTGCCACTGCCGGACCATCCGTAATCTTCGCCGGGGGCGAGAATCTGAAGATCATCGATCCCGCGTCGGGCGAGCCGTACCCCTATCTCTTCGCGCTTGACCTCCCGTACTTTGCGCGCGCCAATGCGCTGGCGGAGTTGGCCGCAGCGCAGAAACCACAGCGGAAGGTCGCCATTTTCTCCGACGTCCTATCGGAGAGGATCGCGAAGGGCGCGAGGCTCAACGACAACATGCTCAATGCCCGAAAGATCGGAACGCTTCCGATATGGGTCTCCGCCACGAGAGAGGACCAGTTCAACCTGTTGGTGGGAGAGGTGGAATCCGGTGGCGCCGGGATTATCACGAGCTGGCTTGAAGGAATGGCGACGCTGTCGATCTGGCGCACGGCGAACCTGAACCAGAAGGGGACGAAGGTTTTCTACGCGGGCTCGCAACAGAAGATTCTGCTCGATGCGGAGGGCCTCACGCTTGTGGATAAAGATGCGCTGTTACAGCGAAACGAAAGAGGCAAACGTGATATAATTATGAAAGTACGTGATATGTTTGGCAAAGTCGTGAGCGACCCGGCCCTGGCCGCAAAAGCCTATGCCCTGGGCCGGTGGGCGATCGGTGCGTATTCGGACGAGAGCAACACGGATCCCGCGTCGATCGCAAAAGCCCTGGAGATCGTGCGGGATATTCCCCTGATGGACGAGACGCTTTACATCAATCGGCGGACGCACAGGCCGACGACTCGTCAGTTTGGTGTGCTCACGGTTGTAAATCGAAAATATCAATCATCTGGGAAAGTCGAGGTCAATTCGTCGGAGGCCGTCGAATGACCCCGATTTGGAAACGCAAATGAGAAATGAAGAAGTGGCGAATAGAGAATTGTCATCCTTAGGAGGCGACTTAGTTGGTTCTTGACGAAATAGCGAAAGCGGTAGGAGCAAAGACTTTGTGCGTGGACGAAAAATTGGGCACGATGGAGATTACGAAGGCATACGCGTGCGATCTCATGAGCGACGTGCTCGCGTTCTGTTCGCCGGGCGCGCTCCTGATCACCGGACTTACGAATATTCAGATCGTGCGCACAGCGCAGATGCTGGACATCCCGGGCGTTCTCTTCGTGCGCGGAAAGGCCCCGCAGGAGGAGACGATCAATCTGGCGCGCGAGGCGGGCATCCCGATGATTCTGTCGAAGTACACGATGTTCGAAGCCTGCGGGATCCTTTACAAGATGGGCATTGCTCCGTGCGCGACCGACGCAAGAAGGTAGGTTCGGCGTGTCCGAGCCAATCTACATCGAGCATGAGGTAGAGGCGGACGATTATGTGGCGGCGGGAGCAGCCTCCAATAATGTGAAGGAAACCTTGAAAATGCTCGGTATTTCCTCCGCGATCTGCAGACGGGCTGCGATTATCACCTACGAGGCGGAGATGAACCTCGTGATTCACGGCGGCGGCGGAAAGATCATCGCCAACATCGACGAGGATCACGTGGAGATCAAGACGGTGGACCAGGGCCCCGGAATTCCGGATGTAAATCTGGCGATTCAGGAGGGCTATACAACGGCGAGCGACCATGCCCGGGAGATGGGCTTCGGCGCCGGTATGGGGCTGCCGAACATCAAGCGTAACGCGGATGTGTTTCAAATAGAGACGGAAGTAGGAAAGGGAACCACCCTCAGGACGGTGATCTATTTCAACGAAGCCAGCTGAAGGAGTGAAGAGGCATGGCTCATAGCATCAGAATCTCGTATTCGGCCTGTCACGGTTGTGTCAACTGCATAAAATCCTGTCCGACCGAAGCGATTCGCGTGATAGACGGCTCCATCACGATCATCAAGGATCTGTGCATCGACTGCGGCGAATGCCTGCGGGCGTGCGAACGGAAGGCCCTCGGTCTCGACGACGACGACTGGGACCTGATCCGCGCTCACGGCACGGTCGAGGCGCTGCCCGACCCGACGTTCTTTGCGCAGTTCGGTTCGTTCTGGTCGCCGGATCTGGCGAAGACGGCACTGAGCGCCTGGGGCATCGACCTTCTCGTCGAGGATATGGAGGACGCGTTTGACCTCAGCGCTTACGCCACGGCGCGTATCATCGAGAGCCTTTCGCGGGAGCAGTTGCCCGTAATCTCCGTCTATTGCCCGGCGGCCGTCCGCCTGATACAACTTCAGTTTCCCGAACTGCTGAGCCGCCTGCTGCCGGTCGAGAACCCCCTCGATATCGCAGCGGAGCTTTGGCGCAAACGTACCAAGTCGTACGCGCCGATGACGCTCTTTGCGCCCTGTCCGGCAAAAATAACGCTAATACGGGACCCCCTCGGTCGTGAACCCTCCGCCATACAGCACGTCGTCTCGCTCCGCAAGGTCGTGCACACGCTGATGGCCTCCGGCGCGAAGGTCACGACTTCGCAGGAGTCTCCCACCCGCTGTATGTGGCGTTTTGCCGCCTGGTCGATGCGCGGCGGCGAGTCGAAGCACGTGAGCAAATTCGCCAAGCGCGACATCACGGTGCTCGCCGTTTCCGGCCTCCGCAATACGATCGACCTACTGCAGCAGATCGAACTCGGCCGTATCAAGGGGGTCGATTTCGTCGAGTGCCGCACCTGCGACCTCGGCTGTGTCGGCGGCGTCGCGGTGCCGGAATCCCGCTTCCTTTCGAACGTCAGGAACAGGAACATCGAGATCGACTGGGCGCTGACTCCGCAGAAGGAGGAGGAACTCGCCGCGCTCCACGCCGTCGAGAAGACGTGGAAGACGCGCGACGCGATTCCCTCCAAGCAGCGACTGCCCCTTTCGGACGACCTGACCGAGGCCATGAGCCGTATGAAGCAGATGAAAGCGATCTTCGCGGAGCTGCCGCATATCGACTGCGGAGCCTGCGGACGCCCCTCCTGCAAGGCGATGGCCGAGGACATCGTGCGAGAGCAGGGGGAGATCACCGACTGCGTCTTCAAGTTGAGGGAGGGTATCGTCTCCCTCGCGAACCAGATCGTTTCGCTTGCGGACCTGCAGCCGCACACGCTGAAAAAGAAAAGATGACGGGGGTATATCGATGATTTCTCTGGGAAAAATTTGCGCTGAAATCGGCGCCGAGATACACGTGACGGGCGATCCCGCAAGAGAGGTAGAGAAGGTTGTCGTAGGCGACCTTCTCAGCTTTATCATGGGCAGCGACGCGGACGGGGCCGCCTGGGTGACGATCCAGTCGCACCTGAACGTCGCGGCGGTGGCGGTGTTGAAGGACACGCCGATCGTGGTCATCGCGGCGGGACGCAAGCCGGCGGACGATCTCGTTGCTCGCTGCCAGGCGGAGAACATCGCGCTCGTTACGGCGAGGGACTCCATCTTCGACGTCTGCCTGCGTCTGGGCGAGCTGGGGCTGAGGGGCTGATCCCCAGGTGCTCTCGTACTACTGGGTGGATCTCCATATCCACACGGCCCTCTCCCCCTGCGGCGAGCTCGAGATGGGTGCGCCGGAGATCGTGGGCAAGGTCCGCGAGGCGGGAATCGACGTCATCGCCATCTCCGACCACAACTGCGCGGACAACTGCGCTGCGATCATGGAGGTCGCCGCCGGCAACCCCGTGGTCTTCCCCGCGATCGAAGTACAGACGGCGGAGGACATTCACGTCGTCACGATTTTTCCCGACCTCTCCGCCGTAGGCGATTTTCAAAAGTGGCTGTGGGAGGCGATGCCCCCGATCCAGAACGATCCGGATATCTTCGGGTACCAGGTGGTCATCGACGCGAACAACGAGATCGTGCGCATGGAGGATACGATGCTGATCCAGGGAGTCGGCTACGAAATCGACACGATCGTGAAGCGCGCGCACGAGGCGGGTGCGATCGTGAACCTCGCTCACATAGACAGGCCTGCCTTTGCCTATCCCGCCGTGCTCGGCCCCATACCGCTCGACTATCCGGTCGACGCCTTCGAACTTTCCCGGCGCCTCAACTCGGAGCAGGCGCAGGAGTGGCGCGAAAAATATCCCGACAGGACTTTCATCCGCTCGTCCGACTCCCACTCGCTGGACACGCTGAGCCGCGCCAACGGCACCAAGATGTTGCTGGAGGCTCCGACCTTCGAGGAGATCCGGCTCGCGCTAGCAGGGCGCGAGGGACGCCGCATCTCCTGGCCCTGGGGGTAATTCTGTTTCTATTTCAAGCGGCCTGTTTCTCGTAGGGGCGCACAGTGTGCGCCCGCCAAGGATCATGATCCATTCAGGGAGAAACGGGCGAACACTGTTTGCCCCTACAAAAACAACGATCGCATTGCTTTAAAATCCGAATAAGGGGGCGTTCGTAATGGCGAAAAAAAGCATGACGCGCTATCGATGTGTCGACTGCGGTTATATGAGCTTGACCGTGGTCGGCAAGTGCCCCGGTTGCGGCGCATGGGGCACGCTCTCCGAGGAGGAGCCGCTGCGCACATCGAAGACGGGGCAGGTCTCGGCGAGCCGGGCCGAGCCGGTTTCCAGCATCAAGGTCTCCGTTCAGGAGAGGATCTCCTCCGGCATCGAGGAACTCGACCGGGTGCTCGGGGGCGGCTGGATCGAGGGAGGTGTCGTGCTGCTGGGCGGCGAGCCCGGCGTCGGCAAGTCGACGCTCCTTCTGCAGGTCTGCGCCTGCATGGCGAAGGCAGGGCACCGGGTCCTCTATATTTCGGGGGAGGAGTCGAGCGGCCAGCTCGCTCTGCGGGCGCGCAGGCTCGGCATATCGGAGGAGAGGCTCGACCTTCTCTGCGAGCAGGACATCCTCGCGATGCTGGAGGCGGCGAAGGGTTACGAATTTCTGGTCGTCGACTCCGTTCAGTCGTTTCGGATCGAGGATGAGAGCGGTTGGTCGGGTTCCCTGAATCAGGTTCGTCATGTGGCCTCGCGCTGCGCGGAGGTCTCGAAGACGCTGGGCATCCCCGCCGTCATGGTCGGCCATATCACGAAGCAGGGGCAGATCGCGGGCCCCAAAATTCTTGAGCACATGGTCGACGTCGTCCTGCTCTTCTCCGGAGAGCGGACGTCCTCCCATCGCCTCCTGCGGGCGGAGAAGAACCGCTTCGGCAGCACGGATGAATTGGGCATCTTCGAGATGACCGAAAAGGGACTCGTCGCGGTGCGCGACCCGAGCCACCTCTACTGGAGCGCGCGGGAGGCGGACACCCCCGGCGTCGCGATGGGCGTATCGCTGGAGGGCTCGCGCCCTCTGATCGCGGAGATACAGGCGCTCTCATGCGCGACGCCCTTTCAGTACCCCAGGCGGACATCCCGCGGGATCGAGCTGAATCGGTTGCAGCTTTTGCTCGCCGTATTGGAGCGTCGTTGTGGTATATTTTCAAGAAGCTGCGACGTCTATGCGAACGTCGCAGGCGGCCTCACGCTCGGCGATCCGGCGGCGGATCTCTCGATCTGCGCGGCGCTCGCCTCCTCGCTGAAAGACGTGCCGATCGTCGGAAACGTCTGCTTTATCGGCGAGACGGGGTTAGCGGGTGAGGTGCGCCCTGCCGCGAAGACGGGGATGCGGCTGCGCGAGGCAGCGAGGCTCGGTTTCAGGCGTGCGGTGATCAGCGGACGGGAACCGCGCGACGCTCTGCATACACCCGGTACGAAGGATATGGAGATCGTCCGGGTGGACACGATTTCACAGATGCTTGAGAGGTTGATGATATGAAGGCGAATCGGGCGCATCGACTCGGGCTTCTTCTTTCGCTGTTTTTTCTCATTCTTTCCGGAGTGACGCACGCCGCCGTGCCCGCAAAGCCGACGGTGGTTTATTTCGCGAAGATGGACGGCATCGTCGGCGTCCCCCTGGAGGAACACGTGGCGAACGTCTTCAAAGAGGTGGGGAACGACCCGAAGACGGTGCTTGTCTTTCAGATGAATACGCCCGGCGGTCTCGTCGATTCCATGTCCGAGATCATGACCGCCATTGCGGAGGCGAACTACCCGGTGGTGGTATGGGTTGCTCCGAGCGGTTCCCGCGCGGCATCCGCCGGCGCCTTTATCGTTCAGGCTGCCCACGTGGCAGTCATGGCCCCCGGGACGAACATCGGAGCGGCACACCCGGTGACGGGCGGCGGGGGGGATATCAAGAACGAAAGCTCGGAGATGGATCGCAAGATCACGAACGACCTCACCGCGAAGATGCGCTCGTTCGCGCAGGAGCGGGGGCGCAACGTGAAGGTCGCCGAATCGATGGTCAAGGAGAGCGTGTCGCTCACGGCCCGCGAGGCGCTCGACCGGAAGGTGATCGACTTTATCGCCGCCGACGAGGCGGAATTGTTGAAAAAGCTCGATGGCCGGATTGTCAAGGTGAAGGGCGAGGAACGGACGATCTCTCTGACAGGACACGAGGAGAAGCGCATCGAGATGACGCCGCGGCTCCGCCTGCTCGGCTTTCTCTCCCGTCCCGACATCGCCTATCTGGCGCTCATCGCGGGCATCTTCCTGATCATCCTCGAAGCGAAGGCCCCCGGCGGGTTCGTGATGGGGACGACGGGCGCGCTGTTTCTGATTATGGCGAGCTACGGCCTCCGGGTGCTGCCCGTCAATCTGGTGGGCGTGGCTCTGCTGGCCGGAGGAATTGTCATCATGGTCCTCGACCTCGTGATGGGCGGCATGGGGATTCTCATCGCGATCGGAATAGGGGCGATGCTCTTCGGAGGGCTCATCCTCTTCAAGGCCCCGGGGGGCGAACTGTTGCACCTCTCGGCGGGGTTTGTCGTGGGCGTCACGCTCGTCATCGCGGTGGCCTTTCTGTTGGTGTTGCGCCTCATCTACAAGGTCCTGAGGCGACGCCCCACCTCCGGCGAGGGCGTGATGATCGGCGAACGGGTGAAGGTGCTCGGTTTTTCGGATAAGGGGCCCATGGTGATGGTGCACGGAGAATACTGGCGCGTCAGGCCGCAGGATCCGGACATCGTTCTGTCCGAGGGCGAGGAAGTGGAAGTCGTGAGAGTTGAATCTCTCACGCTTTACGTAAAGTTGATCGACGCGAGTGCGATCAAAAAAAGAGCGGGAGGACAAGAAACATGAACAATATGATCAGCAGCATTTTCAACCTCGGTTCCTCGATCGGCGGCATTTTTATTCTGATTCTGATACTCACGTCGATCCTGAAGATCGTCCCGGAGTATCAGCGGCTGGTTGTCTTTCGTCTCGGCAGACTGTGGGGTTCCAAGGGGCCGGGAATCGTCGTCATCATCCCGGGGATTGACCGCACGCTTCGTGTCGACCTGCGCGTCGTGACGCTCGACGTGCCGGTACAGGAAGTTATCACGCGGGACAACGTGCCGATCAAGGTCAACGCAGTCGTCTACTTCCGCGTCCTCGATCCGGCGAAATCGATGGTCGAGGTTGAGGATTACATCACCGCGACGAGTCAGCTCTCGCAGACGACGCTGCGCTCGGTGATCGGCCGCGCGGAACTGGACGAGGTACTCTCCGCGCGCGACAAGATCAACTTCGAGCTGCAACAGATCATCGACGAGCGCACGGATCCCTGGGGCATCAAGGTCAGCGCCGTCGAGGTGAAGGAGCTGGAACTACCCGAGGGGATGAAGCGCGCGATGGCGCGCCAGGCGGAGGCCGAGCGCGAACGCCGCGCAAAGATCATTGCGGCCGAGGGCGAGCTGCAGGCCGCCGAAAAGCTGACACAGGCGTCCGAGACGATGGAGCGCTCTCCGATGACCCTGCAGCTCCGTTATCTGCAGACGCTGCGGGAGATCTCCGTGGACAAGAACTCGACGACGATCTTCCCGCTGCCGATCGATCTGATCAGGCCATTTCTGGAAAGACACACGAAGGACGGCAGGCATACGGAAAACTGACGGCGATGAATCGAAAATGAACGGGAGGGATCGCCATGGCAATACTGGAGGTTATCGCGACCTGTATTGACGACGTGCGTCTGATCGTGCAGGGTGGAGCGAGCCGTATCGAGCTGCTCTCCGGCCTTTCGGAGGGTGGGCTGACGCCGAGCGGAGCTCTGATCCGTGCGGCGGTTCACGCGACCGGGGATATCCCGGTCATGGTGATGATTCGTCCGCACGCGATGGGTTTCTGTTACTCGCCGGCCGACATCGAGATCATGATGGACGATGTGGCGACCGCCCAGGATTGTGGCGCCTTCGGCGTCGTCTTCGGCGCTCTTACGGAGAAGGGCGAGGTCGATCTGAAGGTGATGGATCGCCTGATGAGGCACATCGGCCCGATGGAGGTTACGTTCCACAGGGCGATTGACGCAACGAAAGACCCCGTGGGGGCGATTCGCCGCATACGGGAGTATCCCTCGGTACGCAGTGTGCTGACCTCCGGAGGGCGGGGAAACATCGTCGACAACCTGCCCGTGCTGGCCGCAATGAAGGAGGAGGCGGGCCCCGCGTTGCGCATCATGGCGGGCGGAGGCGTGACCCTTGGAAACATCGGCCGTATTGCGGAAGCCGGCGTGGCAAGGGAATACCATCTGGGGAAAGCGGTTCGCGAAGACGGAACGTACCTGGGCAGGATCATGCCTGAGGTTGTGGAGCAGTTCGCGAAGATCGTAGCGGGGTTCTAGGGGTGGCAGGGCAAGACGGCGCACGGGTATCGGTGGGCACGGGGGGCAGACTCGACGGCCTCGACGCTCTGCGGGTCGTCGTGGTTTTCTGCGTGATCGCCCTTCACGCCGCGATGACCTACATGGCGTATGTGCCACAGTGGTGGTACGTCATCGATCCCAGGAACAGCCTTTTCTTCACGATCCTCGTCGTCTTTCTCGACTCGTTTCCGATGACGACGCTCTTCTTCCTGTCGGGCTATTTTTCGCCTCCTTCGCTGGCGAAGAGGACACGGGGGGCGTTTATCTCGGACAAGCTGCGGCACATTGGAATCCCCTGGGTTCTCGGCGTGCTTCTCGTCGCTCCCTTTTTCGCGGCGGCGACGATGAAAGCCTACCTTCCCCTTCCCTCTGCGGCCGAGTTCATGCGCACGGAGTTCTTCGGGCGCTTTTACCAGCAGGGACACTATTGGTACCTCGGCATTCTGCTCTTCTTTCAGATCGTCTACGCGCTCGCGGTGGAACCGGGCAAAGCTCTACCGAAGAACTTGAAGCCGGGTGCTCCGGGGCCCGCCCGCTTGATCTCGATTCTGGCGCTCTCGATGGCCTGTTTCTTCCTCTCCGTTCGCTACGTCAAACCTGTCGACGATTGGCTCAATGTCGGGTACGTCCTCTACTTTCAGCCGGCTCGAATCGTCGGCTACGTGCTGATCTTCGCCCTGGGCGTGTACGGCTGCCGGCGCCGCTGGTTCACCCCGGGCGGGTGGACCCCGAGCCTCGTGCTTTGGGGGACGCTCGCGGCCGTCTCGTCGTGTGCGATGCTCTACTGGAAGTTCGCCATGGCGCCTGCGCTGGGTGCCACGGCAAATGCGATCTGCAACGCAGTGCTGTACAACCTCGTCGCCTTCTCCATACCGCTCTTTCTCTCATCTCTCTTCATGCGTGTGCAGGGTTCGTTGCTGAAATTGGGACGGCGCTTCGGGCCCACCTCCTACGGCACGTACTGGCTGCATCAGATCGTGCTGATGCCGGCGTTGTACGTTATGTTGAACCTGGGATTGCCGATCGGCCTCAAGTGGGCCGTGGGGATCGTCGCGACCATCACGATCTGCCAGGTACTGACCAACCGCGTGTTGAAGAAGATCCCGGGGAAAATTTTCTAGGAAATATCAGCGGCCGAGTCCTGTCGGCGTAATCCGGTAGACCTTTCCCCTGCAGGTAAAATAGACGACCAGCGTAATGGCCGTTCCGGCAATATCCGCGACCGGGAAGGCGGTCCATGTCCCCGTCATCTCGTACAGATGCGACAGCAGGATCGCCAGGGGAGGGAAGAGCAGCATCGGGCGCAGCATGGCGAGGAAGAGAGAGACGCCTCCTCGGCCGACTCCCTGGAAAAAACTCGAGGTCACGATCTGTATCCCCACGAACGGAACGCCGATCGCGACGAGGCGGGCACCGGGTACCCCCATTTTCAACATCTCGGGGGACGCGGAGAAGATGGCGAGTATCTCGGCGGGGAAAGCCGCGATCGCGGCGCCCGCGAGGACGCTGATCGCCGTGGCGTGGAAGCCCGCGATTTTCATCACTTCGCGCACGCGGGAGAAGGCCTTCGCGCCGAAATTGTACCCCACGATCGGCATGAGGCCCTGTCCGATGCCGATGACCGGCATCGTCACGAACGACACCATTCGCTGGATAACCCCCGATGTCGCGATGCCCGTGTCTCCTCCGAAGGCTGCAAAGGTCCTGTTGACGACCACCCATGACACGGCGAACCCCATTTGCCGGGCAAACGCCGCCGAACCCACCGAGACGACCTGCCGGAGCAGCTCGAATTTTGGGTGGAAATGGCGCGCGCGCAGCCTCAGGACACTGTCTCCGCAGAAATAGAAACGCAGCAACCAGAGGAGCGCGAATGCCTGGGAGATCACGGTGGCCCATGCCGCACCCCGGACACCCATCCCGAAAGAGTGGATGAAAATCGGGTCCAGCAGGATGTTGAGTGCGCCGGAGATCACCATGCTGTACATGGCGAGCTTCGCGTTCCCCTCTCCCCGCACGAAGTTGCTCCCGGCGATCATGGGCATGAAGATCGGCAGGGCTCCGAACGTGATCTTCCAATAGGCCACGGCTTGGTCCATGATGGCCGGGGAGGCTCCGAGAAACGCGCACAACCGCTCCGCGTACAGAAGGCATACGCCCGCCATCAGGGCGGCCGTCGCCACGACGGCCGTGGCCGTGCTGCCCAGGGTCGAGGCCGCCTGCTCGTCGTCCCTTGCGCCGAGATAGCGCGAGATGACGGAGGTGCCGCCGACGCCGAAACAGAGGGAGAGGGCCATGGCGACCAGCACGCCCGGGAAGGAGACGAACACGGAGGCAATGCCCCGGTGTCCCACGAAGTAGCCGACGTAGACGGCATCCGTGAGGCTGTAGAGCGCCTGGACGAACATGCCGACCATCGCCGGGACGGAGAGTCGTACCAGGAGCTTTCCGACGGGAAGCTCTCCAAGCGCCCGCCTGTTCGAATCGTCCATGTCGCGCCCCTCCCACCAAAAGAGACAGATACGATCGCGAATCGTTTGCGGCACAGTATAGCAGAGTTGACCCGCAAAACCTTCATTTGGCTGGCAATTTCAATTCCCGCACTGGTGTAAAATTCCGTCATCGAGTAATATATGAAGCGTGGTACAAATTCGAGAGGGGGTCTTTTTTCATGCGTAAGTTGTTGCTGGCGGTGTTGATCTGTCTGTTTGCGGCGAGCGGTGCCTTTGCGGCGGATGTCATCAAGATCGGTTTTTACAACTGCCTGACGGGGCAGAACGCCTTCGGGGGACAGTTGGAGCTCGAGGGGACGCAGTTGGCACATAAAGAAATTCCGACCGTGCTCGGCAAAAAAATCGAACTGGTCATCGTGGACAACAAATCCGACAAGGTGGAAGCTGCCAACGCCGTCACCCGCCTGATCGAGAGGGATAAAGTCAACGCGATCATCGGAACGTACGGCTCGTCCCTCGCCATGGCCGGCGGCGAGGTCGCCGAGAAGGCCGGGATTCCCGTGATGGGAACTTCCTGCACCAACCCGCTCGTGACACAGGGCAAGAAATACTACTTCCGCGCCGGCTTCATCGACCCCTTCCAGGGCGCGGGCGCCGCGACCTACGCATATAAGAACCTGAAATTCAAGAAGGCGGCCATCCTGATTGACGTCGCCAACGACTACAGCGTCGGCCTCGGCAATTTCTTCAAACAGGCCTTCACGAAGATGGGCGGACAGATCGTCTCCGAGATGAAGTACCAGTCCGGCGATCAGGACTTCACCGCGCAGTTGACCGAGCTGATCTCCAAGAAGCCCGACATCGTCTTCCTGCCGGCGTACTTCGCCGAGGGCGCGATCGTCCTCAAGCAGGCGAAGGAGCTGGGCGCGAAGTTCCGCTTCATGGGCGGCGACGCGATGGACAACCCGGAGGTCGTCACGCTGGGGGGCGACGCGGTCGAGGGCTTCATGCACACGACGTTCGCCTACGACCCGAGCATGAAGGACATGAATCCGGTGGCGAAGAAGTTCACCGCCAGCTGGAAGAAGGCGCATCCGGACAAGGAGCCGAACGTCAACGCGGCGCTCGGCTACGACAGCTACATCCTGATCATCGACGCGATCAAGCGCGCGAACAGCGCCGATCCCAAGAAGATCCGCGACGCGCTGGAGAAGACGAAGAACGTCCCGACCGTCACGGGCATGACCACGCTGAACGCCACGCACGACGCCGAGAAGGAGCTGGGCATCGTCGAGATCAAGGGCGGCAAGAAGCTCTTCATTGGCACGGTCAAACCGCAGATCTGAGGAGAAAACCCGAAATTAAATCCAAAACGTAGAAGAGGGCAGGGAGGGGCGCTGTTTTTAACTCCCCCGTGCCCTCTTTAATTCCCTGATGGGAGAATGCTCATGAGTCTGGATATGTTCATACAGCACTTTATCAACGCCCTCGGCCTCGGCTCGTTGTACGGGCTGATCGCCATCGGGTACACGATGGTCTACGGCATTTTGCGCCTGATCAACTTTGCGCACGGGGACATTTTCATGCTGGGCGCCTACTTCGTCTTTTTCGCGACGATCCAGTACAAACTTCCCTGGGGGATTGGCGTGCTGGTCGCCATTCTGGGCGCGACGCTCTGTGGCCTGCTCGTCGACCGCGTCGCCTATCGTCCGTTGCGCAGCGCCCCCCGCATCTCGGCGCTGATCAGCGCGATCGGCGTCTCCTTCTTTATCGAGAATCTCTCGGTCGTCGTCTTCTCGGGAATTCCGCGGCCGGTCGTTCAGCCGCCGCTTCTGATGCGGGCGATCCCCGTCGGTGGGGTGCGCCTGATTCCGCTGGGGTTGATGGTCCCCGTCATCTCGTTCGTGCTGGTCGCCGGGCTGCTGTGGATCGTCTATCGCACAAAACCGGGGCTCGCCATGCGCTCGATCTCGCGCGACATCGAAACGACGCGTCTGATGGGCGTCTCGGTGGATAAGATCATCGCTCTGACCTTCGCGCTGGGTTCCGCGCTGGCGGCGGTGGCGGGGATCCTCTGGGCGTTGCGCTATCCGAGGGTGGAGCCTTTCATGGGGGTTCTTCCGGGATTGAAGGCGTTTATCGCGGCGGTCCTCGGCGGGATCGGGTCGATTCCCGGCGCCATGATCGGCGGTCTTGCCCTCGGTTTCGTCGAGATCATGTCGGTCGCTTTCTTTCCGCATCTCTCGGGGTACAAAGACGCTTTCGCGTTCGTTCTTCTGATCGTGATCCTGCTCATCAGGCCGTCCGGGTTGATGGGGGAAAAGCTGGAGGACAAGATATGAGCGGGGCGGGCACAGTGAACAAACAATTTCGCAACAACGCGCTGACGCTGGTCTCCGTCGCTCTCTTCGCCGCATTCCTGTGGTGGGCGCCCGATCATCTCAACGGTTATACGCTGCGCATCATCAACCTGATCGCCGTCAACGCCATACTGGGGCTGAGCCTCAACCTGATCTACGGTATGACGGGCATGTTCTCCCTGGGGCACGCGGGGTTCATGGCGATCGGGGCCTATGTCTCGGCGCTTTTGATCCTCTCGCCGGCGCAAAAGGAGATCATGTGGATACTGGACCCCATCGCCCCCTGGCTGCTGCACCTGCAGGCGCCCTTTACGTCGCTCGCGCAGAGCGGAAACCCCTTGTTCAACTGGGTGGGAGCGCTGCAGCTGCCGTTCTTGTCGTCGCTGGCCCTGGCGGGACTGGTCGCCGCCGTATTCGGCCTGCTGATCGCCCTGCCGGTCCTGCGCCTCGGGGGCGACTACCTGGGGATCGCAACTCTCGGTTTTTCGGAGATCATCCGCATCATGATCACCAACATGACCCCGATCACCAACGGTTCGCTGGGCCTGAAGGGACTGCCCTCCTACGCGGGGCTTTGGACGAACTACGGCTGCCTGGCGGCCGTCCTCATCTGCATGATCAACCTGATGAAGAGCAACTTCGGCAATGTGCTCCGCGCCGTCCGCGACGACGAGATCGCCGCCAAGACGATGGGGGTCGACACGTTTCGTACGCGCGTGCTCGCTTTTACGCTGGGGTGTTTCGGCGGCGGACTGGGCGGTGCGCTGATGGGAAATCTCATCACCACCATCGACCCGAAGATGTTCATGATCACGCAGACGTACAGCCTCCTGATGATCGTCGTGGTGGGCGGCCTCGGCTCCATCACCGGCAGCGTCGTCGGAGCCGTTCTCGTGACGACGATGCTGGAGTGGCTCCGTTTCGTCGAAAACCCGATTACGATCGGAACGTTCGAAATTCCGGGCATTCCGGGTATGCGCATGGTGATCTTCTCGTTGCTGCTGATCGTGGTGATTATCTTCCGCCGGGAGGGAATCATGGGTATGCGCGAGTTCAGCTGGGACTGGTTCTTCCGCGACAGGAAACGGACCGTGGAACCCGGTGCGGAGGGAGGGAACGGGCAATGACGGGGACGCCTCCCATTCTCTCGCTCTGCGATGTAACGTTGCGCTTCGGAGGCTTGACGGCGGTGAACGGGCTCTCGCTCTCCATCGAGAAGGATAGCATCGTCGGCCTGATCGGGCCCAACGGCGCGGGCAAAACGTCGGTTTTCAACGTGATCACCGGGTTTTACAGACCGACGGCGGGGCATGTCGAGTTCGGCTGCTCGACCGGAGAGACGATCAAAACAACGGGCCTGCCGCCGCACAAGGTGTGCGAAGCCGGCCTCGCCCGCACGTTTCAGAATATCCGCCTCTTCAACAACGGCACGGTGCTTCAGAACGTCATGGTTGGGAGCTACGTGCGCCAGAAGACCCGCTGGTGGATGAACCTGGCTCCCTTCGCCTTCAGGGGCGCGGGACGCGAAGAGAGCGAGATTCGGGAGCGTTCGCTGGAACTCTTGCAGCGATTGGGGCTCGAGGGCCACGCGGATACCCCCGCCTCGGCGCTGCCGTACGGCGCGCAGAGACGACTCGAAATCGCGAGGGCGCTGGCGACGGAGCCGCAGTTTCTGTTGCTGGACGAACCAGCCGCGGGCATGAACCCGCAGGAATCGGCCGAGCTCCTTGGTTTTATCCGTCGTTTGCGCGAGGATTTCAATTTGACGATCCTCCTGATCGAGCACGATATGAAGGTCGTCATGGGCGTCTGCGAGCGTATATGGGTGATGGATCAGGGGACGTTGATTGCCAGTGGCACGCCGGAGGAGGTCAGGACGAACCAGAGGGTTGTCGAAGCGTATCTGGGAAAGGATGCCGTTCATGCTTGAGGTCAAAAATCTGAATGTATGGTATGGCGGGATTCACGCCATCAAAGGCATCGATATGACGATCGAACAGGGACAGATCGTCACGCTGATCGGTGCGAACGGCGCGGGAAAAAGCAGCACGATTCGCTCCATCGCCGGCCTGGTAAAGGGCTGGAAGGGGGATATCACCTACACGAAACCGGACGGAACGGCAATCTCCCTCAGCGGCAAGCCGCCGGAGGCGATGGTCAAGCTGGGCATCGCCTTGAGCCCGGAGGGACGCCGGATTCTGCCGCACCTTACGGTCGAGGAGAACCTCTGGCTGGGCGCCTATGCGCGGAGCGACAGGGCGGGCATTCTTGAAGACATCGACTATGCCTACGCGCTGTTCCCTCGTCTGAAGGAACGCAGGCAACAGAAGGGCGGGACGCTCTCCGGCGGAGAACAGCAGATGCTTGCGCTGGCCCGGGCGCTCATGAGCCGCCCTGACCTGTTGATGCTGGACGAACCGTCACTGGGCCTGGCGCCTCTTCTCGTAGCCGAGGTCTTCAACACGATCCAGGCGGTCAACCGGCAGGGTCGCACCATCCTGTTGGTGGAGCAGAACGCCTTTGCCGCGCTGAAAATCGCGCACAAGGCCTACGTCCTCGAGGTCGGCCGTATCACGCTCGAAGGTGGCGGCGAAGAACTCTTGCGGAATCCGAAGGTGCGGGAGGCGTATCTGGGAGGATAGCGGCGAAAAAACCGGCCTCAGGTGATCCTCAGGTAATTTCGAGGTTGGACATTCTCCGGACATCGAATACCCCGTCGTCGTTGAGCAGATAGCAGAAACCGTTGATGAAGCGGGTTCCGTCTATGTACTCCCACTCTTTCGGCGTAATCGTGCGGATCGAGATGGTTCCCTTTTCGTCCCGGTAGGTGAAGCGCACGTCCTTGTTCTCCGTTCGGGCTGACTCGACCAGCTCCATCTTTTGCAGGCAATAGTTTTTTCGCTCTCCGCTCTCGTTTGCTGTGCCTAGGGCGGGGTCGTTCTTATACTGCTCGCGGCATACGCTGCACAGGCCGATCAGATTCTCGGGAGCGTGATTGCCGCCTCCGTCGATCGGAACAATGTGGCGAATTTCCAGTATGTCGTCTTGCCAGCCGCAATCCTCGCACTTGTTTCCCGCCCGCGCCAGAATGGCCTGGCGCCGCACCTGCCAGTCCGGCGGGGTCCCCGGCCAGTTGGTGTTGATCAGGCGAAACGCGCTCATCACGTTGGGAGAGGCGTCGAAGAAAATTTTCGCCTCCAGGATGGATTTCAGACTGTTCAGATTCCCCGCCAACAGGCTGTAACACTTTTCGTGTACTCGCCACCGATTCAGAAGCGTGATGGAGGGCGAGGTGCCCGGGTCGCCACCGCAAAAGCAGCAAATATCCTGGTCTTCCTGGTGCTGTGCGTCGAAATAAAGCCGTTTGTATTGATCCGTGTCCTCGATCCAGGCGAGGTATTCGTAAAATTCGGCGGGTGGAAAGACGGGCACTTCGCTCTCCGTTTTTTTGTCCTGACGTACGACGGGTGGCGAAATATTCCGTTGTGTTTGGGAGGGGGCGGGGTTCTCTGCAGGCGCTTGCGCGAAGCTTGTGTCGAGAGCTGCAAGCACGGAGAAAAGCACTTTGGGTGCCATTCCCTTTTCGATCAAGGTTATGAGATTTTGTTTGACGACGGCCTTGTCTTTTCCGGCGAACATGTCGTCGGCGAGCACATCGTCGATCTTGCGGCCCGTCTCCTCCCAATGGCCGGTTTTTCTGGGAGCAGTCTCATTTGCGGTTGGCGCAACGGACTGCGGCACCGCCTGTGCGGTTCTGTCGGAAGAGGGCGTTTCTTCTTCTTTCTTCTTGAACCAGTTGAACATATGGACTCCTCCATGTGTGTCTCTTGTCCCGACACAATGTACCGTCCGGCACGGTCCAAATGATTATATGCGACGACATGCAATAAATCAATTCTTGAAACGCCGGCGACCCGTACTGAAATCGGGATCGCTGGCATCTGCCGTTATCAGGTGCGATTAAGTGCCTTGATTGTAGAGGGGGCGCATGCGGTGCCCTCTCTTCGATGGTCGTGCCGGTCCTTTTCGACCGGGAGGATCAATTTTTTCCGCGCTCGTCCTTATTATCGTGAACGTGTCTGTGGATCGCTCTTTCCGTCACGTTTTCCTGAAAGGCATGAAAGATATTGACAATCAGTGCGGACAAAACACCGACGCCGGCTACGACGTAAAATATCGTAAAAATTTTGCCGGCGTCGGTCTGCGGTGAAAAGTCGCCATACCCGACGGTTGCCAAAGTAATGACGCAGAAATAGGCGGAATCCAGAACGCGCCAGCCCTCGACAAACGAGTAGAACGCCGAGCCCGACGCGATCAGGAGCAGCGTGATCACAAGGAGAATCCGAAAAGACTGGCTTTGCATGGCTCTTCGAAGGGCCCGCAAAAAAACGAAAAACATCCCGCTATCTTTCCTTTGTACGTGTTTCGCTGCCGTAGCCGGCGTTCGGAAACCGCCTCGCGGCTTTCGCCGCAATCAGCCTGGGAGCGGGTGTCTTTCGCGCAGATAGAAACCCGGCGCCCTTTTTATGGCTCTTCAAGTCCCTGCCCTGATTCGTCATAAACGGTACCTCTTTCGAGTTTGTCATAAGTCGATTGCGTAAGATCGGTATTGTGCTTGTCTCTCTTATGTTTACCTACGTGATACGCGCGCAACCCCGCTTTGTAGGCGGGATTGCGGCTGTTTATACGATGAAGCGCGATTAGGCGCTTTTATAAGGCTGGTGGAGGCGCGGAGATTTGGCCTGTCCAATTTTATCCGAACGAACAAATGCAGGATATAACTGCCTCCAGAAAAACCCTTCTTCGTCGGTCGACCCGAGCAGCGGCGGTGCTGTCGGCCACTCTCGTAAGATTTGTAACACAGGCTGAGTCTATCACGGGTAACTTTTGATCGCAAGTTCTTTTCCGGCTATCGCAGCTCGATTTCCAATCTCTTGCCCAATGTCGTCGCGGCTTTCTCCATCGTGTGCAGGCTGACGGACGTATTGTCGGGGTCGAGCAGGCGGTTCAGCGCGGCCCTGCTGGTTTTCATCCGAGCGGCGAGCGCCGTCTTCGTCATCTGCTGCTGTTCCATCAGTTGCAACAATTGCCACGCCAGGACGCGCTTTACAGCTCTTGCGGTCACTTCGGCCTCGATCCCTTTTTCTGCGAGAAAATCGTCGAAACTTGAACCGACATATGCTTGATTTGCCATCGTCACACCCCCAAGTTAGCCTTGCGCGAGAGAGCCAGTTCGAAATCCTTCTGCGGCGTCTCTCTCGTCTTCTTGATAAATCCATGCAGAAGGTACATGACACCTTGATCGACGCAGAAGACAACGCGGGCAATCCGGTTGTTTTCGAGAATCGTGCGGGTTTCGAACAACCCTCTTCCCAGCGGTCTGCAGAGGGGCAGTCCGAGGGGCCAGCCGTATTCGACCGTTCTGATGTCGGTGCCTATCGCAATGGAGTCCGGCTGCCCCAACTTTTTGAGCCACTCGCGGACGGGCTCGTTGCCTGATTCCGAGCGATAAAAAACTGCCTGCAGCCTTTTCAAGGGAACAACCCACCTTCATGTTTGTACCATAAATGATACATATAATCTTTGAACACGTCAACATACGAACCCAGAAATAACGGGACCCTCCATCGCGGAAGGTCCCATACTGTTTCTATCGCCATTCTGGCATATTTCCGCAGTTATTCGTTCAGCTTCTCCGCCTACCTATCACCACACAACCCGCCAGCGCCAACGCAGCCAGCCCAGCCATGCCCGCGTCGCAACCGCTCGACGAGCTTCCGCCACTCGCAGGTTCCTCCGCCGGTTTGCCGCCGGGGATGTCGGACAGCTTCAGGTTCATGCCCTGCTTATACTCCGTCGCGTCGTTCTTCTTCCAGATACTGACGCTCGACAGGACCACGTTCGAGAGCGCGGCTCTGTTCGCCGCCGTGCCGGTGATCCTCAGGGATTTCACTCCTGCCTTGCGCGTGACAATTTCGCTCTCCTTGCCGTTCTCGTCCACGTAGTAGAAGCGGGTGTTCGAGAGGCCGGACAGCGCCGCCGCGATGGTCTCGATCTCCTCCGGGATGAAGCCTGAGGCGAACGGGATCAGGATTTCGACGCCCCACGTGCCGTCCGCGTTCTGGGTCAGTTTGGCCGTGCAGCCCGAGGCCAGCGCGTTCAGGATGGTTGTGGGCACCGGCTGGGGCGCGGCCACGCTCACGGTGATCGTGTAGGTCTTCGTCGTCGAGCCGTCGGGCGACTTGACCGTGATCTTTACCGGGCCGTTCGAGAAGTCGTACGGCGGCTTCGGCGTCACCGTCGCGCCGGGGTAGCCGGTGATGGCGATGTCGAGCTTCGAGATGTCCGTGCCCGCCGGGACGTTGAGCGTGATCTTGTCTCCGCTGACCGTGCCCTCGTAGGCCGTGCCGTCGATGGTCACCGAGACCGAGCGCACGTCCGTGCTCTTGGCCGAAGGAGACGGTGTCACCGGCGTTGTGCCGCCATCGTCTCCGCCGCCCGGGTTTGGGTTCGGCGTCGCGTTGGTCACCGCATTCTGTATCTCACTGCCGCCGTTGATCGATGTCACGTACTCCCGCGTGTTGAGCAGGCCGATGCCGTACGTATCCGCAGGGGCATAGTCGACATATTGCACCGTCAAGCTGCTCACGCTCTCGCCGGATGCGAACGTCTTGTTCAACGTCAGCACGATTTTGCCGTCGACTACATCGGCTGCAGTGACCAT
>JAVBQG010000004.1:0-46657 GCA_031549185.1 Synergistaceae bacterium | reverse complement strand
CGGCCGTGCGCGCTTTTACCATAAGCTCTTTGGCTTTCTCCAGTACTTCGTGCCCTTTCGCCGTACGTGCCATAATACCCTCTCCTTCTTGCTGGAATTATGAGGATATTATACTCTTAGTGATTTAGAATTGGAATTACTATTCGAACGAGACGGTAGTCAAGCTGGAGTACGCAGGCGGAACCGTGCTCCTGATCTTTTCGGTTCCGCTTGAGCTCGACGGCCGACGAGTCGTCGCCGAGCTGGCCTCCGTCGCATCGATCGACTCCTCCTTTATTCGTCGCGGCTCGGATTGGGCCGCGCGCTACGGTGGCGAGGAGTTTTTCGTCTGTTTTCCCGGCGTCGACGCCGAGACGATGAGGGGTATTCTCGAACGGCTGCGACGCAATGTGGAGGAGTCCATCGTGGTATTCGAGGGCAACGAAATTCGTGTGACGATCAGCATCGGTTTTTCTGATCTTGCGCCGAATGACACGCAGGAGACGTTGATCGCCAGGCGTGACGAGTTGTTGTACAGGGCGAAGACGAAAGGTCGAAACCGGGTGGAATACGCGCCGGGCGATCCTCCGAAAACCGACTGACGGCCTGTACCTCCGCTATTCCCCCTCCTCCGCAAATCGTTTCCAGAAGCGCTTCAGCCTCTCCGCCATACGCGCTTCGGCCCCCAGTTTGCCGGGAAAATAGAACCGCTCCGGCCGCGGCAGATAGCTCTGCGGAATCCAGTGCCGAGGGTCGTCGTGGGGATAGACGTACCCTTCCCCGTCGTTTCTGAGGTGGCTCGGGACCTCCATGATCTCCCCGGACAACACGGACTTTTCCGCGGCGGCGATCGCCATGTACGCGCTGTTGCTCTTCGGCGCGGAGGCGAGGTAAACGGCGACCTCGCCGAGGATGATCTTCGCCTCCGGCAGGCCCACGCGGTCGCAGGCCGCGGCTCCGCTCTCCGCCACGATTAACGCCATGGGGTCGGCGAGCCCTACGTCCTCCGCCGCGGATATACAGAGCCTGCGGCAGATGAAGCGCACGTCGTCTCCCGAGGCCAGCATACGCGCCATCCAATAGAGCGCGGCGTCGGGGTCCGAGCCGCGAATGCTCTTGATCAGCGCGGAGATCACGCTGTAATGATCCTTGCTCGTCCTGTCGTAGCGCAACGTCGCCCTGCCCGTGGCGGCGTCGACATCCTGGGTTCGCAGGAGAGAACCGCCGCCTACTGCGACGCCCGTCGCGGCGGCCTCCAGGCGTGTCAGGGCCTGGCGAGCGTCGCCTCCCGCCAGTTCCGCGATGTGTGCCAGAACGCCCTTCTCCGCGCGAAGGCCCAGTTTGCCGAGGCCTCGCTCCGCATCGGCCAGGGCTCTCTCCAGAAGCGACACGATGTGATGGTCTTCGAGCGGGTTCAGTGTGTAGACGATCATGCGCGAGAGGAGCGTCTTGTTGATCTCGAACCAGGGGTTTTCCGACGTCGTGCCGACGAGGATCAGGTCGCCACGCTCGACGGCGGGCAGCATGGCGTTCTGCTGGCTACTGTTGAAGTGATAGATCTCGTCGACGAAGGCAAGGGCGCTCTTGCCGCCGCTCTGAAGTTTGAAGCGAGCCGCCTCGTCGAGCAACTCCCGCAATTGCGAGACCTTGGCGCTGACCGCGTTGATCTCCATCAGTTTGCGCCCGGTGGCGGACGCCATCAGCCGTACGATCGTCGTCTTGCCGACGCCGGGGTTGCCGTACAGGATGCAGCTCGGGATCCGTCCCGTCTCGATCATGGCACGCAGGGGCTTTCCCGCCCCCAGGATGTGCTCCTGTCCCACGTATTCGCCTAAGCTGCGCGGGCGCATCCGCTCGGCGAGCGGTGCCTCGAAGGAAGTGGGGGCGTTATTTTCGTGTGAAGGGAAGAGCTCTTTTTCGTCGAAAAGATTTGTCATGACAGCTCTCGTTTCCTGCGCTCGAAGAGGTGGGTCAGAAAATCGGAAAGGTCGCCTGCGTGAAACGGTGCGTCGGCGACGGTTTCCCCGGCCTTCGGCATCTCTTTGGGGGAGAGAACCGTTGCGAGAGGGTAGCGTGTACGCAGAAAATCGCGGACGGCGGTCTCGAATGCAAGGCCCATATTGGCCGGGTCGAAAGAGGGGTTTGCCTTCCACGCGTTCGGCGTAAATATCTCGTCCGGTATGAGAAAGCGGCCGACTCCGAGCATTGCCGCCTGCGTCAGCCAGCCGTCGAGGTTGGGGATCGTCCTCTCCGGCAGCGCGAGCGTAAGGCCCGCGGTAAAGGAGAGGAACCCCCGCCCCTTCGCCCGTGCAGTCTCCTGGTACTCCCAGGGGACGACTTCCGAGGGGCTGCGCAGCTCTTCGGCCAGCCCCCTCATGTCCGCGTAGGCGCACTCGAGCCACGGCTGCCAGCCCGCCTCGATGTTTTTTCGCACCAGCACGCCGCGCATTCCCGCTCGGCGAGCTCCCATCATGTCGTAGATGAAATCGCCGATGAAGAGGGTCTGCGCGGGAGCGACTCCGAGTTCCTGCGCGGTCTCCGTCAGCGCGCGGGGGTCCGGTTTGACGCAGTCGCCGTCGTCGCGCGATCGCACGATCGGCGGAAGTCCGATCTCTATGCGCTCGGCCGCGGCCAGAATCGATTTTTTACAGTTGCGGGAGACGATTGCCCAGGGAATTTCTCCCCCCGCCACCCATTCGAGCACGTCGTGGATGCCGTCGACCGGCTCGGCGGACAGCGCGCCCGCGATTTCCAGCTCCTCGAGATCGCTCATCAGAGATGTGCGCGCTTCCTCCGGAAGCGTACACGCGTCCTCCAGCAGCATGGCACGCCTGCCGCCATAGTAGCGGTTGCGTATTTCGGAGAAATCCAAGCGTGTTTCCGCGATGATTCCGTCCCAGTCGAAGAGAATGGCGGATGCTTGCGAGGGGGACCAGAAAGGGGGGTTGAACGGCATTTCAATCGCTCCCATACGTTGATGTGGAGTTAAAATAAAACCCCACCGTGCCGTGAACGGAGTGTCTTGACCCGCTCCTGAAAGGATGGGGGACACCCGGACCTTAACTTGGGCAACATACGTCGCGTCTGTCGGTCCGGAGTTGTCCCCCGCGGGTTAGGAATGTTGGCTCAAGACATGTTCCCGTTTCACGTACACCGCAGGGTTCCTTTACCTGCCTTATTATATAGCGCATCGTTCGAAAAGCGCAAGGTTTGATTCCGGTAATAGCGGGAGATTTATTGTGAAACGAGCTCCGTCTCAAGTTCGGCGAGTCCCTCGGCGATCTGTTCCCTGATCCAGAGTCCGACGTCGGTCGTTCGCAGCAGCTCCCTGTCCTCCAGCACCTCGACCAGCTCGAGCGTGGTGAGGGAAAACTCCCTGCCGTCTATGAAATGCCTGTATGTCCAATCGATCTCGGGGTGCCCCATGAAGAGCGCCATGATCGTGGCCGGCATGTCTCCGATGGGGGGACGGTCGATGCTGCTGTATTTGAAGTGGGCCTCCGTGCGCGTCCCCACGCCGACGGCGGATTTGAGGACGAACTTGCCCTCGCACAGCTCGGCGGATTGTTTGAGAAAGGGAAGGCCCATCCCTACACGACGCGTCGTGCGCGTCGTCGTGAACGGATCGGTCACCTTCTCCAGAAAGTCCGGCGACATTCCTCTGCCGTTGTCCTCCACGATCATCGAGAGCATGTCTCCGGCCCTGTCCTCCGATATCTCGACCAGAACCGCCGTCGCTTCCGCGGCGACGCTATTTTCCGCGATATCCAGAACGTGTTGCGATAGATCCTCGAGCATGCAAATCCCTCCGACGTGTAGCGTTCTTCGGAAAAAACTGATTTATCGTGAGGCGCCTGAAGGCTCAAGACTACGGGCTCGTGGGTTCCCGTATTCTCAAACGGAAAAAAGCCGTTCGGGCGACGTCGTCAGCGTTTCCTTCACGCATTATCCATGGATCGAAGCAAGCGGACAAGCCCCAAAAAATTTTGGACCAGGCAGAAAGCACTGGCCGTAGCGACTGAATCACAATTTTCCGCGTATGAGAAATAAAAATCGCGGAGGCTCGTAATTTTTGCCCTTTCGGTTTTTAACGATAAATCGGCCTTTCCCGAAACGGTCGCATTGGGGTTATAATTTCGGGCAATGGGGGTGAGCGCATTGCAGCCGTTGCACGGGATCTGTATCCATTCTCATTTCTACCAGCCGCCGAGAGAGGACCCATGGCTCGACTCGGTCATGAAAGACCAGACCGCCGCCCCGTCTCACGACTGGAACGCCAGGGTGTACGAGGAGTGCTATCGCCCGAACAGGGCGGCGAGACTCTTCGACTCGAACGGCGAGATCGTCTATATCACGAACAACTATCGCCACCTCAGCTTCAACGTAGGTCCCACTCTTCATTCGTGGCTGGCCAGACATGACCCTCTGCTCTCGCAGAGCATCGTCGACGCCGACCGGGCCGCCGGCGAATCCCTGGGTGCGGGTGGGGCGATCGCGCAGGCCTACAACCATATGATCCTGCCGCTCTCCGTTGCGCGCGACATCAAGACGCAGGTCGTATGGGGCAAGCGCGATTTTCGCTTCCGCTTCGGGCGCGATCCGGAGGGGATGTGGTTGCCGGAGACCGCCGTCGACACCGCTACCCTGGAAGCCCTCGCCGCCGAGGGGATCAAGTTCACGATTCTGGCGCCCCATCAGTGCGCCGCGATACGCCCACATGTCGCCTCCTGGCGCGATACGCCCGGAGGCGACGGTCTGGACGTCACCCGTCCGTACTTCACAACGCTGCCGTCGGGGGCGACGATCGCGCTTGTCTTCTATTACGGCAGCATCGCCCACGATATCGCGTTCGGCGGTTTGCTGGACAACGGCGACCGCTTTGCGGAGGCGCTGCTCGGGAGGCTGCCGGTTGACGGCGAACCCCGGTTGCTGGCGATCGCCACCGACGGAGAGACCTACGGCCATCACCACAGGTTCGGGGAGATGGCGCTGGCGCGGGCCTTTCAAAGGCTCTCCGATTCGCAGGAAGCCCTGCTCACGAATATTGCGTCGTTCCTGAAAATGTACCCCCCGACTTGGGAGTGCCGGATCGCCGAGGATACGTCGTGGTCCTGTGCGCACGGAGTGGAGCGCTGGCGCAGCGACTGCGGCTGCCATACGGGCGGGGAGCCCGGCTGGAATCAGAAGTGGCGCGCGCCGCTGCGCGCTGCGCTCGACAGGATTCGCGACCGGATCGACGAGACCTACGAAAAAGAGATGAGCCGTTTCTGCGATTCCCCGTGGGTGTTGCGCGACGACGCGATCGACCTCTACCTGATGAATTTTTCGAAGGACGCGCGTTTCGATGAAGTCGCGGAGAGAAAGAGAGATTTTCTGAAAAAACGCTGCGGCGATCTGTCCGGCCCCGATCTCGTAAACGCGCTGTCGCTGATCGAGGCGCAGCGGATGCGGATGTTCATGTATACCTCCTGCGGCTGGTTTTTCAACGACATCGCGGGCATCGAGACGCGCCAGATTCTGGCGTACGCCCTGCGCGCCGTGGAGTACACGCGAGAGGTCTCCGGCGTCGATCTCGAGAAGGATTTCATGAGAGATCTTGCGCTGGCTCTCGGCAACACGAAGGAGCAGGGTTCGGCTCTGGATGTGATGAAACGGCATGTCCTGCCGTCGAGGCGAAGCATGCGCGACGTGGCTGCCTCCGCCGCCCTCCTCGGCGAGAAGAGCTGCTATCATGTCTATCGCATTCAAGGGGAGACGCGCAATTACCCCTCGGGGGACATCGACCTGAGCGTGCGGGAGATGACGGCGTTCGACACGCGCACGCTCGAAAACTGGAGCGGAAGCGCTGCCGTCGTCACGGCGGGCGGCCTCGACGACGTCTGTCGCCTGAGCGAGAGGAAAGATCTGGACCCGAAGATGATTCGGGCGCGGTTTTACGAGGGGGACATCCTCTCGTTTTCCCGCTATCTGGAGGAAAATTTCGAGCTCGGTTCCTGGACGTTCCGCAACCTGGCGGCGAACGACAGGGAGACGGTCGCATCCGAGCGCACCCGCGAGGCCGAGCTCGGCTACCTGGAGCGCGCCGACGACCTTCTGGAGGCAAATCAGCGTCTCCTCGTCCAGTTGAATATGATGAAGGTGGAGGCTTCGCCGTTGCTCCTTGCGGCGGCAAACCTCGTCTACAAATACAGGATGGAGGGGTTGCAGAAGGAGGTCGCCGAGGCGCTCGAACTGTTGAAACCCGGATCGAGCCTCGAAATCCTCCTGGAGGAAGCGCACGGCATAGGCGTCTATCCCGAACTCTCCGTACTTGCCCCCAGGATGGAAATCGAGTTCCATGATAATCTACAGGAGGCGCTGGGTAAAAACGACGAAAAAGCCTACGCGGATATATTGACTGCCTGGCGAAGAGCCGCCGCCCTGCGGATCGAGATCGATCGCTGGCGGCTGCAGAATCAGATGTGGCGGGTTCTCTCGGAAAACAGTGATGCCCCGGGCAATGCGATTTTGGCGCTTGCGAACGACTTTGGCTTTGCCACGCCGGGAAAAGCGACGCGCTTGTGATAGAATTCGTCATAAACACAGGAGAGCGCCGAGCGCATCGCTGGAACATTTTTCATCTCGAGACAACAGCGACCGGGGTTTTCGATCTCTATCATCCACAATTTTTTACCTTTCGCGCCCCGGGCGATCATTACCTTTTCAGGCTTAAAAGAACAGGGAGGCGTTGAAATGTCGGTTCTGACATACGGTGAAAACATCAGTACATCTTTGTTGAGTACGTTCGAACGAAACCCGATCTTTCGAACGATCGCGTATTTTTCGATGGAGATCGGCATTGTCCCGGAACTGCCGACCTACTCCGGTGGACTGGGGATTCTGGCGGGCGACATCCTGAAGAGCGCTGCGGATCTCGGCGTCCCCATGGTAGGCGTGACGCTCCTCTATCGCAAAGGCTACTTCAGGCAGGAGATTTCACCCGACGGAGATCAGATCGAACGGCCGGTCGAATGGGAGCCAGAAAAGCTCCTCACGCCGCTGAACAATCGCGTGTCCGTGATGCTCGAGGGGCGGGTGGTGCAGGTCAAGGCGTGGGGCTACGTCTACATGGGGCAGTCTGGTTACCCGTTGCCAATCTACTTCCTCGACACGGACCTCGATGTCAATTCGCCGGGCGATCGGAACCTCACCTGGCAGCTGTACGGAGGGGACGATAGGTATCGCCTCTGCCAGGAGATGATCTTGGGCGTAGGCGGCCTGCGCTTGCTGCGCGACCTCGGGTACAACAACATCAAGACGTTCCATCTGAACGAAGGGCATGCGGGCTTCATCACGCTCGAACTGACCCGTGAACTCGGTTATGAGGATTTCGACAAGGTGCGCGGGGAGGTTATCTTCACCACCCACACGCCGGTCGCGGCGGGGCACGACTACTTCCCCTACGAGCTGATCGGGAAGGTCGTAGAGGGGCGGGATACCGACCGCCTCCGGCGGATGCTCGGTGGCAGCGGCGTCTCCATGACGGATCTGGGCCTCAAATACAGCCGCTACGTCAACGCCGTCTCCAAAAAACACGCGCAGGTGAGCCGCAAGATGTTCTGCACCGAGAACGTCGACTACGTCACCAACGGTGTGCACTCGACGACCTGGACGTGTCCCGGTTTCGCGAGGCTTTATGACAAGTACATACCCGCCTGGCGGAACGATCCGAGCCGTCTGATTCAGGCGCTGCAGCTCCCCGAGGAGGAGATCTGGAAGGCGCACCAGGCGGCCAAGATGCGGTTGCTGGCGAAGGTCCTGGAGGATACAGGCGTGGAGTTCGATCCCGATATCCTGACCATCGGCTTCGCGCGGCGGGCGGCGACGTACAAGCGCGCGGATCTGCTCTTCTCCGACGTCAAGCGCCTGCTCGACGTCGGAGCCGGACAGGTTCAGCTGATCTTCGCGGGCAAAGCGCACCCGCACGACGAGCCCGCCAAGGGTATCATCAAGCACATATTCGAGCTCTCCAAAGAGATCGGCACGGCACTGCCGGTGGTCTTCCTGGAGAACTACAACATGGAACTGGCCAAAGTCCTCACCGCCGGCGTCGACGTGTGGCTCAACACGCCGATTCGACCTCGCGAGGCGTCCGGCACGAGCGGGATGAAGTGTGTGCACAACGGCGTCATGAACTTCTCAGTGCTCGACGGCTGGTGGATCGAGGGATGGATCGAGGACGTCACCGGCTGGTCCATCGGTCCAGACCCGGAGGAGGCCGAACTTGTGGAGTACGACGAGATGCAGGATGCGCTCGACCTCTACGCGAAGCTGGAGGAGAAGGTTATCCCGACCTACTACAACGACAGACAGAAGTGGATCTGGATGATGAAACAGACGATTGCGCTCAACGCGAGCTACTTCAATACGCATCGCGTCGTGAAAGAGTACGGCGAAAAAGCGTACGGAACCGTCTTCCGCGGGCACTAGGCGCGAGATGCTTGCCGATGGACTTGCCACCGCGATAGAAGAGCGCTCGCTCTGCGTACTGCATATCACGCCGGAGATGGCGCCCTTCGCAAAACAGGGAGGGCTGGGGGATGTCCTGGGCTCTCTGCCCAAGACTCTCCGCCGGAGCGGGGTGGACGCAAGGGTTCTCCTCCCATGTTATCCGGGCGTCCTGGAGCGGGCGGAGAAAGAGGGATTCTCCTGCAGAAAGCTGTCTAAGACGCTCAACGTCGCGCTGGATTGGCGCGTCTACTCGGCGGACGTTCTGCAGGTCGAAGCCTTCGGTGTCAGTATTTACCTGCTCGAGCAGGCGGAGCTGTTCACAAACCCGGAGATCTACCCCGACTCTCTCTCGCCGGAGACCGTTCTCCCTTTCGTGTTTTTATCGCTGGCCGCGTTGGAGCTACCGGAAGTAGCCGGGTGGAAACCGCAGATTTTGCACGTGCACGACTGGCCCACGGCGATCCTTCCAGCTGCGCTCAAGTGGCACCATTACTATCGAAAGATGGGCGAACAGTACGACGTCGTGATGACCATTCATAACCTGGCGCATCAGGGCATCGTCGACCCGAAACTTTTGCCGACCTGGGGGTTGGAGAAGGACGCCTTTTCCATCAAAGGGATGGAGTTCTACGGGCAAGCGAACCTCCTCAAGGGAGGCGTACTGGCAGCGGATGCCATCACGACGGTAAGCCCGCATTATTCGTGGGACATCCAGACGCAGGACGGGGGATTCGGCCTGCACGGCGTCTTCAACGAGATGCGGCATAAACTGTCGGGAATCCTGAACGGGATCGATTACGACGTCTGGAATCCGGCGACGGACCGCGTCCTTCCGGCGAACTATGCCGCCGCCGACCTCGCCGGCAAGGCCGAATGCCGGAGAAAACTCCTGGAAGTCACGAAGATGCCGGACGACGGTAAACCGATTATGACGTTCGTCGGGCGCCTCGTTCAACAGAAGGGCGTGGACATTCTACTTGCGGCGCTCGACTGGACGCTGATCGACAACTGTCGCGTGGTGCTTCTCGGTTCCGGCATGCAGCAGTACGTGGATATGGTGCGCGAGTTCCAGCGCTCGTACCCCGAGTATTTCTGGTGTTGCACCGATTTCGACGAGGACCTGGCTCATTTGGCCTATGCCGGCAGCGATATGCTGGTCATGCCGTCGCTCTTCGAGCCGTGTGGCCTCTCTCAGATGATCGCCATGGCATACGGCACGATTCCCATCGTCCGCGGCACGGGCGGTCTCGCAGACAGCGTGATCGACTTCGATTCGTCGCCGGACGGAACCGGTTTTCTGTTCAGCGATTACAATGCGGACGAGCTTTGTCAGGCCATGTACCGCGCGTTCGACGTCTTCGAAGACAAACCGCGCTGGGACCAGGCCGTGCAGAACGCGATGAGGGCGGATTTTTCGTGGACGGCGTCCGCCAGAACATACATCGATCTGTACAACAACCTGCGCAACGGGGATCCTCTAATGTAGAAAGGGTGATGTTCTCATGGTGCCTGGCAGATATGGACGTGTTTTGGCGATGGTACTGGCGGGAGGCAAAGGCGAGCGCCTGATGCCTCTTACAAGATACAGAGCCAAGCCAGCCGTACCTTTTGCAGCGAAATACCGCATCGTGGATTTTGCACTCTCCAATTTCGTCAACAGCGGCATCTATTCGATCTACTGTCTCACCCAGTTCAAGAGCCAATCTCTGCAGGAGCACATCACGCAGGGCTGGCAGTTCGGTGCCGCTTTGCGCGGCCGCAATTACTTCGTGAACGTCGCGCCGGCGCAGATGTGGACTGACGAGCGATGGTACGAGGGGACCGCCGACGCGATCTATCAGAACCTGCATCTTGTCACCATGTTCAACGCCGATTACGTCTGTATCTTCGCGGCCGATCACATCTACAAGATGGACATTGCGCAGATGCTCGAATATCACATCGACAACGACGCGGATATCACGGTCGCGGCAAACAAGATCCCATCCAGCGAGGCACACCAGTTCGGCTGCATCTCCACGGACAGCAGGGGCGTCATCAACGGCTTCGTCGAGAAGCCGGCGAATCCTCCACAAATTCCGACGGACCCCGGCTATAGCTACGTCTCCATGGGCAACTACATTTTTTCGCGGGAGGCGCTGGAGGAGGCTATTCTGGCGGACAACCTCAACCAGAACAGCAGCCACGACTTCGGGAAGGATATTCTTCCGAGCATCTTCCCGAGCTGCAAGATGATGGCGTACGACTTCTCGACGAACGTGATTCCGGGAGGAGATCGCCCTTACTGGAAGGACGTCGGAACTATCAAAACCTACTGGGAGGCGCATATGGATCTTCTGCAGCACCCGTCGACGCTTACTCTCTACAACGCCCAGTGGCCGGTGCGCACGGTCTCGTTCTCCGATCCGCCCGGTTTTACATATCCGGCGAAGGGGATGAGTTGTTCGGTTGAGGGTTGTCTACGGGCGGAGGCGAGCCAGGTCCTCGGGGCCGTCGTGCACAGGTGTGTTCTGTCGAGACACTGCGTCATCGAGGCAGGTGCGGTCGTGGAGGAGAGCATCATCGGTCAGGGGGTGATCATCGGGGAGAACTGCAAGTTGCGCAGGGTCATCGTCGATTCGCACAACGTGATTCCACCGAACACGGTCATCGGCTACAATGCCGACATGGATGCGGAGCGCTACACCCTCGACAAGGAGTCAGGCGTCGTGGTCGTCGGTATGCCGAAGATCCAGCTTAGAAAAAACCTTTTGATGCCGGGAGACGCCCGTTTCGATCCGGAGATGAGCTTCTCCTCGTTTTAAGAAAAGGCAGATTGGTCCTCGGGGACCCGAGGGGTAAGGATTATCGACTCTCGCGCCTCCTCATCCTTTCATGGGGAAACTGTCGTTTGAGCGTTATATATCAATTTGAAATCAAAGGCCTGAAGGGGTAACGCGTTAAGGCTGGTGTGTATGGCCGTTCGCCGCACCATAAAACTCCCATTTGATGGCAACTTGCTATTAATCAGCGTTATCTTATGGAGGCATTGTGCCGGGTATGAACACAGACGAATTCAAGAAGATTTTATGTGCGAGCGCGCTGGGCCTCATCGATCAGGAGGGGCTTCTCACGTCGCTCGATTCGAAGATCGGCGATGGGGACCACGGTGTCAGCATCACCAAACTATCGCGCATCATATTGGACGGGTGCGTAGCGGGGAACGACGATCTTGCCGCTCTGCTCGAGTGGATTGCAGGTTCCATGACCAATTGCGGCAGCAGCTCCGCCGGTCCCCTGTGGGGAACGTACTTTGAAGGGCTTGCCGCGAGCGTTGCCGGGGCATCCGACCTCGGAGGCAAAGAGCTGGCAGAGATGCTCGCTTCCGGTTGCAGGGAGCTCTGTTCCGTCAGCGCCGCCCGCATTGGCGACAAGACGATGATGGATGCCGTCATCCCGTCGGTCGAGGCGGCGGAAACCAAAGCGAAATCCGGCGGCAGTGCCGCGGATGTATTGCGCGCGGCGGCAGACGCGGCGATTGAAGGTGCCGGGAAAACGGAAGATATGGTCGCTCGATTCGGTCGGGCGAAGAATTTGAAGGAGCGTTCGCTGGGTTGCCGGGACGCGGGGGCAGTCTCGTTCTCGCTCTTCCTGAGGGGCCTAGCGGACGCGGTCGAAGCGCAGTTCGGATTATAAAAGAGGAGTCGACGCAATGGCGATGAAGAAGTTTATCAACAAGCCGGAGGATTTGACGAAAGAGATGTTGGAGGGGCTCGTCCTCGCGTTTCCCGATCTGGTGGAGGCGGGCGGTTCGAGCGGAAAGCTGATTATCAATAAAAAACTGAGGGAAGCGGACCGCGTGACCATCGTAACCATGGGTGGGACGGGGCACGAGCCCGCACTCTCAGGCCTCGTCGGCGAGGGGATGGTCGACATCTCCGTGCCGGGCGACGTCTTCGCGGCGCCCGGGCCCGGCGACGTTGTCGAGGCGATCCGCCTCGCGGATCGGGGCAAGGGCGTCCTGCTAGTCGTGCTGAACCATGCGGGCGACATGTTCGCAGGCGGCATGGCGATAAAGCAGGCGGCGAAGGAGGGCCTGAACGTCAAGAGGGTGACGACGCAGGAGGACATCGCGAACGCCCCGCGCTGCGACGGGGAGAACCGCCGCGGTCTGGTCGGCTGCGTCCTGCTCTATCACGTTGCGGCGGCAGCCGCGCGCGAGGGCAAGAGCTTGGACGAGGTGCAATCTATCGCCCAACGCTTCGCGGACAACATGGCGACGGTTGCAGTCGCGTGCAAGGGTGCGACTCATCCCTCCACCGGAGAGGAGATCATGTCCTTCGGCGACGATGATATGGAGATCGGCGCGGGCCAGCACGGCGAGGGCGGTGGCGGGCGTATGAAGATGAAGCCCGCCGACGAGACGGCCGATCACATGCTGAAGCTGTTGCTCGACGACCTCTCCGTCAAAAAGGGCGAAAAGCTTCTCGTCCTCGTCAACGGATCGGGCGGTTCGACCCTGATGGAGCAGCTCATCGTCTACCGCAGGTGTTGCAAGAGACTGGGGGAGCTTGGCATCACGGTCGCGGCGGGATATGCGGGCGAGCTCCTCACGGTGCAGGAGGCGGCGGGCTTCCAGCTCTGTATCGTCCGCGTGGACGACGAGCTGCTGCGCCTGTGGAAGGCACCCTGCAAGAGTGCGTACTTCTCGAAGTAAAATGGCAGACGCGACGGGGAACATCGAGAGCAAACAGTTTCATCCCGAGGTGCCGCAGGAGAACGCCGGTTTCTACGTGAAGGGAGCGGGCAACTGCGACTGGGGCATGAAGAACCGGTTGCGCCGGATTTTTCAACCGCACTCCGGCAAGACCGTCATGCTGGCGTTCGATCACGGTTACATCATGGGACCGACCTCCGGGCTGGAGCGCATGGACTTGGTGGTTCCGCCTCTGGAGCCGTACGCCGACGTGCTGATGGCGACGAGGGGTGCGTTGCGCGCCACGATCCCGGCCTCCGTGAGCGCCGCGGTCGCGTTGCGCTGTACGGCGGGCAGCTCCGTGCTGCGGGAGGACATGAGCGCGGAGCTCGTGGGCGTCGACATCGACGACGCGATCCGTATGAACGCGGCCTGCATGGCCGTGCAGCTCTTCATCGGTACGGAGAACGAGTGCCGGACGATCAACAACCTCTGCACGGTGGTCGACGCCGGCAACCGCTACGGCATCCCCACGCTCGGCGTGGTGGCGGTCGGCAAGCAGATGGAGCGGACGACGAAATATTTTCTGCTGGCGACGCGCATGATTGCGGAGTTCGGGGCGCAGCTGGTGAAGACGTACTACTGCGAGGAGTTTGAGAAGGTGACCGCCGCCTGTCCGGTGCCGATCGTGATCGCCGGCGGCAAAAAGCTGCCAGAGGCCACTGCGTTGCAGATGGCGCGCGACGCCATCGACCGCGGCGCGGCGGGCGTGGACATGGGGCGCAACGTCTTTCAGGCCGAGAGCTCGATCGCGATGATGAAAGCCCTGCGGGCCGTGGTGCACGAGGGCGCGTCGGCGAAGGATGCGGCTGACCTGTACGAGGAGGAAAGGAGAAAGAGCGATGCCGCTGTTTAACCCCGCTCACATAGGCGTCCCGACGAGGGAGGATAAACCAGGCGCTGCCTGGGCCGAGGGCATGAAGATCTTCATCACGTCGCCCGACGACCACCCCTTCGGGTACGAGTTCGTGAAGTTCGAACCCGGCAATCCCTTTCACGAGAAGATTCGGAACAACCTGCACGTCGCGGGCTACGTCGACTCCATCGACGAAGTCCTCGGCCAAGTGGACGAGGTTCTTCTGCCAAAGACGGACGCGGGAGATATCTACATGTGCTTCGTAGAAAAGGACGGCGTTGTGCTGGAGCTGATGGAGAAGAAGTAAGTACGGCTGCAAAAACGATTCGACGAGCGGGCGCACGCACCGTGCGCCCCTGTTTTATGCGAAGGGGCCTATGTCATGTTCGAAAACTGGTACGACAGCCACGTCCACTCGCGCAACTCGCACGACGGAAAGGACGAGGTAACGCTTATCTGTGAAACCGCCCTGAAGCGGGGAATCAAAGGGGTTGCGTTTGCCGACCACTGCGACACGTACGCCGGTAAGGCGGTCTGTTTGAAAATAAGGCAAAATTTACTGGCGGACGTTCGGCGCGCACGGGAGAAATTCGGCGACGCACTCGCGATATCCGCCGGGCTCGAACTGGGCGAGCCTCATCATGATTCGGCGCTTGCACGGGAGTTGACGAGCGACCCGGAGTTGGATTTTGTGATCGGCTCCCTCCATCACCTGCGGGATGAAGAAGATTTTTACTACATGGACTTCGACCGCCTCGGCGGGGGGGAGTTGGACGTGATGATGCGCCGCTATTACGAGGAACTTGCCGAACTTGCCGACTGCGAGGCTTTCGACGTCGTGGGGCACATAAATTATCAGGTGCGCTACATGAGCGCCGAGGCGCGCAAAAAAGTGGATCTGGCCGCCCACTACGAGAAGCTGTCGAAGATTCTGAAGATCCTTGCGCGAAACGGAAAAGGGATCGAGATCAACACCTCCGGCCTGCGGCGGGGGCTCGATGACATCCTGCCGTCGCTGGAAGTGGTCAGGATGTTCAAAGAGGCGGGGGGACAGATCGTCACCCTGGGCTCGGACACGCACGACGCGCGCAGCGTCGGGGCGGGGATCTTTACGGCGATGGAGAGCTTGAGAGAGGCCGGTTTCGAACACTTCGCCTTTTTCAAGAGGAGAAAACCGCGGGAGATCGCGATTGCCTGATCTGCCGGAGCCCCGAGGGTCCCCGGCAGGCCTCTTCGCATTCCAACCGTACCTGCGCCCCTCCTTATCCCGCCAGTTTCATCGCTTCGAGCGTTTCCGAGACCTCCCCTGCGATCCCGGCGGTTATCTCCCGCCCTCTCTCCAGCCCGCGCAAGAGGGCTGCCAGGAGCGAGCTGCCGCTTCTCAGGCTTCCGGTCATGGCTTCGCTGATGCCGCCTTTCGTGGAGACGCCCTCGAGATAGGCGTGCTTCTCGACCTTCTCGCCCTGCGGGGCGACCTCCCCGATCCATTCGTGCAGATGGCCATAGACCGGGTATGTCTTTTTCATCTCGTCCATCGCCTCGTTTACCTCTTTTTTTGCCACGCGTATATTGAGCAGGATCGCCGGCAGGCAGATGCCCGCGGTGAAAGAGTCGAGCTCCGCTTCGGATTTCGTCTCGAAGATTCTCATACCGATGAGTCCCAGCACCTCCGATACCCGTTCGTCTGCAGGGAAGAGAGTGGCGATTCCTCGCCCCTCGAGGATCGTATCGGGCCCGCTGCACATCATCCTGTGTACGTCTATTTCGAAGATTTTTCGCAACAAATCGAGCGGAAGGCCCGCCATGCAGGAGATGACGAGTGCATTCTTCTTGAACGCCAGCCCCGACAGCGATAAGACGTCCTGCGGCCTCACGGCCACGATGACGACGTCCGCGCGTTCGGCCAGATTTTTTGCATCCGCCAGACACTCGGCAAGGCCTGCCTCTCGTGCCTTTCTGTATGTTGCCTCGCTGCTCCCGTGAGAGATCAGCAGGTGTTTCTTCGGGAATCCCTCTTTCACGAGTGGGAGGGCGAGAGAGTGCCCCAGGTGCCCGAAGCCGATGATCCCGATCGTTTTATTCGCATTGTTGCCAAAATTATAATGATTCACAACGACACCAACCTTTTCTCCAGGAAGTTTTATGATTCGTGCAAAACGCAGATGGCGACCACGGCACCTTCGAACGAATGCCGAAGCCGTACGTCAACGACCGTGAACCCCGTCGCGTTGCGCGGGCGCCTGCGTTTTAGCTGGAAATTGTCGATTCTATTCGGATATTGGCGGAGCTATGCACACACAAATCGTGTCGCTCCTTTTTGATAAAGGGAGTTTCTAGTTGGAAGGTCGAGGTCGCGGTGATCTTTTGTCTGTTTGGCAGCACTGTCCAGATATCTGTCGTAAAGCAATTTCGCCGTTCATGCGATCACCCCTTGGTTTCTTTATTTGTAGTACGATGGCGTAGGATACCCCGATACGTGGAGAAAGTCAATTGGCAATACTGCGCCAGGGCAAAGCGCTCTTGTGCAAAAAACGGGGAGGCGAATCTCTCCCCGATTTGACGGCTTATCCTTCTCCGACGAGATGTTCGTTTGAGTGAATTAGGCTGTGGGGCGAGGCGGCGGTGCGCCAATCTTCTTCTTCCTCTTGATCGCCGTGCCGTAGACGCTCACGTTCAAACAATGCCAGCACTGGACGAGATAGCCGTTCGCGGTCGCGGTCGTGTAGGAGGCCGGAGCCGCGTTTTTCTGTACCGAGAGACCGACGATGGCATCCCCGCCTAGCTCGTGGGCCTGTTTCATGATCGATTTGAGAAGTCGTCTCTGGATCATTTCCGCCAACTGAGACATATCCTCTTTCAAATTGTCGTTGACGTAATATTCATACGCGCTTACGAGGCCGAGGGTTTCCGCATCGGAGTCCATCAACGAATAGCGCGTTGTGATGGGCAAGGTTATCTCTTCAGGCTCTGCCTGTTTGCCGGCGTTCGGCCCTCCCCATCTTTCTAGTTCTTCCTGTTCCCAGGGTGGCAGATCGGACATAACGTGACCCTCCTTTTGTGGAAATGACGCATTGCGCTCCTTCACAATCATACGCAAGGCATTAAAAAAACGCAAGTCTGTATGCCATCAAATATTCACTTTTTGGTGTAACTTATAAACTAGAACACCATAAGTGACATTTTCCTGGTCCAATTACGCTCTCTTGACGAAGGACACTATCGCTATGTATACTACGCCTGCGGATTGGCAGGTGTTTTCGGCGCCACTCGTACTTGACAACTCCTGAAAAAACTGTAAAATTGTCTTCCGTTGGGCTTTGGGGAATGGTGCAACGGCAGCACGCCTGACTCTGGATCAGGTAATCGGGGTTCGAATCCCTGTTCCCCAGCCAATTTTTCAAGGCAATACACTTGTGGTCCCATCGTCCAGAGGCCTAGGACGCCGGGTTCTCAGCCCGGTAACAGGGGTTCGAATCCCCTTGGGACTGCCAGCTAATATCAAGGGTTCAGGCGATTTCGTCTGAATCTTTTTTTTATTCCTTCCCACGCCCTTCCCACATTGCGAAGAAAACGCCCTCCTCAGTGAACGCTCGCGACCCGTCTTGAGTTATTGACAAGGATTGCACCTGGAGTAATTCCCCACCCTTTGAGGGCGAACTTGCCCATGGCATTCTGTCCAGCTAGGGTGTGACGAGCACGTTTTCGACGGGGCGATCTTTCGGACTTTGGGAGGGCGTTCTTTCTGCACCCGACGTTCCCTTCCGTACCGCCCGTCTCGTTGTCTGGACGAAGAAGGTTTACGCGAAGGTAGAGGTCGAAGCGTGGCGGGATCGCTGTCGAGGAAACCGTAAGAAAGCAGATGACGCGTCATGCTTCACGACAACACGCCACTGAGAGCGACTGGTTTACGGGAGATACAGTCGATATGAGCGCCGAAACCCAGGCGTGCAGGATTTCGGCGCTTGTCGGTTTCCTGAATTTCGACTGCCTAACGCATAAACTTTTCCGCAAAAGGAGAAGTGGCTCCTCTGCGCAGATAGTGTCCGGAAGGACCTTCGCCGAGGAACTCGGAGAACCACGATTCATGCTCCAGTTCCTCATGGAGAATCGCAAGCGAAAGATCGTATGTCCTGTGATCCTTACCAAACGTCATATTACAAATTTCATTATAACCACCAACCGCGCAACGCTCTGCGGCCAGCAACACCTTAATGATCGAGTGAGTATCCGGCTTGGGAGGAAGATGTGCCGGTGGACATGCCGCAATCTTATAAAACTCGCTGAGATCATCCGGGAGCTTACCGCCCAACTCATAGATTCGCGGAACCAGCGCTTCAAAATGGTTGCGGTCTTCCAAACGCGCCGTTTCCGCAATCTCTTTCAAGCCTTCTCCTTCGAGGCCGATCAGGTTTACTCTCAAAATCGTGTAGTGGTAGTACGTTGACATTTCGGCCGCCGCATTAGTGATCAGCAAATGGAGCAATTTGTCCAAATCTACGCCGTTGCTCTTTACTATCGCTCTTGCTACTTCTGCCATTGCAATACACCTCCTTGGTGTCTTTCAAGGGATTCCTCATCACTTGATAATGACAAACTATACGCTTCCTAAAAAACATGTTCTGAGTAAGGCGACCGAATGAGAATGGCGTTGATTGCTTGAAAAGAATCCGTTTTTTGGCTTTTTCGATCATGAACGAGTCGCTGATTAACGCACCTGGAGCATTGGAATCGGCTATTTTCGGGGAAACGGGGATACGCGCAACGCCGTCCGCCCGTACGGTGGTGTGAGAGGGCGGCCTCTCACTTAATGGAAGGCCTCCTACTCGGTTTCCATCACGTGTTTTTCGGATTTTTGATTGAATAAATATACAAGGCATACATAAGTGAAAATTCCGATGAAGGTCTGGTATACACGTAATAAACTAACGTCGTTCCAGAAACGAACAATTATTTTGGAGGTGCTTTGCCTATGTCAAAGAGTAATAAAGTTTTAATTGGAATTGTCTTCGTTCTGCTGGTGTGCCTCTCCCTCGCACTCAAAGAAGGGGGGGCTCCGCTCATAACGAAGAACGGAAACGCCGCGACGGGGGGGGGGCTGGGGGCGCAGGCTCCCGCAGGCAACGTCTATACAAACAACCCCGTCGCGAGAATAGCGAAGATATGCTCGCCCGCAGTCGTCAATATTGATGTCGAGACGATGGTGCGCCAATCTCCGATGCCCTTTGCGAACGATCCATTCTTCAAGGAGTTCTTCGGCGACCAATTCAAGGAATACAATCGCATGGTTCCAATGAGAGGCAAGGGGTCCGGTTTCATCGTCGACGACAAGGGTTACATCCTCACCAACAATCACGTCGTCGATGGCGCGGATAAGATCACCGTCACGATGCTCGACGGAAGGCATTTTCCGGCGAAGCTGATCGGCAGAGACCCGACCTTCGACCTTGCCGTCATCCAGATCAAGGCGAGCAAGCTGCCGGTGCTCAAGATGGGTGATTCCGACGCCGCCGAAGTGGGTGAATGGGTGGTCGCGATCGGCAACCCGCTTGGCTTCGAGAATACGGTCACGGCAGGCGTCATCTCCGGCAAAAACCGCACGCTTCAGGCGGCCGACGTGAACTTCCAGGGCTTCATGCAGACGGATGCGGCCATCAATCCCGGCAACAGCGGCGGTCCTCTGATCAACCTGAACGGCGAAGTCGTGGGGATCAACTCGGCGATCGTGCCCTACGCGCAGGGCATCGGTTTCGCGGTCCCGGTGAATATGGCCAAGCAGATCATGAGCGACCTGATCAAGCACGGAGAGGTCAAACGCGCCTGGCTGGGCGTGACGCTCCAGACCGTGACCCCAGGATTTGCGCAGACATATAAGCTCCCGACGAGTGAAGGTGCGGTCATCGCCGACATTACGCGCGGTGCTCCCGCAGAGAAAGCAGGATTGCAGCGAGGCGATGTAATCGTCTCCATCGACGGCAAGAAGGTGAAATCGAGCCAGGACGCGGTGCTTTTCATCCGCAACAAGCTGGCGGGAGAAAAGACCTCGATCGAGATCTACCGCGACGGCAAGAAACAGAAGGTAGATGTGACGCTGGGCGATATCCCCGGCAAGGAAGTCGGTACGCAGAGGTCGGGGCAGGTAGCACCGGACCAGAAAAGTTCGGGCCGCCAGTCGACGAGGATCGGTGCGACGGTGAGCGAGATTACGCCGAGTTTGAAGGATCAATACGAACTGCCCTCCACGAAGGGACTCGTCCTGGTGGCCGTTGCGAACAACTCGATTGCGCAGGAACTCGGCCTGCAAGTTGGCGACCAGGTTCTGGAGGTCGATCGTAAGAAGGTGGAAAGTGTCTCAGACTGGGAAAAATATATAGCAAAGGATCCAAAGACTCTTGTTCTGCTCGTGCAGCGCGAAGGGCAGACGCTCTTTTTCACGTACCAGAAGGAGCAGTAGAGCATAGGGTATTTCGTTTCCGCAAAGGCGGGCTGCCTGACGGCCCGCCTTTTTTGTATGTTTTACGTGTCGCAGATTGCCTACGGCGCATGGCGAAGTTGTCCCCAAGTGTTAGAATATGCGTGCATTGTGTGAGCAATTTTTATTTTTGGGAGGAGCCAGGCGGAATGAATGAAAGAAATACACTGGAGCTGCTGGGGGATCTCAGGGACTTCTCCGCGGAGACCGTGACGGACGAACAGGTGAAGGCACTGGAGGAAATCTCACGGGGTTGCAAACTGGACGCGGTGATCATGACGGGGATCGCCAACAGCGGACACCCGGCGGGCTCCATGTCGAGCATGGACATATATAATATCTTGCTCGCCACGATGGACATGACCCCGCGAAACTGCTGCGACGACGCACGCGATCGTGTCGTCGTCAGCCATGGACATACGTCGCCCGGCGTCTATGCCGCGCTTGCGGCCTGGGGCTTCGTCGACCGCGACGAGGTCGTGGCGAACTTCCGCCGGGCGGGCAGCCCCTTCCAGGGACACGTCGAACGCGAAGTGCCCGGTGTCGACTGGGGGACCGGCAACCTGGGGCAGGGTCTCTCCGCCGGCATCGGATTTGCGCTTGCTAATCGCGCGCGCGATCTGGACTCGCGCGTCTTCGTCGTGATGGGCGACGGCGAGCAGCCGAAGGGACAAAACGCTGAGGCGCGAAGGGTCGCCGCCAAGGAGAACCTCGGTTCGCTCACCGTGCTGATCGACCTGAACCAGATTCAGATCTCCGGCCGTACCTACGAGGTCATGCCGGCGGATATTTCGGCGCTCTGGAAGGCCGACGGTTGGCGCGTGCTCGAGTGCTGCGGTCACAACTACAAGACGCTTTACGCGACGCTCAGGAAGGCGATCGAGTGCGAGCTGCCGACTGTCGTCATCTGCCACACCGTTATGGGCCGGGGAGTCTCCTTCATGGAGGATATCCCCGACTATCACGGCAAGGCTGCGAGGGGCGATCTGCTGACCACGGCGATCGGGGAGCTCGGCGGCAATCCTGCGGAGTTCGAGCGCCTGGAGGCACTTTCGAAGGGGCCGTTGCCGAAAGGCCGGGAAGTCTGCGCCTGCCCCGTCTCGCTCGATTTGGGCGAACCGAAGGTCTATACGGCGCAGGACAAAAAGGACAACAGGGGCGCCTTCGGCGCCGCGCTCGCGGACGTCGCGTCGCGCAACTACGGCGTGCCGGGGCGCACGCCGATCCTGGCGTTCGACTGCGACCTGGCAGGGTCCGTCAAGCTCGACGCGTTCGCCAAACAGTGCCCGGATTGCTTCATCCAGACGGGCATTCAGGAGCATGCCACGGCCGTGATCGCCGGCGCCGCGTCTGCTGCGGGCGTCGTCGCCGTATGGGCGGATTTCGGCGTCTTCGGCGTCGACGAAGCGTACAACCAGCAGCGCCTGAACGACATCAACGGCGCCTCCAGCAAGACGGTGCTGACGCACGTGGGCCTCGACGTCGGCGAGGACGGCAAGACGCACCAGTGCATCGACTACGTCGGCCTGCTGCGGAACACATTCGGCTGGTGCGTCGTCGTGCCCGCCGATCCGAACCAGACGGACCGGGCGACGCGCTGGATGCTCGGCGAGCCGGGGAACGTCTGCCTCGCCATGGGGCGTAGCGTGCTGCCGGTTCTGTTGAAAGAGGACGGAACGCCGTTCTTCGACGAAAAGTACTCCTATCGATACGGCGCGATCGACGTCCTGCGCAAGGGGAACGACGCGACGATCCTCGCGATGGGGCACCTTGCGGGTGCCGCCGTCGCGGTGTCGGAGGCGCTCCGCGCGGAAGGGATGAGCGTCCAGGTGTTGCACGCTTCTTCACCTCTCGGAATAGACCCGGACGAGCTTCTCGCGCTGCTGGGAGACAAACCTCTCGTGACCTGCGAAGACCATCATGTGAACACGGGGCTCGGTTCCATCGCCGCGATGCATATCGCGCGGGCGGGCAGGGCGCTGCCGATGAAGAACCTCGGCGTGACGCGCTACGGCGAGTCGGGGCCCTCGAAGGAAGTGCTCGCGCACATGGGGCTGGACGAGGGCGGCATTCTCGCGGCAGTGAGGTCGTTTCGGTAAGATGCTCGCAGCCGGAGACCTCGTCTTCATCTGGTCGCCCGTGAAGGGCGATTGCTACCTGCTTCGCCTGAATCCAGGCGCCTCGCAGGGCAGCCACCTGGGGCAAATCAAGCACGGCGATATCGTGGGGCTCGAATACGGCGATATTGTGCGTACGAACAAGGGTGAGCCCTTTTTCGTGCTCAAGCCCTCGCTCGGGGAGTTCACGCGCAGGATCAAGCGGCAGACGCAGGTGATTTTCCCCAAGGACAGCGCGTTCATCATCCAGCACCTCAACTTCGGCCCGGGGGCGACCGTCGTGGAGTGCGGCACCGGCTCCGGAAGCATGGCCACGGTCTTCGCGCATTTCGTGGGCGACACGGGGCGCGTGGTCAGCTACGATCGCCGAGAGGAGTTCTCGAAGCTCGCTGAGAGCAACACCGAGCGCTGGGGCGTGAGGCACCGGATCGAGTTCAAGGTTCGCGATCTCGTGGAGGGCTTTGACGAGCGCGATGCGGATGCTGTCTTTCTGGATGTGCAGAACCCATGGGAGTTCATCGGAATTGCGCGCGAAGCGCTGGCCGGGGGGTGTCACCTCGGCATTCTCGTGCCGACCTTCAACCAGGTGGAGAAGACGCTCGTCGCACTGGGCGCGCATCACTTCGTCGACATTCAGGTGGTCGAGCTGCTTGCCCGCTATCTCAAGACGGACCCCAGAAGAATAAGGCCGGAGGATATGATGACGGCTCACACCGGCTATTTGATCTTTGCGGCCAAGGCGTCGCCGTTGTCGGAACCGGAGGCTGCAGTCGAGGAGAGCGACGACGGACATGAGTGATCAGGGCGCAGAGCGGGCGCAATCCGGAAAACTGGCGCCGGAGGCGCTGGTCCGCGCCGTCTTCGGCAGCATGGGCGTGGAGCGGGATGAGGTGTTGATTGGTCCCGCGGTCGGCGAGGACGCGGCCGTGATCGAGTGGCCGCGGGGCAAGTTGATGGTCTTCGCGTCCGACCCCATCGTCGGAGCCACGGTTGGCGCAGGACGTCTGCTGGTTCGCGTCAACGTCAACGACATCGCCTCCAAGGGCGGGGAGCCCGCGTACATGGTGGTCACGCTCATCCTGCCGCCCGTCATGGGCGAAGAAGGCATTTCGCGGATTATGCGGGAGATACACGAGGAGTGCAGGGAGAGCGGCATTGCCGTTGTCGGCGGCCATACGGAGTTCAACGATCTCTACACGCACCCCGTTCTGAACGCGGCCCTGGTCGGCACCGCCGACAGGCTGTTCAAAGCGTCCGACATACGGGAGGGCGATGTCGTCTTCGTCTCGAAGCACATCGGCATCGAGGGGATGGCGATTCTGGCGGCCGATCGGCCGGATCTTCTGTTGGGAATCCTTTCGGAGGGCGAGCTGGCCGAAGTGAACGGATGGATGAACGAGACCTCCGTCCTTTCGGAGTCCCGGATTTTGCGGCATTATGCGTCGTTCATGCACGATCCAACGGAGGGCGGTTTTTTCGGCGGGCTGGGCGAGATCTGCCGCCTTGCAAACCTGGGCGCCGCCGTCTCGAGGGATTCGGTGCCTGTACATCCCTACACCAGACGCGCCGCAGAGGCGCTCGGTTTCGACCCGCTACGGCTCGTCGCTTCCGGCAGCATGATGGCGGTGGTGCCGGAGGGCTGCGCCAATCTAGTGACTGGAGCTTTTGCAAGCGCGGGAATTCCGATCACCCGCGTCGGTTGTATGAAAAAGCCAGGCGGAGAGGGCGATGGAGGAACGCTGGGCGAAAACCTTGCGGAACCCGCGGAGGAGTTGTGGGGTTTACTCAGACGAGGAAAATCGGAGAGATAACCGATATGAACCGGGAGATATACGAAGGACGGCTCAGGCGGCTGCAATCCCACCTCGCGGGCGTCGGCGCGGATGTCATGCTGATTGTCTGCCAGGACGGGAGGGATTGGGAGAACATCTACTATCTCACGGGTTTTTGGGGCAGTGCGGGCGTTCTTTTGATCAGCCAGCGCGAGGAGGTGCTCTTCGTCGATCCCCGCTACGTCGAAGAAGCGCGTTCCCAGGCTTGTTGCAGCGTCATTTGTTGTTCGGATGTGCAGAGCAGGAGCCCTCTGGAGGCTGCCATCGCCTTTCTCCGCGACCTGAGCCCTTTTGTCGTCGGCTGCGAGGCCAGGGGTCTCTCTCACTTTCTGTATCGCTATATCGACGAAGGGATCGGCGAGCTCGCCAAGCTGGTCGATCTTTCCGGCGTCTTGTCGGCGATGAGAAGAAAGAAAACGCCGCCCGAGATCGAACTCATCAAAGAAGCTTCGGAGATTGCCTCAATTGCGTTCCTCGAGCTTCTTCCCGATATCCGCGCCGGGCGGAGCGAGCGGGATATCGCCACGCAGCTGGAGTTCCTGCTGCGCTTGCACGGAGGAGACATGATCGGCCCGACGGGCGTCATGGTTTCGTCGGGGGAGCGTACGGTTTCTCCGCATGCGTATCCCACGACCAGATTGCTGCGGGAGGGGGATCTCGTCATGATCGACTTTGGCGCGCGATACGCGGGTTACTTGTGCGATATCACGCGGATGATCTCCATCGGCAGCCCGAATGACAGCGTGAAGGACGTCTATTCGATCGTCGCGTGGGCTGCGACGGAGGCCGCCTCTCGAATCAAACCGGGGGTCTCCGCCCAGAAGGTCGACGCAGGGGCGAGGCATGTGCTGCGGAGCGCGGGGCTGGAGGCGTTTTTTTCACACGGCACTGGACACGGAATCGGGCTGTCCATCCACGAACCTCCGGCGATCAACGCTTCCTCCGGGCAGAAACTGGCGGAGGGAGACGTCGTCACCATCGAACCCGGGTTTTATAGACACGGATGGGGCGGTATTCGGATCGAGGACGATTATCTCGTGACGGACTCCGGAGTTCTCAGCCTGACTGAGGGTCTGAGCAGGGATTTATTCGTCGTATAGGCGTGTTATAATTTCTGGAGATTTATTTTCGGAACATGCGAGGGCATATCGTTTGAAAAAAATGAAAAACGTCGGCTTGAAAGCCGTTTACGCAGTGACCTGCCTGCTCGCCGTGTGGCTTTTCTTCGCTCTGCCGGCGACGAAGCCGCACGGCCTTTCTTCGTCCGAGACGGTCGAGGTGTTGATCGAGCCGGGGCAGAGTGCGGCGGAGATCGCGGACGAATTCGTCCGTGCGGGGCTTGTGAAGCGCCCGAAGACTTTTTTGTGGTGGATGGCGCGACTCGATTTCGACCGCAAACTCAAACCGGGGCGCTACGCGCTTCATCCCGGAAGCGCATGGCGGGTGGCGCATGAATTGAAGGACGCCGAGCCGCTGGTGCTGAAAGTGACGATTTTGCCCGGCGCCCTCTCGGGCGATGTCGCGTCGGAATTGAAGGAAGAAGATGGGGGAGAGCTGCTCCAAAAAGCTCTCGCGAACGAGGCGAATTTCCCGGAGCCGCTTCGTATGCTTCTGTCCGGCGATGTCTCGGACAGGCTCGTGTTTATGGCGCCGGAGACGTACGAGATTGCGCCGGGGCACGGTTGTGCGGATCGCCTGGTAAAGAGCGCCTCCGGAAAATGGTGGCAGCTGCACGGCGCTGAAATTCCGGAGGGAACGACGGCGTCGGACCTGCGCGACGACGGGGTGCTTGCGTCGATCATTCAGAAGGAAGCGCTTTTCGATTCGGAGCGCCCCCTGATGGCCGGGGTGTTCGAGAACAGGCTGAAAAAGGACATGCCCCTGCAGTCCTGCGCCACGATCGTATACGCCTGGAAACTGCGGGGTATCAAGCGGGCAGCGTTGAGCTACGAGGATTTGAAAATCGAGTCCCCGTACAATACATACAGCCATAACGGGTTACCGCCGGGGCATATCGGCATCCCGTCGGCCGGTTCCTGGAAGGCCGTCCTCAACCCGCAGAAGACGGACAAACTCTTCTTCGTGGCGGACAAAGACGGGCATCACGTTTTTTCGAAGACTTACGAAGAACACCTGGCGGCCCAGCGTAAAATTGGCGGAGGAAAACGATGATGCCGGAAGGGCGTTGTTACTCCCTCGCGGTGCCGAAGGAAGAGATCTTCTACATCAGTTGGACGATAGACGCGTACGAGGGCCTCGGTTTTCTGCGCACGGACGACGCGCCCGCGGGGCTTGTCTCGATACTGTGCCCTTCGGAAGCGGCTGCGCAAATCGAGGAGCTTCTCGGCGCCTTCGAAGAAGAGGGCATAGCCATAGAGCGACGGGGGATATCATAGAGATGGATTCGATATTGACGAAGATAGGCGCGTACGTCGCCGAGATCTCCGCGAAGAAAGCGGACTACGCGGATCTTTATATGCAGTCTGGCACGAGTCACACGGTTCTTTTCGAGGACGGCAAGATGGACACGGTTTCGTCGTCGACGGGGGACGGAACGGGCGTTCGCCTGCTCCGCGGGGAGAACACGATTTATGCCTACAACATCGGTACGCGGATTTCCTCGGTGATCGGAGCGCTGGAAGAGGCGGCCTCCCTCTCGGGGATCGACGCTTCGCCTCCGGATGGGGGAGGGGAGGCGTCGCTTCTCGAACCCTCAGGCCCGATCGCGAGGGGATCCTCGCTCGACGCCGCGTTTTTTCACGATCTGGACCGCTCCCTGCGGAGCGAGTGCTCGCTCCTGCAGCAGGCGACGTTTCGTTTCAGGACGTCGTTGAAGGCCGTTCTGATCGTAAAGGGAGATGGAACTGTCGTGCGGGACGACAGGGTGTATACCTCGTTTGCAGTTCAAGTCGTCGTCGGTCGTGACGGGGATTTGCAGACCGGATACGAAGCTCGCTCGCTCCTTGCGACCGCGGATGATTTTTGGTGCGGCTCCAGTACGGATGTCGCGGAGAAGGTAGCCCGCAGTGCCCTGCGAAGAGCCTTGCTGATGCTCGACGCGAAGCCCTGCCCGGCCGGCAACATGATGGTGCTGATGGACGGCAGCGCGGGCGGGACGATGATTCACGAGGCCTGCGGGCACGGCCTCGAGGCGGATATCATCCAGAAGGACTTCTCGGTTTACAGGGACCGCCTCGGAGAACTCGTGGCGAACCCGCTCGTCACGATCGTCGACGACGCGACGTTGCCCGGACGTTACGGCTCGTACCGATACGACGACGAAGGAACGCCGGCTCAAAGGACGGTGCTTGTGGAGAACGGCGTGCTGAAGAATTACCTGACGGATATACTCTCCGCGCGCGTTGGGGACCTGCCCCTTACGGGCAATGGACGCAGGGAATCTTATCAACATCAACCCATCCCCCGCATGAGCAACACGTTCATCGCCCCGGGCGAGACGGAGCGGGGGGAGATGCTGGGCCGCGTGAAGCGCGGCCTGCTCGTCAAGAAGATGGGCGGCGGAGAGGTCAACCCAACGTCGGGCGACTTCGTGTTCTACGTCTCTGAGGGATATCTCGTCGAAAACGGCAGGATCGGACCTGCCGTGAAGGGGGCCACGCTGACCGGCAACGGGCCAGAGGCCCTCCGCAAGATCGTGGCAGTGGGGCGCGAACTGCACCTGGATCAGGGCACGTGTGGCAAATCGGGACAGGGAGTCCCCGTCACGGACGGACAGCCGACGTTGTTGATCGAAGATCTCACGGTGGGGGGCTGCGATACGAACGATGGTTGCTAAACAGGTCAATCGCAAGAGCAAGCCGGCTCGGAGCAAGGGCAGCCCGGTTGCGTCCGGCAAAAAAGGGGCGAAGAGCGGTTTTTCTCTCCCCTCATTGCCGAGCCTCCCGGATTTCGACCTGGAGCGGCTGGGCGAGAAGGCCAGATTCTACGGGACGGTCGTCGCTGTCGGCGCCCTGCTGCTCGACATTTGCCTGATCGCGAGCATTTTCACGGGCTGGATGGGGCTGATCGGAGCCTCGTTGCGAAAGAGCCTGCTCGGCGAATACGGCGCCGGAGTTCTGATCGTCCTTTTTCTGGTCCTTTACGTGTGTATATCGATTATTCTGCGCAGAAAGATACCCAAACCGCTCTCGCAGCTCGCGGGCACGGCGACCCTCTATTTCAGCGCCGCCCTTCTGCTCGGTCTTTTGAATCTCTCCAGAACCGGGTATCATACGATTCCCGTCGTCCTGACGCCAGGTCGCATCGGAAAAGAGCTGGCCGGCTGGTCGTTTACGAACCTCGGCCCGTTGGGCACGACGATGCTCGGCCTGGCTGCGCTCGCGCTCACCCTGGTCTGCTTCGGTTTCGCCGAGCCCTTCAAAGCCGCGCTCTCGTCGCTTGCGGAACGCTTTGGAAATCGTGGCAAACACGACAAACCGAAGAAGAAAAAGGAGCTTTCGAGCGCCGAGTTCGAAGGAGAAGAGGCATATGAGCAGGACGAGGAGGAGTTCTACGAGGACGATTTCGACGGAGAGGAGTCTTTCGGGGATGCCGGCGCCCTGCCCTCGCCGGTCGATGTAGAGGGCGTGGACGAGATGGAGGACGACGGCGAGGAACTTCGCCTCAAACCGGGGCAGTTTCCGCCACCCATCGAGCTGTTCGGAAAAGAGCGGGACGATGAGGGTGAGATCTCGGAGGAGACCGCGCGTCCATGGGGCGAGCGTATCATCGATTCGCTGGAGCAGTTCGGCATCGAGGCGGAGCTCGCCGAAATTCTCGTCGGGCCGACGGTCGTACAGTTTCGCATCCAGCCCTCGCCGGGCGTGAAGGTGAGCCGCATCGTCGGGCTCGCGAACGATCTGGCGCTGGCGCTCGCCGTATCGAGCCTCCGCGTCGAGGCCCCGATTCCCGGCAAACCGTACGTCGGCATCGAGATTCCCAACCCGAAGCGCAGGGGGATCACCCTCCGCGCGATCATCGAGGAGGACGAGTACCAGGAGACGACCAAATCCCTCCCGCTGCCGATGGGCGTCACGATCAACGGAGATCCGCTCATCATCGGGCTGGAGGAGCTGCCGCATCTTCTCGTGGCGGGCACGACAGGGTCGGGGAAGAGCGTCTTCGTCAACAGTTGCATCATCGGCCTCTGTTCGATGCGCCGCCCGGACGAGCTCAAGATGGTGCTGGTCGACCCCAAGAGGGTCGAAATGGCGGCCTACGAGAAACTTCCGCACATCCTGACCCCCCCCGTGACCGATCCGAAAAAAGCGGTGCACGTGCTCGGATGGGCGATCCGCGAGATGGAGCGCAGGTACAGCTGCTTCGCCGAGGCGCGCGTCCGCAATCTCGCGTCGTACAACGAGATCGTGCTGCCCAAGGATCGGCTGCCGCACATCGTGATCGTCGTCGACGAGCTGGCGGACCTGATGATGACCGCGGCGAAGGAGGTCGAGGAGTATATCTGCCGCCTCGCGCAGATGGCGCGCGCGACCGGCATTCACCTGATGCTGGCGACGCAGCGGCCGTCGGTGAACGTCATCACGGGCCTCATCAAGGCGAACGTGCCGGCCCGCGTGGCTTTCACGCTTCCCAGCATGATGGACTCGCGCACGATCATCGACACGGGCGGGGCCGAGAAATTGCTCGGCAAGGGGGATATGCTCTTTCTGTCGACGCAGCACCCGAAACCGATCCGGGTGCAGGCGGCGTGGATCGACGAACACGCGGTCAGCCGCTGGCTGGATTACCTGGTCAATCTGTTCGGCGAGCCGATCTACACGGACATCGACGACCAGAGCGACGTCCCGGCAGGGTTTGAAAACGGGGGAAATTTCGACGATGCGTTGCTCGAAGAGGCGGTCCGCGCCGTCGTCACGAGCGGCATGGCCTCCGCCAGCGGCTTGCAGCGAAGGCTGCGCGTCGGCTTCACCCGCGCCGGGCGTCTGGTCGACATGATGGAGGCGGCGGGCATCGTCGGCCCGGCGGATGGAGCGCGACCGAGGGAGATCCTGGTCGACGAGGAGGAAGCCGAGGAGATCCTGGATCGTTTGAGAGGCATGGGTTAGAGGGTGAGGCGGCTGGACGTCTCCCGCATCGATCTGGGCGGGGTGAGAATTTCTCTCAGCGCGCCTCTGCCGGACGAATATCTGTTGATGGTGCTCGGCGGACGGGCGCCCGCGCCGAAGTGGTTTGCCGCCCTTGTCCGTACAATCGCCGCCGATGTCTGGGCTGTAGACAGCGGCGCGGACGCCTGCAAGGCCTCCGGCGTACGGCCGTGCGTCCTGATTGGAGACGGGGACAGCGCCTCTCCGGACGCGAGGGAGTGGGCGACCCGAGGCGGTGCGGTCGAAAAAAAATATTCCAGCGACAAGGATTTCACCGACTTTCAACTGGCGTTGGACTGCTGGCGCGAGGATCCGAGTGCCAAGGATAAAACCCCGATCGTCACGGGTTGTTTCGGCGGAAGGCTCGACCATCTCTTCAGCAACCTCCATTCCTTTTCGATGGTAAAATCGAAGGCGAAAAAGAGAATGTCACGTTGCATGATCGATGATAATGAGGGGGTTTTTTTGCTATACTCCGCGGAGGAGGCGGAGTTCGTCTTCGAAGAAGCGCCGCTCGCCGTCTCGTTGCTGCCGCTGTCGAACCGATGCGCGGGCGTGTCGATCGAAGGAGTGCGCTGGCCGCTGGAGCGTGTGGTACTGGAGCGGCGGCTGCCGTGGGCGATCAGCAACGAAGTGTCGGGTGCCTGTGACGGAACGGCAAAGTTTACCGCGGGCTGCGGAAGGGGGATTCTGGGTGTCTACTGGTGCGGGAAACGGGGAAAATAAAAAAGGCCGCTTACGCGGCCCTGCGAACTTTACCGGAACGGAGACACTTCGTGCAGATCTTGAGTCTCCTTGCTTCTCCGCCACCCACGTCTACCTTGACGCTCTTGATGTTGATGAGCCAGCGCCTTCTTGTATGACGATTGGAGTGGCTGACAGCGTTGCCTGCACTTGGGCCCCTGCCGCAGCAATCACAAAACTTGGACATCCTGTATTCCCTCCTCATAAAGAAAACCGTGCGCAATTCAGCTCGGGCATTGTAGCATAGATAAATGGATTTGGGAATATGCAGGCGGAAGGAGATTCTCGTATGAGTTTCAGCAAAGATATGGAGAGACTGCAGGCGATCATAGAAGAGGTCGAATCCGACGACGTCACGATAGAGCAGTCTCTGGCGCTCTTCGAAGAGGGCGTCGGACTTATAAAGAAGTGCAGGGACTATCTCACGGAGGCCAAAAGGAAAATTACGCTGCTGGCAGGCGACGAGGAGCAGCAGTGGGAGCCCGGGGATGGTATGGCGGAAGGGAATGGAAATCGATGAACGGCGACAAGTCTGCTTTCAAACTTTTATCCGGCCAATATCTGGAGAGGTTCGAAAAAAACCTCGCGGAGATCTGCGAGGATCCGGGCGAAGGCGTTCCGCCCAGGTTGCGCGAGGCAATGGCCTATTCGCTTCTGGCCGGCGGGAAACGACTTCGCCCCATACTCTGCCTTGCGGCCGCTGAACGTTCGGGCGTGAGCCCCGACAAGGCGCTTCCGATGGCGATTGCGATGGAGTTCATCCACACGGCGTCCTTGATACACGACGATCTGCCCTGCATGGACGACGACGACCTGCGCCGCGGGTCTCCAACGAACCACAAGGTATTCGGCGAGGGACTTGCCCTCTTGGCGGGCGATGCGCTGCTGATCTGGGCGTTCGGGTATGCCCTCTCCCATTTGCAGGAGAACGGCATTCCCTCGGAGCGCGTACTGCGCGCCGTGGATATCCTCGCCGAGGCCTCCGGCCCGGAGGGAATCTGCGGCGGACAGGTGCTGGACACGGATCATGAGAGCCAGCCCGACGAGCGGGATTTCGTTTACAAGATCGCTTATTACAAGACCGCCGTCCTGATTCGCGCTGCGGTTGTATCCGGCGCTATGCTGGGAGATATTTCCGATTCCGACCTGCGGTGCTATTATGATTACGGTACGCACCTGGGGATCGCGTTCCAGATTGTCGACGACGTATTGGATGTAACCGCCACGCGCGAAGAGCTGGGCAAGACGCCCAACAAGGACGAGGCGCAGAACAAACGGACGTTCGTCTCCGCGTATGGGCTGGAGGAGGCGAAGAGGCTCGCTCTCGAGGAGTCGGAGAAGGCGGAGCGCGCCCTTGAAGCGTTGTTCCCCGAGGGCGATTTACTGATGGAGCTGGCGAAATCTCTCGCGATTCGGTCGTCTTGACGTATGACAGGCGGCTCCAAAGGAGATCGAAACAATGAGCGAAAAAGAACAGTATAAAACTTTGCTCGAGTCCGTGCGCAACTATAAAGGACTTGCACTTCTCGGTTCGGGCGAAATCGAGCAACTCTGCGCGGATATTCGGGATCTTATCATCCGGGTGACGCTGAAAAACGGCGGGCACCTCGGCGGTTCTCTCGGGGCAGTGGAGCTCTGTGTGTCGCTGCTTCGCACCTTCAATCCCGAGCGCGACAAGATCGTCTTCGACGTGGGACACCAGGCATACGCCTACAAGATCTTGACCGACCGTCTGGAGCGTTTCCACACGTTGCGAACGAAGGGCGGAATCTCCGGTTTCCCGAGGCGCTCGGAGAGCGAGTACGACGTCTTCGACGTCGGGCACAGCAGCACGTCGCTCTCGGCCGTGCTCGGTTTCGCGAAAGCGCGCGACCTGCGGGGGCTCGGACACGAGGTCGTCGCCGTGATCGGCGACGGGGCGCTGCTCAACGGGCTGGCGCTGGAGGGTTTGAACAACATCGGCTCCGCGGATACGAAACTGCTCATCGTGCTCAACGACAACAAGATGTCGATCAGCCCCCGCGTCGGGGGTATGGCCGACCATCTCGCCAAACTCTCCGTCAGCATTCCCTACAAACGCCTCAAGCAGTTCGTCAAGGACCAGTGCCATCACCTCGCGAGCGGGGACCGGATGGAGAGCAGGCTGGACAACATCAAGACGAAACTCAAATCCCTCCTGTTGCCGACGAATATCTTCGAGGCGATGGACATCAGCTACTGGGGACCCTTCGACGGGCACAACGTGCAGGAGATGGGGGAGATCTTCGAGCTTTCGAAACAGTACCCGAAACCGCTGTTGATTCACGTCGTGACGCAGAAGGGCAAGGGCTGCGCGGAGGCGGAGGCATGTCCCTCCGTCTTTCACGGGGTCGGCTCCGGGACGGTGATAGGCGCGAAGACGGCCGAAGCCCCCAAGTCGCGCCCGACGGACTGGAGCCAGGCCGTCTCGGACGTCCTGGTTTCGATGGCCGAAAGGGATTCGCGCGTCGTCGCCTGCACGGCGGCGATGGAGGAGGGCACTCGCCTGGGACAGTTTCACGCGAAATTTCCGAGGCGTTTCTTCGACGTCGGTATCGCGGAGGGCCATATGCTAACCTACGCGGCGGGCCTTGCCGCGGGCGGCATGCGCCCGGCGGTGTGTATCTACTCGACGTTTCTGCAGCGTGCGATGGACCAGCTCATACACGACATCTGCATGCAAAAGCACCCCGTTCTGGTTGCCGTGGATCGCGCCGGGCTCACCGGCGAGGATGGCGAGACGCATCAGGGGTTGCTGGATATCGCGTGGGGCAGAGGTATCCCGGATCTTGTCATCGGCGCGCCAAGGGACAAGGTCGATCTCGAGTTTATGATGAACGAATGGCTTGCGCGCGGCGTGCCCGCCATGGTGCGTTATCCAAAGGGAAAAGCGCCGGCTTCCGTCGGGCGCCCGGCCGGGAAAGCCGAACCCGCTCCCTGGTGTCGCGCGGAGTTGCTGCGGGAGGGCGAGGAGCTCTGCCTCGTCGGTATCGGGTGCACCGTGGCTCTCATGCTGGATGTGGCGGAGGAGTGCGAGAAGACGAGGATTGCGAGGCCGTCGGTTCTCGACCTGCGCTTCGCCTCCCCGCTGGACTGGGAGGCGCTCGACGCGCTTTTCGATACGCACGCGACGATGATCGTCGCGGAGGACGGTTATTCGGCAGGCGGGGTCGGCGAGGCAATCGCCGCGCGCGCGGCGGAGCCGGGGTGTTCCTGCAATGTGCTGCGAGTCGGTGTCGACGGCAGATATGTCGCGCATGCGTCCCGTGCCGAACAGCTCGACGACGAGGGGCTTACCGCGGCGAAGATCGCAAAAATGATAGAGGGGCTTTATGTCAAAAATTTCGACACGCTCGATGCGGCAGCGTCTGGATAAGCTGCTGGTCGAACGGGGGCTCGCGCCGTCGCGAGAGGCGGCGAGGGAGACAATCGAGCAGGGAAGAGTTCGTGTGGCCGGTTTTGTTCATGACAAGCCGGCCTCCATGGTGTCCCCGGATGCGCAGGTCGAAGTCCTGCCGTCCCGGGAGGGCGGAGAGGGCGAGTGGGTGAGCCGCGGGGCGCACAAACTGCTTAAGGGGTTTGGTCTGTGGGAGATCGATCCGATCGGTTGGAGTTGTATCGACATCGGCGCGTCCACCGGCGGTTTCACGCAGGTCATGTTGCGCCATGGGGCGGCGAGGGTCGCCTCGGTCGACGTCGGTTACGGACAGCTTGCCTGGGTTCTGCGGAACGACCCCAGGGTGGAGGTGCACGAGCGCACGAACGCGCGCTACCTGACACCGGAAGAGATCGGCTGGCAGGCGGATCTGCTCACGGTCGACGCCTCTTTTATCTCGCTTCGCCTGCTTCTGCCGACGCTCGAAAAACTGATACGCGACGGCGGCCTGATCGTCGCGCTCGTCAAACCGCAGTTCGAAGTCGGCCGCGCGAAGATCGGCAAAGGCGTCGTCCGCGACCCGGCGCTGCACTTGGAGGTGTTGGAAGGCCTCCATGAATTCGTTCGTGAAAAGACGGACTTACGTGTGAAAGGGGCGACCTTTTCTCCCATCCGCGGACCGGAGGGAAACATCGAATTTATTTTTTTGATGGACTTGCGCAAAAACATGGACGAGCTGTACGAATCTCCGGATTTTGATAAACTTGTTCTTGAAGCCCACGAACGCTTGGGGCGAACCGACGAGGTGAGCGGATGAAAACCAGAACGATCGGCCTGTTCTTCATGAAGGACAGGTCTCGAGGCGCCGAACTTGCAAGGCGGATTGTATCGGGCGTCTACGACGGATACGACCTCCACTTTGCGCTGGGCGAGGGGGAGTTCGAGTGCGATCCCGACGTGTTCGGCTTGCCCCCGGAAAAAAGAGGGAGGCTGGAGGACATCGAGTTCGCCCTCTCCATCGGTGGCGACGGGACCTTTTTGCGCACGGCGCGTGCCGTGCGTGGCCTGAAGGTCCCGCTTTACGGCGTCAACGCCGGACGGCTCGGTTTTCTGGCGCTAGGGCACGCCGATTCGGCCGAGAGCGATCTGCTCAGAATTTTGTCGGGCGACTATGGCATCCTCTCTCGATTTCCACTCAAGGGAAGCCTGTTGCGCGATGGGAAGCCCTTTATGGAGCTCTACGCGCTGAACGAGGTCACCGTCACGAAGGGACCGTGTGCCCGGCCGATCGAGCTTGGCGTGTCGGTGGGCGATGACCGCATCTACAACTTTCTCGCCGACGGCGTGATCGTTTCGACACCGACCGGCTCGACCGCCTACGCTCTTTCCACAGGCGGTCCCATCGTGCATTCCGACGTCAAGTGCGTCCTGATCGCCCCCATCTGCCCACACTCGCTCTACTCCCGCCCCGTTCTGCTGGGGCAGGATGCGACCATCTTCGTCGACGCCAAGGGAGAGGAAGGGGAGGTCATCCTCGCGGGAGACGGCCAGCTGCATATCGCGATGGAGAAGGGCGACCGTGTGCAGATTGCGCTCGACATGGAGAACGCGGTCGACGTCGTCACGCTCGACATGCATTCGTACTACGAAATTCTTCGCGACAAGCTGGGATGGGGCAAGAACAATCTCGGTTCGTGGGGTGTTTCCGGGTGATCGAAGAGATTCGTGTCCGTGGCATGGGCGGCATTCGCTCCGCGGCGCTCTCATTCTCGGGGAATTTCATCGTCATCACGGGTGAGAGCGGCTCGGGCAAGAGCAGCCTGGTCCGCGCGTTCGAGTTCATTTCCGGCAAACGGACGCAAGCCGCGTCGATTCACGCGGACTGCAACGAGGTGGCCGTCGAGGCCCTCTGGAGCGCCGTTGCGGCTCCTTTCGCCGATAGCCAGGACGACGCGTTTTTGACGAAACGCTCCCTCACTCGCCAGGGCAAGGGAAGGTGCAGCGTGGGCGGCGGCCTCGCCACGCTCGGACAGCTCTCCGAACTCTCGCTCTCCCTGATCGAAATACAGAGCCAGTTTGCGCAGCTCGGTCTTCTGGATCCCGCGCGCCAGCTCGAACTGGTGGATTTCTGCGGCGGCGCGGAGCTGGCGGACGCAAAGTCTCGCCTCGCGTCGCTCTTCCCCGAGATGATCGACTCGGAGAAGGAGCTCATCTCGCTACGCAAGCGGCGGAGCGAACTCGAGACCGAGCTCGAAGGGAGCGACGCCAAGGTTCGCGCGATTCGCGCCCTGGGCCTCTACCCCGGTTGCGACAAGGAGTGGAACGACGAACTCGCCTCTCTCGAAAAGCGAATTGCCGAGGTCGGGCGCTACGAAGATTTGATATACAAAATGAACGGCGGCGAAGCCGAGGTGGATATCCTCGATCAGCTTACCGTCTTGCTTCGCGAGCTCTACGGATTGGCGCCCGAGTCGCGCGCAAAAGAGTGGAGCGCGCTTGGGGAGGAAGCGCTCTCGAATCTGCAGAGCCTCTTCTCATCCGCCAGGGCGGAACTGGACTTGGTGTCTCGCGAGGAATTGGACGAGCGCTACGAGGTCCTCGAACGCCGCGTCGGAGTGCTGCGCCGGCTGAAGCGTGATGTGGGCGTTCTTTGTGCCGAGGACTTGACGGCGTACGCGGAGGAGGTCGAGGAGAATATGCGCTGGCTCCGGGAGAGCAACGCGATTCTCGAGGAGAAGCAGGCAACTTCGGCCCGCCTGCGGGCGGAGGTCGGGCAGCTGGCCCGAACATTGCGCGCTCGCAGAGAGTCGGCGGCGGAGACCTTTCAGCGCCGGGTCGGCGGTCACTTGAGGGATCTTGCGATGGAGGATATTTCTTTCTCCGTCCAGATCCACCGGCTGGACAAGGTCCGCGCCGGGGGCGCGGAGGCCGCCTCTTTCATGCTGGCCGTGAAGGACGGAATCCCGAACCCCGTGGCGAAGGTCGCCTCGGGGGGTGAGCTCAGCCGCATCCTGATCGCGATACAGGCGTCGCTCGACGCCGCGCGCCTGCCCGGCGTGCTCGTCTTCGACGAGGTCGAGGCCGGTCTGGGAGGGCGCACGGCGCTTCTCGCCGGGAAAAAGCTGAAGGACCTTTCGCGCAGTTGCCGGACGATTCTCATCACGCACGAGGCGACCATCGCCGCAATGGCCGATCAACACTTCGTCGTCAGGCGCGACGGGGACGAGACCACCGTAAGCGAGATCGCGGGCGAGGAACGCGAACGCGAGATCGCGAGGATGCTCGCCGGCTCGCAGACCCGCGAGGCGCTCGACCACGCGAAATCGCTTCTCGAAAGAACGAATTCGTAATCGCAACCCCTGATCTCCTCCCGCAAACCGCAAAAAAATTCGCCTTCGATCAAGTTAAACATTGACGTAACACAGCTTGCTGATAATATATATCTCGTGTGTTAAAAACATCCAACCCGTTTATAACGAAGACTGTTTCATTCATCTCAGTAAGGAGGAATGGATTACATGGGGACACGTAAACCGGAGGATATTCGCACAATTGCGCTTGTTTCGCACGGAGGTGCGGGCAAAACCTCCCTCGCGGAGGCGTTGCTGTTCGACAGCGGCACGATCGGCCGCATGGGCAGGATCGAGGACAAGAACACCGTCTCCGACTTCGACAGCGAGGAACAGAAACGCCAGATCTCGATCAACACCTCCCTTTGCTCGTTTCAATATAAAGGCAAGACACTTCACCTTCTCGATACCCCTGGATTTGCGGACTTCATAGGCGAACAGCGCAGCGCGATGCGCGTCGTGGATGCCGCCGTCGTCGCCGTGAGCGGCACGGCCGGCGTCGAAGTCCAGACCCGCAAGGGCTGGGAGTACGCCGAGGAGTTCAACGCCTCGGCGATCTTTTTCGTCAGCCGCATGGACAAGGAGAACGCCAACTTCGAGAACGCCGTCTCGGACATCCAGGAGAACCTCTTGAAGAGCGCCCTCCCGATCTATCTGCCGATCGGGCAGGAGGCGAGCTTCAAGGGCCTCGCGAACGTTCTCACCGGCAAGGCCTACACCTACAAGGGCGACGGTTCGAAGGACTTTACCGAGGGCGACGCGCCGGCGGACATGGCGGACGCCCTCTCCGCGGCGCGCGACGAACTGATCGAACGGATCGTCGAGGCCGACGACGACCTCATGACCCGATACCTCGACGGCGAGGAGCTCTCGAACGACGAACTCGCCGGCGCGATGCGCAAGGCGGTCGTGGAGAAGGTTCTCTATCCGATCATCCCCGGATCGTCCGTGCCGAACATCGGCGTGATGCAGCTCCTTGAGGCGATAGTCGACTACTTCCCCTCCCCGCTGGATCGCCCCAAGCGCAAGGCCTTCAAGGGCGACGAGGAGATTGAAATCACGCCGGATCCCAGTGTGCCGCTCATGGCCCTCTGTTTCAAGGTCATGGTCGACCCCTATGTCGGCAAACTCTCCTTCGTCCGCGTCATCGCGGGCTCGATCACCAGCGACCAGATGATCTACAACGTCAACAAGGGCGAGGAAGAGCGCATCAGCTCTTTCCGTCTCATGCGCGGCAAGGAGAGCACCGAGACGAAGGATATCACCGTCGGGGACATCGTCGCGATCCCCAAACTCGACAGCACTGTAGTCGGCGACACGTTGAGCATCAAGGGCAAGACGGCGCTTCTGCGCCCCATTCAGTTCCCGAAACCGGTCTACGGCGTCGCCGTCTCCCCCAAGAGCCGCGCCGATGAGGATAAGCTCGGCAACGCCATCCACAAGATTCTCGAGGAGGACAAGACGCTCGATTTCTTCAAGCACCCCGAGACGAACGACTCCATCCTCTCAGGCATGGGCGATATGCATATCGACATCGCGCTCTCCCGCATCAAAGAGCGCTACAAGGTCGAGCTCGAAACCCACACGCCCAAGGTGGCCTATCGCGAGACGATCAAGAAGACCGCCAAGGCGCAGGGCAAGTACAAGAAGCAGACCGGCGGTCGCGGCCAGTACGGCGACGTGCACTTCGAGCTCTCTCCGCGCGAGAAGGGTTCCGGCGTGACCTTCGAAGACAAGGTCGTCGGCGGCGTCGTCCCCAAGAACTTCATCCCCGCCGCCGAAAAGGGCCTCCGCGAAGCCGCCGCCAAGGGCGTGCTTGCGGGCTATCCGGCGGTCGACTTCAACTGCGCGATCTTCGACGGCTCGTACCACGACGTCGACTCGTCCGAAATGGCCTTCAAAATCGCGGCGTCCATGGCCTTCAAGAAGGCCTTCCTGGAGGCCGGACCGATCCTGATGGAGCCGATCATGAACCTCGCCGTCACCGTCCCCGAGGACTGCGTCGGCGATGTCATGGGCGACTTCAACAGCCGCCGCGGCCGCATCATGGGCATCGATCCCGAGGGCAAGCTCCAGATCGTCAAAGCCCAATGCCCGCAAGCCGAGACCTTCCGTTACGCGATCATCCTGCGCTCGATGACCTCCGGACGCGGTACGTTCACCATGGAGTTCTCGCACTACGAAGAAGTCCCGAACGAAATCGCCAAGAAGATCATCGAAGCCGCCGAGAAAGAACGCAAGGACGAGGAAGAATAAGGCAAGTTCGTGGGGCTCCGCCCCACACCCCGCAAGGGGACACTGTCCCCTTGACCCCATTCTCAAACATAAAGCCGGGAATTTCGCGCTTGCGCGAAAATCCCGACTTTGTTTTAGAAATGGGTGCCCAGAGGGCAGTGCCCTCTGGCGGGTGCGGGCAGAGCCCGCGGTCTTGCCTTACTCTTCCTCGTCCTTGCGTTCTTTTTCGGCGGCTTCGATGATCTTCTTGGCGATCTCGTTCGGGACTTCTTCGTAGTGCGAGAACTCCATGGTGAACGTGCCGCGTCCGGAGGTCATCGAGCGGAGGATGATCGCGTAGCGGAAGGTCTCGGCCTGCGGGCACTGGGCTTTGACGATCTGCAGCTTACCCTCGGGGTCGATGCCCATGATGCGTCCGCGGCGGCTGTTGAAGTCGCCCATGACGTCGCCCACGCAATCCTCGGGGACGGTGACGGCGAGGTTCATGATCGGTTCCATCAGGATCGGGCCAGCCTCCAGGAAAGCCTTCTTGAAGGCCATGGACGCCGCAATTTTGAAGGCCATTTCGGACGAATCGACGTCGTGGTAGGAACCGTCGAAGATCGCGCAGTTGAAATCGACCGCCGGATAGCCTGCTAGCACGCCCTTGCCGGCGGCTTCGCGAAGGCCTTTTTCGGCTGCGGGAATGAAGTTCTTGGGGACGACGCCGCCGACGACCTTGTCCTCGAAGGTCACACCGGAACCCTTCTCGCGCGGCGAGAGTTCGAAGTGAACGTCGCCGTACTGGCCGCGGCCGCCGGTCTGCTTCTTGTATTTGCCCTGGGCCTTGGCGGTCTTCTTGATCGTCTCGCGATAGGCCACCTTGGGCGTGTGGGTCTCGAGCTCGACCTTGTAGCGCTCCTTGATGCGAGAGAGCGCAATGTCGATGTGCATGTCGCCCATGCCAGAGAGGATGGAGTCGTTCGTCTCGGGATGCTTGAAGAAGTCGAGCGTCTTGTCCTCCTCGAGGATCTTGTGGATCGCATTGCCGAGCTTGTCCTCGTCGGCGCGGCTCTTGGGGGAGACGGCGACGCTGTAGACCGGTTTGGGGAACTGGATCGGACGCAGAAGCGCCGTCTTGCCTTTGATGCTGAGGGTATCGCCGACCACGGTGCTGTCGAGTTTGGGGATCGCCACGATGTCGCCTACGGTGATGTCCTTGGTCTCGGCGCTCTCCTTGCCGCGCATGATGCGGAAGGAGCTGATGCGCTCTTCCTCGGCCTTGTTGACGTTGTAGATCATCTGGTCGCTCGTGATCGAGCCCGCGATGACGCGGACGAACGAGAGCTTGCCGACGTAGGGGTCGACCATGACCTTGAAGCAGAGGGCCATGAGCGGAACGTCGGGGTCGGGTGTGATCTCGATCTCCTCGTCGCCCTTGAACGCCTTGCGTTTGGGACGATCGAGCGGAGACGGGAAGTAGTCGACCATCGCGTCGAGCAACTGCACGACGCCGATATTGGGCACAGACGAGCCGGGGATGATCGGATAGAGGATCTTCTCGACGACCGCCTTGCGCATCGCGCCGGCGAGTTCCTCGTTCGAGAGCTCCTCACCGTCGAGGTAGCGGGTCATGAGGTCGTCGTCCGCCTCGACGATCCGTTCGATCAGCTCGTCGCGCGCGGCGGAGAGAGCGTCCGCCATATCCGCGGGCGCGTCGCCCTCCGTGAAGTCCTTCGAACCGTCGCCCTTGTATGTGTAGGCCTTGCCGGTAAGGACGTTGGCGACTCCCTTGAAACTCGCTTCCTGACCGATCGGCAGGTAGACGGGGAGTGCATTTTTCGTGAGGTTGTCCCGAATATCGGAGACCGCGTTCTCGAAGTTGGCGTTCTCCTTGTCCATGCGGCTGACGAAGAAGATCGCCGACGCGTTGAACTCCTCGGCGTAGTCCCACGCCTTGCGCGTCTGGACTTCAACGCCGGCGGTGCCGTTGATGACGACCACTGCCGCATCCACGACGCGCATCGCGCTGCGCTGTTCGCCTATGAAGTCCGCAAATCCGGGAGTGTCGAGAAGGTGGAGCGTCTTGCCTTTATATTGAAACGAGCAAAGGGAGGTGTTGATCGAGATCTGGCGTTTCTGTTCCTCGTTGTCGAAATCGGAGACGGTGTTCTTGTCCTCGATCTTGCCCATTCTGCCGATGGTGCCGCTGTCGAAAAGCAACGCCTCCGCAAGGGAGGTTTTGCCCGCACCTCCGTGCGAAACAAGCGCAATGGTACGAATATCCTCCGGTTTACGTGTTCCCATGAAATCCATTCCTCCTTACTGAGATGAATGAAACGTCTGCTTATAAACGGGTTGGATGTTCTTTAACACACGCGATATATATTAGCAGCAAGCTGTGTTACGTCAATCTTTACGCGGATTTTTTTGTATGAGGAAACGTGAGAATCGGGGAATACGTCAATCGCCCAAGAGCGATTTCGCGTGGACGAGCGCCTCGCGGGATTGGGAACCGGCGAGCATCCTGGCAATCTCCCGCTCGCGCTCCTCGCCGCTTATCTCGCACACCGTGGTCTCATCGCCCTCGCGTCTGACCACGAAGTGTTGGTCGGCCATCGCAGCAATGGTCGCCTCGTGCGTGATCAGGATCGTGCGGCAGCTGCGGGAGAGATCCTTCAGTTTTTTTCCGGCCAGAAGCGCCGTCCGCCCGCCCAACCCCGCTTCAACCTCGTCGAAGACGAGCACGCCTGGCAGACGCGAGGCGTCGAGCGACGCCTGTATCGCGATCAGGATGCGGCTCAGCTCGCCGCCCGAGGCGACCTTGGCGACGGGATTCGGCATCCCGTCCTTGATCGCCAGCATGAACGACGCTCCCTCGGCGCCGCCGGCGCGGACCTTGTCGAGGCGCTGGATCTGCACGGAGAAGGAGATATCCTCCATCGCAAGATCCTTCAGGTGATCGCCTACCCGGCGCTGAAAGGCCTCCGCCGCCGACTCACGGCACGTTCGCAGCGTGCGCGCGAGCTGGCTCACCTCCGTGCGCAGGCGCGCCGAATCGGCCTGTTTCTCCTCGAGAACGGCGTTGCTGTCCTTAAGCCACTGCGTATTCTCCTCGATCTCGTCGGCATACGCCGTCAAATCCTCGGCGTGCAGGACGCCCGCGTCCCGTTTGAGTTTGCGCAGGACGCCGACGCGGCGCTCCAGAGCCTCGTACTGCGCATCGAGCTCCTCGCGCGAGACCAGGTTCAGGTCCCGCTTCGCGGAGCCGAAGAGCTGTTGCAGGTTCGACAACGCCGTCTCCCCCAGCTCGCCCCACTCTTTGGCACACGCGTCGGGTGCCAGGACATACAGCTCACGCAGCAGAGCGGCGAGCTGATCGAGAACGTCGACCTCGGCCTCGCCGCCGTTCATCCGGTAGACGAGTTCCTCGTAACGGCCAGCCTCTGCGATCTGTTTCTCGATCGAGGCAAGTTCTTCGTTCCACTCCTTCTCACAACCGGGGTAAAGCTTGAGAGCGCGAATCGCACGGACTTTCGCCTCGCCCCCTTCGAGCTCGGACTCCAGTTCGCTCCTCCGCTTTCGAAGGGCGATGAGCTCCCTTTCGGAGTCGATCATCTCCGGAAAGCACGACGCAAGGCGCGTCTTTACGCCTTTCAGCTCCTCGCCGCCGCAGGAATCGACCAGTTCGAGCTGGCGGGCCGGGTCGAGCAGGCCGAGCTGTGCGAACTGGCTCTGTATCTCGATCAGGGAGGCGGAGAGTTCGGAGAGTTGCCCGAGCGTGGCGAGGCTGCCGTTTATACTGTAGCGCCCCTTGCCCGCGCGGGTGAGCGAACGCTTCGTCAGAAGCGCGTCGTCCTCGAGGGCCGCGAGAGACGCGGCTTCCGCGTTCCAGAGCGCCTCGACGGTCACCTCGTCGCAGTCGGCGTGGATCGACGCGGCCTGCGTCCTGCGGCCGGAGATGAACTCGAACGCGCGGACCAGGCTGCTCTTGCCCGACCCACTCTCGCCGGTGATGACGATGAAGCTCCCCGCAAAAGAGAGCGCCGCGGAGCGAATGCCGCCCATCCCGCGGACGCGGATCTCCTCGATCATCCGAGCGTCCCCCACGAACCGAGGTTGTTCTTGCCCCATCCGAGTTTGTCCCGCAGAATTTCGTAGTACGAATGCATGCCGAGCGTGACGACGTCGATCTTGTTCTCCACGTCGAGCGCGATCTGCACGCGGTCGCCCTCCTCCATTCCGATATGAAGCTGCCCATCTCCCGCGAGGATGATCTCACCCTTCTCGCCCTTGGCGTCGACGAAGACCGTCGCCTCCCCCCCCAGAAGGACAGGGCGGGAGTAGAGCGAATGCGGGCAGATGGGAGCGATCAGAACACACTTCACGTCGGGATGCACGATGGGTCCGCCCGTGGAGAGGGCATAGGCGGTCGAACCGGTGGGCGTCGAGACGATCACGCCGTCGGCGAGGAAATTGTAGATGCGGTCGTCACCCACCGATACGCCGAGCTCGATCGGCCGGGCGCAGGGTCCTTTGGTGATGGTGATTTCGTTGAGGGCGTAGAGCTCCATGAAGGGTTTTCCCCCGCGCAGGAGGCTCCCCTTGAGCGGTATGCGGGAGAGAATGCCGTAGTCACCGGACAGGATCCGTGACAGATCCTTCTCCGCCGAATCGGCGTGCCCCAGCGCCAGAAAACCGAGCCTGCCGGCGTTGATGCCGTAGAGCGGAACGCGCATATCCCGCACGACGCGGGCCGTTCGCAAAAAAGTGCCGTCACCTCCGATGGAGACGGCAAGTTCGATCTCTTCGAGCCTTCCTCTCTTCTCCGTGGAAAGGCCGATCATTTCCGGATCGCTTTCGAATTCCCCGCCGCCGAGAGCGAAACGAAGGTCGTAACCCTCGTAGGCGTTCGATACGATTCTCCTTGCGAGTTCGATGCCGCGAAGTCTGTCCTTCATGAAGAACAGACCGATCGTCCTGCTTTTCATCCGTTCACCCCATCGATTCGGCCCGGAAAAATTCATGGGCATTGAGGACAAGTTTATCAAAATCTGGCCTTTCCTGCAGCACATATGCGTCGTCTCGCACATTCAACAAAAGATCCATCAGAAAAATAAACTCGATGTTGCCCTCGGGGCCTCGAATGGGAGAGAAGGTCGCCGCCTTCAGGCGCAAATTCGTCTTCTCGTTCAAAAACGCGTATAACCCCTGCAACACTTCGAGGTGCAAGGCAGGGTCGTGCACGACGCCCTTGCCGATCTTCGCGCGCCCTACCTCGAACTGGGGCTTGACGAGCGCGATCGCAAGGCCCTTGTCCCGCAGCAAATTTTCGAATACGGGCAAAAGCAGCCGAAGGGAGATAAAAGAGGCGTCGACCGTGACGAGGTCAGCGCACCAGCCGATGTCCTCCTGTCTCAGGTAACGCGCGTTCGTCCGCTCGTGCACATGGACCCTCGGGTCGTTGCGCAGGATCCAGGCGAGCTGTCCGTAGCCGACGTCGATGGCGGCCACCCTGGCGGCTCCACGACGCAGCATAACCTGTGTGAAACCTCCCGTCGAAGCGCCGATGTCGATGCAGCTCCAGCCGGTCGGGTCGATATTCCAGGTATCAAGCCCCTCGAGCAGCTTGTACGCACCCCGGCTGACCCAGGCGTCGCCCGTATCGCTCGAGGATCGCTGCAATTCGACGGAAGCCTCCACAGGCACCATGGAGGCCGGTTTGTTCTGGACAAAACCGGCCACCCGCACCATGCCCTGCTCGATTGCCTCGCGCGCGGCCTCCCGCGAGGGCACGAAGCCGCGCTCGACCAGGAGTTTATCCAGACGCAGCCGTGTCGAACGCGCCGAAGTTTTTGGCATAGAGTTCCTCTATCGTCTTCATAATCTTCTCAGAGGTAAGTCCCTGCTCCTCGAGCTGTTCGGCGCGCGAGGCGTGCGTGATATAGGCGCTCTCCACGCCGACCCGCAACACCTTGCAGAGGCAGCCCGGCGTCGCCGCACGCGAGGCGATCGCCTCGCCGACGCCCCCCGCCATATACCCGTCCTCCGCCACGACCAGGAACGAATGCGAATCGAGCAGCGAGTCGAGCGTCTCCCAATCCAGAGGGGAGGCGAAACGCAGGTCGAGGACAGACGGACGCGACAGACCCCGCCGTCCGCACTCCTCCGCCGTGTCCAGCATGAGTGCTACGGTGCTTCCGATGCCGACGAGGCAGAGTTCCTCACCGTCGCGCAGCAGCTCGGCCCGGCACCATGGTGCCGGCTTCGCGTCTCCGGCGGGGCGGCCGAGCGAAGCCGGGGCCTTGCCCTTCGGGTAGCGGACCATGACGGGCCGGTCGCGCAGCAGCCACTCGTTCATCATGAACGCGAG
>JAVBQG010000019.1:0-47026 GCA_031549185.1 Synergistaceae bacterium | reverse complement strand
CTCACTTTCCGTATCGTTTCCACCGTCAGCATCTCCTTTTGCCCCCCCGAGTTCCATTCTCGAGAGGCAGTCTCTCACGGTGGCCTACTTTTGCGTGCCTATCTCAGATAAACTGGCCTATTTTGTCACGCCGCCCGACACGCGGCGCAATTGATTTGACTTCGCCATGGGATGATTTAGTGAATGAGATAGCTCGTCACTCAGATAATCCTGTTGCGGCTAAGGAAAATCTTAATAGTGGTGAATTTCTTGTTGGATTTGCAAAGGGTTTTGCTGAGTATTGTATTGAAAACCAGGCGGAGGCAGAAATTGCGCTAAGGTCCATTAAAATGCCAAAAGTTTCAACGAGTGTTTTCATGGGAACTGAGATACTTCAATTCTTAGCTGATTATGATCGTAATAAGTCCGCACAGATAAACTTTGCAAAATATATCTGGACGATAGGTTGGTGTATTGGGGGTGGGATTTGGGGTGGTGCAATTGGAGCGGTTGTAGGTAACGTTCCTGGGGCTGCTATTGGGTTTAATGCTGGTTGGACAAGTGGCCATATTATCGGTTCTGCGATTTTTAATCACATGACAAACCCTAGTAGTCCCCCAGGAAATAGTGGAAATAATAGTAAAGAAAATTCTGATCGAAACCCAGATAAGGCAAATTCATCTACTCCAACAAAGGATGACTGGCATGACTGTGGGAATATCAACCCGCCTCGCACTGATCCATTGATGTTTGATCTGGACCGAGACGGTAAGGTTGATGTTTCTCGCAAAGGTTTTTTTGATCTCGATGGAAACGGGTTTGCCGAGTATACATCCTGGGCCGGTGGTGGCGATGGCGTTCTCGTTATGGATCGCAACGGTGACGGTATTATCAACGACGGTTCGGAACTCTTCGGCGATCAGACGATATTGAAGGACGGCACAAAGGCATCCGGCGGTTTTGCCGCTCTGGCCGATCTCGACGACAATGGTGACGGTGTCATCGACGCGAACGACGCGCTGTATGCAAATCTGATGATGTGGGCCGACTTCGATGACGACGGCGCAATCGGCGCGGATGAATTTAAAACTCTTGAAGAGCTGGGCATCAGCTCGATTAACTTGAGCGCCATCTTCGACGGAACGATCGACGAATTCGGCAATACGTTTAACTTCACGGGATCGTTTACGTGGGATGACGGAGAGGTCGGAACGGTTTCCGAACTTCTGCTCGAACGTGACACCATGTACTCCATGCAAGTAGAGCGCCTCGAGGTCTCGGAAGAAGTAGCGGCTATGGCAAATCTCTCCGGCATGGGAAATCTCTACTCACTGCACCAGACGATGATGCGCGACGACAGTGGAGCGTTGAAGACACTGCTCGAGAATTTTGGGACGGAAACGGATGAAACCGCCCGTAAAGCGCTGCTCAACGAAATTTTATATATGTGGGGAGAGCTGAACAACGCATCGACGGCGAACCGCGGATCGAATTTCGACTCGCGCAGGCTCGGTTTCCTGGAGCTTTTTTATGGTGAGCCTTTTACCGGTGTTGATAAGACCGGGAACCCCAATGTCAATGCTGCGGCTATGTTGAATAAGATTTATAGTGATATCGCGACTCAATATTATGCTGAGTTGATGGAGCAGACGCACTATAAAGAATTTTTTGATTCTATTTTGATTGGTTTTGATTTTGTTGAAGGAAAGGCATATTACGACCTGACTGAGATATCGCAACTGTTGCAGCCCCTGTATGCCTCAGACCCCATACAAGCCGAAGCGAAACTTACAGAGTTCGCGAAATTGTTTATCGATCTGGGGTATGGGAACGATATTACGCTGCAAGGATTGAGCGATGTTAAGGCCAGCCTGGCAGAGATCGATCCTTCACTGGCGACCCTTTTCGATAACGCTTTCAAGGTCAACATCAATCTCACCGGCACCAATAAAAATTCCGAACTTGTCGGTTCGAGTGGAGACGACGTCCTGACCGGTGGCAGTGGAAATGATACCTTATATGGCGGGGTCGGCGAGGACACACTGAATGGTGGAGCCGGTAACGATATCCTCTATGGTGGGGACGGAAACGATAAACTGTATGGTGGCGATGGCCACGACACGCTGACTGGCGGCGCCGGCGACGATTACCTGGAAGGCGGTAGGGGCAACGATACGTATATCTGGAACCCTGGTGACGGCAACGATACGATCAGCGATTTTCTTTACAGCGGCAACGGCGTTTATGATACAAACATTCTGACGATCGGAGAGGGAGTCGATCCGACGAGCGTACAGATTACCCGCAATGGATACAACCTGATCTTCCTGATGGGCAACAACGAGACGATCACGGTGAAGAACTGGTATTCCGGCGCATTGGATCAGCTCTCCGAAGTCCGGTTTGCTGACGGCACGGTCTGGACGGCCGCACAGGTCAACGCGATGACTCCAATTTTGACAGGTACGGACGGGGACGATGTGATTAACGGATACGAGACAAACGAAATCCTGATCGGTGGAGCCGGCAACGACACGCTCAGCGGAGGGGCTGGAACCGATACCCTACTTGGTGGAGAGGGCAACGACAAGCTCTACGGCGGAGCCGGCAACGACACCCTCATCGGCGGGAAGGGCGACGACTATCTCGAAGGTGGAGATGGCAAGGACACGTACATCTGGAACAAGGGCGACGGAAACGACACGATCAATGATGGTCACAGCGCAAATATCGCCTACGGCTGGTCGGGTATTCTCAAGCTGGGCGAGGGAGTCAGCGCCGAGGACATCGAGATCACACGCAACGGCAGCGATCTGATCATGATCATCGGCGAGGAGAAGGAACGCGTTACGGTCCAGGGTTGGTATTCGAGCTCGTGCAACCCGCTGGAGAAGATCGAGTTCGCGGACGGAAGTGTCTGGAGCAGCGCACAGATCAACGCGATGTCGCCGGTTCTTCGCGGCACGGATGGCGACGACACGATTACGGGCTACAACACGAGCGATGTGCTCTACGGCGGTGCCGGCAACGACAAGCTGTACGGCGGTTACGGCAACGACACTCTCATCGGCGGGAAGGGCGACGACTACCTCGAAGGTGGAGATGGCAAGGACACGTACATCTGGAACAAGGGTGACGGAAACGACACGATCAATGATGCTCACAGCGCAAATATCGCCTACGGCTGGTCGGGTGTTCTTAAACTGGGCGAGGGAGTCAGCGCCGAGGACATCGAGATCACGCGCAACGGCAGCGATCTGATTATGATCATCGGCGAGGAGAAGGAGCGCGTTACGGTTCAGGGCTGGTATTCGAGCTTGTGCAACCCGCTGGAGAAGATCGAGTTCGCGGACGGAAGCGCCTGGAGCAGCGCACAGATCAACGCAATGTCGCCGGTTCTTTACGGCACGGATGGCGACGACACGATCACGGGCTACAGCACGAACGATATCATCTACGGTGGCGACGGAAACGACAAGATCTACAGTGGCGATGGCCGCGATACGCTGACCGGCGGAGCCGGCGATGATTACCTGGAGGGCGGTCGGGGCAGCGACACGTACATCTGGAACCCTGGCGATGGCAACGACACAATCAGCGATTATCTTTACAGCGGCGGCGGGGTGTATGACACAAACATCCTGAAGATCGGAGAGGGAGTCGACCCGGCGGGTGTACAGATTACCCGCAATGGCTACAACTTGATCTTCCTGATGGGCAACGACGAGACGATCACGGTGAAGGATTGGTATTCTAGTTCCTGGTATCAACTTGCCGAAGTCCAATTCGCCGACGGCACGGTTTGGACGGCAGCACAGGTCAACGCGATGAAGCCTGTTTTAACGGGTACTGACGGGGACGATGTGATCAATGGTTACAGCACGAATGATCTTCTCATCGGCGGAGCGGGCAACGATACACTCAATGGCGGCGACGGGCATGACACGCTCATCGGCGGCAAGGGCGACGATTACCTCGAAGGTGGCACAGGAGCTGACACCTACATCTGGAACCTTGGCGATGGCAACGACACGATCTACGACCATAGTTACTACGGTGCCACACTCCTCAAACTGGGAGAAGGTGTCTCCGCGGACAACCTCGAGATCACAAGGTCGGGTGACAACCTGATCATGATCGTCGGCGAGAGCGGCGAGAGGATCACCGTGAAGGGCTGGTACGCCAGCACATACTACCAGGTCAACAAGCTCGAGTTTGCAGATGGGACGACGCTGACGAACGCGGACATCAACGCGAAGATGGTAGTGTCGCGCGGCACCGATGGGGACGATGTGATCAACGGCTACTCGACGAACGACCTTCTTATCGGGGGTACAGGTAACGACAAGTTGTACGGCGGAGATGGTCACGACACGCTGATCGGCGGCAAAGGCGACGATTACCTCGAAGGTGGCACAGGAGCTGACACCTACATCTGGAATCTCGGCGATGGCAACGACACGATCTACGACCATAGTTACTACGGCGCCACACTCCTCAAACTGGGAGAAGGTGTCTCCGCGGACAACCTCGAGATCTCAAGATCGGGTGACAACCTGATCATGATCGTCGGCGAGAGCGGCGAGAGGATCACCGTGAAGGACTGGTACGCCAACACATACCACCAGGTCAACAAGCTCGAGTTTGCAAATGGGACGACGCTGACAAACGCGGATATCAACGCGAAGATGGTAGTGTCGCGCGGCACCGATGGGGACGATGTGATCAACGGCTACTCGACGAACGACCTTCTTATCGGGGGAGCGGGTAACGATACGCTCAATGGCGGCGACGGGCATGACACGCTGATCGGCGGAACTGGGGACGACACCCTCAACGGCGGTGTCGGCAACGATACCCTGTACGGCGGTGATGGCAACGACAAGCTGTACGGCGGAAACGGCAACGATACGTTGATCGGCGGAGCGGGCGACGACTATCTGGAGGGTGGTATCGGACATGATACGTATGTCTGGAATCCAGGTGACGGTAACGATACGATCTACGACCAGAAGAACAGAGCCTCCTATTCCAGCGTTCTGGAGATCGGCGAGGGTGTCAATCCAGCCAACGTACAGATTTCACGCAACGGCAATAGCCTGCTCCTTCTGATGGGCACCGGCGAAGCGGTCTCGGTGAAGGATTGGTATGTCAACGATGGCTACCAGCTAAACGAGGTTCGGTTTGCGGATGGTACTGCCTGGAGCAAAGCTCAGATCAACGCGATGAAACCAGTTTTAACGGGTACTGACGGGGACGATGTAATTAACGGATACGAGACGAACGATATCCTGATCGGCGGAGCCGGCGATGATACGCTCAACGGCGGTACCGGCAACGATACCCTGTACGGCGGAGAAGGCAACGATTGCCTCTATGGTGAAACCGGCAACGATACGTTGATCGGCGGAGCGGGCGGCGACTATCTGGAGGGTGGTATCGGACATGATACGTATATCTGGAATCCAGGTGACGGTAACGATACGATCTACGACTATAAAAACAGAGCATCCTATTCCGGCGTTCTGGAGATCGGCGAGGGTGTAAATCCGACAAACGTACAGATTTCGCGTAACGGCAATAACCTGCTCTTCCTGATGGGCAGCAGCGAGACGATCACAGTGAAAGATTGGCATTCGGGAGAAAGTAGTCAGCTCAACGAGGTCAGGTTCGCCGATAGCACCGTCTGGACGCGGCAGGATGTAAACCAGATTGTCGCCGGCACGAAGCAGCCCTTCAGCACAGCACCCGTCGTCGATGGACAGGCGGAAGAAGGCGAGATGGGGCTTTTCTCTGCCACAATGAACGAAAACGGTGAAGACGCCTCTATGTTCTCATCTGCCTTCGATTCAGCCGACGGAGTCCAGGCATCGTATCGCTACGGGGAAGAGGGCGACGAGCTCGCCTCTCTGGCAGCCACTCCGACCGATTGGACCAGTGATCCCTCGCTGGCGTCGATCATGAACGAGCCGGAGGTCGTCACGGCGGGCGACTTCTCGGCGTCGCAGCTTGACGTGGACATCGCGGTCGCATCGCTGCAGTTCGACGGAGACACGACGGAACAGGTTTGCGACCTTGTGGGCAGTGCCGCATCGGCCGGCGGTTTGTACACGGTGTCAGCGTCGACGGAGAGCGCTGTCGAGAACTATTTCTCCGAGGAACAGCTGAAGAGTGCATAGAGTCTTCCCGGCTTGACAAGCGTTATCGAAAGGAGATGCGAGGCGGATAAATCCTCGCATCTCCTTTCTTCATGAAAGCCGAAGAGGGAGCTGGGCGTTTAAAATTGACGTATACGGATATATCTGTTATAAGAAAGATACTTCAAACCCTTCACCACCTGCGATTGTATATGATGCATATCGATATTAAGTTTTTCAATGCAATCGGGTTTCGACAGTATGTTCATCAATTGTTTTTAGCCGAGTGTTTTCCCTTAGCCGAGCGTTTTCCATCAGGCGAGCGTATAGGAGCATCCTATGATGGACGACCGGATAGATAAATCTCACGATCCAATAAAAACGGCGAAAAATGCCGAAGAGATCAATATAGGGGGAACTACCCCCGACGCAACGGAGGACCGGGAGAACCACACACCACCCGTGGTGCCCCTGGTTCCCTCTCCCGTGGAAATGGCGCTCATCTGTCTTGCGACGGCGGCTCGCGTGACGGGATTGCCCGCGGATCCGGAGGCGTTGTGCCGCGCATTCCCTTCGCGCGAGGTGGACGAGATCCCCATCACGCTCCTTCGTGCAGCCAAGAAGATCGGGCTCAAGGCCAAGAAGATCGAGACATCGCTGGATCGCCTCGACAAACTGCCGCAGCCGACGCTGTTGCTCTGTGAGGATGGGGATGTCTATGTTCTTCTGCGTGCCGAGCGCAAGGACCCCGACAAATGCGACGCCTGCGAGGGCGAATGCAAGGACGGGGCTTCGACGCCGCCGGAGGGGCGCGTCATGCTCTTCCATCCGCGCGAAAAACGCCCCTTTGTGTGGAGCTTCGCCCAGCTCGCCGAGCAGTGGAGCGGCACGGCGATTCCACTGGCTCGGCGCTTCTCTCTCGAAGGCCTAAGCAAGAAGTTCGGCATTGGCTGGTTCCTGCCGGTCGTCCTGCGCTTCAAGCGGCACTTGAGCGAGGTATTCATCGGCTCGTTCTTCCTGCAGAGCTTCGGACTCATCACGCCGCTCTTTTCACAGGTCATCATCGACAAGGTGCTCATCCACAAGGGGCTCTCGACGCTCGACATTCTCGTCATCGGCCTGGTCGTCATCAACGTGTTCGAGATGATCCTCGGGATCACGCGGACGTATCTCTTCTCGCACACCACGAACCGCGTCGACGTGATTTTAGGGGCAAAACTGTTCAAACATCTGCTCGCCCTGCCTCTGCCCTTCTTCGAGGCACGAACTGTCGGCACGACGATCGCGCGCGTGAGGGAACTGGAGAACATACGATCGTTCATCACGGGCACCGCGCTCACGGTCGTGCTCGATCTCATCTTCACCGTCGTCTTCATCGCCGTCATGTTCTGGTACAGTCCGAAGTTGACGCTGATCTCCCTGGCGGCGATGCCGTTTTTCATCGCTCTCTCGATCGCCGTGACGCCGGTTCTGCGCGAGCGGCTGAACAAAAAATTCGCCTGCAACGCGGAGTCGCAGTCGTACCTGGTCGAGATGGTGACGGGTATCCAGACGGTCAAGAGCCTCGCCATCGAACCGCAGCTCAACCATCGCTGGGAGGGGTTGCTCGCCAACTACGTACGGGCCTCCTTCAAGGCCGGGTTCCTCGGCTCCTGCGCGGGCAGCTCCGCGCAACTGATTCAGAAACTGTCAAGCCTCGCCATACTCTGGTTCGGTGCGCGCATGGTGATGGAGGGGAAATTCACAGTCGGACAGCTCATCGCCTTTCAGATGCTCGCCGGGCGTGTCACAGAACCGATCCTGCGCCTTGCCACCCTCTGGCAGGATTTTCAACAGGTGCGGCTCTCCATCGAGCGGCTCGGCGACGTGCTCAACTTCCCCGCCGAGCCGGACAGTTCGCCGGGACGAAGCTCCCTCGGGCGGATCAACGGCAAGGTCGAGTTCGAACACGTCGGTTTCCGTTACCGCCTCGACGGGCCGCCGATCCTGGACGACATCAGCCTCATCATCCCCCCTGGTTCGACCGTCGGCATCGTCGGGCGCTCGGGCTCCGGCAAGAGTACGCTGACGAAACTGGTACAGCGCTTCTACGTTCCCCTGCAGGGGCGGGTGTTGGTCGACGGGATCGACCTCGCGCAGATCGACCCTGTGTGGCTGAGAAGGCAGATCGGCGTCGTGCTGCAGGAGAACTTTTTGTTCAACGGCACCGTGCGGGACAACATCGCGGTGGTGGACACCGCCGCGCCGCTCGAGAAGGTCATCGCCGTCGCCAAACTGGCGGGCGCGCATGATTTCATCCTGGAGCTGCCCGACGGTTACGACACGCCGGTCGGCGAACGCGGTTCCTCCCTCTCCGGTGGACAGAGGCAGAGGATCGCCATCGCCCGGACCCTGTTGACCGATCCCCGCATCCTGATCTTCGACGAAGCGACCAGCGCCCTCGACTACGAGTCGGAGCGGATCATTCAGGGTAATCTGAAAAAGATCTGCAAAGGACGCACTGTCTTCATCATCGCGCATAGGCTCTCCACCGTACGCAGTTCCGATTTCATCATCGCCATGGATCGCGGCAGGATCATCGAGCGGGGTACGCACGACGAACTGCTGAAACAGAACGGCCTCTACAGCTTCCTGAACAAGCAGCAGGAGCTGCTCGGCGATTTGGAGGGCTCGTACGGTGACGAGAGCCCCGTGGGAGCGAGGGGGTAGCCGATGCCGGAAGAGCAGAACCGGCCGGACGCCCCGGAGCAGAATAATCTCCCCGCCAGCCCTTCGAAGCCAGGCAAACCGAAACCGAAGTCCACGAAGAAGGGAAAGAGCGAGTGGAACAGCGCGGAGCTCGAGTTCCTGCCCGCCGCGCTGGAGATCGTGGAGAGCCCGCCTTCCCCGATCGGGCGGGCGTTGCTCTGGATCATCATCTCTTTCTTCGTTATCGCGCTCGCCTGGTCGATCCTCGGCCACGTCGACGAGGTTGCCGTCGCGCCCGGCAAGGTAATTCCTTCCGGTTACACGAAGGTGGTGCAGGCGGAGGACAAGGGCATCGTGAGGAAGCTCAACGTGGCGAACGGCACGATCGTGAAGGAAGGAGACGTCCTGATCGAGCTCGACACGGTGGTCACCGAGGCCGACATGAAACGCCTGCGCAAGGAGCGGGATTTTTTCCTCCTCGACTTGGCGAGGCTCTATGCAGAGCGGGAGGACAAGACATTCGTTCCCCCCTCCGGCGTCGGCACGGAGGAGGAGATTCACCACCAAAAGCAGCTGACCCGCACGCGGCTGTTGGAGTTCCGCGCCAAAACGGACGCCCTCCGGCAGCAGGTCAATATGGCGAAATCCGCCCTCTCCACCGCCAGCAAGCAGCACGAGAAGTACGCGAAAATTTTGCCCATCGTCTCCGAGCAGAGAAAACGCACGGAGGAGCTGGCCAAGGACGGCACCGTGTCGCTCTTCGAGGCCCAGAACTATTTGCGCCAGGAGATCGAGATGCGGCAGGACTTCGAGGCGCAGGAGGCGGAGGTCGCCCGCAACCGCCACACGGTGGCGGAGACCGAGATGGAGCTTCGGCGCACCGAGAGCGAGTGGTACAGCGAGATCTCCGCGCGCATCGTCGACGACCGGAAGCAGCTTCAGGCAGTCGAAGAGGAGCTGATCAAGGCGGAGGAGAAAAACCGCTTGAGCCGGATCCTTGCCCCCATAGACGGCGTCGTGCAGCAGCTGGAGATCCACACGATCGGGGCGATCCTGACGCCCGCCCAGCCCCTCATGCTGATCGTCCCCGAGGGCGGCGGCATCGAGTACGAGGTGTGGCTGGAGAACCGCGACATCGGCTTCGTCCACGCGGGGCAACCGGCAGAGATCAAGGTCGAGACCTTCGGTTTCCAGAAATACGGCACGCTGGATGCCATCGTGAAGTCCGTCGCCACGGAGGCCAAGGAGGACGAAAAGCGAGGCTTGATCTATCAGGCATTTCTGGAAACCTCTCGCGATTATTACATCGTACAGGACAAAAAAGTACCTCTCATGCCCGGCATGGCGGTGACCGGGGAGATCAAGATCCGGCGGAAGCGGATTATCGAGTTCTTCCTCGATACGTTCAAGACGTACGTAAACGAGGCGTTCAGGGAGCGATGAGGATGCGCGGCATTTGGAGGGAAGCAGGAAAAATAGTTCTGGCTGTGTTGTTTTTTTTATCCGCCGCGGGCATGGCAAAGGCCGTCGATTTCGGCGACCCTACGCTTGCGAAGATCCTCGATACCGCCGCCCACAAAAATCCGACGATCGGAGCGGCGGTCGAGCGCGTCAACCAGTCGCGGGCGGATGTGCGCGGCGCTGCGGCAGAGATAGGTCCTCGCCTCGTCGGAGGGCTTGGTGCGCAGTGGAATAAAGACGGTCCGCTCAGTGAGGATCTTTCGACAAGTTACCGCAACTCCTATACGGCGACGCTATCTTTCCTTCAGACCATCTACGCCGGCGGCTCCCTCGTAGCAAACAAACGCGCCAGCGAATTTGCCCTGGCGGGCACGAGAACGGAAGCGGCGCGATCCTATCAGAATGTCATGAACTCGGTCAAAACCTATTATTACGAAGTTCTCCGTTCGCTCGCCCTGCTTCAGGTTCGAACAGAGGCCCACGAGTTGTCGCAGGAACACTTGCGCCAAACGGAGGCCCTATTTCGCGGCGGTCTTGTGCCGATGGGCGATGTCCTTCGTGTGCAGGTCTCCGTATCGCAGGGGGAGCTGGACCAGATTCGAGCAGCCAACGTTCTCGAAGTGAGCTGGCGCACGCTGGAACGCGCCGTGGGGGCAACGCTCTCCCGATCGGAGGTTTTGAAGCCGGTGCCGGGCGACCGTATGTTCGAGCTGAAACCGCCTCGGTACAAGGTACCTGAAAACCCGCCGGATAAAGCGCTCTCTCAGCGTCCCGAGCTGAAAACATATGTGTATTACAAGAAACGCGCGGACGAGCTTGCCAGATCGGCGGCCGGCGAATCTCTCCCTCGCGTCCAATTGAGCGGGCAGACGGGAAAGACCGATAACAGTTTCTTCCCCGACAACAACGACGACTGGTATGTGGCGTTGAATCTGCAATGGACGCTTTACGACAGCGGCAAGACCGCGTCGCAAGTATCCCGGGTCAAAGCATCGGCGCGCGAACTGCTCTATCAGCTCGACGATTTGACGGCACAGGTCGAGCTGGAGGTCGCAACGACCGAGGAGAACCTTCGCTCGGCGCTTTTGCGGCTGACCGTCGCCGAGAACCAGGCGAAAAAAGCCGAAGAAGACTATCGCCGGACGATGAAACGCTACGAAGCCCAGATGAGCACCAACCTCGACGTCCTCGACTCCCGCATGTCCCTTATCGACAGCCGCCTGGAGTACGTGGGCGCCGTGTACGATATCGCCATCGCGCAGGCGAACCTCGTCTTCGCCATGGGAGACGACCTGCCGCCGGAGGGGTTGTTCCAGGGCGGCGCAAGAAGCCGCGAGGTCATGGGCGAGGTGGAAAAATAGACTGTGATGACAAATGTAGGATCGATGCACGGAGGCCCCGCTCTCTCTGATGATCTCTAAAAATCCGTAATATTACCGATCAAGCGATTCATCGGCATAATGTCGATTTTCCAATTCTAAAATTATCTGTCAATTTGACCAATGTAAACATACAGAGACGCGGTTGCCGAGTTGCAAGGATAAAAATCTGATCGGGTTTCCAGCAAGGAACCAATGCGTGGGGGCGGTTCAAGGATTCACCCCCACGCTCTTCTCGGAAAACCTACCCCTTCACCTCGTACACCCAGCCGTAGCGGTCGGGGCGTTCGCAGCGCTGGATGCCGGTGATTTCGTCGTAGAGCTTCTGCGATACCTCGCCGATCTGTCCGCCGCCGATGTTCATCACCACGTCGCCGTACTTGAGTTCGCCGATGGGGGAGATGACAGCCGCGGTCCCCGCGCCGAAGGCCTCGCGAAGTTTGCCGCCCTTGTACGCCTCCACCAGCTCGTCGATCGCGAGCTGGCGCTCGGAGACCTTGAGGTTCCAGCCGCGCAACACCCGCAGGGCGCTGTCGCGCGTGATGCCGGGGAGGATGCTGCCGTTGAGGGCGGGCGTCACGATCTCGTCGCCGATCACGAAGAAGACGTTCATCGCGCCGACCTCCTCGATGTATTTGCGCTCCACGCCGTCGAGCCAGAGCACCTGTGCGTAGCCCTGTTTGTCGGCCTCCTCCTGCGAGCGCATCGAGGCGGCGTAGTTGCCCGCGCATTTGGCGAAACCCGTGCCGCCCTTGACTGCGCGGACGTAATCATGCTCCACATAGATGCGCACCGGTGCGAGGCCGCCCTTGTAGTACGGCCCTACGGGGCTGAGGATCGTCATGAATTTGTACTGGTCCGCCGGATGGACGGCGAGGAAGGGGCTCGTCGCCACGATGAAGGGGCGGATGTAGAGCGAGGTGCCCTCGGCGGCCGGGATCCAGTCCCTCTCCTCCGACACGAGCTTCGCGATGGCCTCGACGGTGGCCGCCGCGTCGATCGGTGGAATGCACATGCGTTCGCAGCTGTTGTTCATGCGCTCCATGTTCTTGTCGGGGCGGAACATCACGACCCTGCCGTCCTTCGTGCGGTAGGCCTTGAGCCCCTCGAAGATCAACTGCCCGTAGTGTAGGCCCGTGCTGGCCGGGTCCATCGGGATCGGGCCGTAGGGGACGATGCGCGGATCGTGCCAGCCCTTCCCCGCCTTGTAGTCCATCATAAACATGTGGTCGGTGAAGATGGTGCCGAACGGCAGGTTATTCTCGTCCGCCGGCTTCGGTTTGGGATGTTGCGTGCGCTCGAACTTGATTGCCTCCATGTGATGACCTCCTCAAAAGCGGCTCCCTCCGTCAGCCTTCGGCTGCCACCTCCCTCGGAGAGGGAGGCAGGAGACGCCCATTTTAGCGCGAAATTTTCTTTCGGGGACTGTGTCCCATTATAGAAAAACCGAAAACATAACGATCTCCGATATGACAACCCGGCGCTACCCAGGTGTCTTTTGCCTCCCTCTCCGAGGGAGGTGGCAGCGCGAAGCGCTGACGGAGGGAGTTCTTTACAGCTATCGCATCGCCGCCAGTGTCTTCGCGAAGCCGTCGCGGGTCGCAGTGAGGGCGTTCTTTACCTCCACGGCATCGCCGACCGTGATGACTTTGCACGGCAAATCGCCCAGCTCCGACGCGAGCGCCGCCTCCGGACGGAAGCCGAAGGCGAGCACGACCGTGTCGCAGGGGAGGAAGCGCTCGCTCCCCTCTTCCTCGTAGGTCACGCACTCCTCGCCGATGCAGGTAATTTTGCACCCGGTCTTGACGTTCACCTTGTAGGCGGCGATCTGTCCCATCAGGAAGGGCAGCACCGCCGGGCTCTCGCCGCTGGCGATGGTCGGCAGCTGCTCGATCACCGTGACCTTCTTGCCGGTGATGCCGAGGAAAACCGCCGTCTCCGCGCCGACCTGCCCGCCGCCGCAGACGACCACGCGGTCGCCGCAGGTGGCTTCGCCTCGCAGGACCTGCGAGGCTGTGGCGACGTTCGGGCCGTCGGCCCCGGGGATGCGGGGTTTGATCGGCGTGCCGCCGGTGGCGATCACGACCAGGTCGGGGTTCTGCGCGCGGATCGCCTCGGCGGTGGCGCGCTCGCCCATGCGGACCTCGACGCCGAGGCGCGCGAGCTCTCCGACGGCCCAGGCGGGGTAGCAGGTGAACTCGCCCTTGCCGGGCGCGTAGGCGGCGAGCACGAAGTTGCCGCCGAGATAGTCGTTCGCCTCGTGGAGCGTTACGCAATTGCCGGTGGTCGCGGCAGCTCTTGCGGCCTCGATGCCCGCCGGACCGCCGCCGACCACCACGACGCGTTTTGGCGTCTTCAACGGACTCAGGTCGTCGAGGTACTCGTAGCCGCAGTTGGGGTTGACGAGGCAGGTGATCGGGTCGCCGCTCTGCATGCGGTCGTAGCAGCCCTGCATACAGCCGATGCAGAGCCGAGAGGGCTCGCCCCTCTTCGTCTGGTTCGGCAGTTCCGGCTGGGCGAGGGATGCGCGTGTCATCGCCACGAAGTCGGCCTTGCCGGAGAGCAGCACGCTCTCGGCCAACAGCGGGTCGTTGATGCGTGCCGCCGTGATCACGGGGATCGCGACGACCTTTTTGACCTGCTCGGCGTTGTTCACCTTCCAGGCGTGCGGGCCGTGCATCGGCGGCGTCGTGCCGCCGTCGCCGTAGGTGCCGTTGGAGACGTTGAGGTAGTCGACGCCGGCGCGCTCCAGCGCGATCGCGATGGCCTTGGTGTCCTCGATGTTGCGTCCGCCGGGCATGTGCTCCTCGGCGGAGATGCGGACGCCGAGCGGAAAGTCGCCCACGGCCTCGCGGACGGCCGCCACGATGTCGAGCAGGAAACGCATGCGCCCGGCCAGCGGGCCGCCGTACGCGTCCACGCGCTTGTTGGCGTAGCTCGACAGGAACTGGGCCACCAGGTAGCCGTGCCCCGCGTGGATCTCGACACCGTCGAAGCCGGCCTTCTTCGCGCGGACGGCGGCGGCGGCGAAGTCGGCGATGGCGCGCGCGACGTCCGCGGCGGTCATTTCGCGCGGCACCTCCTTGCGCACGGGGCATGCCAGGGGCGACGGGGCGATGGGTTGGTGCCCGTTGTTCCACTTCTGCAGCGTCTGCCGTCCGGCGTGGATCAGCTGGGCGAAGGTCTTGCTCTCGTACCGGTGGACGGCCGCCGTCATGCGGGCGAGGCCCTCGATCTGCGCGTCGTCCCAGATGCCGCCCTCGGCGACGAAGCCCTTGCCGTCCTCGGAGACGACCAGCGCCTCCGACATGACGAGGCCGTAGCCGCCGCGCGCCTTGGCCTCGAAGTATTTTACGAACTGGTCGGTGGCGCGCCCCTGCGGATCGCAGAAGTTGCCCACCATCGACGTGACGACGAGGCGGTTGGGGATCGTCACATTGCGGATCTTTTTCGTTTCGAAGAGAGGGTTGGGTAAAGATTTCGTCATCGCTTCGCTCCGGTCAGCGGTTGTGGCAGTAGTGCCCGTCGTTCGGCGTTGGGTCGATGGTGGCGACCCAGCGGTTCGTATAGTTGAAGAAGCCCGCCACGTAAGCCGCCTCCAGGATCTCGTGGTCGTTCAACCCCGCCGCGCGCAGGTCGTCGACCAGCTTCGGCGTGATGTCGCGCGGGTTGACGGTCACGAAGTTCGCGTAGTCGCAGAGTGCCCGCTGCCGCGGCGTCAAGTCTGCGCAACGGTAGTTGTACGTCAGCTTGTCGACCCAGGTCGGGTTCTTCGTGAGGCCGCGCAGGACGTCGCTGTGCGTGGTCAGGCAGTAGGCGCAGCCGTTGGCCGACGAGACGACGAGCCCCATCATCTCCTTCTCGACGTCGGTCAGGTGATACGCCTCGTCGTTTCCGAAGAGGGAGGCCTTGAAGTCGAGGAAGCCCTTGTACTGGCTCGGGTTCAGCGGCAGGATCTTGAAGAGATTGTTGATGAACCCCCACTGCTGCATCTGGTAGCGGATGTACTTGTCGAACAACTCCTGCAGCTCGGCGGGGATTTCCGCCTCGTCCGGCTTCTGTAAAGCCGAGAGCTGCTCCGGGTATTTGTCGCTCATTTGCGGCACCAACTTTCGTGTTATTAGAGGCTGTGCAATGATGCTGTTTTTTGTAGGGGTGCACAGTGTGCGCCCGCCAAGAAACGCGATTCTTTTAGGGACAGCGGGCGAACGTTGTTCGCCCCACAGTGTTACAGCACAGCCCCCTACATATTCTACATTACGCCGGGCAGACGGCCCAGCAGCGCGCGGGGAAACCCGTCGCATTCTTGGCTTTGGGGAACGAGCAGAAGATGATCGCTCCCGTGGGAGGCACCTTGTCGAGGTTCGTCATGACCTCGATCTGAAATTTATCCTGTTTGAGGACGTAGTCCTCGCCCTTGAAAGGCGCTTGCTCCTCCAGGATCGGCGGATCGGTGTCGAACGGCTCGTGCCCGACGGCACCGATGTCCCGCGTCTCGAAGAGGTACTTCAGCGCCGCCATGCTCCAGCCGGGGTAGCGCGAGGTGCCGTTCTCGTCGCAGTTGAGGCACTTTTCCTGATCGGGCCAGCGCTTCGACCAGTCCGACCGCATGGCGACGAAGGCCCCCGCGGGGATCTGGCCGTACTTCGCCTCGAACTCCTTCACGTCGTCGAGCGTCAGCGCGTAGTCGTCGTCCTGCGCGACCTTCTCGTGCACGTCGATCACGCAGAGGGGGTAGGCGAACTCCTTGACGTCGATCTCGTCGAGCAGGCGCATGCCCGCCGTGAAGTGCCCGGGCACGTCGACGTGCGTGCCGTACTGGCCGGGGAACGTAAAGAGGTGAACCTTCATGGGCGCGGCGTCGAAGTCGAAGATCACCTCGTTGCCCATCGGCTTGAAGCCGGGCCAGCGCGGGGTGTCGGCGCCGAACGCGTGGGTCAGGTCGATCCATTTGTACTTCGGGGATTGCAGATCTTGCAGAACATTCCAAAGCGCGTGTTCACTCATTACAATGACCCCTTTCGTTTTTTGTATCTCGGTGCTTTGCGAGTATTTCACAATATACGCGCAACCAAATCGGATTGCAAGTATCCGGGGCCAGGAAAACGCGATTCACCGCCCGCAGGCTCTTGCCTTCCCCCCCTTCCTCACCGTATACTGCGTTTGAAAGAGTGAAACGCGATAAGCTGCGGGAGGACTGAATTTCATGGCTGAACACTATCACTTCGGGGGCTGCGATACCGTCGCGTTGGCGCGCGAATTCGGCACGCCGCTCTACGTCGTCTCGGAGGATGACGTCCTCGCGCGCATCCGCGAGGTCAAGGCCGCTTTCGACGAAAAGTACGAGCGCGCGCATACGCACTACGCCTCGAAGGCGTTCCTCACCAAGGACATGATCCGCATCGCCAAGGAGCAGGACATGGGGCTCGACGTCGTCTCCGGCGGCGAACTCCACGGCGCGATGGCGCTCGATTTCCCGCCGGAAAGGATCGTGTTCCACGGCAACAACAAGACGCCGGCCGAGATCGCGATGGGGCTCGACTACGGCGTCGGGCGTTTCGTCTGCGACAGCCTGGGCGAGATCGAGCTGATCGACCGCCTGGCGGGCGAGCGCTGCGCGAGGCCCCACATTCTGATCCGCGTCACGCCGGGCGTGGACAGCCATACGCACGCGTACATCTCGACCGCCATGGCCGACTCGAAGTTCGGCGTGCCGCTCCCGCAGGTTCCGGAGGCCGTGGCGCGCTGTCTGGGCCTGAAAAATACGGAGCTCGTCGGCTTTCACTTCCACGTTGGCTCGCAGCTTCTGAAGAACGCCTCTCACCTGATGGCCGTCGACATCCTGCTCGGCGTCATCCGCGACGTGCGCGAAAGAATCGGTTTCACGACCAGGGAGTTCGACCTAGGCGGCGGTTTCGGCGTGCGCTATACGAAAGACGACGACGTGCGCCCGATCGGATATTTCGTCGACCCGATGGTCGAACGGATCGAGGCGTTCTGCGCGGAGCACGGCCTGCACCGGCCGGACCTGGCGATCGAGCCGGGCCGCTGGATCGTCTGCGAGGCGGGCGTCACGCTCTACACCGTCGGCAGCATCAAGGAGATCCCCGGCATCCGCACCTACGTTGGCGTCGACGGCGGTCTGCCGGACAACCCGCGGCCGGCGCTCTACCAGGCCGCGTACGACGCGGTCGTGGCGAACCGGTGCGACGAGGAGGCGACGGAGGTCGTGACCATCGCGGGGCGCTGCTGCGAGAGCAGCGACATTCTGATCCGGGACCTGCGGGTCCCGCCGCTCGCGCCCGGGGATATCCTGGCGGTGAAGAGCACCGGCGCCTACTGCTATTCGATGGCCAGCAACTACAACAAAGTCCCGGTCCCGGCCGTGGTCGCGGTCCGGAACGGAGTGCCGCGCGTCTCGGTGCGCCGGCAGACGTACGAAGAGCTCTACGAAAGGGATGTCTAGGTCATGACGCTGCGGACGAGCCAAGTAACGATCAACTATGAGGCCATCGCGGAGAACGCCTCCGCGATCATGGACCGCACCGGCAAACGGATCTTTGCGGTCGTCAAGAACAACGCCTACAACTTCGGGCTGAAAAAAGTCGTCTCCACCTTGGCGCAGCGCGGCGTGGGACACTTCGCCGTAACCACGTCGGAGGAAGCAGTGGAGATCAAAAGGGCTCACCCGGAAGCTTATGTGCTGCAGCTCAACCCGGCCACGGCGGGCGAGATCGAAGTCGCCCGCGATCTCGGCATCGCCCTGTCGGTGACGGGCGCGGAGTGGCTCGAGACGCACAAGGAGAACCTCTGGGCGATCGAGTTACACATGAAGGTCAACGTGGGGATGAACCGCTACGGCATCCGGGGGGCGGAGGGGGCACGGTGGGCGCTCGCCGTCTGCGCGGAGAACGGCCTCAAGTTGACCGGCCTGCACACGCACTTTCCCCTCGCGGAGGAGGAGGACGCGGCCGGGCACGACCGGCAGATCGACGCGTTTGCCTCGATCTACGAGGAGCTGAGAGAGGCGCACGATTTCGGGTACGTGCACGCCGAGAACACCGCGACGCTGCTGCGGCGCGACCGGAGGCTCGGCTTCTGCAACTTCGTGCGCCCGGGGATCCTGCTCTACGGCTACGTCGCCCCGCCCGCGTCCCCGCAGGAGTGGCTGCGCCCGTCGCTCTTCGTCCACACGCGGGTGGTGGATGTGCACGAGATTGCCGCGGGCGAACACCTCGGCTACGGCACCTCATTCGTCGCCCACCACGACATGCGCATCGGCGTGCTCCCCATCGGTTACGGCGACGGCCTGCTGCGCGTGCGCAAGATCCTGCCCGTCTACATCAACGGCCACCCGTACCCGATCGCGGGCAACATCTCGATGAGCCACACTTACATCGAGGCGGGCGCCGCCGTAGAAGTCGGCGACGTCGTGGAGATCTACGGCGAACACGCAAGACCCGACCGCCTCGCCGCCGTCGGCATCGCCGCCAACTCCGAACAGACGACCGCCCTGCACACGGGGGCGTGAGGATTGTTTTGAATTCGGAAGAGTGGAGTGTTTTAAGGCCGAAAATTTCGACCTAAGACACACCGGGCAGAGGGAAGCATGTCAAATATGTCCCAAAAGCCCTCACGGAGAGGGAATTATACATGCTCGCGACGATCCTTAAAAGCCCGCGACCGGGTAAACGGCTAGAAACACGAACAGGAGGAATACTTTCCGCTTCGTCGAAGGGGCCTTTTTAAACACGATCGCATCACTCTCCTTATCTCATTACAGCAGCCCCACCGGCACGATGTAGTTTTCGCCGTCGAGGGCCGAGAGTTTTTCGGCCATACAGAGCACGGCTCCTTTGCCCCGCTTCATTCCCGAATGGTCCAGCGTTTTAAATGCCCTCACGGCGTCTTTGCCCGGAGACGCCGTTTTCTTGATCTCGACCGGCGAGAGCGCTCCGTCCGATTCGAGGATCAGGTCGATCTCCTTCATGTCCTTGTCGCGGTAGTAGCAGGCAAACGGATCTCTGCCCGCGTTGCCGTAGCTCTTGATGATCTCGCCCACCACGTAGTTTTCGAGGATCGCGCCGCTCTCGAGCGTCTCGGGGCTGCTCCATTTGGTCAGGTAGGCCACGAGGCCGCAGTCGAAGAAATAGAGCTTGGGCGTCTTTACGGTGCGCTTCAGCAGATTGTTCGAGTACGGATAAAGTATAGAAAGTAATGCCGAGCGTCTCCAGGATGTTAAGCCAGTTCTTCGCCGTAACCTGGTTGATATCGGCGTCCCGCGCGATATCCGCGACGTTGAGCATCTGTGCGCATCGGCACGCGACGGAGGTGACGAAACGCATGAATTTGATCGAGTCGATCTCGCTCGACAGTTCGTGCACGTCGCGCTCCAGGTATGTGCCGAGATAGCCGGAGTAGAATATGCTCGCGTCCCGGTACTGGCCGCTCACGAGGGAGGGCATTCCGCCCTGTGGATGCGCTGGAAGATCTCGACGACGCCCGCCGGTTCCGGCGTCCTCTCCTGTCTCTCCAAGAGTGCCAGAAAGTCGGTCGTGAAAGGAGTGTTCGCGCCCCTGCCGATAATCTCGTTCTGCGAAAGCGATGATAGAGACAGCAGCGCGACCCGCCCGGCCAGCGACTCCCGCACGCCGCGCATCAGCTTGAATATCTGCGAGCCCGTCAGCCAGAAATCGCCGGGACGCCCCTCCCGATCCGCGATGATCTTGACGTACGGGAAGAGCTCCGGGGCGTACTGCACCTCGTCCACGAGGACGGGCGGTTTGTACAACTGAAAGAACATCGCCGGGTCGCTTTTCGCCAGCATCCGGTCGTTCAGGTCGTCGAGCGACACATATTTTCGATCGCTGCCCTGCATCAGGTTCCGCAGCATCGTCGTCTTACCGACCTGCCGCGGCCCGGTGGCGAGGAGCGCCGGGTACTGCTTGCTCAACGCAAGAAAGGTATTTCCCATATCGCGCGGAATATAGTGCATCGCATCTTTCGGCTATTATTTCGTTTGATTATATATTAGCCGAAAAATTCGTGCGTCAACTAAAAATAACAAAGGCCCGCGAGGCGTTTCGCTGCCCCGCGGGCCTTTCGTATGTTCGGCCCTATGCCCTGCTGTTGAGCATCTGCTCCTTGCGTGCTTTCGCGCGCCGGAGCAGCGACTCGATGTTGGCGATGCTCCTCCTGTGCCTGCCGAAACCGATCTCGCCCAGTTCGTCGGTCGCCCTGATGTCGAAGACGATGTAGAGGGGTTGCACCTCGATGACCGTGGCCTCGACCGTGACCTTGACGCCGAGGAACGTCGAGGCGGTGTGCTCGAACTCGAGCTGCCTGCCGATGCTGATGTAGCCCTCCGGCAGAAACTCGTCGATGGCCTCCGCGGAAGCCTGCATCGCGAGCCTGATCACGGCCGGGGTCGCCATCAAATCGTGCAGCTCCTTGGAGTAGTTGGTCGCCGTATCCGACTCCATGATCACCCGGCTTACCTTTGCGCTGCGCCCAACGGAAACGAGTTCTCTCAGATCGTACATGCCGTAGACCTCCTCTCGTTTGTCTCTACCGGTAAATTCTAGGACGGCAATTTGCGTAAGTAAATTGGGGAAATGTAGGAAATATCGGCAAAAAGTGCGGCGAATTCCACGACGATTTGGCGTGACTGCGATCGAGAGGGCAAAAGAAAAAAAGAAACAATTTGACGCCATTATTTTAGCATGGTAAGATATTTGCATCAAATAGGTCTACCAAGATAGATCAAATGGAGGGGTTCATCCTGCGTTTGGATTACGATGTGGCGATCATCGGGGCCGGCGTAGTCGGTTGCGCGATCGCGAGGGAGCTGTCGCGTTTCGACCTGCGCGTCGGGGTGTTCGAAAAGGAGTGCGACGTGGCGTTCGGTACGAGCTGCCGGAACAGCGGCGTCCTGCACTCCGGCATCAACTACAAACCCGGTACCGGCCGGGCCATCCTGAACGTCAAGGGCAACGCGATGATGGACCGGCTCTGCGCGGAGTTGAAGGTTCCCATCAAGCGAATCGGCAAGCTCACGGTGGCGCTGACCGCGGAGGACATGCCCGGCCTGCATGCGCAGCGCGAGCAGGGCGAGGCGAACGGCGTGCAGGGCATGGAGTTGATGGATAGCGAGGCCATGCGGAGGATCCAGCCCGGCATTGCGGGGATCCTCGCCCTCTGGACGCCGACCAGCGCGATCGTCTCCCCCTACGGCCTCACGATCGCCTTGGCGGAGAACGCGCGGGAGAACGGGGTCGACTTCCATCTCGGCTGCGAGGTCGCCGGTTTGAAAAAGAACGTGGGCACGCTCGAAGGCGAGCTTGCATTTTTCGAGCTCTCCATCAAGGGCGGAAGACACTTTCGCGCGCGCGTGGCGGTCAACGCCGCAGGGCTCTTTGCCGATAAGGTCAGCCGGATGCTCGGCGCCAGTGTGCCGACCGTCTGGGCCTGCCGGGGCGAGTACTACGTGCTGGACAGGCGGCTCGACGGCTCGCTCAAGACGCTGATCTACCCGGTGCCGGGGCCGAACGATCCCGGCCTCGGCATCCACCTGACGCCGACGACGGACGGCAACATATTGATCGGTCCCAGCGCCACCTACATACCGGGTGAGGACCGCGAGAACTACCGGGCGACGGCGCCCGTTATGGCCGACCTGAAGAGGGAGGGGGCCCGTTTTCTGCCGGACCTTCGCACCTCCGACTTCATTCGCAACTTCGCGGGCAACCGGCCCAAGCTCGCCCCCCCCGAGGTGGGAGGGAACACGGATTTCCTGATCGAGGAGGCGGCCGGGGTGCCTGGCTTCATCCAGCTCCTCGGCATCGAGAGCCCGGGGCTGACCAGCTCGCCCGCCATCGCGGAGAAGGTGCGTGACATGGTCGCCGAGCACATTCCGCTGACGCAGAAGAGAACCTTCGTCGCGAGCCGAGAGGGCTTTGCCGGGCACTTCTGCGACCTTCCGACGGAGATTCGGGCCGATCTGGCCTCCGAGAACCCGGAGTACGGGGAGATCGTCTGCCGTTGCGAGCAGATCACGAAGAAGGAGGTCCGCGACGCGATCGAGAATCGCCTCGGGGCCCGCTCGCTGCTCGGTCTCAAATACCGGGCGCGGGTCATGATGGGCCGCTGCCAGGGCGGGTTCTGCGTTCCGCGCCTCGTGCGGATGCTGCGGGACGAATACGGATACCGGCCGGACGACTATCTCCTGCGTGGTCCGCGTTCGCATCTGTTTACGGGGGCCGTGCGATGAAGAAGGAGAAGAGGGATCTGGTCGTAATCGGCGGAGGTCCGGCGGGGCTCGCGGCGGCGATTGCCGCGCGAGAGGCGGGCTGTCGCGATCTGCTGGTGGTCGAACGCGACCGGGCGCTGGGCGGCATCTTGGGCCAGTGTATTCACGACGGCTTCGGGCTGCACCGTTTCCAGGAGGCGCTTTCGGGACCCGAGTACGCGGCGCGCTACGTAGCGCGGCTGCGCGAACTGGAGATACCGGTCGCCTGCAACACGATGGTCCTGGGTCTCAGCGCCGAGAGGCGGCTCTTGTTCTCCTCCGCCGGCGAACTGCGCGAGGTCGAGGCGGGAGCCGTGGTGCTGGCCATGGGTTGCCGCGAGAGAGCGCGCGGCGCGCTCTCGATACCGGGCACGAGACCGTCCGGCGTCTACACGGCCGGAACGGCGCAGTGCTTCGTCAACATGGAGAACATCATGCCGGGCAACAGGGTCGTCATCCTCGGGTCGGGCGATATCGGCCTCATCATGGCGCGGCGGATGACGCTGGAGGGGGCCAGGGTCGAGGGCGTCTTCGAGGTCCTCCCCTATTCGAGCGGCCTGCCGCGGAACATCCAGCAGTGCCTAGTCGACTACGGGATTCCGCTCCACCTGAGCACGACGGTGGTCGAGATCGTCGGGATGCGCCGGGTGGAGGGCGTACGAGTGGCCGAGGTCGACTGCGACCGCAACCCCGTCGCGGGGACGGAGCGTTTCGTGCCCTGCGACACGCTGCTGCTGTCGGTGGGCCTGATCCCCGAGAACGAGCTGGCGCGGGAGGCGGGCGTCGAGATCCACCCGGTCACGGGCGGGCCGGTCGTCGACGAGTCCTGCATGACGAGTGCCGAGGGAATCTTCTCCTGCGGAAACGCGCTGCACGTCCACGACCTGGTCGACTGGGTCTCCGAGGAGGCAGCGCGCGCCGGGGCGAGTGCCGCCGGCTATCTGCTGCGGAAAAAGACTGGGGCTATGAAGGGAAATCCGATCCCGGTCTCGCCGGGGCGCGGCGTCCGCTACGTGACGCCGCAGAGAATCGCGGGCGGCGGGCGCGTCTCGCTCGCCTTCCGGGTGGCGAGTCCATCGCGGGACGGGACGGTCGAGGTCGTTGCGGACGGGCGCGTCGTGAAGAGCGAACGGCACGCGAGGCTGCACCCCGCCGAGATGATCCGGGTCGGGCTGGAGGACTCGGAGCTGGGCGGGTGCGCGTCGCTGGAGGTGAGGGTGGAAGCATGAGCGAGACAAAGTGCTTGAGCGGCGAATTTCTGTGCGTCGTCTGCCCCAACGGCTGCACGATCGACGCCGCGTTCGAGGCGGGGGGCGAGGGACACGAACCGCGGCTGATCTCCGCGGGCGGCTATCGCTGTCCGAGAGGGGAGACGTGGGTTCGGCAGGAGATCGAGAATCCCATGCGCACCATCGCCAGTAGCGTGTTGGTGCGAGGCGGGGATTACATCGCGGCGAGCGTGAGGACGACCGCCCCGATCCCGCTCGCACGGGTGATGGACGTGATGCGGGAAATCCGAGCGCAGCACCCGCAGGCGCCCCTGCGGATCGGTCAGGTGCTGATTTCGCACCCCTGCGGATTGGATACGGATATTGTCGTAACGCGGGACGTGGAGAGGGTCGGGTGATGAGGCCCGGAGCAAAAGAGCCTCCCCCTCGGCTTGCTTCGCACGCCGATCCCCCTCTGAAGAGGGGGACGAGGATGCTTCTCGTTGCATTGGCCTTACGTTTTGAAAATATTCCCGCGAAATGGCTTCGGCACAGCGACCGAAAACCCAAAAGGATCAATACCCGTCTCGTCCCCCTCTTCAGAGGGGGATCGGCGCGCAAAAAGCGCGCCGAAGGGGAGGTCTGGTTTTATTTTTTACGTAGAGGAGCGGTGAAGGCGTGATTTTTCGAGAGTTCGATGGAAAAGAGCTGTTTGCAAAGGCCGGCATGACGGTACCGAAGGGCGGGGTAGCCCGCTCGGCGGGCGAGGCTGGCGCCGTGGCGGAGGGCTTGGGGTTTCCCGTCGTCGTGAAGGCGCATGTCGCCGCCGGCGGCCGGGGCAAGGCGGGTTTCGTGGCACGTGCCGAGACGCGCGGGGAGGTCGAAAAGTTCGTCGGCGAGATGCTGGGGCGGACGCACAAGGGGCTCCTTGTCGAGGAGCTGTTGATCGAGGAGAGCCTCGACATCGAAAGGGAGGCGTACATTGGCGTGGCCCTGGACGGAAGCTCCGGTTGCGCCCTCTTCATGTACTCCGGCGAGGGCGGCGTCGAGATCGAGCAGGTCGCGAGGGAGACGCCGGAGAAGCTGCTCAAGTGGCAGATTCCGAACCTGGCGACGCTACGGGAGTTCCATATTCGCGACGCGCTTCTGGCGATGGGGCTCCGCGGGGACGCGCTGAACAAGATCGCCTCGGCCGGGTTCAAACTCTGCCGCGCGTTCGCGGAGAAGGATCTGATGCTGGCGGAGGTCAACCCGCTGGCGCTCCTGGGCGACGGGCGGGTCGTCGCGGCCGACGCGAAGGTCGAGATGGACGACAATGCGCTTTATCGCCAACCGGCGTACAAAGGCCTCGGCGGCACGGTCGAGGCGGACGCGGAGCGGCGCGGGCGCGAGATCGGGATCACCTACATCGAGCTGGACGGGGATATCGGGGTTGTCGCGAGCGGCGCCGGCCTCGCCATGAACACGATGGATATTTTGAAGGACAGGGGGCTCTCCGCGGCGAACTTTCTCGAGACGGGCGGCGGCATCACGGCGGCCCTGATCGAGGGCTCCATCCTCCTCCTCTTCGAGAATCCGCGAGTGCGGGGGGTCGTCGTCAACCTCTACGGCGGCGTCAACTCGATGCTGGAAGCGGCGAAGGGCGTCGTGGCGGCCGGGGAGAAGAACGAGCGCGGACTTCCCTTCGCCGTGAAAATTTTGGGCAACCAGCAGGAGGAGGCATGGTCGGCGATCGAGGCGGCGAGGTTTCCCTTCGTCCGCATGGTCAAGACTCCGCACACGGAGGAGGCCGTCGGCCTCCTGCTCGAGATGTTGGAGGCGAGGTCATGAGCATCTATCTTACGAACGAGACGCGCGCGATCATACAGGGCGGCACCGGGCGCATCGGGCAGGTACAGCTCCGCTGGATGCTCGGCTGCGGCACGAAGATCGTCGCGGCGGTGACGCCGGGGCGCGGCGGCGAGACGGCCGAGGGGCTTCCGGTGTACGACAGCGTGTCGCAGACCGTGCGCGAGTGCGGGGTGGACGCCGCCGTCCTCTTCGTTCCGGCACCGCTGCTGAAGGACGCCGTGACGGAGGACATCGAGGCCGGGGTGAAGCTGATCGTGGCGGTCCCGGAGCATGTGCCCGTCCACGACAGCATGGAGTTGCGCCGCCTGGCCCGCGAGAAGTGCGTCACGCTGCTGGGCCCGAACACGCCGGGGGTCATCTCCCCGGGGATCGGCAAGCTGGGCATCATGCCGGCGAACCTCTTCAAGCCGGGCAGGATCGGGCTGATCTCGCGCAGCGGCACGCTGGCGTACGAGGTGGCCGGCCACGTGAACGAGGCCGGCATGGGCGAGAGCACACTGGTCGGCATCGGCGGGGACCCGGTGATCGGCACCGACATCCCGGAGATTCTGGAGGCCTTCGAAGCCGACCCCGGCACGGACGCGGTGGTGATGATCGGGGAGATCGGCGGCAGCGCGGAGGAGAAGGCGGTGCCGACGATCGAGCGCATGGCGAAGCCGGTCGTGGTTTATATCGCGGGGCGAAGCGCGCCCCCCGGGCGCACGATGGGGCACGCGGGCGCGATCATCCGCGGCGGACGGGGTACGGCCGAGTCGAAACTGGACGCGCTGGCGGGCGCGGGGGCGAAAGTGGCGAGGAGCATCGCCGAGATACCGGGGCTTCTGCCCGGCGCGGGGAGGGTTTAGCGGAGATGGTGCATATCAAGGAGGACGACTGCAAGGGATGCGGCATCTGCCTGTCGGTCTGTCCGGTGAGAATTCTGGAATTTTCCGATGATTACAACGCCCGTGGCGTGCGCTACCCACGCGTCACCGATCCTGCGAGGTGCACGTCATGCGGCAACTGCATGATCTACTGTCCGGATTTCGCAATGGTGGTGGACGAAGATGACTGAGAAGAGACGAAAGAAAACGGCGTTCATGCTGGGCAACGTGGCCTGCGCGGAGGGGGCGATCGCGGCCGGGTGCCGTTTCTTTGCGGCCTACCCGATCACGCCCGCCTCGGAAGTCGGCGAGCACTTCGTCCGGCGCGTCTTCGCGCACGGCGGTTCCTTCATTCAGACCGAGGACGAGATCGCCGCGATCTCCGCGGTGATCGGCGCTTCGTGGGGGGGTCTCAAGGCCATGACCGCGACCTCGGGGCCCGGCATCAGCCTGATGCTGGAGAACATCGGCCTCGCGGTCTCGATTGAGACGCCGTGCGTGATCGTGAACGTGCAGCGCGGCGCGCCCTCCACCGGCAGCCCCAGCCTGCCGCTGCAGGCGGATATGCTGCAGGCAAAGTTCGGCTCGCACGGCGACTACGAGATCATCGCCTACGCGCCCTCGTCGCCGCAGGAGATGTTCGACCATACGATCCTCGCCTTCAACGCGTCGGAGCGCTATCGCACGCCCGTCTTCCTCCTCTCAGACGCCCTGATCGGGCACATGAACGAGCAGGTCGTCTTCCCCGACCCGGACGAGATCGTGCTCGAAGACCGAAAAATTTTGGATCATTACGAGCCCGGGCAACATATTTTCCTCGACCCCGATATTGCGCCGATGCCCGTCTTCGGCAGGGGGCTCAAAGCGAACGTGACGGGCTCGACGCACTTCGAGGACGGGGAGCGCAACGTCTCCAGCACGAAGGCGCTCGACGGGGAGGTCCGCAAGCTGAGCGGCAAGATCGCGAAGCACCTGGACGAGATCTCGATGGACGAGACATACTATACGGACGACGCGGAGGTGCTCTTTTACGCCTACGGCTCGATCTCGCGCGGCGTCATCGAGGGCGTGGAGCTCGCCCGCGCGCAGGGGATCAAGGCGGGCTGCTATCGCGCGATCACGGTGTGGCCCTTCCCGGCGAAACGAGTCGCGGCGCTCGCCGAGGGCAAGCGGGCGGTCGTCGTCTGCGAGAACAACATGGGGCAGATGTACTACCCGGTCGCCGCCGCCATCGGGGGGCGCGCGGAAGTGACGCACCTGCCGCCGGACGTCTTCGGCACGCTGATTCCCCCCGGGCGGATCGTGGAGGCGGCGAAGGAGGTTTTGGCGAGATGAGCGCGCCTGGAAAAAAAGAAAAAGAGCATCCGATGGGAAAATACTTCAGAAATGGTATAAAATACACCACATGTCCGGGCTGTGGAAACGGCATCGTGACGCAGAGCATTCTGCGGGCGATCGACGCCATCGGAGAGAGCTTCGATCGTTACGCCTTCGTATCCGGCATCGGCTGTTCGGGGTGGATCCCCAGCCCTGCCTTCAACACGGACCTCCTGCACGTGACGCACGGACGCGCCATGCCCGTGGCGACGGGACTCAAGGTGGCGCTCCCCGGCCAGAGGGTGATCCTCTGCCAGGGGGACGGCGACATGAGCGCGATCGGAGGCAACCACTTCATCCATTCGTGCAGGCGCAACATCGACATCACGGTCATATGCGTGAACAACAGCATCTACGGCATGACAGGGGGGCAGACGGCACCGACGACTCCGTTCGATCTGGTGACGGTCACCAGCCCCTACGGGAACATCGAGCGCAACTTCGACCTGAGCAGCATCGCGATCGCGGCGGGAGCCACGTTCGTGGCGCGGTGGACGACCTGGCACGCGCGGCAGCTCGCGAAGTCGATCGAGCGTGCGATTCTGCACCCCGGTTTCGCCCTGGTCGAGGTGATTTCGCAGTGCCCCATCCAGTACGGCAAGGCGATCGGCAAGAGAAACAACGCGCCCGCGATGATGCAGGAGTATAAGGAGAAGTCGGTCATGATCGGCTCCCCCGCCCTGGAGAAACTCTCCCCCGGGGAGCGGGCGGAGAGGATCGTCGTCGGCGAGCTGGTCCACAGAGAGAACGAAAGCGAGTTCACCGCGGAGCTGGAGCGGCTCCGGAGGGAGGCGAGTCAGGTTGGCTAGAAACGAAATCAAACTGTCCGGCATCGGAGGCCAGGGCGTGGTTCTCGCCGGCACCATCATCGGATGCGCCGCCTCCGTCTACGACGGCATCAACGCCGTCCAGACCAAGGAGTACGGCTCCGAGCTGCGGGGCGGGGACGTCAGCACCGGCGTGATCGTCTCGGACGAGCGCATCGTCTTCCCCTCTGTGGTAGCCCCCGACGTGTTGATTGTGCTGGCGCAGCAGGCCTTCGACGCCCACGCGCACTTTCTCTCGGACGGGCCAAAGAATTCGAAAAAGAATATGACGCTGATCACGGACAGCGAACAGGTTCGCGTGGACGCCTCCCTCCTGCGGGAGGGCGTCGTCCATTATAATGCGCCCTTCAACCAGATCGCGGACAGGGATTTCGGCATGAACGCGGTCCTCAACATGGTCATGCTCGGCTTCTTCGCCGAGAGGACCAGGATCGTCAGCGCTGACGCGCTCAGGAAGGCGGTCGCGGATCTCGTGCCGCCCAAGAGCCGCGAGCTCAACGTGAGGGCGCTGGAGTGCGGAATCGCACGAGGAGGCGACGCGCCGTGTCCGTAATACGGGCGATGCTGGAGCCGGTTCCGCTTCCGAGGATCGCGAAGATCGCCTGCGAATTCGACTGCCCGTACATGGACGACCCCGTCGCCTCTCTCGGAGAGAGCCTCGTGGCTTCGAAGGGCATGAAGAGGGTGAAACCGGGCGACCTCGTCGCGATTGCGGCGGGCAGCAGGGGCATCCATAAATTACCGGAGATCACGAGGGAGGTCGTCCGCGCGGTTCGCGCAGCGGGCGGCGCCCCCTTCGTCTTTCCCGCCATGGGGAGCCACGGTGGCGCCACGGTGGAGGGGCAGCGAAAAATGCTCGAGTCGATGGGCCTGACGGAGGAGTTTCTGGAGGCGCCGATCCGTTCGAGTATGGAGACGGTCGAGATCGGGCGCAGCGATGACGGCCTTCCTGTATATCAGGACAGGTTTGCCCACGAGGCGGACTGGGTCGTCCCGATCAACCGGATCAAGCCGCACACGACGTTCCGCGGGAAGTACGAGAGCGGCGTCGTGAAGATGATGGTGATCGGCATGGGGAAGCAAAAGGGGGCCGACGTCTGCCACTCGCTGGGGCCGGAGCGCATCGGACACAATCTGGAGAACATGATCGGCGCCGTGCTGGCGGAGGACCGCACGCTTTTCGGCGTCGCGATCGTGGAGAACGCCGCGCACTGCATCGCGGCGCTGGAGGTGCTGGAGGCGGACGAGATTCTTGCGCGCGAGCCGGAGCTGCTCGCGGAGGCGAACCGCCTGATCCCCGGCATTCCCTTCGACCCGCTGGATGTCCTGATCATCGACGAGATCGGCAAGGACATCAGTGGGACGGGCGTGGACGTGAACATCATCGGACGATACACGACGCGGTCGATGAGCGGCGGCCCGGCGATCCGGCGCGTCGCCGCCCTGAACCTGACGAAGAAGACCGGCGGCAACGCCAACGGGCTCGGGGTGATGGATTTCGTTACGCGCAAAATATTCGAACGCATGACGTTCGAGGAGACGTACCCCAACAGCCTCACGAGCACCGTGCCGGACAGCGTCAAGATCCCGATGGTCCTGGACTGCGACCGCCTGGCGATTCAGGCGGCGATCAAGACCTGCAACCGGCCGGATCTGGCGGGGATTCGCCTGCTGCGGATCCGCAACACGATGGAGCTCTCCGAGATGATCGTCTCGGAGGCCCTGCTCGGCGAGGTGGAGCGTAATCCGCGCCTGCAATTCCGCGATTTCGTGGAGTGGGAGTTCGATACAGAGGGCAATCTGAGAGCCTGAGATCAGGAAAGGAGGTTGATGGTGTCAAAGAAAAGGCGAGAGGAAATCGACGGCAGTAAAGATCGGTATGAATGAACACCACACAATATGTCTGGAGGAATGAAGAGTGAAAAAATCGGCAATCGTGGTAATCACTTTGTCTCTGGCAGTTCTTTTCGCGTCGATGGCCTTTGCGGCCACCTTCATCAACATCGGTACCGGATCGACCGGCGGAACGTACTACCCGGTCGGCTCGGCCATGGCGAACATTTGGAACAAGGTCATCCCCGGGATGAAGGCGAGCTCGCAGTCGACCGGCGGAACGGCTCAGAACATCCAGCTGATCGCGAACGGAGAGGCCGAGGTCGGCTTCACCGACGGCCTTTACTACTTCGCGTATAACGGAAAACAGTCTTTCGAGGGTAAACCGCAGAAACACCTCAGAGGCATGGCGCCCCTCTATCCCGAACCGATCCACCTCGTGGTCGCGGCGGGCAGCGACATCAAGAGCGTCAAGGACCTGAAGGGCAAGAAAGTTGGCATCGGCGCTGTCGGCAGCGGCACCGAATATACCTGCCGGGCACTGCTCAAGATCGCAGGGATCGATGCGGACAAAGACCTCAAGGCCCAGAACCTCGGCATGGGCGACACAGCCAGTGCGATCGCCGATAAGAACATCGACGCAGGGTTCATGATGGGCGCGATCGGTTCCTCGGCTGTCGTCGAAGTCGCGACGATGGGGACCGGCAAACTCATCCCGATCGAGGCCGATCTCGTAAAGAAACTCAACCAGGAGCTCCCCTACTATACGCCATTCACCATCCCCGCCAACTCCTACAAGGGCCAGACCCAGCCGGTCGCCGTGGCCGCGACCTGGAACATCCTCTCGATCCATGAGAAGGTCGACGCCGACACCGTCTACAAGATGACCAAGGCACTCTTCGAAAATAAGAAAGACCTCGTCAGCGTGGCCGCCAACATGTCGTACATGGATCCGAAGGAAGTCAAAGTCATCCTGATCCCGCTGCACCCGGGCGCGGAGAAATATTACAAGGAGGTTGGGGCGATCAAGTAATCGATCCCGAGGGGTGACAGTGTAGCAGCGTAAAAAGGCTCTCCCGCGGAAGCCGTTTTTCCCGGGAGAGCCCTATCTGTAAAGGAGATGACATACGTGCAGTCGGACGACAAGAAGAATTTAATCGACGATGTATCCATGGATGAAACTGTCGTCACGGACCTGATCGAAAAATATGACGTGGAGAGCCGCTTCAGACGGTTGTCCGGTTGGCAGGGGAAATTTATCACCGTCTGGCTCAGCGCCATGTCCCTGTTCCATCTGTACACGGCGGGCCTGGCGACGATACCGATCACCACGCAACGGTCCATTCACCTGACCTTTGCGATCGTCGCCGTGTATCTGCTCTTCCCCGCCACGAGAAAGGGTTCCAAGACGAATACCCCGTGGTACGACTGGCTGCTGGCCATCGCCGCCGGGGCCGTTATCGGCTATATCGTCGTGTTTTTCAATGAAATCGCCAGAAGAGGCGCGGATCCGCTCCCAAGGGAGATCTGGCTCGGTGTCGCTGCCGTCGTGCTGGTCATCGAAGCGGGGCGCCGCGTGGTCGGAAACGTGCTGCCCTGCCTTGCGCTTTTCTTTCTCGGTTATTGCTACTTCGGTAACTACGCGCCGGGGTTGTTCCAGATCAGGGGGTACAGCGTCAGCAGGATCATCCAGCACATGTACCTGACGCCGGAGGGTATTTTCGGCGTCGCCCTGGGCGTATCCGCTACCTTCGTGATCGTCTTCATCATCTTCGGCGCCTTCCTCGGGCAGAGCGGCGGCGCGCGGTTTTTCAACGAGCTCGCGCTCGCGCTTGCGGGGGGAAGCCCGGGTGGCCCCGCCAAGGTGGCGGTCGTCGCCTCCGGGCTGCTGGGGACGATCAACGGCTCGTCGGTGGCGAACGTGGCCACCACCGGCACGTTTACCATCCCGCTGATGAAAAAAGTGGGATACCCGCCCTACTACGCCGGGGCGGTCGAGGCCTGCGCCTCCACGGGAGGGCAATTGATGCCACCGATCATGGGAGCGGGCGCGTTCATCATGAGCGAGTTTCTCGGTATCCCCTATCTGACGATCGCGGCGGCGGCGGTCATCCCGGCGCTGCTCTACTACACGGCGATCTTCACGAACGTGCACATGCGGGCGATGAGTACCAACCTCACCGGATTGCCGAAGAATCTCCTTCCCGATATCAAAGAGGTCATGAAAAAAGACGGCCACCTCCTGATCCCGATCCTGGTGGTCGTTGCCACGCTGCTCATGAAGTACACGCCGCTGAAGGCCGGTTTCACGGGCGTGATCGCGGTGATCGTGGTGAGCGCCCTCAAGCCGCACACGAGGATGAACGCCCAATCGCTTGTAAACGCCCTGGTCGAGGGCTCGCGCGGCGCCTTGGGCGTGGCGCTCGCCTGCGCCCTGGTCGGCTTCGTCGTGGGGACCTCGTCGCTCACGTCGCTGGGGTTGACGATCTCCAACAACATCATCGCCATCTCCGGCGGTAACCTTGTCCTCACGCTCATCATGGCGATGGTGGCGTGCCTCGTCCTTGGCATGGGGCTGCCCACGACGGCGAACTACATCGTGTGCAGTACGATCATCGCCCCTGCGTTGGTGGGAATGAAGGTCATGCCGATCGCGGCGCATCTCTTCGTCTTCTATTTCGGAATCATGGCGGACCTGACCCCGCCGGTATGCCTCGCGGCCTTCACCGGGGCGGGTATTGCCGGGGCGAGCCCTGCCAAGACCGGTGTGACCGCCACGCGCATCGCCCTTGCGTCGTATCTGCTCCCCTACGTCTTCGTCTACAATCCGATGCTCCTTCTGCAGAACGTCGTGTTTTTCGACCTGGCCGTCCTCGTCATCTCGGCGCTGTTGGGAGTCATCTCGCTCTCCGCGGCTCTCGAGGGGTGGCTGTACAGAAATCTCAAGGCGTGGGAGCGCGTGGTCATGGGCTGCGCCTCGTTGACCGCGATCCATCACGACATCACCCTCAGCATCGTGGCCTCGATCTTCCTCGTCGTTGCCATGGTTTTCTTCAAAAAGACGACCAGGGTTGTCGGGACAGTATAGACGTTTCGTACAATTGGAGGCTTGCTGAAGAGCGGAGGGGATCCCGCAGCAGGTGGGTTTCGTGAGAGAGGCGATCGGCAGCACCCTGGACCAAACCGGTGTGCTGCCGATTCCATAAGATCCGACCTCCCCGGTCCCCCCTCCCCCGAAGCGGAGAGGGGGGAGCAAAACGGAAACTGCAAAGCAAAATTCTCTGCCTTTGCTCCTGATCTTTTCCCCCTCTCCGTTTGGGGAGAGGGGGCCGGGGGGGAGGTCGGGTTTGACCTGCTGGGGTTCGCAATCTTTACCCTTCGGGCTTCTGACGATAAAATGTCTTGCGGGTGATGACCTTGAACGAGACCAGAAAAGACGCGATCGAGCGCGTGATGAAAATTATCCATACGGACTGCATGGTCGTGGACGGCAAGCTTCCGACCGAACGCCGGCTGTCCGAGCTGACCGGCCTCAACCGACTCTCGCTGCGGGAGGCTCTGATCGCGATGGAGGGCATGGGGATTCTCGACATTCGCAATCGCCAGGGCATCTACCTCAACGAGTCGCAGGGGGAGGAGCTCGTGTACCTGATGGAGAGCGCCCCCATCTGGATGCCGTCGGAGATGCTGGCACGGGCCATGGAGATGCGCCAGATCCTCGACCCCGCCGCCGCCGCGCTGGCGGCGGCCCGCCGTGGCGACCGCGACATCGAGAAGCTGAACGAGTGCCTGACGAACATGCGCGAGATCCGCACGAGGGGTGGCGAGAAGGAGGCGGAGTCGGGCGCCTACTGGAACTCGGTGCTGCACAGCTCCATCTTCAAGGCCGCCGGCAACGCGCTGCTGCTGCGCGCCCACGACGGCCTCGGGTCGATCATCGAAAAGGGCGTCGCCGCCATGCGCACGCAGATGCCGGAGATCGACCCCGAGTGGCGCGAGATGATCCTGGCCGAACACGGCAAGATCGTGGGCGCGATCGTCGCCGCCGACCCCCGCGAGGCGAGGCGCCAGATGGAGCGCCACATCGGCCACACGATGGAGAGCATGCGAAGCCTCGGCCAACTGGCCGTAGACGCCGGCCTGGCGGAGGGCGTGCTGTCGTAATCAGGCGATGCCGAGCACGATCAACCAGGCCGGTATCGCGACGATACCGACGATGGTGGTTGCGGCGATCAGTTTGGCGGCATAGTCGGAATCCATTCCCATCCCTTTGGACATGAAGTAGACGTTTATGGCGAGCGGCATCGCGGAGGCCGGCTGTCTCCATCTCGCCGGACAAATTGAAGCGCGGGGAGATCAGTGAGAAGGCGTGTGTCCGTTCGATCCGGGAATTCAAAAACACCAACAACGCGCAGGGTGACATCACGAGTCTGCATTCATGTGGCGTTCTGAGCCCATACAAATAATTCCGGTTCTATTTCAAATGGCCCGTTTTGTGTAGCAAGGGCGAACAGTGTGCGCCCGCCGCGGCACTGCGCGCGGGGCGGCCGCGTCCTGGCGGGTGCGCCGTTATCTCGCGTAGACGTCGTTCCCCCGCGCGTCGATGGCGACGATGGCCGGGAAATTCTCCACCTCGAGCCTGCGGATCGCCTCGGTGCCGAGGTCCTCGAAGGCGACGACCTCCACCTTCTTCACGCTCTTCGCGATCAGCGCGGCGGCCCCGCCGATGGCGGCGAAGTAGACGCCGCCGTGCGTGACGATGGCGCGCTTGACGCCCTCGTCGCGCAGGCCCTTGCCGATCATCGCCCTGAGGCCGCGCTCGATCAGAAAGGGCGAGTAGGCGTCCATGCGGCCGCTCGTCGTCGGGCCGATGGAGCCGACGACGGCCCCCGGTTTCGCCGGGCTTGGCCCCGCGTAGTAGACGATCTGCCCCGCGAAGTCGAACGGCGGCTTCTCGCCCCGTTCGATCATCTCCACCAGCCGCTTGTGCGCCGCGTCCCTCGCCGTGTAGATCGTCCCCGTGATGAAGACCGAGTCGCCCGCGTTCAGGCTCCCGATCGCCTCGTTCGAGAGCGGCGTTGTAATTTCGATTCGTTTCTCGCTCATGAGAGCGTCACCTCCGCGTTTCGTGTGTTGAGTTATTATAGCGGAAGAAACGGCTCCCTCCGCCAGCGCTTTGTGCGCCGGACGGAGTATTCTTTTTCCTTTTGGTACTTTTCAACGTGCTGCAAATGTTGTATAAAAGTCTCAGGCGCTTTGATTTCCCATTACACTACGTCTGGAGTGAACGCGAGAGATGAAAAACGCGATCAAGGAGAAGATCCAGGGCGGCGGGAAAGTCCTCGGGACGTTCTTCGAACTCGGCGGGGCCACGGCGGTCGAGTGTCTCGGGCTCTCCGAGCTCGATTTCTTCATCATCGACACCGAGCACGGGCCCTTCGGCGTGGAGAGCGCGATGGACTTCGTGCGCGCGGGCGAGCTGCGCGGCATCGCGCCGTTCGTGCGGGTAAAAGACACGACGCGCCCCTCGATCCTCAAGATGCTCGACATCGGCGCCATGGGGCTCATCGTCCCCTGCGTGCAGACGGTGGACGAGGTCAGGAAGCTGGTCGAGTACGGCAAGTACTTCCCCGTCGGTCAGCGCGGTTTTGCCCCCGCCAGAAAGGCGGGATACGGCTTCGAACCGTTCGCGCAGGACATCGGCGCCTATTTCGAAACCTGCAACCGCGAGACGATGATCATCCCCCAGTGCGAGACGAGGGGCTGCCTCGACCACATCGAGGAGGTCGTCGCGGTAGAGGGCGTCGACGGTATCTTCATCGGTCCGTACGACCTCTCCGTCGCGCTCGGCAAGCCGGCGCAGTTCGCCGATCCCGAGATCGTGGGCGCGATCGCCCGCATCCTGGCCGCTTGCAAGGCCGCGGGCAAGTTCTCGTTCATCTACGCCGGGGCCAAGGACGGCGCCAAAAAATATTTTGCCGACGGCTTCGACGGCGTGGCGTACAACATGGACGCCATCGTCTACATCAACGCCTACAAAGAGCTGATCAGGGAGATTAAGGGATAATCGTTACCCTTCAGGCCCCTGACGATAAATTGGCCTTTAATGGTTCACAATCTTTACACTTCAGGCTCCTAACGATAAATCGTTTTTAATAAGGAGGTAGATCGGAGTGGCGCAGTTCGCGAAGTGTATGAGCAAGGTATCCGGCGAGGCGGTGCGGGAGATTCTGAAGCTGATGGCCGACCCGACGGTGCTGTCGTTCGGAGGGGGGAGTCCGGCCAAGGAGACCTTTCCCGTCGACGTGATCAAGGACATCGTCGACGAAACCCTGACGAAAAACCCGGTGCCCCTGCTGCAGTATGGGTTGACGGAGGGCTGGATGCCCCTGCGCGAGGCCTATCTCGAGCACATCGTGCGGGCGAAGGGCGTGAAGGCGGGGATCGAGAACGTCATGACGCTGACCGGCTCGACGCAGGGCATCGGCCTGATCGCGGAGATCTTCCTCGACCCCGGCGACCACGTGCTGGTCGAGTCGCCGACCTTCCTCAGCACGCTCAACGTCTTCAAGCGCTTCGACGCGCACCCCGTGCCCGTCAAGGTCGACGACGACGGTATCATCGTCGAGGACGTCGAGGAGAAGATGAAGAAGTACAAGCCCAAGATGCTCTACACGATTCCGACGTTCCAGAACCCGACCGGCCGCACGATCCCGGCGGAGCGCCGCGAGAAGATCGCGCGCTTGGCCGAGAAGTACGACGTCATCGTGCTGGAGGACGACCCGTACTGCGACCTCCGCTACCGGGGCGAGGCCGTGCCGCCGATCAAGTCGTTCGACGAGAGCGGGCACGTCGTGCTGCTCAACAGCTTCTCGAAGATCGTATCGCCCGGCCTCCGCGTCGGCGCCATGACCGCTGCCCCCGGCATCATCGCCAAGGCGGGCGACGCCAAGCAGCTGGTCGACACGCACACCGCGAACCTGGTGCAGGAGATCTGCGCCCAATTCCTGAGCAGTGGTCTGCTGCCGGGGCATCTGAAGGAGATCGTTCCCATCTACGAGGCGCGCATGAACGCCATGTTGGGCGGCATCAAGGCCCATTTCCCGGAGGACTGCAAGTACACGCAGCCCGAGGGCGGCCTCTTCGTCTGGGTCAAGCTGCCCGGTGACGCCGACGCGCAGGCGCTGGTGAAGCGCACTGTGGCCGAGCTGAAGGTGGCCTTCGTCCCCGGACGCCCCTTCTTCGTCGACCCCGACGAGGGCAAGGCCTGCATCCGCATGAACTTCTCGTCCAACCCGCCGGAGAAGATCGCCGAGGGCATGGAGAAGCTGGGGAAGTTCTTTACGAACGAGCTGCTGTAGGGGGAGAGAATTCAAGGCAGATGCATTAAAACCAACCACCCGCCCCAGACCCGACCTCTCCCCCCGACCCCCTCCCCCAAAGCGGGGAGGGGGAGAAGGGCAGGATCAAGGACAAAGGAGATTGTGTTTTTCGGTTTTGCTTTGCTCCCCTCCCTCCCCGTTTTGGGGGAGGGAGGGGCCGGGGGAGGGAGAGGTCGGGTTTCGTCGGGTTCAAACCGCAGAGCAACACCTATTCCAAAGGAGGAACGATCATGGCCGGCAACGAACTCTGGGAGATGCTGCAAAACCTGAAATCGCCGAAATACAAGTGGGTGGACCTCAGCCACGAGGTCAGCCCCGAGACGCCGCACTACGAGGGCTTCCCGCCGCTGCGCGCGAAGGACTACTACACATTCGACAAAGAGAAGGTCTGCTCGATCGACTACTCCCTCGTGACGCAGTACGGCACACACGTCGACGTGCCCTATCACTTCGTCGAGGGCGGGCGCAAGCTGCACGAGATCGGGATCGACGAGATGGCGTACCCCCTCTGCGTGATCGACGTGTCGGACAAGGTGAGGGCGAACAGCGACTACGGCCTCACGGTGGAGGACATCGAGGCGTGGGAGAAGGAACACGGCGCGATCCCCGCGGGCAGCTTCGTGGCGATGCGCAGCGACTGGTCGAAACGGCGCCCGCAGGACTTCGACAACAAGGACGCGGAGGGCAATTGCCACTACCCCGGCTGGACGCTGGAGGCGCTCAAGTACGTCTGCGAGGAGCGCCAGGTCGGCGCCATCGGACACGAGCCGTCGGACACCGACCCCGCCTACACGCAGAAGGTGGCCCTCTGGGCGGGCGAGCTGTACTACCTCGGCCGGGACAAATTCCAGATCGAGATGCTGAAGAACCTCGATCAGCTGCCGCCGACCGGCGCCGTCATCTTCTGCGCCTTCCCCAACGTAAAGGACGCCCCCGGCTTCACCGCCAGGTGCTTCGCCATCTGTCCGGCGTAGAAATCGATTGTCGATCCGCACGCGCCTGATCCTGATCTTCTCCATCTGCCTCCTCCTGGCCTCCGGGAGCATCTCCCTCATCGTCTTTTTTTCGGCCAGGGAGTCGGCCCAGAGCGACTTTCACGCGCTGGCGTCGAGCCAGTTGGAGCGCGTCGAGGAGCACATCAGGACCTTCATCGAGCCGGGCGCCATGAGCGTCAAGTATCTGGCGGGGCTGGATCTCGTCCGGAACTCGCGCGGCAAATTGACGAGCTATCTCGGCACGACCGAGACCACAACCCTGTTCTACGCGAATCACCCTCCGTACGAACGGCGCATCTACGACGAGTTCATCCGCATCCACGATTCGAACGACAACTTCGGCCTCGTCTTCATGGCCAACGACGACGGCCAGTACGCCCAGGCCCCCGAGGGCCACATCAAGGCCCCCGGGTACGACCCCCGCAAGCGCCCCTGGTATTCCGACGTCATGAACGGAAAGAGCGACGTCGTCCTCTCTGCCCCCTACCTGACCACCGGCGGCGGCATGGTCTGCAGCATCATGGTCAGGACCTTCGACATGGAGGGCCGCCCGCTGGGTATGCTGGGGGTCGATTACAGCCTGGCGAGCATGACGAAGGATCTCCACGCGCGGCGCATCTTGAAGACTGGCTACTTGGTGGTCTTCGACGCGAACGGGCGGATCATTACGGACGGCAGGCACCCGGAATATGTCCCCATGGAGCCGGAGGAGTACCCCGAACTGCGCAGGCGCATGGCGAGGGAGCCCGACGGCGCGTACGACAGCGTGGGATCGCGCGGGATCGCGGAGTACATCGTGACGCGCACCATGGCCGCCACCGGCTGGAAGATCGCCGTGATCTTCGACCGGAGCGAGCTGACGGCCTCCTCGTACGTCTTGCTGCGAACCATCGTATACGCCTCCGTCGTCGTCCTCCTGCTTGCCTTCGCCATCATCTCCTTTTCCGCCCGGAGGATCGTCCATCCCATTTTGGAGTTGGTCGAGGCCTCGTCCATCATCTCCAGCGGCGAGTACGAGACCTCCGAAACTGTGCGCGCGCGGTTGCACGAGAAACTCAGCGTGACCGGGCAGGGCGAGAGCCGCCAGCTCTCCGAGGCGCTCAATTCGATGGTCGATACCCTGCAGGAGAGGATCGAAGCCGCTCTCGCGGCGAGCCGCGCCAAGAGCGAATTCCTCTCCAACATGTCGCACGAGATGCGCACGCCGATGAACGCGATCATCGGCATGACCGCCATCGCCAGGTCGTCCGACGATGCGGAGAAAAAAGACTACTGCCTGGACAGGATCCGGGATGCCTCGGCACACCTGTTGGGCGTGATCAACGACATTCTCGACATGTCGAAGATCGAGGCGAACAAGTTCGAACTCTCGTCCACGGAGTTCGATTTCGAGGCGATGCTGCGAAAGGTCCTGGATATCGTGGGCTACAGGGCGAAGGAGAAGAGGCAGGATCTCTCCGCCCATGTCGATGAAAAGATCCCGCCGCTCTACGGCGACGACCAGCGCTTGGCGCAGGTGGTGGCGAACCTCCTCTCCAACGCCGTCAAATTCACGCCGGAGGGCGGGCGGGTCCGCCTGGAAGCGAAACTGGCGAAGGAGGAGGACGGCGTCTGCACGATCCTGGTCGAGATAACCGACACGGGGATCGGCATCACCGAGGAGCAGCAGGCGCGCCTCTTCCACACGTTCGAGCAGGCCGACAGCGGCATATCCCGCAAGTTCGGGGGCACCGGGCTGGGGCTTCCGATCTCCAAGCGCATCGTCGAGCTGATGGGCGGGGCCATCTGGGCCGACTCCGAGCCCGGGGAGGGCTCCACCTTCTCCTTCACCGCGCAGGTCCGGCGGGACAGGTCTACCGCGGCGGAGCGAGGAGAAGGCGATGCGGGGGAGGAGACGAAAGAGGGGCCGGATCGTTTCGAGGGGTGTCGCATCCTACTGGCAGAAGACGTGGAGATCAACCGCGAGGTTGTGATAGCGCTCCTCGAGCCGACCGGCGTCTCCATCGACTGCGCGGAGAACGGGGCGGAGGCAGTGCGCCTCTTCACGGCGTCGCCCGACCGCTACGACCTGATCTTCATGGACCTGCAGATGCCGGAGATGGACGGCTACGAAGCCACCCGCCGCATCCGCGCCTCCGGCACGGAGAAGGGCGCGCGGATCCCCATCGTGGCCATGACGGCCAACGTCTTCCGCGAGGACATCGAAAAATGCCTCGCCGCCGGCATGAACGACCACGTGGGCAAACCGCTGGATATGGGGGAGGTTATGGAGAGGCTGCGCAAATACCTGGCGTCTCGTTCCTGTCCCCAGGCATAGGGCAGTTCCCGTGCCCGGGGACTTCTTCTTCTCGCAAATTGCCCTACTGGATCGGATAGTATAGATACGACGTACTCGGTTTCAAGCGTCCGTCGCGGACGACTTCGCGCCCGTTCTGGATCACGGCGCGGACATTCTGGAGATTTTTCACGTCGGCGGTCGGGTCGCCTGAGACGACGAGGATGTCGGCTCGCTTGCCGGCCTCGATCGTTCCGATTTCCGCATCGAGTTTCAGCAGGTTGGCCGCGTTTTTCGTAACGCAATACAGCGCGTCGACGTTTTTCATCCCCAGCGACGTCATCAAAACGAGCTCTTCGACAAGGACGCCGTGCTTGTAATCCGTCCCGCCCGCGATCTTGACGCCTGCCGCGTACGCCCGTTTGAAACTCTTCGCGTGCTCCTCGTAAGCGGCGGCGCACTTGTCGATCATCGACTGTGTGAGCGGAACAGGTTCGGACGCCCCTTCGAGCGCGATGGAGTGAATGGCGTAGAGTGTCGGCACATACCACGTCCCCTGCTCGACCATCTGCCCGATGTGTTTATCCGTGAGGTAGATGCCGTGTTCGAGCGTGTCGATCCCAGCGTCGAGCGCCCAGTCGATGCCGATTCCTCCTTCGCCGTGCACGGCGACGCTTTTTTCGTTATTGTGCGCGATTCGCACGCACGCTTCGATCTCTTCCCGCGTCATCTGAGGCGTGGTCGGGTACCCGGTCGGTGTCGAAACGCCGCCGGTCACCATGAGCTTGATGAAGTCCACACGAACCTGAAGTTGCTCTCGAACGGCCTTCATCGCCTCCGTCGGGCCGTCGATCTGGCGCCCCATGTACGTGCAGTGCCCCCCGGTCGCAACGATCGGCTGCCCGCAGACGAGCGTTCTCGGGCCGTCAATGAGCCCCAGCCTCAAGCCCTCTTTGTACGCGACGTCGATGTGATTTTTTGCGCCGCAGTCCCGCTGTGTCGTCACCCCTGACAACAAATTTCTCATCCCGTTGTGATACATCCGATGAGCGATGAGCGGGTCGCTGTCGGCTTTCTCGCGGGCGTCGAAGCCTCCGTGCGCCAGGTGCAGGTGCGTGTCGATGAGTCCCGGCATCACGCAGCTGTTTGCCCGATCGGTGAAATCGAGCGACTGTGCGTCGCAACCAGCGCAGTTTTCCATTTTTTCCACCTTGAGAATCTTTCCGTCCTCTATCAAAACGGCCTTATCTCGTTCCACTTTGCCGGAGATGGCGTCGAATAACATCGGAGCCTTGATCACTGTTTTCAAAGGAATCCCTCCATCGATACTTTTTATTGTTTTAAGTTGCGCTGGGGGCAAGGCGCTTTTTGACGAAATAGACCAGCACCACGAGGTTCATCGCGAAAAGAAAGGCACACATCGGGTCTTTCAGGAAAATCCAAATATGGCCGTCGCTCAGGCGGAACGTCTGCCGTAGGTTCATCTCGAACAGGTAGCCGAGCACGTATGCGATGACGAACGCCGGTGTACTGTAGCCGTATTTTTTCATCACGTATCCCACGACACCGAACGCGAGCATCACATAGACGTCGAAGAGGCTCGTGTTGATGGCGTACGTTCCCAGTACGCAGAACATCAGGACGAACGGCACAAGGATCGAATGATCGAACGCCGAGATCCTCGAAACGCCCCGGATGAAGAGTTTCCCCGCGAAGTAGTAGACGGCGTCGCAGACCAGGAGTGTGATGAAGATCGCGTACACGGAGACGGGGTCGGATTTGAAGAACATCGGGCCGGGCTGGATGCCGTGAACCATCAGGGCTCCGAGTAAAATGGCGGCGGTTGTGTCGCCAGGGATTCCCAGGGAGATCAGAGGGACGAGGTTCGCGCCTCCTACGGCGTTGCATGCGGCTTGTGCCGAGATTAATCCTTCAAGCGAGCCGTTTCCGTATTCCTCGGGGTGTTTGGAGCGCGCCTTGGAAACACCGTAGGCGATCCAGGGAGAAACGCCGCTGCCGATGCCAGGCAGTACGCCGATCCATGTTCCAATCAAGCTCGAACGGAGCCACACCCAGAAGTAGTTTTTGAGCTCCCAGAACTTGAAGTGTTCGAACTTCTCCGGAACAAAATCGCCGCTGCCCTCGTGTTCCGGCTGAGCCCCTTGCGACGAACGTGGTGCCTGTCGCGACGCGGATATCCTGTCCGTGATCTGAATGAAAATTTCCGACATCGCGAAAACGCCGATCAAAAGCGGAACGAGGTTGAAGCCGCTGTAAAGATCCGAGATGTTGAAATTGAGTCGCGCCGTCCCCAGAAGCGGGTCTTGTCCCACCGTGGAGACGAAAAGGCCCAGGCCCGCGGCGACAAGCGTTTTAATCGCCGAGCCGCTGCCCATCGTCGCGATCATCATGAACGCGATGACAATGATGAGTGTAAACTCCGGTGGCCGAAAGAAGAGCGCGATCGTCGCGAGCGGTTGGCAGACCAGAATCGTAATCATGTCGCTCAAAACATCGGCGGCCCAGCCGCATTTCAGAGAGGCTTCGAGTGCTCTCAGGCCGTGTCCCTGTTTCCGAAGCGGGTAACCGTCCAGGAGCATCGCCGCATTTGCGGCGTTCCCGGGTGTATTGATCAGAATGCTCCCCACAGCTCCCGCCCACTGTGACGACTTGTAAATCGCGAGAATCAATGGAATTCCAAACCATGGAGAAATATAAAACGTGATCGGCAGGGCGATCGCGATCGCCATTGTGCCCGAAAGGCCGGGAAGCGAGCCGACAAGAAGACCCAAAAGCGTGCCTCCGACGACGATCACGAAGACTTGAGGATTCACGACAAGGGAAAACGCCTCGGAAATTTGTACGTACATGGATAACACCCTAGAACAAAAGCCCCGTCGGGAGGGGGACTTTCATCATCTTCTCGAAGCCGAACCAGATGAGGGCGAAAAGGAGCAGATTGGTCCCCAGTGCGATCACATACGTTTTTTTGTCGTATTTCCTGAGGTAAAGGGCACTCAAGACGAAACTGCTCACGTAAAACCCCACGAACGTCACGCCCAGGATGTAAAACAATACCCCTCCGAAAGCCGTCGCCCCGCCGCGCGGGTTGAAGGGGGAACGCCGCGAATCAGAGGCCGCGGGGCGATTCCACAGGCTTTTGACCAGCAGCGCGAAGGATCCGCACATGACGACCGCCATGGAAAACTTCGGAAACATCTCGGGCCCGAAGTCATTTTTCATGGCGATGGTTGCAGTGTAGGTCGGAATGACGTAAAAATAACAGAAGCAGGAGAGTGAAAATATAATCGCCTGCAGGAGAGTTTCTCTGTTTTTCACCTCGAGTCCCCTCTCTTTCAAGAACGAAAAGGGAGCGTGCCGAACACCGCATTGCGCACGCTCCCATGTTTTTTACTTGTAAAGGCCGAGTTTCTTGATTAAAGGACCGATTACATCCGAAAAGCTCTTCATGTGGTGGTCGTATTTGTCTCCCACAACCACGTAGGGCATTAGGTTTACCTTACCCATCTCGTCCTTGAATTCCGGATCCTGCGCCGCCTTGAGCATGGCGTCGCCAATGATCTTCGCCGTGTCCGCCGGAATATTGGCGGGTGCGAAAAGTCCGATCGGACTGAGCGCCTCGATCGGCAATTCGTAGCCGGCTTCCTTGAACGTCGGAACGTCCGGGATTGTCGGAAGCCTCTTGGGGGAAAAAACCGCGAGAATCCGAATCGTCCCACTCAAGTGGTGCGGAATGAGCGACGCAGGGTGGGCCGAACTGACCGGAACCTCGCCGCGCAGGAGTGCCGTTGCGGAGTCGGCGTCGCCGTTGTAGGGGACGTCCTCGAGAGGAACGCCGTACGTCTCCGAAAGCAAGACGGGCGTAATATGGGAAGTTCCGCCGGTCGCAGCCCGGGAATACTTGACCGGAGCGGGGCTCTTCTTCGCCGCTTCTACAAGATCTTTCAGGGTTTTGTACGGCGAATCCTTCGAAACGGCCAGGCAGCCGATGCTGATGGAGATATTGCCGACGGCCTTGAAATCTTTATATGTATAAGGATACTGCTTTTGAAAAATTTCCGGACAGACGTTGATACCGCCAAGAAGCATGAGCGTGTAACCGTCGTGGAGGTTTTTCGTCTTCAAGATGCGGGCGGGCTCGGAGAATCCACCGCCACCAGGTTTGTTCGAAACAACGACAGGGTTTCCCAACTGTTTGGAGAGATATTTTGCCATTGTCCGGGCGCTCAGGTCGGAGCCGCCACCCGGGTTGTAGGGAACGACGATGTTGATCGGTTTGCTGGGAAACGCGGCCTCAGATACATGTGCGATTGCCAAAATAGCTGTCAGAATCAGGCATGTTGCAGCGATTTTTTTGAACACGGTTACCTCCCCTTTCTCCTGTCTCACGATCCAATTCGGGTTTAAGATAAAAGGACGCGATCTAAACTCTTCTGAAATCTCTTCTAAAATAGAACCACCTCGACTTTGCTCTGGATGCGGATTGGCCGCCGTCCTATAAAGAACGGGGCAAACTTAGCTCGGACCGTTTCGACTTGTACTTCCAGTAATCGCTGTTGACGTAATCGATATCGCAGTAAGCCACCCGCATCTCTTTGTCGTACGCGACGGTCTCGATCTCGAGGAGCGGTTTTTCGCCGGGAATTCTCAAGGCTTCGGCGACGTCGGGCGGGGGCGTCACGGCGGAGACCTCTTCGTAAATATCGCACACCGCAACGGCAAACAGTTTGAATAAGAGCTCGCGGATCGTCAGAAAATCGCCTTCGGCACGGATTTTCTCGATGTCGAAATCCCCGGGTATAAACTGGTTCATGTAGTAGATCGGAACGTTGTCGATATATCGCAGACGGCGCAAATGGATTACCTCGTGTTCTTTCAAGAAAATCTTTTTCTTTTGAAACGCAGAGGGAGGCGTTGTAAAATCAACGGACAACGTCACGGATTTTTGCCTGTCCCAATCGCGCTTATAGTCCTCGCCAAGCCCTCCGACGGCGTACCACGGCCCGCGCCCTAGACAATACTTGACGAATGTTCCCTTGCCCTGCTTTTTTTCGACGTAGAGCTCGTTTCCCAACCGCGAAAGCGCCTGCCGCACGGGAGCCCGGCTGACGCCGTAGCGCTCCTGCAGCTCCGTCTCCGACGGCACGAGATCCCCGTAGGCAAGTCGCCCTTCTTCGATTTCCTTGCGAATTTCCAGATAGATCCGGTAGTGCAGCGGTACTTCCATGAAGACCCCTCTTTTATCATAACGTTATAACGTTATACTGTATTGAGCACAGAATAAGTCGCATACACGATTTTGTCAAGTAGAATAATTGTAACTTGCCATTCGTCTGTGATAATGTCCGCTCGTAATTCGTCTGTGAAAATGTCCTCATGGAAGAAGGACGTATATCTTTGTCGAAAAGAGAATTGAAGCGTGCATTGGTATTGGAGCGAGTGACAAGCGGCAGTATGAGTTGC
>JAVBQG010000054.1:0-38500 GCA_031549185.1 Synergistaceae bacterium | reverse complement strand
CCGCTCCGCCGTGACGCGCCAGCGTCTTCGTGATCGCCGCCGTCAGCGTCGTCTTGCCGTGGTCGATGTGACCGATCGTCCCTATGTTCAAGTGGGGCTTGTTTCTTGCAAACTTCTCCTTTGCCATCTCTCTTGCCTCCCAGCAAAAATTCTTTTTATCGCTTCAGTAGCTTGTCAGCGACATCCTGTGAAACTTCTTCGTAGTGATCGAACGTCATGGTATATGAAGCGCGGCCTGACGTTTTGCTGCGCAAATCGGTCGCATAGCCGAACATCTCGGAAAGTGGCACAAACGCCTTGACAACGCGTGCGTTCGCGCGAACACCCATGCCCTCTACCTTACCCCTTCTGGAGGAAAGGTCTCCGATTACGTCGCCCATATACTCCTCGGGAACGACGACCTCCACGTCCATAACGGGCTCCATCAGAACCGGTTTGGCAAGCCTCATCGCCTCTTTGAAGGCCATCGAACCGGCGATGCGGAAGGCCATTTCGGAGCTGTCGACATCGTGGTAACTGCCGTCGACGATGGCAACCCTGACTCCGATCACTGGATATCCGCCGAGGATTCCGTTGCCCATGGCTTCTTCGACGCCCTTCTGAGCAGCCGGGATGAACTGCTTGGGAATGGTGCCGCCGACGATCTTGTCCTCCCACTCGTAGCCCTTGTGCCCTTCGAGCGGCGCTATCTCCAGTACGACGTCGCCGTATTGACCGTGTCCGCCCGACTGCCGGACGAACTTGCCCTGCGCGCGGGCGGGTGCTTTGATCGCCTCCCGGTACGCAACCTGCGGGCGGCCCACCTTGACCTCGACGTTGAACTCTCTGCGCAGGCGATCTACGATGATATCCAGGTGCAACTCGCCCATGCCGGCGATGATCGTCTGCCCCGTCTCCTGATCCACAGAGACGCGGAACGTCGGGTCTTCCTCCGAAAGGGCCTCAAGGCCCTTCGCAAGCTTGATTTGATCCGCCTTGCTCATCGGTTCGACCGAGAGGTCGATGACGGGCTCGGGGAAGATGAGATTCTCCAGCATGACCGGGAAATCCTCCGCGCAAAGCGTGTCGCCGGTGCGAACCTGCTTCAAACCGGGGATCGCGACGATCATCCCCGCCGAGGCCTCTTCCATCTCCTCGCGCTTGTTCGCGTGCATGCGAAGAATTCTTCCGATGCGCTCGCGCTTGTGCGTTGTAGCATTATAGATCGACGTTCCGTTCGAAATCGCCCCTGAGTAAATCCGGCAGAAAGCAAGCCTGCCCACAAAGGGGTCCACCATGATTTTGAACGCGAGCGCCGAGAAAGGGGCGCTTTCGTCGGGCTTGACGATGACGTCTTTTTCGGCGTCGTCCGGATCCGTGCCGTGAATGTCCGGCATGTCGATCGGACTCGGCAGATAATCGACGACAGCGTCGAGCAACGGCTGCACGCCTTTGTTCTTGAAAGCGGAGCCACACAAAACTGGGACGATATCAAGCGCAATCGTGCTCTTCCGAATCGCCCTCTGCATCAATTCTACGGAAACTTCTTCCCCTTCGAGGAAAAGATTCATGATCTCATCGTCGAAGTCGGCCAACGCCTCTATCATGGCGTCCTTTGCGACCTTCGCGTCCTCCAGCAGCTGCGGGGGAACTTCCGCTTTTTTGAAATCCTGCCCGAGGTCGTCCTCGTAGACGATCGCCTTGAAATTGACCAAGTCGACCATACCGACAAAGCCATCCTCGACACCGATCGGCATCTGGATGGGAACCGCCCTCGCCCCGAGTCTCTCTTTCATCTGCGCGACCACCGACATAAAGTCTGCGCCGACGCGGTCCATCTTGTTGATGAACGCGACGCGGGGAACCTTATATTTATCCGCCTGACGCCATACGGTCTCAGATTGAGGTTCGACCCCGCCGACCGCGCAAAAAACAGAAACGGCGCCGTCAAGCACTCGCATCGAACGCTCGACCTCGACCGTAAAGTCCACGTGTCCGGGCGTATCAATTATATTGATAAGCGTATCTCCCCAATGACACGTCGTTGCGGCGGAGGTGATCGTTATACCCCTCTCACGCTCCTGCTCCATCCAGTCCATGGTAGCAGCGCCTTCATGAGTTTCACCCAGCTTATGCTTACGACCGGTGTAAAACAGAATACGCTCGGTGGTGGTTGTTTTTCCTGCGTCTATATGAGCAGCAATACCTATATTACGGATTGTAGAAAGATCGATTTTCGCCATTTTATCTCACCACCAGACTTGGCACCGAAACCAGGACGGTTCGGCTACCGCCAAAACACCCAACCACTACCAGCGATAATGAGCAAATGCTCTGTTCGCTTCCGCCATGCGGTGAGTATCCTCACGTTTTTTGACGGAACCACCTTCGCCCTTGCAGGCATCTGCCAATTCGCGGGCAAGGCGCTCAACCATAGGAATTCCCTTGCGGGAGCGCGAAAATTGTATAATCCAACGAATGGCGAGAGCCTGCGCCCGGTCGGGACGAACCTCGACGGGGACCTGGTACGTGGCGCCACCCACACGGCGGGGACGTACCTCGATCTGCGGCCTGACATTGCCCATCGCCTTCTCGTAGACTTCTTCGGGCCCGATACCAAGACGCTGTCCTGCTACCTCGAGCGCGCCGTACATAATACGCTCGGCCGTGCTCTTTTTACCACCCAGCATCAGACAATTCACAAATTTTGCTATCGAAGCGTTCGAGTACACCGAATCGGGCGGCGTAACCCTCGGCCTGACATGCCCTTTACGCGGCATAGATCATGCTCCTCTCTGGTATAAGCGACACACCGCTATTTCTTCGGGCGCCTGGCACCGTACTTCGAGCGGCTTTGTTTTCTGTTTTCGACTCCGCCACAGTCCAGCGTACCGCGGACAATGTGATAACGAACGCCCGGCAGGTCCTTGACGCGCCCACCGCGCACAAGAACGACGGAGTGCTCCTGGAGATTATGGCCGATCCCGGGGATGTAAGCCGTGACTTCTATCCCGTTGGTGAGGCGAACGCGCGCCACCTTGCGGAGAGCCGAGTTTGGCTTCTTCGGCGTCACCGTATAGACACGGGTACAAACCCCGCGGCGCTGAGGGTTCTCCTGTAGCGCCGGCGCGCCCGAATAAGCCCTTTTGTCTTTGCGACCATGACGAATCAACTGCGATATACTTGGCAAATTGGTTCCTCCTTCCCCTACAAATGTCAAATTTATGAGTAACCACCATACTTCGCACCCATTTTGTGAGGGCACAATACGCCCAACTGTGCAGAAGCACCGAGCCATAGTATCAGGGGAGCGCCTTCCTGTCAAGAAGGAATGCGCTCCCCTTTATTTTTCGATCAAATTCAGGAACGCAACCTAGCCCGCTGGCGCCTCCTCAACTTTCGCCTCGATATGAGGCTTTTCCGCCACTTCAAGCTTGCTGTAACGCTCGATGCCAGTTCCGGCAGGGATCAGCAAGCCGATGATCACGTTCTCCTTCAACCCCTGAAGCGCGTCTACCTCTCCTCTGACTGCGGCAGCGGAGAGAATCTGCGCCGTCTGCTGGAAGGAGGCTGCCGAGAGGAAACTGTCGGTAGCAAGGGCCGCCTTGGTAACGCCGTGAACGACCGGTCGGCTTTCGGGAACCTCGCGCAGCCTGCGGATGAACGCGACCTTCTGGATAATCTTCCTTACTTCGGTTGGAGCGGACTGGACTCTCACGGTAACCTGCTCCGGGCTGGCAGAGACGATGTGCTCGACCACATCCTGCCCAATCTCCTGACGGGCATCGGCAACGACGAGCCCGGCCGAGTTGAATATTGTCTCGAGCAAGATTTTGCCGTAGGCGCTTTCCTTCAAAACCTGCAGCAACAGCTTTTCACGGGTGAGAATCGTCCCTTCGAGGTCGATCGCCACGATTGTTCCCTCGACCAAGCCGCGTACAACCCCGCCATCGACCATAGAAGGAATGTCCTCGATCGCGTTTCCTTCCACATCGAGCGCTTGCGCGAGCGGCTTGCAGAAATAGTGGTCGATCAGAATATGGTGCATGGCATCCTGGATGTTGATCATTTCCGTGGTCTTCCAGACCTTGACCGTCTTGACCTGTCCGACACGCAGCACGTCGAGAATTCCCTCGGTCAGTAACGAATCTTTTTCCGCCACGACCTTGCCGTCCACGACAATGTTCTCCGCGAGATATTTCGTGTCCTTCATCGAATCGAGTGCGTCTGTGTCGCAGACCAAGAGCGGCTTCGGCGCATGGCGAACGATTTCGGAGAGGTTCCCGTTGTCCAGCGTATGTCCATCCGCCACGAGCGTCTCTCCGTCCTGCTCGTAATCCTCTATTAAAAGAAGACCGCTCAAGGCATGCCGAAACGCCGCCTCGCCGATGACGACGCGCAGGCTCTCGTCCTGATCCTGCACGATAATATCGGAGATGGCCCGTCCAGGTTTGAGGATGTCGTGAATCGACGCCTCCGTCAGCACTTCACCCCGGTATTTATTCACGAGATCGCCGACACCGTTGCCGAGAATATCCTGCAGCGGTTTGCCCGAAAGGAACGATACCGCTTCGGACGTGTAACAGTTGTTGTCCTTCTCGATCGCAGCCACTTCCGCCTCGAAATCCTCGCGCCAGACGAGCTCGCCCGCGACGAAGGTACTGTCCCCCTCCTCCGCCACACGAACCCGGTTCACGGGCGCAACCTTGCGCAGGATCGTCTCGATGTGCTTGTCGTTGATCGAAACGCCCTGCGTCCTGTAGACCTCCTGAATTCCGTCGAGCAGGTAGCGCTGTACCTCCTCCAGGCCTTCGATCTCCAACAGCTGCTGCGGATCCTTGTAACCCTCCGTGAGCTCCTGCCCCTTGCGGATTTCGGCGCCGACCTGAATCTCGGTCTTCAAATTCTGAATGGCAGGGACATTCCAGGCGATCCTCTCTTCGATGCCCTCGTTATCGTTCGTCTCGACGATAATCTTGCGTTTGCCCTCCGTCTCGCGAATCTCGACAATGACGCCGGAGCGGTCGGCCAGCATGGCCACCTTCTTCGGACGACGCACCTCGAAAAGTTGTTCGATGCGCGGCAGGCCCTGCGTGATGTCCTCTCCGGTGAACTGGCGCACGCCTCCGGTGTGGAAGGTACGCATCGTGAGCTGCGTGCCGGGCTCCCCGATCGACTGCGCGGCGACGACGCCGACCGCCTCGCCGACCGCAATACGCTTGCGGGTCGCCAGATCCCTGCCATAGCACGTGCGGCAGATGCCGTGCCTCAGGCCACATGTCAGCGGGCTCCTGACCCATACGGACTTGATGCCTGCGTCCTCGATCTGCTTGGCCATCTTCGAGGAGATCTCCTCGCCCCTGGCAAGAATCAGCTCGCCTGTGTTCGGGTCGGCCAGATCGCGCAGAAGGATGCGCCCGGTCAGGCGCTCGGAGAGGGAGATGATGACCTTCTCCTCCGCCGTCAGCGGACGGACCTCTACGCCCTGATCCGTGCAACAGTCCTCTTCCGTAATGATCAGATCCTGCGCCACGTCCACCAGGCGGCGCGTGAGATAGCCCGACTTCGCCGTGCGAAGCGCCGTGTCCGCCAAGCCCTTTCTGGCGCCGTGCGTGGAGATGAAGTATTCCAGCATGTTGAGACCCTCGCGGAAGTTCGCCACGATCGGGTAGTCGATGATACGTCCGGACGGATCCGCCATCAGGCCACGAATACCTGCCATCTGGGCCACCTGCCCGCGCGTACCGCGCGCCCCGGAGTCGACCATGACACGCAGAGGGTTCTCCGTCTTCATGTGATCCATGATGTGATCCGCGATCTCGCGGCCCGCGTTGGACCAGATGAAGTCCTTTTCCCTCATGTACTCGTCCTCCGTGAGAAGGCCCATCTCGTGCTGCTCGGAGAGGTCGGCCTCCTTACCGAGGGAGTATTCCACAATCGCCTTTTTCTCCTCCGGGACCGTGACGTCTCCGATGCCGAGGCTGATTCCGCTTCGCGTCGACCAACGATAACCCAGGATTTTGATGGAGTCGAGCATGTCGACCATCGCGTTCTGCCCGACCTGATCGTACGTATCGTCGAGCAGCGAGCTCAGATCTTTCTTGCTCACCGAACGGTTGATGTAGCGAAGCGCCGGATGCAACGACTGGTTGAAGATCACGCGACCGGGAGATGTATCGAAGAATCCGTGCTCGTCGATGTCCTTCGAGGAAACCTTCCACTCGGGGATCGCCCTCAGCTTGATCTTCGTATTGACGTGGACGATATCGTGGTCCATCGCGGAGATCACGTCGTCCATGTCCCTGAAATGCAAACCCTCTCCCACGAGTCCGTCTCTCATGCTCGTGAGGTAGTAGATGCCGAGGATGATGTCCTGCGTCGGCGTGACGACCGACCTGCCGCTCGCAGGCGAGAGCAGGTTGTTCGAGGAGAGCATCAAAATTCGCGCCTCCGTCTGTGCCTCGATCGACAACGGCACGTGCACGGCCATCTGGTCGCCGTCGAAGTCCGCGTTGAACGCCGTGCAGACCAGGGGGTGCAGGCGAATCGCCTTGCCCTCGATCAGAACGGGCTCGAACGCCTGAATACCGAGCCTGTGCAGCGTGGGCGCGCGGTTGAGCATGACGGGATGATCCTTGATGATGTTCTCGAGAATCGCCCAAACCTCGTCGCGGCCGCGCTCGATGAAGCGACGCGCGCTCTTGACGTTCGGCACGAGGCCCTTCTCGACCAGCTTGTTCATCACGAAGGGCTTGAACAGCTCTAGCGCCATCTGCTTGGGCAGGCCGCACTGATAGATCTTGAGGCTCGGCCCGATAACGATGACGGAGCGTCCCGAGTAGTCCACACGCTTGCCCAGCAGATTCTGGCGAAAGCGCCCCTTCTTGCCGCGAAGCAGATCCGTGAGACTCTTGAGCGGCCTGTTTCCCGCCCCAAGAACGGCTTTGCCCCGGCGCCCGTTGTCGATCAGGGCGTCCACGGACTCCTGCAGCATCCTCTTTTCGTTGCGGATGATGATATCGGGAGCGCGAAGTTCCTGCAGCTTCTTCAAGCGGTTGTTGCGATTGATGACCCTGCGGTAGAGATCGTTGAGGTCGGAGGTCGCGAAGCGGCCGCCGTCGAGCTGGACCATCGGGCGAAGATCCGGCGGAATGACCGGCAAGACCGAGAGCACCATCCATTCGGGACTGCTCGCGCTCTTACGGAAGTCCTCCGCGATCTGCAGGCGTTTGACCAGCTTGCGCTTCTTCTGGCCGGACGACTCGGCAATCTCCTCACGCAGCGTACTGACGAGGTCCTCGAGGTCGATGCGCTGCAAGAGCGAAAAGACGCCCTCGGCGCCGATACCGCCGACAAAACCCTTGTCGTACGCTGCGCAAAGGCGCTCTTCGCGCTCGAGAATGATGTCGGAGCGGACGAACGGCGACTCGCTGCCCTCGATGACGATCGAGCAGGGATCCTCCACCGTCTCCGTCTCCGGTTGAACCGTAAAACGGCCGGGGTATTTCTGATGATAGAGCCTGTACTCGCTCTCGGAGATGACGTCGCCCTTCGCGAAGGGAAGGTGGACCACCGCCGTTACGAAAAACGCCTCCTGGCTGTGCAGGTGCACCGGCACGAACTGCCTGTCCGGCATCAGCTCCTTCATGCGCCCAAGCTGCGACTCGGGGAAGATCTCGCCGGTGTCGTCGGTCGCATCCTCATGCACCACCCGCAACGCCGGCTCTACCTGGAAGAGATCCTCGCCGAAATCGTCGCGGACGCGTTTCACCTGCGAGGCGCCGATCACGTCGCCTACGTCGACTGGAATGTCGTCGACCTTGAGGATGCGGTAGGCCTCCTCCGCCTTGAACTTGGGGTCGTAGTGCCTGTGGATGCGCTCCTCGCCGCTCGTGACGAGGTCGCCGCGGCGCACGAGGTCCGAGCGCTTGCCGTCGGACACGACCTTGTATTTCTGCTCCCGGCGACGGGTAGGCGCAAAGTAGACGACCTTCTCGAGATCCTTCGTCGAGGTCCCGAGCAGGAGGCTCAGACGACTCGGGATCCCGCGCAGATACCAGATGTGAACGACCGGCGCCGCGAGCTCGATGTGTCCCATGCGCTCACGGCGGACGCGGTTGTCCGTTACTTCAACGCCGCAGCGATCGCAGACGACCCCGCGGAATTTGGGGCCGCTGCGCTTGTATTTGCCGCACGCACACTCGAAACTGCGCGTGGGGCCGAATATTCTCTCGCAGAAGAGACCGTCCTTCTCCGGCCGGAGCGTTCTGTAGTTGATGGTCTCCGGTTTTTTGACCTCTCCGCTGGACAGCTCGCGCACTCTCTCCGGAGAGGAGAGTTTCATGCGAACCCCAGCTATATGACGATGCTCAGCAGCCATTACTCATCATCTCCCGTCATATCGTCCTCGTCGTCCTCTTCGCCGAAGGGGGTCGCCTCGGAGGAGAAAAGTTCGTCCGACTTGTCCTGCATATCGGGATCGAGCTCCGAATCGAATGAACCGTACTCCGCGGATCCGCCGAAAATATCGGTGGAGGTCGAGTCGGGGCGCTCGGACGGTTCGAGGAAATCATTTTCGCTCTCGACCGTGGCATCGGGGCGCAGGGACGCGATGCGATGCCCTTTGCCGCCGCCCTCCTCTTCCTCGCTCATGACCAGTTCGCCGAACGAACCGTCGCTGTACTTGATCTCGACGTCCAGCCCGAGGCCGTGCAACTCCTTGATCAACACGCGGAAGCTTTCGGGCACGCCCGGCTTGATCAGGTTCTGCCCCTTCACAATACGCTCGTAGGTCCGGAGACGCCCGTGAATGTCGTCGGATTTGACCGTCAACATCTCCTGCAGCATGTGCGCGGCTCCGTAGCCCTCGAGAGCCCAGACTTCCATCTCCCCGAAGCGCTGGCCGCCGAACTGCGTCTTGCCGCCCAGCGGCTGCTGGGTGATCAGGCTGTAAGGGCCGATGGAGCGAGCGTGAATCTTGTCGTCGACAAGGTGGATCAATTTGAGCATGTACATGATGCCCACGGTGACTTTGCCGTCCATCGGAAGCCCGGTCCTGCCATCGTAGAGCGTAATTTTGCAGTCCGCGGTCAACTCGGGATATTTGTTCTCGCGAACCGTATCGAGATGCGAGAGGATCTCCTGCTCTTGCGCCGCCAGAAAGACCGGTGTGGAGACCTTCCAGCCGTTGTGATGCGCCACGAAGCCGGTAATCGTCTCGAGCACCTGCCCGAGGTTCATGCGCGACGGAACGCCCAGCGGGTTCAGCACGACGTCGACCGGCGTGCCGTCCGAGAGGTAGGGCATGTCCTCTTCCGGCAAAATCTTGGAGACGACGCCCTTGTTGCCGTGGCGGCCCGCCATCTTGTCGCCTTCGGTGATCTTGCGGAACTGGGCGACGTAGACCTTGATGACCTCGTTGACGCCCGCGTTCATGTCCTCGCTGTTTTCGGCCCTCGTCAGGCGCTTGACGGTCACGACCTTGCCGCCCTCGCCGTGTGGGACGCGAAGACTCGTATCGCGCACTTCGCGCGCCTTCTCGCCGAAGATCGCGCGGAGCAGCTTCTCCTCCGGCGTCTGGTCTGACTCGCCCTTCGGCGTGACCTTGCCGACCAAGATGTCGCCTGCCTTGGCCTCGGCCCCGACGCGGATGATGCCGTCCTCGTCGAGGTTTTTCAAGGCATCTTCGCCGACGTTGGGAATGTCGCGCGTGATCTCCTCGGGGCCGAGCTTCGTCTCGCGCGCCTCCACCTCATACTCCTCGATATGAATCGAGGTGTAGAAGTCCTCTTTGACGAGGCGCTGGCTCAACAGGATGGCGTCTTCGAAGTTGTAGCCCTCCCAGGAGACGAACGCGACGAGCACGTTGCGGCCGAGCGCGAGTTCGCCGCCCTCGCACGACTGCCCGTCGGCGATGATCTGCCCCTCCGCGACGCGGCTCCCGTTATTCACGATGGGCTTCTGGTGAATGACGGTGCCCTGGTTCGAGCGGCGGAATTTAATCATCTTGTAGATGTCGAGGTGTCCGTCGTCCGAAGTAACCTCGATCCGGTCGGAGTCGAGATACGACACGACGCCCGCGCGACCCGCGACGACGCAGGAGCCGGAGTCCTTGGCGATCCGGTGCTCGATGCCCGTCCCCACGAGAGGGGCCCGGGCCGTGACGAGCGGAACCGCCTGGCGCTGCATGTTGGAGCCCATGAGGGCCCTGTTGGCGTCGTCGTGCTCCAGGAACGGGATGAGGGCCGTCGAGACCGAGACGATCTGCTTCGGGGAGATATCCAGATACTGGACCTCCTCCGGCGTGATCTCCCTGATATCGCTCTTGTAGCGCACGTGTATCGTGGGCCCAAGAATGTTGCCCTTCTCGTCCATGGGGATGTCGGCGCGTCCGACGTATTTGTTGTCCTCCTCGTCCGCCGAGAGGTAGACGACTTCGTCGGTCACCTTGCCGTCCTTGACGTAGCGAACGGGACGCACGAGAAAGCCGTATTCGTTGATCCTCGCGTAGGTCGCGAGCGACGTGACGAGCCCGATGTTCGGGCCTTCCGGCGTCTCGATCGGACAGACGCGGCCGTAGTGCGTATAGTGGACGTCGCGCGCCTCGAATCCCGCGCGCTCGCGGCTCAGGCCGCCGGGGCCGAGGGCGGAGAGCCTGCGCCTGTGCGTCAGCTCCGCCAGGGGGTTCGTCTGGTCCATGAACTGCGAAAGCTGGCCGGAGCCGTAGAACTCCCGCAGAACGGCCGAGACGGGACGCACGTTGATCAGGTCCCTCGCCATGGAGGTGGCGAGATCCGGCGTCGTCGTCATGCGCTCCTTGGCAATGCGCTCCATGCGCAGAAGCCCGATGCGGACCTGGTTCTGCAGAAGCTCGCCAACGGCGCGCACGCGGCGGTTGCCGAGGTGGTCGATGTCGTCCTCGCCGTCATACGACTCGTCGTTTTTCAGATTGAGCAGCTCTTTCGAAATGGCCACGATGTCGTGGATCGAGAGCAGGCGCTCCTTGTCCGGCACCTCGATGCCCAAGCGGCGGTTGACCTTGTAGCGGCCCACGCGACCGAGGTTGTACCGTCTCGTGTCGAAGAAGATGCTGTAGACATATTCGCGCGCGTTCTCCATACGAGCAGGCTCGTTGGGGCGCAGGCGCTTGAAGAGTTCCATGATCGCGTCGTCGCTGTTGCTGACGCCGTCTTTTTCGATGGTCGCCGCCACGACCGGATCGACGTCCCACACCCACACTTTGGTGCGGCCCTGATTCCACAGGGTCTCGAGGTGCTCCTTGGAGAGACGCTCGTTCTTCTTGATGAGCACGGCGCCATCGGACGCCACGATCGGTTCCGCCAGCAGCATACCTTTGACATCGTCCTCAGTGAGGTCCATTTCGACTTCTTTCGCGTCGAAGAGCTTGAGAATCTCCTCGTCGGATTCCACGCCGAAGGCCTTGAGAAGCATCGTCACAGGGATCTTCTTGCGGTTGTCGATCTTGACGGAGACTGGCTCGATCTTAATCGGGGGCTCGCCCTTCGGAAGATCGAACTCCATCCAGGCGCCCCGGTCCGGGATCACCTTCGCGGTGTAGAGTTCCTGCCCGGGGATGCGATCCGCGCTGAAATATACGCCAGCGGAACGCGCAAGCTGATTTACGACCACGCGCTCCGTTCCATTAATAATGAAAGTACCGCGTGCGGTCATGATGGGGAAATCGCCGAGGTAGATCTCCTCCTCTTTGATCTCGCCACTTTTGCGGTTCACCAGTCGGATCGTGGCTCTGACAGGCCTTGACCAGGTCAGGTCCCGGCTTCTCGCCTCGTCGAGCGTGATCGTCTCAGGTTCTACGCTGTAGCTGACGAACTCGAGTGCGAACGAGCCGTCATAGCTTTCGATGGGGAAAATTTCCTTGAAGAGTTCCTGAAGTCCCTGCTCTTCCCGCTCCATTGGAGCTACATCTTTTTGGAAAAACCAGTCGTGAGAGTTTTTCTGAACTTCCACCAAATCTGGAAGAGGAAGAAGATCCTTTTCCGTTCCAAATATCAGACGTTCCTGCGCTTTCTCCGAGGGGGCTGTTGCCAGCATGGGGAGAACTACCTCCCTGAGTGAAATTTGTGGTACATAGACATGTACGGCGGTAGATAATAGCAAAAGAGAGACCAACTGTCAAGAGACAGCAGACCTCTCTTATCGTTTGTTTTTTGTGGTTTTCCGATTTATAAGTTGGTGTCGAGGGGGGGAATTGAACCCCCATGAGCTTGCGCTCACTGGGTCCTGAACCCAGCGCGTCTACCAGTTCCGCCACCCCGACGATCTTCAGCGCGTTCGTCGCACCGAACGTGTGAGAGTCTACACTTTTTTTTTAAGAACGTCAACTGGAAACGTGAAATTTGAAAGCTATGTTGCCACTGCCGGAGACAGCATGTAGAATTCTGGCAGGCAATCTAAAAATACTTTTCAGGAGGTCATGTGATGTTAATCAGCGTTATTTTCGCAGCCGTGCTGGTATTATTCCTCTTTTTGACTTTTATTGCGATGATGCAGCGGTACAAGCGCTGCCCATCCGATAAGATCCTCGTCATCTTCGGCAAGACGGGCGAGGGGTCGGCCCGGTGCATTCATGGGGGCGCCGCGTTCGTCTGGCCGCTCTTCCAGGACTACGCGTACCTCGATCTGACCCCCACCTCCATCGAGATCCCGCTGCAGGGGGCGCTCTCGCGCGAGAACATCCGCATCGCGGCGCCGTCCACTTTCACCGTCGGCATCAGCACGGAGCCGATCGTCATGAAGAACGCGGCGGAGCGATTGCTCGAACTGAACCTGCAGGACGTGCGCAAGGTCGCGGAGGACATCATCTTCGGCCAGTTCCGCGCCACGATCGCCACGATGAACATCGAGGAGATCAACAAGGACCGCGAAAAGTTCCAGTCCTCCGTCATGGAATCCGTCGAAGTCGAGCTCGCAAAGGTCGGCCTTCGCGTCATCAATGTCAACATCAAGGACATCGACGACGAGTCCGGCTACATCAAGGCCCTCGGACAGAAGGCGGCCTCGGAGGCCATCAACCAGGCTCGCATCGACGTCGCCGAGCAGGAGCGCAAGGGGCAGATTGGCGTCGCCGAGGCGGACAAGGAGAAAGGGATCGGCGTTGCCATCGCGGGCAAAGAGCGTGAGATCGGGATGGCGAACGAGGAGCGCGAGCAGCGCGTCGGCGTCTCCGCCGCTGACGCGGAGGCCGTGAAAGGCGAGAACATCGCCAAACAGGTGAAGGCCGACTCGGAGGCCGACCTGCGCGAAAAGATGGCCGAGGCCAATCGGCGCGCCACCGTGGCGGAGAAAACCAAGGAGGCGGAGGCGAAGCGCCTCGCCTACGAGGCCGAGATGCAGGCGGAAGTAGCGCGCCAGGAGCGCGACAAAGCCTCGCGCCTTGCGGACACGATCCCATTGGCGGAGGCGGACAAGCAGAAGGTCATCATCGAGGCCGAGGCGATGGTCGAACAGCAGAGCCGCGAGGGGCGCGGCGAGGGCGAGCGGGTCAGAAACGAGATGCTCGGCCGCGCCGAGGGTATGCGGGCAATCTTCGAGACGAACGCCGAGGGTATCCGCAAGCTCGTGGAAGCCGCCTCCGGCGACGCGAACGCGGCGTTCCTGCTGATGATGGCCGACCGGGTGCCCGAGATGATGGCCATCCAGGCGCAGGCGATCTCCAACTTCAAGATCGACAAGGTCACCGTGTGGGATTCCGGCGCGTCGGACGGCAAGGCAATATCCCACCTCGTGAAGGATTACGCCACGAGCCTGCCCCCCATCCAGGACCTCCTGAAGATGACGGGCGTCGTCGGGCCGGGGATCCTGGGCGGCATCAGGGAGGACCAGGAAGGCGGGACACCGCCTCAGACGCGAGCGCCTCAGGAACAAGAATAAACAAGTAGGGGCGGCTGCCCACGGCCGCCCGCTTACAAACACCGCCGGGTTTATACCGGGTACGAATCCTCCGCGATCGGATCGTCGAAGCCGATGTTCACCTTGGTCTCCTTCGCGAACTTGCGCGGCAGGAAGTCCTTCGCGACCTGCGGGAACATCGCGTACGACAACACATCCTCCGGTTGCAATACCCACGCATCGATCTCCTTGCGCAGCGTATCCAGCTCGGGGGCGATCTTCTCGCCGGGGCGGCAGGTGATCGGCGTTTCGCCTTCGATTACCTTGGCTTGGATTTCCTTGTTCACGGGTGCGGGCGTACGGCCGTAGTAACCGAGGAAATACTGCTTCACTTCCTTGGGGACGATCTTCCAGCGCTCGCCCGCCAGAATGTTCATCGCGGCCTGTGTGCCGACGATCTGGCTGGTCGGAGTCACCAGCGGCGGATAGCCCATCTCCTCGCGGACGCGCGGTACCTCTTCCAGCACGTCCTTCAACTTGTTGAGGGCATTTCCTTCCTTCAACTGGCTCTGCAGGTTCGAGTACATGCCGCCCGGCACCTGATAGAGCAGGATGTTGATGTCGACGCCGGAGACGCCCATGATAATGCTGGAGTACTCCTCCTTCACCTTCGCGAAGTACTCGGCGACCGGCAGAAGATCCTGGAGCGACAGCCCCGTGTCGAGGGCGCCTCCGGCGAGCGCCGCCACCATCGTCTCGGTCGCGGGCTGGCTGGTACCCATGGCAAAGGGCGTGATCGCGCAGTCGCAGACGTCCGCTCCGGCCTCGAGGCCCTCCAGGTAGGCCATGGCGGCCAAGCCGCTGGTGTAGTGGCTGTGCAGCTGGATCGGCAGATCGACCTTTGCCTTGATCGCCTCGACGAGCGAGCGACAGGCAACGGGGGTCATGAGCCCCGCCATATCCTTGATGCAGATCGAATCCGCGCCCATGTCCGCCATGTCGCGGGCCTGTTTGACAAAGAGATCCAGCGTGTGAACGGGCGAGATCGTGTATGCGATCGAAAGCTGCAGGTGCGCACCCTCCCGCTTGACCTGATTGGCCGCGATCTCCATGTTACGCAGGTCGTTGAGCGCGTCGAATATGCGGACGATGTCGATTCCGTTGCCGACCGCCCGTTTGACGAACTCGCGCACGACGTCGTCCGCATAGTGCCGGTAGCCGACCAGATTCTGGCCGCGCAACAGCATCTGGAGCTTCGTTTTCTTCACGCACTTGCGAATCTTGCGCAGTCTCTCCCACGGATCTTCGTTCAGGAAGCGCATCTCGACGTCGAACGTCGCGCCTCCCCACATTTCGAGAGAGTGATAGCCGACTTCGTCCATCGCCTCGCAGATCGGCATCATGTCGCTCGTGCGCATCCGCGTCGCCATGATCGATTGGTGAGCGTCGCGAAGCACCGTCTCCGTGATGGCGGCGCGGCGTTTTTTTACGTTCTTCGCGGCAGGAACCGTGTTTGTCGCGTTATTGCCATAATTTCCGTTCTGACTCTTCGGTGCCTGTGCGTTCTGTTTTTTCGCGTTCTCGTTGTCTCCCACTTCACTTACCCCCCATTTTTTCGATACGATGGACAAAATCGCATTTGACATTGCATATTACATCGATAAAACCCCTCGCACAAGAGCCGCGGGCGGATTCGCTATTGTCAGTAAATTCTGATTGCGAATTATCCTCGCGACAAAAGCCGGAAAAATCCAGATGAATCGGCAAAATCGCTTAATCTTCGGAGAGGGAAATGAGTCGAGGGGGCTTTACCGTTGACACTTCCTGTATTAAATTAGACGTGATAGGGCAAGCTGTCGCAAGAGATCCATATCGCTGTGGAAACGAAAGGGACGATGTGTACATGCTCGGTTTTGAATGGCAACAGCTTCTGATGCTTGCGGTCGGCGGTTTTCTTATGTGGATGGCAATTGCCAAGGATTACGAGCCGAACCTGCTACTCGCCATGGGCTTCGGCACGATCCTGGTGAACCTCCCGATGTCCTCCGCGCTCGACCATATGGCGGGGGGCAAGATGATCGAGGGCGCGCTCGACATGCTCTTTCGCGGCGGCATTTCGAACGAACTCTTCCCCCTTCTGATCTTCATCGCGGTGGGCGCGATGTGCGATTTTACTCCCCTCCTGTCTAACCCGCTGATGTTCCTCTTCGGCCTCACGGCGCAGGCGGGGATCTTCCTCACCATGGGGCTCGCCACGCTCCTCGGCTTCAACATCTTCGAAGCCGCCTCCATCGGCATCATCGGCGCGGCCGACGGGCCGACGTCGATCTACGTGGCGAACCGCTTCGCGCCGCGATTGCTCGCGCCGATTTCGGTCGCAGCCTACACGTACATGGCGCTCGTACCGCTCATTCAACCGCCGGTGATCAAACTGCTTACGACGGAGAAGGAGCGAAAGATGCGGATGCGCTACGCGCACGTCGAGGTGTCGCGCACCAAGCTGATCCTCTTCCCCATTATCGTGACGCTCGTCGCGGGGCTGGTGGCCCCCGCTTCGGTCGCCCTGATCGGCTTTCTGATGTTCGGCAACCTGATCCGCGAGAGCGGCGTCACGAGGCGTCTCGCGCAGGCGGCGCAGAACGAGCTCGCCAACATCGTTACGATCCTGCTCGGGTTCTCTATCTCGGCCACGATGACGGGGGCTGACTTCGTCAACAAAAACACCCTCATCATCATCGGCATGGGGTTGATCGCGTTCGTCTTCGACACGGCGGGCGGCGTGATCTCGGCGAAGATCCTCAACTTCTTTCTCCCCGAAGAGCGGAAAGTCAACCCCATGGTCGGAGCCGCGGGCATCAGCGCGTTTCCGATGTCCTCGCGCGTCATCCAGCGGCTGGGGCAACAGGCCGACCCGAACAACTTCCTCCTGATGCACGCAGTGGGAGCGAACGTGTCGGGACAGATCGGCTCCGTCCTGGCGGGCGGCATACTGCTGGCGTATCTGGGAGGTTAAGATTTCGAAAAAACCATTGACATATTTTGCACAGGGTGATATAAGTTTACGCGTCGCGCAAATAAAGGGCGCGGGATTTCGATCGCGAGGGAGGGAAAGACCATGACACGGAACGAAGCGTTTGGCACAGCTATTTATGGGCACCTCTGTGGAATGGGATCCTCCTCCAGCTCCGACTCTACGTCCGGAGCTTCCTGGTCTATTGATCGACTTCTCGCCTCGGAGGATTGCAGCGCCTGATCCCGCTCGACAACGGCTAAAAATTTCGGCACATCGAGAGAAGAGACGAGGAGTCGACCCTAAAAAGGTCGACTCCTCTTTTTTTAAACGATACGCAAATCTTATGGAGGTGTTTTTATGAATCAGTATCTGTTCACACCAGGACCCGTCGCGGTCACCCCTGAAGTTTCGCTCAGCCAGGCGCGCCCGCTCGTCGGACACAGGGGCAAGGCCTTCTCGGAGCTCTTCACCCGCGTCGAGGAGAAACTGGCAAAGCTGCTCAAGAGCGAGGGGCGCACGGTCATCTTCCCTGCGGCGGGCACCGGCGGGCTCGAGTGCCTCGCGGCCAACTTCACGGGACCGGGCGTTGACGTTCTGTCGGTCTCGTGCGGCGTCTTCGGCGACCGCTTCCGCGAGATCACGGCCCTGTACGGCGCGAACGTGACGGCAGTCGACGTCCCCCTGGGCAGCGGCGCGACGCCGGAGCTCGTCGCGGAAGCCGTAAAGAAAAACCCGAATTGCACCGTGCTGCTCCTGACGCAGAACGAGACGTCGACCGCCGTGATGAACCCGATCAAGGAGATCGTCGCGGCGCTGCCGAAGGAGAAGAGGCCGCTCGTGCTGGTCGACGGCGTCAGCTCGACCGGCGCGATGCCCTGCTATCCGCAGGAGTGGGGCATCGATGCCCTCGCGACAGCCTCGCAGAAGGGTCTGCTCACGCCCCCGGGCCTCGCGCTCGTCTGGGTTTCCGAGCGGGGCTGGGAGGCAGCGGCGGAAAGAAAGTGCGCCAACTACTACTTCGACCTCATGCGGCAGAAAAAAGTGCTCTACAAGGACACGCCCGAAAATCCATACACCCCCCCGGTATCGCTCTATTACGCCCTCGAAACGGCGCTGGATGAAATTCTCGCCCATGGCGACCCCGAGAACTGGTTCGCCTTCCGCACCCGCGCGGCCCGCGCTTTCGTCGCCGGGTTGGAAGCGCTCGGCTACGAGCCGCTCGTGAAGGATAAAAATTTCCGTTCGCCGGGCGTGACCGCCTTCTCGCTGCCGAATGGGGACACCGCCGCCGTCTCGAAGGCGCTGAAGGCGATGGGCATCGATCCCGCGGGCGGGCAGGCGGAGCTCAAGGGCAAGATCATCCGCATGGCACACTACGGCGACTTCAACTGGCCGGAGATCTCGCTCGCCCTCGGGGGCCTCTATGCCGCCATGGGCGACGCGCGCAAAAACGCGGGCGATTTTATGGCGAAAGCCTACGACGTATGGATGGAGGGGTAGGACGATGAGCCCGACGAAAGGGGAAAAGTTCAAGGTTCTGGTGCCGGAGCCGCTCGGCGAAGAGGGGCTTGCCATGCTCCGCGCGGCGAACGACGTGGACCTGACGGTCGACAGCTCGATGGCGCGCGAGGAGCTGCTGAAGTCGCTGTACGAATACGACGCGATCATCACGCGCAGCGGCACCACGATGGACAAAGAGGCCATCGACGCGGCGACGAACATCAAGGTCATCGCCCGCGCGGGGGTCGGCGTCGACAATGTCAACCTGCCCGAAGCGAGCAAGCGGGGCATCGTCGTCATCAACGCGCCCACCGGCAACACGCTAGCCGCAGCCGAACAGACGATGGCGCTGATGCTCGCGCTGGTGCGCAAGACTCCTCAGGCGCACGCGTCGCTCGCCGCCGGCAAATGGGAGCGCAAGAACTTCACCGGCCGCCAGCTCAACGGGAAAAAAATTCTCGTCGTGGGCCTCGGCCGCATCGGCGTCGCGGTCGCTCAACGCTGCCGCGCGTTTGGCATGGAGGTGATCGGGTACGACCCCTTCATCTCGCCCAAGAAGGCGCAGACTCTCGGCATCGCCGTGGCCGACGATCTGGCGGGGACCCTGGCGCTGGTCGACCTCGTGTCGCTGCACGTGCCGATCACGAAGGAGACGCGCAACCTCATCGACGAGAAGATGCTGCGCGCCTTCAAGCCGGGCGCGTTTCTGATCAACTGCGCGCGCGGCGGCGTGGTCGACGAGGCCGCGTGCGCCGAGGCGATCCGCGAGGGGCGCCTGGCCGGGGCGGCGTTCGACGTCTTCACGCAGGAGCCGCCGGCGAAGGATCACCCCCTGCTCGCGAAGGAGATCGCCGACCGCGTGGTGCTCACCCCGCACCTGGGAGCGAGCACGCAGGAGGCGCAAACCGAGGTCGCGCGCATCGCCGTAACCAACCTGCTGGCAGCCCTGCGCGGCGAGCAGTATGAGCACGCGGTCAATCTCCCCTTCATGGAGCAGCACCTGAACGAGATACAGAAAAATTACCTGCGCCTCGCCCGCAAGATGGGCATCCTGATCGCACAGTTGGTCGACGCAGAGGGCGGCGCGGTACAGACCTGCAAGGTCATGCTGCGCGGCACGCAGCTCTGCGACGAGGACGACGCGGCGGGCGCGCTGCACCCCTATACCATCGCCTTTCTGAAGGGCCTGCTCGAAGTCACGCACGGCCCCGACGTCAACTACATGATCGCGCCGCTGCTCGCGCAGGAGCGCGGCATCGCGATCGAGGAGAGCAGCGGCGAGCCGAGGACCTACCGCAACGTCATCGAGGTCACGGTCGAAGCGGGCAAGACGACAGCGAAGCTCACCGGCACCATTACCGAGGAGGGGCGCCAGCACATCGTCAAGATCAACGACTACTGGATCGACTTCGTGCCGCACGGCCACCTTCTGCTCTTCCAGAACCACGACCGCCCCGGCGTCATCGGCAAGCTCGGGAAGATGCTCGGCGACGCGAACGTCAACATCGCGAATTTCGCGCTTGGGCGCAAGGAGGCGAGCGGCCTCGCCCTCGCCGTGATGGAGGTCGACGGCAAACTGAGCGACGAACTCTGCAACACCATCGCCAGGGACGCCGACATGCTCTGGGCGACGATGGTGACTCTCAACGGAGAGACAGAATAATGCGGCTCTTCATCGTACGGCACGGCGAGACCCTCTGGAACCGCGAGGGGCGCTTCCAGGGGCAGCAGGACACGGACTTGAGCGAGTTCGGGCTCGCCCAGGCCGACAAGATCGCCGCCTATCTGGCGGGCCGGATGGACGGAAAGTTCGAGGCGGTCGCCACGAGCCCACTCGCGCGCGCGCGGATCACGGCCGAGAAGATCGCCGCGACGTGCCACTGCGAGGCGTTCGAGATCGTGGAGGGATTCACGGAGATCAACCACGGCGACTGGGAGGGGCTGCTCTCCTCCGAGGTACAGAAGGGCTGGCCGCGAGTGCTCGACCTCTGGCACTCCTCCCCCCACACCGTCATCATGCCGGGCGAGGGCGGCGAGGCGCTGCGGGACGTTCAGGTACGCTCGATCGAGACCGTCGAAACACTGGCGAAAAAACACAGCGGCGACGTCTGCGTCGCCGCTCATGACGCGGTGATCAAGGTGCTCCTCTGCCACTTCCTCGGCGCGCCGCTGTCGAGCTTCTGGAGCTTCCAGATCGCCAACTGCAGTCTCACGGTCGCCGAGCTGCGCGAGAACCAAGCCCCGAGGGTGAGCCTTATGGGCGACGCGCACTTCCTGGGAGAGGGCTTCGACCTGCCGGAGCAGAAGGGGCTGTAAATTCATACCAATTTGAAATCAAAGGTCTGAAGGGTGAGGCGTTCAAACCCACCTGCAGAGCGGTTTGCCGCACTCGAAAAAATCCTTTGACTGCAAACTTGGTATCAGGCAAAAAAACCGAGGTCGCCGGCAAAAGCCCGCGACCTCGGTTTTTTTGCAAGCCCACTATTTTTTCACGAGCTCCTTGCAGAGCGACAGTGCGCCGCTGCTGTCCGCCGCGTAGCGAACGCCGAAGAGGCTCGCGAGCTCCGCGCTCATGGAGGCTCCTCCCGAGATCACAACGACATTTACGCCGCGCTCTTTCAACAGAGCGCCTACCTCCGCCACACGCCCGACGGTCGTCGTCATCATGGCCGAGAGGCCGACGACGTTCGGCCTATGCAGCTCCGCCGCCTCGGCGATCTCCCCTGCCGTGATGTTCTTGCCGATATCGACGACCTCGAAACCGCCCGCGCGCAGCACCGTGCCGACGATGTTCTTGCCGATGTCGTGGATGTCGCCTTCGACCGTCGCCAGCAGAACCTTGCCGCGCGTCGCGACTGCGCCCGCCATCATCCCGTTCAGCCGGTCGAAGATGGGGAACGCCGTCTCCGCCGCGAAGAGGATGTGGGGCAGGAATATCTTCTTCGCCTCATAGAGCGCGCCCACCGTCTCCATCGCGCCGCCCAGGAAGGACTGGCTGACGTCGAGCGGCGCCATACCCCCGGCGAGTTTTTCGTCGACCAGTCCGTCCGCGGTCTTTCCGCGGCCGGAGAGCAGGGCTTCCACCAGCGGGTCGAGTTGCGTGTCGCCCACCCGGTCCTCCAGCTCCCCGGTCTTGAGCAGCTGGGCGCCGAAGAGCGTCTGCATCACGACCTCGTCGCCGCTGTTCATGATCGCGGACGACAAGCCAGCCTCGATCGCCTGCGAGAGGAAGGCGGCGTTGATGCCCGAGCGATTCGGCATCCCATGCGAGAGGTTTGAGAGGCCCATCGTCGTGAGGAGTCCCCGCTCCGTACAGCACCGGACGACCTCGAGCGTGACGCGGTGGTCGTAACCCGTCCCCAGCGACAGCGCCAGTGGGTCGATCAGAAAGCGGTCGCGCGCGACCCCAAGGGTCTCGGCGTACGCAAGCGCCTCCTCCACGGCCCGCATCCGCTCGTCTGCGCTGTGCGCGATGTCGTCTTTCATCGCGAGGAGGATCATCATGCCGCCGTACTTTTTCAGCAGAGGCAGTTTTTTCTCCAGCGAGGCCCGGTCGCAGGCCGTCGAGTTGACGAGCGGCCTGCCGGGATAGTCCGCCAGCGCGGCCTCCATCAGTTCGAGCGTCTGGATGTCCAGCGACAGCGGGGCCGTCGTCGCCCGGTCGAGGGCGATGAAAGCGTCGACCACCTTCTCCGGGGTAAAGAACTTCTCCACGCCGAAGTTGACGTCGAGCACGTGTGCCCCCTCGCGCGATTGGGCGGCGGCCTCGTCGAGCATGCGCCCCCAGTCGCCCTCGCGCATCGAATCGCGCAAGGGCTTGCGGCCCGTCGGGTTGATGCGCTCGCCAATCACGGCAAAACCGTCCATATCGTGGACGACGGTCCGCGAAGCGAGGCGAGGCGGGAGCGACACCTTGCGACGGGCCCGGCCGGCCGGCGTGATGTCGCGAACGAGCGCGGCCGCGGCGCGAATGTGCTCCGGCGATGTACCGCAGCAGCCGCCGACGATCGACGCGCCCGCCTCGACGAACTCCTCCACGAAGAGGGAAAAATCGACGGCGCTCGTCGGATAGATCGTCTTCGTCCCGTCGAAAATCGGATCGCCCGCGTTGGGTTCCACCGACAGGAAACGATCCGTGCAGGCGGCGAGGCGGCGCAGATTCGGCAACATTTCGTCCGGCCCGACAAGGCAGTTCATGCCGAGGACGTCGACGTCGAGGTCGTTCAACACGGCGGCGAAGACCTCGACCGACGCGCCGGTCAGCGTCGTGCCGGCGGCGTCGAACGCCATCTGCGCGATCAGCGGGACGTCCGTCGACAGCTCGCGTACCGCGATCACAGCGGCCTTCAGCTCTTTGACGTCGGTGATCGTCTCCACGATCAGACCGTCGCACCCGGCCTCGAGCAGAAGAGACGCCTGCTCTCGGTAGACCTCGCGACACTCGGCAAAGCTGCCCTCGCCGCTCGGCGCAGGCAGCCTTCCCGTGGAGGAAATATCCCCGAACACGAGTACGCGACGCGCGGCACCTTTCGCAGCGCGGCGCGCGATGGCGACCGCCGACGAGTGAATCTCCCTGATATCGTTCTCCAGGTGCGTCTCCGCCAGCTTGCTGCGGTTGCCTCCGAAGGTGTTCGTGAGCAGGATGTCCGCGCCTGCTTCGACGTAATTTCTGTGCAGCGCCTCCACGGCTTCAGGGTGTTCCAGATTCAACTTTTCTCCGGGAACATCCCCAAAGCCCATCTCGAAGAAGCTGGTGCCGTAACCGCCGTCGAGCATCAGCGTCCGACTCTCCAGCAGCGCTCTAAACTCACTCCGCGAGATCATCGAATCGCTCCTCTCTCCCTCTTCGTCGACATGCCGCAGCGCCTCAGAATGTCGAGGACGCGGGCGGCTTTGTTCATCGTATAGACGTGAATGCCGCTCACGCCGTTATCCCACAGATTCCGGATCTGGCCCGCCGCGTAGTCCGCGCCCGCGTCGGCCATCGCTTCGTGATCATTCTCGTAGCGATCGAGCAGGACGGCGAGCTCCTCCGGCACCGAGCAGCCCGATATTTCGACGATGCGCTTGATCTGTTTCGCCTGAAAGACCGGCATGATGCCCGCGATGACCGGTACATCCAGCCCCGCGGCATGAACGCGATCCATGAAGCGGAGAAACGTCTCGTCCTCGAAGAAGAGCTGCGTGATGAAGAACGAGGTGCCCGCCTCGACCTTCTCTTTCATGAATTCGATATCGACCGCGGGCGATACGCTCTGCGGATGCCCCTCGGGGTAGGCAGCGCCTCCGATGCAAAATTTTTCGCGCGCGTCGCAGGAGGCGACGTACGCGGCGAGGTCCCGCGCCTTCGCGAAGTCCTTCCAGTGGTCGATGTCATCCGGCGCTCCTACCGGAATGTCGCCGCGCAGCGCCAGAATGTTCTTCACGCCGCGCGCGGCCAGCGAAGCCAGCACACGCGCCGTGTCCTCTTTCGTGTAGCCGACGGCCGTCAGGTGGGAGAGCGGCACCATATCGAGCGCCAGGATCATCTCGGCGATGTCCAGCGCCCGCGGACGGTTGTTGCCCCCCGCGCCGTACGTTACGGAGACGAAATCCGGCTCCGCGACCGTGAGGTCGGAGAGCGTCCTGCGGATCCCGGACAGGTCCTGGTCGAGCTCCGGCTTCGGCGGAAAGACCTCGAACGAGAGCGCCTGCCCCCCTGCTAAAATAGAGTCAATCTTCATATTCGATCACTGCCCTTGCGTGGAATGAGATAATAAAATCTATAAAAAACGGAGTCAAAAGAACTCCCCCTGTCATGCTTCGTATGACATCCCCCTCGGAGAGGGAGACAAAAGACGCATGGATAACGCTTTGTTTTCTTCAAGAAAACGAATCCTCTCCTTACTCTGTCAAAAATCAACAGCCCATAAGAAAACAACGCGCTTACATAGGTGTCCCCTGCCTCCCCCTTAGAGGGAGGTGGCCCGCCGAAGGCGGGTCGGAGGGAGTTCTCCCTGCGCCCCGCCTATCCCTTCCACCCGATCATGCATAAAACGCTCTTCCTCGGCGACAGAATGCCGGTTTCCCGGTTCGCCGTCACGCCGGCGTCACTTTCGCCGTTTGCGGCGAGGAGGTCGAGCCACCTCGCGTTGTTGCGCACGTCGAACCCTCCGTAGCCGGGGGCGAAGCGGACGCTTCCATCTCCGTTTTCGGCGCGCAATCTGCGATCCACGTTGTCGACGAGAGTCTCCACGGCCTCGGAGCCCCAGGCGTCGTACAGCGTCGCCTCAAGCGGCGCTCCAGCGGCGAAACGCTCGGCGATCTTCTCATCCAGCGCGTCTCCAAGCGTCGCGGAGATAACGGTATACGAGCGGAAGCCCTCCAATTCAGGCGGGGTCAGCTCGGCCGGAAGATCGTCTCCCGCCAACGACCAAGAGACGGCGCGAGGGACGGCAACTCCAAGCGCCTCCGCATAGACGCCCTTCGCGAGGCTCAATATGTCGGGCGACACGTTCGAAAGAAGTTCCGGACACCCCGCGCGGGAGAGGACGCTTCTCATGCGCGGCATGGCATCCTCCCGAGAGAGCTCGTGTACTCTCAACTCTTCAGCAGGCTCCCGAAAAAGGCCTCCGACGTCGAGGCAATCCCCGCGATGTCCCTCATGACGATCTCCAGGCGCCCGCCGACCGCCTTCGCAAACTTCGCATCCTTGATGCCGCGCAGATTGAAGCGCACGTCGTTCGACGCGATCTTCGCGGTCACGAGGGCGAGTTGCACAGCCGCCGCCGCGTCCATGGAGGCATTCCTGTTGCCGTGCTCCAGCGCGTCGAGCGCGAGCGCTCCCAGCGCGACGGATTGTTCGGCGATGTCGAGCGGTACGGAGACGATCAGCTTCGATCTCGTCGACAGCGCTCTTTTTCGGACGTCTCGCTCCGCCTCGGTCGACTTCGGCATGCCGAGCGCGGTCATGTACTCCTCGTAGACGACCATATCGTCCTCGGCCAGTTTCGAGAACGTCCCGAGCATCGTCTTCGCGCTCTCGAGAATCTTGCGCATCTTCTCGTCGACGTCGGCGTACCGTTCGCGCCCGGCCGTCAGTCCCGCGACCATCGATACCAGCGCCGCCCCGAGCGCGCCACAGAGCCCGGCGACGCAGCCGCTGCCGGGAGTCGGTTTGCCGCTCGCCAATTCGTCCAGAAAAACGCCAATCCTCGTCTCGCGTACCTCCATCGGTAACCTCCTCCGCCCCTCAAAAAACCGATTGCCGAAACTCCCCTGTTTCCTATGCGATCAACATCGCATCGCCGAACGAGAAGAACCTGTATCTCTCCCTCACCGCCTCGGCGTACGCGCCCATGATCCGTTCGTGCCCCGCGAAAGCAGACACCAGCATCAGCAGCGTGCTCCGGGGCAGGTGAAAATTCGTGACGAGACCGCTCACGACTTTGAAACGGTAACCGGGGCGGATGAAGATGTCCGTCTCCCGCTCGCCCGGCTCGATCGCGCCGCTTTCGTCCGCGAAGGACTCCAGCGTTCGCACTACGGTCGTGCCCACGGCGACGATTCGTCCGCCCGCGCGGCGCGTCTCCGCGATGCGCTGCGCCGTCCCGTCGCCGACGCGGCAGCGCTCGCTGTGCATGTGATGATCGCGTACGTCCTCGACCTTCACGGGCCGAAAGGTACCCAGTCCCACGTCGAGCGTGACGAAGGCATATCCGACACCTTTCGACTCCAGAGCCGCGAGCAACTCCGGCGTAAAGTGCAGGCCTGCCGTCGGTGCCGCGACCGAGCGCTCGTTCTCCCTCTTCGCGTAGATCGTCTGATAACGCTCCGGATCTGCCGGGCGGCCCTTGATGTACGGCGGCAGAGGGAGCTCTCCGCAACGCTCGAGGAGCGCGGAGGCGTCCTCGCCCTCCGCCAGATGAATCAGCCGCAGGCCATCCTCTATTCTCTCCCCGATCGAGACGATGCTTCCATCCGGCAGTTCGACCGCCGCGCCAGGCTGGAGCTTCCTCCCCGGCCGCACCAGCACCTTCCAGGCATTGCCCTCCGGCGCAGGCTCCAGAAAGAAAATTTCGACAGCCGCCCCAGCGGGCACTTTTTTCCCGAAGAGACGCGCCTTGAAGACGCGTGTATCGTTCAACACGAGCAGGTCGCCCGCGCGCAAAAACGACGGGAGATCCGAAAAGCGCACGCGCGACGGTCCTCCTCCGAAACGCGGGAGCACCATCAGGCGCGATTCGTCGCGCTTCTCCGCCGGGCTCTGGGCGATCAACTCCTCGGGCAGTTCGTAGTCGAAATCGTCGACCCTGTAAAGTTCGCGAAAATCGCTATCTGGCAATTTTCGTCCCCGGGAAGTAGTGATTCAAAATCGCCTCGCACGAGGCGCCCCCGTCCGCCATGGCTTTCGCGCCCCACTGGGAGAGGCCCACACCGTGCCCCCAGCCTTTGCCGACGAAGGTAAAACCTCCGGCGGAGGCCGTCGATGCCGGCGTCGACGGCGGCCTCTGCGCTGGCCTCTGCGGCGTCGTGGAAGTCGAGGGGATCGCGCCTCCCGAGAGGCGCGCCAAGCCTTTTTTCAGGTATTCGTCGCGCCTTTCGGGGTTCATCAGCATGTCCATCATCTCGTCCTTCGTGAAGACGCCGTTCTTTGTCAGCTCGACCAGCGGATCGGCCTTCGACGAATACTCCGCCGTATACGGCACGCTCGTCGCGGCCGGAGTGGGCGCTGAGGCGACGGGGGTTGCAGCCGGCGCAATCGCCGCCCCACCGCTCGCTATGTCGAAATACGTGCTGCGGAGAACGCTGCTGCCGACCGCCATGCGGAAGGCGTGCGCGCGCACGTCCGCCGTCCCTCTGTCACCCTGCACGCGAAGCTGAATCGCGCGGCCCGAGGCGTCCTTCAGGATCACCTGCACGCCGCGCACGGAGCCGACGTTCACGTTCATCTTCGACAGCGCCGCCCCCACCTGCGCGGGCGTCAGCGTCAGCGTCCAGTTCGAGTAGGGGGAGTTATACGCGACCGCCTCCTGACGGCACGTCAGGTACGGCACGTTGCCGCCCCATACGTGCGAGACGTCGGCGGTTGAGCCGCCGCTGTCGGAGTGATAGTAGATCGACGCGGTCTGCCCGTTGTAGGTCAGGACCTGCCCGACCGTGGAGGAGACCGCCGCGTCCGTGCGGGGGTCCTCGGCGTTGACGCCGCGGTAGACCTGCGAGTTCTCCGTCGCGTCGAGGTCGTACCCTTTCGCGGCGAAGCGCCCCATGTTCTTCATGGCAAACGTACGGGCGAGCACCGCCTGCGCCTTGAGGGCCTCCGGTGGCCACTCGGGATTCATCTCGATCTTGAGAATGCCGCGCAGATAGCTCTCCAGGTCCAATTCGTTGACGACGGTGAAACCGCGCGAGGACTGGATGATCGTCAGGGTACCGCGGTAACGCGTTTTGTCCCAGCCCAGTCCGTTGCCGCCCTCGACACGGACGGGCATCCTGAGCTGCGTCGACCCGACGCGCAGGTACCCGCCGGAGGCGGAGACCGACGAGCCCGAGGGGGGGGAGACAGCGCTGCCGCTCGCGTCGCGCAACGAGAGTCCGCTGCCGAGCAGTTGACCGGAGGCCACGTCCGTCGCGACGCCGATCTTGATGTTCCGGTTCGGCACGGCCTGCGCCGTACCGGTGATGGTGAATAATAAAAGAATAAAGGCGAATAAAAATCGTGAATACGTTCGTGTCATTCCTATCCCTCCAGAACAGTCTGGTCCGTTTTTGTTCCCGTAGGGACGCGCATTGCGCGTCCGCCAAGAATCGTGGTTTCTTCAGGACAGTCGGATGCGCAATGCGCATCCCTACGACCCTGCGACAATATTGCGCAATCACTCAATGCCGGAAAAACCTCGCGATCAGGTTCAGAATCAGCGTGAGCACAACGCTCGCGACGATCATGCTGGTGATCGGCACGAAGACCTTGACGCTCTTCCCCTGCCAGGCGATGTCGCCGGGCAGCTTGCCGAACGGGAGCCCGAGCTTCGAGGCGGCGAACAGGAGGGCGCCGGCACAGAAGAGGACGAGCCCGAATATCATCAGGGTCTTGGCGAGCACGTTCATACGAACGATTTCTCCGCATCCTCCCCGTCGTCCAGGAGCGACATCTGGCGAAACTGCGGCGACGGCGTCATCCCCATGTACTCGTACGTGTTGCGCGTCGCTTTGCGGCCGCGCGGCGTGCGCTCCAACAGGCCGCGCTGGATCAGGTAGGGCTCGTAGATGTCCTCGATCGTCTGCGTGTCCTCGTTGAGTGCGGCGGCGAGCGTCGAGAGGCCGACCGGGCCGCCATCGAAGAGTTCGAGTAGCGCGCGGAGGAACTTGCGGTCCTGCTCGTCGAGCCCCTGCGCGTCGACGCCGAGCATGTCGAGCGCGGCCTTCGCGAGCGCGGGCGAGATCTCGCCCTCCCCTCTCACCTGCGCCACATCGCGCACGCGCCGCAGCAGGCGCAGGGCGACGCGCGGCGTGCCGCGCGCGCGCAGGCCGATCTCGCGGGCCGCCTCGCCCGTGACCACGGCCCCCAGGACGTCGGCCCCCCGCCGGACGATCTGCGTCAGCTCCTCCGACGTATACAGGTGGAGCTGTTCGACGATGCCGAAGCGCGCGCGAAGCGGCGAGGTCAACAGCCCCAGCCGCGTGGTCGCGCCGATCAGCGTGAAACGGGGCAGCTGCAGACGGATGCTGCGCGCCAGCGGCCCCTTGCCGACGACGATGGCGAGGCAGAAGTCCTCCATCGCCGGATACAGAATCTCCTCGATGTTGGCGGACATGCGATGAATTTCGTCGATGAAGAGCGCGTCGTTCGGCTGGATGTTCGAGAGGATCGCGGCCAGGTCCCCGGCGCGCTCGAGCGCGGGCCCGGAGGTGACGCGCAGGTTGCCCTTCATCTCCCTGGCGATGATCCCCGCCAGCGTCGTCTTGCCAAGACCGGGGGGACCGTAGAAGAGCGTGTGGTCGAGCGGCTCCTCACGGCTCTGCGAGGCCCGTATGAAGATCGAGAGCTTGTCCTTCAGCGCGTCCTGGCCGATGAACTCGGCCAACGCCTGCGGCCGCAGGGTGAGGATGTCTTCCTCCCGATCCCGACGCAGCGTCTCGAAAGGTTTCTTCTCCATACTTTCCGACGTGTCCGGCACGTTTGCCAGATCGTCCATCGTGAAGGTCTCCATCATCTACCCGCCGCTCCGCGCTGCAGCTTCGCGAGGGAGGATTTCATCAGCTCCTCCTCGCTCCACGATCTGTCCTCGGCGCGGCAGGCCGAGACCGCGTGCACGGCCTCGCTCTGCGAGAAACCGAGGCCGACGAGACCGGATACGACCTCCGCGTCCATCGATCCGCGCTTCCCCGAGACAGGGACGGCGCTCACGAGGGCGGCGAATTTCTTCTCCACCTTCGAGCGCAGCTCGAAACAGATGCGCTCGGCCCGTTTGGGGCCGAGCCCCGGCACGGCCAGGCGCGAGGAGTCCTCCGCCAGGATGGCCGAGACGATCGTCTCCACGTCCAGATGCCGCAGGAGCGCGATCGAGAGCTTGCCGCCCATCGTCTTGACCTGCGTGATCTCCAGAAAGAGCGCACGCTCGGCGTCGTCCGAGAAGCCGAAGAGCGCCATGCCTGCGTCGCTCACCTGCAGCCAGGCCTGGCAGGTGAGAAACTCGTTCGGGCGCGCCGCGGCGAGCAGGCTGCCGGAGGCGAAGACCTCCAGGCCGAAGCCCGCCACGTCGAGGCATATGCTGTCCGCGTCCACGGACAGGACGGTTCCCGATAACATCCGTATCATTGCAGTCCCCTGCCGTTCCCTCGTTCGTATATCGCCAGCGAAAGCCCCGTGACCGCGATCGCCAGCGCGTCCGCCGCATCGTCGGGGCGTGGAATTTCCTTCAAATTCAACAGATAGCGCACCATGCCCTGCACCTGCGACTTCTCGGCCGCGCCGTTACCGCAGACCGCCATCTTCACCTCGGCCGGCTTCGGCTCGTACGGCACGAAACCGAACTCCGCCGCCGTCAGCATGATCACGCCGCGCGCCTGGTAGACCATCTCCGCCGTCGTGACGTTGCGCCCGAAGTAGAGGCGCTCGACGGCAATCACGTCCGGCCTGTGCTCGGCGATCTTCGCCCGCAGCGCGCCGTACAGATCGTGCAGGCGCTTCGAGATCGGATCCCCCGGCTCGGTCGCGATAGCCCCGTAGTCGAGAGCCTGCAGCATATCGCCCTCCTGCCGCACCACCCCGTAGCCCAGCAGGCCGAGCCCCGGATCGATCCCGAAGCAGATCAAGAATAGCGCCCTTTAGTCCAGCTGTGCCAGAATTTCGTCCGGGATGTCGAAGTTCGAGTAGACGTTCTGTACGTCGTCGTGCTCCTCGAAGCGCTCGATCATCGCCATCAGCTTGGCGGCCTCTTCCTTCTTCTTCACCTCGACGGTGTTCTTCGGCTCCAGCGTCGTCTCCGCGCCGCTGACCACGTAGCCCGCGTCGCGAATGGCCGACGCCACGTCCGAGAGCACCGAGGGTTCGCAGGTGATCTCGTAATCCTCTTCCTCGTGCGTCATGTCCTCCGCGCCCGCGTCGATGGCCACGCCGAGCAGCTCGTCCTCGTCGACGCCCTTGCCCGCCACGGTGATGACGCCCTTGCGCTCGAAGTTCCACGCCACACAGCCGACCTCGCCGATGGCGCCGCCGGTCTTCGTGAAGAGCACGCGCATCTCCGGCGCCGTGCGATTGCGGTTGTCCGTGCTGACCTCGACCATGACGGCGACGCCGCCGGGGCCGTATCCCTCGTACGTGATGTCCTCGTAGGTCACGCCCTCGAGGTTGCCGCTGCCGCGCTTGACCGCGCGCTCGATGTTGTCCATCGGCACGTTGCCCTCGCGCGCACGGTCGATCGCGACCTTGAGCTGGAAGTTGGCGTTGGGATCGCCCCCGCCCGCCTTCGCCGCCGCGATGATGTTCTTCGTCAGCCGCTGGTATGCGACGCCCTTCTTCGCGTCCTGCGCCGCCTTACGATGCTTTATATTCGCCCATTTCGAATGTCCTGACATATCGATTCACCTCATATACGTAATCACAATATAACGCTGCACCCGTAGGGACGCGCATTGCGCGTCCGCGGACGGCCAGTGGCCGTCCCTACAACGACTCGAATATATCCGGCGTTGGCGGAGGCAGCCCCCGCGCCTCTATTCGTCTGTTGTTCATCGGGGAACCGAAGCGATCGGTGGCATGTTGCGCTTGTGTTCCGACCTTTCGCGCGCTTTTTCGATCCGCTCGCAGACGGCGGCGTCTCCCCCGCCCGTCGCGATGAAACAATCGAGGTCGGCGTAGCTCACGCCCATCTCGGACTCGTCCGTCTGCCCCTCCCAGAGGCCGGCGGTCGGCGGTTTATCGACGATCGCGTCCGGCACGCCGAGGTATTTCGCCAGCGCGAAGACCTCGCCCTTGAGCAGGTCGCCGAACGGCAGCAGGTCGACGCCGGAGTCGCCGTGTTTCGTGAAGTAGCCGTAGGTCAATTCGTCCTTGTTGCCGCCGCCGCAGACGAGAAAATTGCGGCTCTGCGCCACCGCGTAGAGCGTCGTCATGCGCAGGCGCGGCTTGATGTTGGCCCGAGCGATGGGCGAAAGCGCGCCCGCGCTCGCCTCCATCGCCGCCACGCAACAGTCGAAGGCCTCCGTCAGATCGATTTTTTTCACGGGAATGTCGAGAGCGCCTGCGACGAGCCGCGCGTGCTCCTCGTCGACCGGCATGCTGTGGCAGGGCATGATGACGGCGAGCAGGTCGTCCTTCGAACAGATACGGCGCAACAGCGCGGCGAGCGCCGCGGAATCCACGCCGCCCGAAAGGCCGAGTGCCGCTCCCTTCGCGCCGCTTTTCGCGAAAGCGTCTTTGATCCACTTCTCCAAAAACGTGGCAATCTTCGCGGGATCGCGATAAAATTGCGCCATATGTGCCACCTTCCTCGCCAAAAATTTTTTTGTCGCAGGATATTCTATCATAAGAAAGAAGTGCTTGCATGGGACGAAGACCGGGATGAACGCCCTGATCATAGACGGTTACGTGGACGAACCCGCATGCTTCGGGGTGCCTCCGTATATCTCGCCGTACGTGCGCTACGCGGCGGGCGTACTTTGCGCGCACGGATATGCCGCGACGTACCGGACGTGTGACGTATGGCGTACGTCCTCCGAGGAGGAGCGAAAAGAACTTCTCCGCTCGTCGGACATCGTCTTCGTCGTGATGGGGCTCACCGTGCCGGGGCGTTATCGCGGCGGCTCGCCCCTCACGCTGCGCGAACTCGAGACGATCGCCCGCTCCCCGCGCGGCGGGCAACTGATTCTGGCAGGCCCCGTGCACGCCGGGTATACGCTGCGCGGCGGCACGCACGCCGTCAAAATTTTGCCGGAGGGCGTCGACTTTCTCGCCACCGGCGACCCCGAGGCGTCGCTTGATATTTTTTTGAGAAGCGGCGAATGGCGGAGCGACGCGAGAAGAAATTACCGGCAGCTCGACGAGATCGCGCCGCTGGGAGCGGAGATCGTGCGGCAGCACCCCATGTACCCGGACATCATTGCCGAGATGGAGCTCTCGCGCGGCTGCGACCGCATAGACGGACGATGCAGCTTCTGCACGGAGGGAGCGAGCGCCCTCTATGAAGAGCGCTCCGCTGCGGGCATCGCGTCTGAAGTGCGTACGCTTGCCTCGTGCGGCGTTCGCGCCTTCCGGCTGGGTCGGTGCGCCAACATCCTCGCCTGGGGCGGCCAGCCGACGAACAAGGGCATCCGTCCGAACCCTGTGCGCATGGAGGAGCTCTACGCGAGTATCCGCACCGCTGCGCCAGACCTCTCCGTGCTGCACACGGACAACTGCAACCCCCTGACGATCGCGAACTTTCCCGACGAGTCATACGGCTGCCTGGAGGCCATCGTCCGCCACAACACCGAGGGCGACGGCCTGTCGCTCGGTATCGAATGCATGGATCCGGGCGTCTATTCGTTAAATGGCCTCAAAGTTTCTCTGGAGGAGGCAGTCTCCGCCGTCCGCCTGATTAACGAGGTCGGTTTTATCCGTAAAACCCCGAACGCCCTCCCCTCCCTGCTGCCGGGACTCAACTTCATCGTCGGCCTCGCGAGCGACTCCAAGGAGAGCCTCGTCTGGAACGAAAAATTCCTGCGGACGCTGCTGGATGAAAACCTCGCCGTGCGGCGCATCAACATCCGGCGGGCAATGGTGTTCCCCGGTTCGCGTCTGGAGGGCCTGCTCCGCGAAAACCCCTCGCGCGTGAAGGAACGGGAGTATCGTCGCTGGAAGGAGTGGGTTCGCGCGGAGGCCGACCCCGCCATGCTCGCGCGGGTGGCGCCCGACGGAACCCTGCTGCGGGGGGTCATCGCGGAGGAACGGAGCGGGAACCTCCTCTTCGGCAGACAGCTCGGCAGCTATCCGCCGCTGGTCGGGATCGTCTCGCCGGAGCGGGAGGTCGGCGAAAAACTCGATGTGATGATCACCGATCGCGGTTCCCGTTCGCTCACGGGCATCGTCCATCCGCTCGACATCAACACCTGCAGCCGCACGGAGTTGTCGGCCCTGCCCGGCATCGGCAAGGCAAGAGCGGAGAGGCTGACAGCGGGGAGGCCTTACGCGTCGCAGGAGGACATAAAAAAATCCCTCGAAGCGCTCGACGCTCCGAGGATCGGGGAAAAGTTGATCGGATATTTCAGGAAAACGGATTGATCGTCAGTGGCCTGCTGATCACGAGATATTTTCGAGCGAAATAATATTACTGCTCTCCTGTACCGATTCCTGCCAGAACTTCCAACCGTTTCTACCCTGCTCCTTGACCTGATACATCGCCATGTCCGCACGGGCAAGCAACGTCTCCTCATCCGTTCCGTTCGCAGGGAAGAGGCTGATGCCGATGCTGGACGTGATCCGCACGTTCTGCCCCCAGATGGAGAACGGACGTGACAGCGCGTCGCAGATTCGGTGCGCGATCTGTCCCGTGACCGACGCGTTATCCTCGCCTTCGATATCCTGCAGCAGGATATTGAACTCGTCGCCGCCGATACGCGCCACGACATCCGTCTCGCGCACCTCCCCCGTGAGGCGGTCCGCCACCTTGATCAGCAGCTCGTCGCCCGCGGCGTGTCCCATCGTGTCGTTCACTTTCTTGAAATTGTCCAGGTCGATCGCCATGATCGCCCCGCCGGCTTTGCTGCGTTTTACCCTCGCCAGAGCCTTGACGAGGTTGGCGGAAAAGAGCGCCCGGTTCGAGAGTCCGGTGAGCGGGTCGTGCGTCGCCTGGTGATAGAGGACGTCCTGCATCCCCTTGAAATCCGTGATGTCGAGAAACGTGGCGGCGCTTGCGACGATCCGGCCTTCCTTGTCCGAGACGGGAAATGCTGTCACGGATACCCATCGCTCCTGCCCCGTGCCCAGCGTGACGATCTGCATCCTCTTGGTGACGCGTTTGTTGCGCCGCAGGGCGACAAAGAGCGGGTCGCTCTCCACGTTGATCGACGAACTGTCAAACGAACGCAGTTCCTTGCCCTCGCACAATTCCTCCCAGGTCTCCATCCCGTGCAGATTTTCGTCGTAATCGAACATTTCCCGCGCCGCACGATTGACCATCAGGATCGCACCCTGCGGATCGATGACGACAATCCCGGCGGGAGACTGATCGAGTATCGCATTCAGAATAAGACTGACGTCGCCGTCGTCTTTCAAGGTAGATGTGGAAAAATTGTCAACTACCATCGCTTCATAAACACTCCCCGACTATTTTACATAATATCTAGAATCTACACAGAAAAAGTATCGGTTGATGAGATTAAAACATTACACCATCAACTAAAATTGTGAAACAGTCCCGGCTCATTTTTCCTATTTATATGGTAAAAATGAGTCGGAAGTCCTATTTCTAAAATTATCTAGAAAGCAGGGAATAAGGCGAGCGTAAAAAAATTGCGCCGTACTGGTACGGCGCAGTCCCACAAAGGCGTCACGTGCACGGAAATTCACTGGTATCAACAGAGCAGACCGTACAGCTCCGGCCGCCGGTCGCGCGAGAGAGGGATGTTCCGGCGGCATTTGCGGACTTCCGAAAGGTGCAGGGTCGCGAAGAGTATTTCCTCTCCCGCCCCTGCCTCCGCAACGATGTCGCCCCAGGGCGAGACGACCATCGATCTCCCGCAGAAGTCAAGGCCTCCCGTCTGCCCCGTGCAGTTGCACCCCACGACGTAAAATTGATTGCTCAGCGCCTGTGCACGCAGCAGAATCCTCCACCGCTCCTCGTGACAGGCCGGCCAGTCGGCGTTTACGAAGAGAACCTCCGCGCCGCCGAGGGCGAGCGAACGGATATATTCAGGAAAGCGGATGTCGTAGCACGTCGCGAGCGAACACTTGAAACCGCCGAGATCGAAGAAGAGCGGTCTGCTGCCCGCCGCAAACGTATCCTTCTCGCCGCTGGGAGAGAAGAGATGCGCCTTGTCGTAGTAATCCACGCACGTTCCGCAATCGTCGACGAGCCAGCTTCGAACCGCGACGCCCTCCGGAACGGGCCAGGGCAGGCTGCCGGCCACGGAATGCGCGCCGAGCCGTTCGCAGGCCTCGCGAATCATGGCGACCGCCTCCTCGCTCCCCTCGCAGGAGAAGGCTCCCGCCGGCAATTTCTCGGGGTCGAAAGGCGTCGTCCAGAGTTCGGGCAGGATGAAGATGTCAGGCGCGTCTTCGCGCGCCACTTCCGCCAGCATCGCCCGCGCTTTCGCGATATTCGCGCCACGATCGCCCTCCACGATATTGAATTGCAACATGCAGACACGAAGTTCGTTCAAAAGAGCACCCCCACGGGCGGTTTGACCATATTGTAACCCGCGTTTCGTTAATATGCCAGCAGCATCTCGCGCAAAACCTTGCAGGCAAGCGCGGTGGAGACGCCCGAGGCGTCGTAATGCGGGGAAAGTTCGCAGATGTCGAAACCGACGACGTTGAGGCTCCGCGCCTCGAGAAGCGCCGTCAACAGGTCGCTGAACGACACGCCGCCCGCCTCCGGCGTGCCGGTGCCAGGGAACTCCGACGGGTCGAGCACGTCCAGATCGAGCGTGATGTAGACGGGGGCGCTGCCGATGCGGCCCGCCGCACGATCGACGCCCTTGCAGGTGAACATCTCCGTCCAAACGTGCTGGACCGACCACGCCATCTCCTCGCGGCAACCGGAGCGAATGCCGAACTGGAAGATCCGGTCGTCGCCGAGGACGTCCCAGACGCGGCGCAACACTGTCGCATGCGACAGCTTTTCGCCCATATAGTCGTCGCGCAGGTCGGCGTGCGCGTCGAAGTGCAGTACGTGCAGGTCCGGGTAGCGCGAGGCGACGGCACAGACGGCGCCCAGCGTCACCAGATGTTCTCCGCCGATCATGCAGGGTTTCTTGCCATCCATCAGCAACTGGCGGACGAATTTCTCAATCGCGTCGACCGCGTGCATGGGATTCCCGAAAGGGAGATCGAGGTCTCCCGCATCGAAGACCCATCTCTCGGTGAGGTCCGCCTCCTGGTAGGGACTCCATGTCTCGATCGCGAACGACTCCGAGCGTACGGCCGAGCTCGCAAAACGCGACCCCGGCCTGTAAGAGGTGGTGGAGTCGAACGGCGCGCCGAAGATCACCGTGCGCGCCTCTTCGTAGGGCGCGGCGCAGCCGATAAACGTCTGCACATTCGGCTGTATGTCGGCCATCTCAGCTCACCGCCTCCAGCGATTTTCGCACGTAGGTGGGCAGCATAAAGGCCCCCGTATGCAGGTCCGTGTTGTAATAGCGCGTATCGAGGCCGAGGGCGTTCCACTTCGCGGCGTCGAGATCGCGGATCGGGTCGTACTTCTTGGAGGCGAAACCGAAGAGCCAGTGCCCTGACGGATACGTCGGGATGTGCGCCTGATAGACGCGGCAGATCGGGAAGAAATCCCGTATCCGCTGGTGCGCCCGGTGCATCGAGCTCGCGTACGACTCGTAATAGGGGTTCTCGTGCTGGTTGACGAGAACGCCGTCCGCCGAGAGAGCCTTGAAGCAGTTGCCGTAGAATTCCCGTGTGAAGAGCCCCTCGCCCGGCCCGAAGGGGTCGGTCGAGTCGACGATGATCAGGTCGTAGTCGTTCTCGAAACGGCGGATGAACTTGAGGCCGTCCTCGAAGTAGAGCGTCACGCGCGGGTCGTCGAGCTTGCACGACGTCTGCGGCAGGTATTCCATGCAGGCGCGCACGGCCAGCTCGTCGATGTCGACCATGTCGATCTTCTCGACAGACTTATAACGAACAAGTTCGCGAACGGTACCACCGTCGCCGCCGCCGATCACGAGCACTTTTTTGATGCCGGGATTCGTCGCCATCGGGACGTGTACGATCATGTCGTGGTAGATGAACTCGTCCTTCTCCGTCACCATCATCAGGCCGTCGAGCGTGAAAAAGCGCCCGAACTCCTCCGAGTCGAATATGTCGATCCGCTGAAAGGGACTCTGCGCGGTGTAGAGCTGCTCCTTCACCTTGATCGAAAAACGCACGGTCGGCGTGTGCTGCTCCGTGTACCAGAGTTCCATATTTATATTCCCCCTATCCCTTCGACGATGCCCAGGTTCTCCAGATTCATGTCCTGCGGGCCCATCACGAGGCTTCCTTTTTCCTTCGCGTAGAGTATGTAACCGAGCGCCTCGTCCGTCACCAGTTCGCCCGGCGCCAGGATCGGGATGCCGGGCGGGTAGCACATCACAAACTCCGCCGAGATCCGCCCCACACTCTCGCGGATCGGGACGCTGCGGCGCCTTGCATAGAATGCCTCCTGCGGCGAGAGTTTCACGACCGGCGGGATGTACTCGTGATCCCAGAGATCGAGCCCCTCTTTGCTGTGCAGGCGCTTGATCTCCGCCAGCGACGACACAAGGCGCTCGATCATGAAGTGCGTGTCGCCGACGGAGACGATGGCGAGCATATTGCCCATGTCGCCGAACTCGATCTGGATGCCGTAGTCGTCGCGCAGGATGTCGTAGACCTCGACGCCCGCCAGGCCGACCTTCAGCGTGTGGATCGACAGCTTCGTGACGTCGAAGTCGCAGACATTGTACCCGTTTACGATCTCGCGCGAGAAGGCG
>JAVBQG010000006.1:0-152577 GCA_031549185.1 Synergistaceae bacterium | reverse complement strand
CCGCGCCATGGCGAAGATCGACATGGAGAAGGCCAGCAAGCAGGATGTGGAGATGCTGAAGAAGCTGATCGTCGAGTTCAAGGACGAGCTGGATGCCCTCGGTGTGAAGGTTGATAACATCGACGCGCGTCTCGCGGTTCTCGAGAAAGACCTCGGCGGCTGGAGCCTCGCCGGCGAACTCCGCTTCGACGCGAAGTTCGGCAGCGACAACGACGTCAACGGCTGGTACGGCGACGACCAGAGGATGGTCGGCAAGAACGAGTTCGACCTCAATCGCTATCGCATCTATCTGAACAAGCGCATCGACGAGAACACGAGCTTCACGGCGCGCCTGGGTACCGGCGATCCCGACCAGACGAACAACGGCAACCAGACGATGCTGTGGGAGCGTTACTACGTCACGACGAAGCTTCCGTACGACATCACCTTCACGGTCGGCAGGCAGGATTGGGACTGGGAAGACGAGCTCGGCCTCTATCAGGACAACGACGCATGGTTCGGCGACATCACCATGAACATGCTGCGCCTCCAGAAGACGTGGGGCATGGCCGACTTCGATCTCATCGTCGGCCGCAACTTCGACGATGGCGGACTCGTGATGCCTGGTTACGGCAGCACCGGTATCGAGCAGTTCTCCGTGGCTGCCAAGGTCGGTTTCGACTTTGGCGAGAAGTTCATGTTCGGCCTGATGGGGTACTGGTTCCTGACGGACGAGGAAGCCGAGTTCACGAGCGGCGGCCTCACCTATAAGACGGATTCCGACATCTACACCTACGGCGTTTACGCGGGCTACAGCTTCACACCCGCCATCCAGTTGAAGGGCGTCTATTACATGCAGGATCAGGGCGAGACGGTCGCGACCGTCATGTCCGGCGCTCTTCCCGGCAGCGCCGGTTACGACGACGGCGCCAATGCGTGGAAGGCGATCCTCGACGTCGATCAGGACGCGCTGAAGTTCACGAGCCTCTGGCTGGAGTACGGCCAGATGGACAACAACTTCGTCATGAACCCGTTTGGCGGGGACAACGGGCGGGGCGTCAACCCCTACGCCTGGATGGGCGCCGAGATTATGGCGAACAGGCCGCTCAACACCAACACCGCCAAAATATGGGGCGTGCGCGCCGACCAGCAGTGGAACGAGAAGTGGCGCAGTTACGGACGTTACTACAGCGTCGACTTCGACACGGAGTTCCTCGATGACGCGACCAACTGGAGCGTCGGCGTCGCCTATCGCCTGAGCCCTGCGGTCGAGTTCGAGCTCGCGTACGACAAGATCGACTACGGCAACGGTTACACAGGCGCCGGTCCCGCCGGCGGCGAGGAGCGCGCGGGCGACGACAACATCGTTCGCTTCCGCACCTACGTCACATTCTAAGCGGAGGACGAACGCTGTTCGGCCCTAAAACAGCGATCCCATTGATTTAGGGTATTATAAACCAGCCCTGGGCATCACCGGCAGTAATCATGCCCAGGGCTTTTCCAACGGCAGCGTACAGCTTTGACGGTGTTCTGGCTTTGAACCCCGCAGTACCCTCTTCATTTTGCTCCACAGTCTCTATTCGTGCGCCATGACCTCCGCCAGGTCGCGGACGAAAGCGCCGGCGGGGAAGCTCGCGATCCTTCGCGCCGTGAGGAAGAGGCCGTCCATGTAGATATCGCTTGTGTAATCCTGGACGGAGATGCGGATGATCTCGTCTTTGCGTCCAAGCGTGATCTCGTGTCCCGAGTACGGTCCCGGCCAGGGGAGGCGCTGCGAGAGCACCTGCACGCCCGCGATCTTCGCCCCCAGTACGCCGGGGTACGTCTCCCTGCTGGCGACCTCGCCGGTCGCGCCCTCGGAGGCCGCCTTGGCGAGCGCCGCCGCGGTGCCGCTGGGGGCGTTGGCCATCTTCTCCTGGTGCTGGTCGACGATCGAGACGTAGGGATAGTACTTTCGCGCCTCTTTGATGAATTGCGAGACGAGGCTGATGCCGAGGCCGTAGTTGGGGATCGCGGCCCAGCGAAGGCCCTTCGCTGCGACCTCTTTTCTGAACGGCTCGAACTGCTCGTCCGAGAGGCCTGTTGTGCCGACGACGACGTTCAGGCCATGCTTCAGATACGTCCGCAGATTGTTCTCCAGAGCCTGCGTGGCGGAGAAGTCGATCACGAGGTCCGGGCTGGAGGCCGCGAGGCCCTTTTCGATATCGTCCGTGGCGATGACGCCGCTCGGCTCGATCCCCGCGAGCTTTCCGAGATCCTCGCCCGCCTCCTTGCACCACCCGCCCACGAGTTCGAGACCGTCCACCTCCCGGATCGTTCTCACGATGGTCCTGCCCACGTTGCCCGACGCGCCTGCCAGAAATACCCTGATCATGTGGAGCACCTCCCGGTTCAGTATTCGTTACGGCGTTCGATTTCTTCCGATGCAGTAATATTCGAATCCCATCTCGGTCATTGTATCAGGGTCGAGGGCGTTGCGGCCGTCGAAAACGATCCTGTGCCTCATCGCCGCGCCGACCTCGGCCCAGTCGAGCGACACGAACTCAGGCCACTCCGTGACCATGGCAAACGCGTCGGCATCTTTCGCCGCCTCGAGCGCGTCCGCGGCGTAGCGGACCTCGGGCGGGAGAAGTTTTTCGGCGCCGCGTCGCGCGATCGGGTCGCAGGCGACGACGGTCGCCCCGTATTCAAGCAGGCTGCGGATCAGGGAGACCGACGGGGCCTCCCGCATGTCGTCCGTCCCCGGCTTGAAGGCGAGCCCCAGCACGGCGATCCGCAGGCCCTCCAGACTCTCCCCGAAACGCTTTCGAAGCATCAGGGAGAGGTGCTTTTTCTGCCGGCGGTTGACCTTCTCGATTGCCGAAACCATCGCCATGTCGAGCTCGTAGCCCTCGCCCACCTGACAGAGCGACTGCACGTCCTTGGGGAAGCACGATCCCCCGTAGCCGCAGCCGGCGTTCAGGAAATACGGGCCGATGCGCCGGTCGGAGGCGATGCCGTCGCGGACGCGGCAGACGTCCGCCCCCGCGGCGTCGCAGAGGCGCGCGATCTCGTTCATGAAGCTGATGCGGGCCGCGAGCATCGCGTTGGCCGCGTACTTCGTGATCTCGGCGGACGCGGGGTCCATGAAGATGATTTTTTTCTCGTCGTCCACGAAGGGCAGATACAGCGCGCGCATCACGGCACGGGCCTCCGCGGATGCCGCGCCGACGACGACTCTGTCCGGATGCAGGCAGTCGTCGATCGCCATGCCCTCCTTCAGAAACTCGGGGTTGGAGAGGATCTCGACCGACTCGCTCATGTCTCGCTCGCGAAGGCGGGAGCCGATCCGGTTGCAGAGCAGCCGGTTGGTGCCGACGGGAACCGTCGATTTGACGACGATGAAGCAGCGTCGTTTCATGTCCCGGCCGATCTGGTCGGCGACCGCGAGCACCTGCGCCATATCGGTCTCGCCGCTCTCGTTGGGCGGGGTTCCGACGGCGATGAAGCAGACGTCCGAGTCGTCGAGCCCTGCGCAGAGGTCGGTCGAAAAGTGAAGCCGGCCCGCCGCTCTGTTGCGCGCCACCAGCTCGCCCAGACCCCTCTCGTATATGGGGACGACGTCGCGGTTCAGCCCGTCGATGCGCTCCCCGTCGACGTCGATGCACCAGACGTCGTTGCCTTTCTCGGCGAAGCACGCCCCCGTGACGAGGCCGACGTATCCGGTGCCGACTACGCATAGATTCATCTCTTCTCACGCTCCTGTCCACCGTTTCGGGGAAACGCCATCGTCAGCCTGTTCGGGCCGCCCCGACTGCTTTCGAAAACGACCGTGCCCCCGTGAAGCTCCACGATTTTTTTTACGATCGCGAGACCGAGCCCGGCACCGCCTCGCTGGGTGGATCTCGATTTTTCGGCCCGGTAGAACTGCTCGAAGACCCTGTCCGCCTGTTCTTTCGGAACACCCTCTCCCGTGTTGCTCACGGAGATCGTGATGGTGCCGGGTTCCTCGGGAGATCGGTATATGTCGAGCTCGACGGAGCCGCCGTCTTCGTTGTACTTGATCGCGTTGTCGAGGACGTTGGAGAACGCGCGCCTCAATTTTTCCTCGTCCCCGGACATGGAGATTCCCTGTTGTGCGCGAACGGCCACATCGATCTGCCTCGCCTCGGCGAGCAGCCGGTATTCCTCCACGAGCGAGAGGAGCAGGTCGGTTACCTTCACCGGCTTTGCCTCTATTGCCGGAAGCGCCTCGAGCGCGGAGAGGTTCAGGAGGTCTTTCACAAGGCGCTCCATCCGCAATACCTGTGTCTCCAAACGCAGAAGGCTCTTCTCCGCTTCCTCCGAGAGGCTGTATTTCCCGCTGGCGCAGAGCTCCTCGATCGCGAGGCGCATCGTCGTGAGGGGTGTCTTCAGCTCGTGGGACGTGTCGAACAAAAATTCCCTCTGCCGGGCGAACGAATACTGCAGCCGGTCGAACATTTTGTTCAGCGCTTCGGAGAGGTCGCCCAGCTCGTCCTGATCGCCTCCGACGGGCACTCTTTCCGAAAGATTTCTGTCGCTGATGCGCTGCGCGAGTTTTCTGATTTTTTCGACCGGTCGCAGGATTTTTCCCGCCATGACGCGACCGATGGCGATCAGCGCGAGCGCCGCAAGCAGGAGGCCCGAGACGGAGACCCAGACGATCTCTCGTATCTCCTCGTCGAGTTTCTCCATGGAACGGGCGGCGCGCACGCGAAAAATCTCGCCCGCTTCGGCGATGCTGAAATTTCTGACTCGGAAGGTAGCCCCCTCGCCCCGGTTGTGCGACAGGTTTCTGAACGCGGCGGTGACGACGGCCGCCACGATGCCGCTCTGCTCCGTGGGCATCGATTTCAGATCGATTGAGCGAGCCAGGCGGGAGCGGTAGAGCGTCTGTTTCGTCTCAGGATCCTCGATTTCGATCCAGAAGGAGGAGGCGACTCCCAGCTCCTCGGCCAGTTCGAGTGCTCCGGTCTGTTCCTCTTTGAACATCCGCACTGTTTTTTCCGACTCCTCGAAGAGGGACGAATCCAGGATCCGAAAGGGCTGTTCCAGCAGCTCGTAGATCAGCCAGAGCGAGAGGGCCAAGCTCACGAGCAACCCGGACGCGGCGAAGGAGAGCGTGATGCGCGTTCCGATCTTCAAAATCCCTCGTCCTTCACGATGTACCCGACGCCCCGAACGGTCTGGATCAGCCTCTCCTGTGCTTGATCGCCCTCGATTTTTCGGCGCAGGTTTTTGATGTGTACGTCCATAAAGTTGGACATATCGAAGGGGTCGAAGTCGTCCTGCCAGACGTGTTCGGCCAGGTTGAAGCGCGAAACGGCCCGGTTCTTGTTGTAGAGGAGAAATTCGAGAATCGCGAACTCCTTCGGCGTCAGGTCGATCCGCGCGCCATCTCGAAGGACCTCCCTCCTCGCCGTGTCGAGTTCCAGGCCGCGTACGCGCAAGACCTGATCCCCCTGTACGCCTTTACGCCGGAGAAGGGCTCGAATACGGGCGCCCAACTCGTTCAGAGAGAACGGCTTGGGCAGATAGTCGTCGGCGCCGAGGTCGAGTCCGCGTACGCGATCCTCGGTGTCGCCCCTTGCCGACAGCATCAGGACGGGGATGGAGCTATCCGCTTTGCGGATTTCGCGCAGAAGCGACAGCCCGTCGAGCTCGGGCATCATGATGTCGAGCACCACGAGGTCGAAGGGTTCTTCGAAGAGAACCTCCAGGGCCCTGTTCCCGTCCTCGGTCGTCTCGACGGCGTAATCCTGCTTTTCAAGAGCCGCTTTGAGCTGTTCGAGCAGCGAGCAATCGTCGTCCACGATCAGAATTTTCATGCGCAAGACCTCTTTATCAGAAGTTGAATTCGCATCTGGGGAGGCGCTGATTGAAGCAAGGGCGGCTCATAATCTTTGCCCTTCAGAAATCGTCAATACCTCTGCAACGCGAAGTACCCGGAGAAACCGCTGCGTTCGTCCTCGATCGACGGCGGCAACTCGGCCTTCCATCGATCGAGCGTTTTGCTTCTGGCGAGGAGCAGGACTTTTCCGGGGTGCCTCTCGATCAACAGGGAGGCCTCGTCCACGCCGATATTCCTTCCTTCGCCCTCGCGGTCGAGCCCGTAGCCGAGCTCTCCCGCGCCGCCGAGAATATAGACGTCCTCCCGCTTCAGATACCAGCAGACGGCCCCAGCCGTCTCCTCTTCCGTGATTACGATCGTGTCGCGGGGAATTTCCCCGCTGTATTTTTCGATAAAGGCGCCCGGCATCTTCATCTCCAGCGTCAGGTCCGGGACGAGAAGGTTGATCGAGACGAAGAGCAAAACGGGAGCGAGCGCGATTCTTACGATTTTTTTCTGCAGCTCCTCGGCGCGGTTCGCCCAGAGGCAGAACAGCGTGAAAAAAACGAAGCAATCCCAAACCATGACCGCCTTCCATCCGTGCATGTAAGGGCGGAAGCCGTCGTATCCGAAGAGCTGAACGTAAGAGAATATTAACATGAGCGCCGAGAAAAAAGCGATATTTGCGTACACACTCCTATGGCAGGATTTTCCCAGACTTTCGTGCGCGAGGCAGGAGAGGCCCACCGCCGCCAACAGAGCGAAGGGGGGCATGCATGGGAGTATGTAGGTCGGCAGCTTGCCGCTGGAGGCCGAGAAGAGCAGGAATGGAAAGAGAAGCCAGCAGAGGCAGAATCTCACCAGGCGCTCTCTTCCGTCCTTGGCCGATGCCCGTGTCCGCAGACCGGCGACCGCAGCGGGTGCGAAAAACGACCAGGGGAGGGCGAGAAGGGGGCCGACGAGGAAGAAAAACCAGAACGGGCGGATGTGCTGCGCACTGTTCCCGGACAGGAAACGGCGGATGTGTTCGTTCCAGAAGAAGAAGCGCCAGTAATCCGGCTCCCGGAGGTGGATCGCGATCGCCCACGGCAAGGCGACGAACGCTGCCGTGAGAAGGGGGAACCACGCCATGCGAAGGATATCGAAGGAGCGCCGGATCCACAGGAGGTATGGCACGAAAATCACGGCCGGCAGGGCGAACGCCAAAAAGCCCTTGGTCAGAAAGGCGAGCCCGCAGAAGAGGCCCGCGGCCGCGCAGAGGACTTTTTCTTTCGAAGAGCCGCGCAGGGACTCAGTGGCGAGGAAAAAGCAGATCGCGGTTCCCGTTGTAAAAAAAGAGAAGAGGTTATCGAGCACGGCCATGTTGCCGATGCCGAAGACGCCGAGCGAAGAGAGAAAAATCGCGGCGGAGAGCTCCTCCCCGCGGATATTCTTCCCGCGTTCACCGGGCAATCCAAACCGCAGGAGCAGAAGGATCGACAGCGCCGTGAGGCCGACGGCCAGAGCGGACGGGAAGCGCACCGCGAAATTATTCTCACCGAGCAGGCGGATGGCGCCGGCGTGTATCCAGTAGCCGAAGGCGGGTTTTTCGAAATAACGGGCGCCGTTCAGGTGCGGAGAAACCCAATTTCCGCTCTCCAGCATCTCCCGGGGAATCTCACCATAGCGCGTTTCGTCCGGGATCGTGAGGTCGCGTGCGCCGAGCGGCAAAAAATAACAGAGCAGGTAGAAGCAGAAGAGAAGGGCGACGTATTTTTTGCGATCCACGCGCGAGATCCTCCGATTGATAAATTTCACCCCAATATAACGGGTTTTCATGAAGGAAAAATGAAGGAATTTTTTTTACGCCGTGCTTTTCATGTATACTGCAGAGGGCGAGAGGAGCTGTGTGTCATGGCGGATTTTCAAGTGGTGAACGCGCTGGATAAAAGGATGCGGGAGTCGAACGATGTGCGTTCTCTTCTGCTCACGCATCTGGGGACGTCCGACAAGGTCGACATTTATTACGACGCCTTGCGAAAATGCATCGAGGGCAGCAGGCTGGTCTTCACGGCGACGTGGAGTTGGTGGGCGTTCATCGGCGGAGCGTTTTATTTCTTCTACCGCAAGATGACCAAAACGGGCCTGTTTCTTCTGATCCCGACTGTCGTCCTGTGGTTCGTCCCCATTCCGCTGGTCGGACTTCTCGTCAACATCGGCTGCGGCGTTACCGCCAAATATCTGTACTGCAAGAAATTCATCGGGGACCTCGACATCGCCGGTTACCCGGACAGGCCGGCCGAGGAGATGCACCGCTCGCTCGCCAGGCTCGGCGGATACAACAGCTGGGCCATCTGGGTCGCCGTTCTCTGCTACGCCCTGTCGCTGATCGTGGCGATCGTAATCCTGGGCACCGTTCTGGGAGCGATCGGCCTCTTCTCCGTCCTCTCTGGCCTCGGTTGACATTTTGTGTTATCATTTATCCAAAGGAAGGAGGAGGGGGCATTGTTTCACGTCGTATTACAGAAAAAGTTCTACGCGATCGCGTTGATCGTGGCGTTGCTTACGCTCAAGGCTTCGCTGTCAGTGCCCTCTTTGCAGAATCTGCCCTCCGACCTTCTCGCTTCGAGTACCGCCTCGATCATTGGGACGATTACCGATACCAATGAAGGCACGTTGCTGCGATTTGGCCGCGAAGGGTCGGAATATCCGGATCTTTCGAGCGTCATTTTGTCCCTCGTAACCGGCCGGATGGTCTCCGATTCCGCAAAGGACATACTTGTGCTTCTCATCTTCTCCGCATGGATCATCGCTATCGGCAAGGAACAGTCTGCCACTCCGCAATCCAACATGGTGTCCAGAAAATAGAACCGACCTCCGATACACCGTTCGTTCCCCTGTCCATTTGAAAAAAGGGTGTTTAAGGACGACAGGAAGGGCTTTTTGGAAGCCCCCTGGCGTGAATGGGTTTATCGAAGGAGGCTGGCTCCGTGTCTTTATTGCATGTGGGTCTCGATATCGGTTCTACGACCGCGAAGGCGGTCGTACTGGATGCGAGCGATCGCGTCCTGTACAGCCGTTATACCCGGCATTTCGCCGACATCCGCGCGGCAGCGGACGAATTGATGGGCGAGATCCGGCGAACTTATGGAGATTCCAAAATTACGATGGCGGTCGCCGGATCAGGCGGCATCGCGCTTGCCGAAGGGATCGAGATTCCGTTCGCGCAGGAGTTGATCGCCTGCTCGACCAGCATCGGGCGCTATCTGCCGAATGTCGACGTCTGTATCGAGCTCGGTGGGGAGGACGCCAAACTGACGTTCTTCGACAAGGGGGGCGTCGACCAGCGCATGAATGAGACCTGCGCGGGCGGGACCGGCGCGTTCCTCGACCAGATGGCGGCGCTGATGGGCACCGACGCGGCGGGCTTGAACGAGCTGGCAAAAAACTACGGTACGATCTATCCGATCGCCTCGCGTTGCGGTGTGTTCGCGAAGACGGACGTACAGCCGCTTCTGAACGACGGCGCCTCTCGCGCGGACATCGCCGCGTCGATCTTCCAGGCGGTGGTGAATCAGACGATCAGCGGGCTTGCCTGCGGCAGGCGCATCGTCGGCAACGTGGCGTTCCTCGGCGGGCCCCTCTACTTCCTCTCCGAGCTGCGCAAGCGCTTTGCGGAGACGCTGGCGCTCGCGCCGGAGCAGTGTATCTTCCCCGAAAACCCGCACCTGTTCGTGGCCATCGGCGCGGCGATCCTTGGCAAGAAGAACGGCGCGATCGATCTCTGCGACCTGCACGAGAAGGCGGCGCGGTTTTTCTCGCGCCCGCGCGAGGCGTCGGTCAATGTATTGCCCGCGCTCTTCATCGACGAGGCGGCCCGCGAGTCGTTCAAGTCTCGCCACGGCGAACATCGCGTCCGTCGCGTAGAATTGAAGAACTACCAGGGCGACGCGTTTCTCGGGGTCGACGTCGGCTCCACGACGACCAAGGTCGTCTTGATCGGCGCGGAGGGCGAGCTTCTTTTCTCGCGCTACCGCGCGGGCGGCGGCGGCGACCCGCTCGGCGCCGTGCGCGATTCGTTGCGCGAACTCTATGCCGCGTTGCCGGCCGGCGTGAAAATTCGCAACAGCGGCGTCACCGGCTACGGCGAGAAATTGATCCAGGCGGCCTTCGGTGTCGGCGAGGGAGAGGTCGAGACGGTGGCGCACGCCCGCGCCGCGGAGTTCGTGCAGCCGGGCGTGGAGTTCGTGATCGACATCGGCGGGCAGGACATGAAATGTCTCGGCGTGCAGGACGGAGTGGTCCGCCGCGTATTCCTGAACGAGGCTTGCTCCTCCGGTTGCGGGTCCTTTCTGCAGAGCTTCGCCGAATCGCTCGGCCTCACGACGCAGGAGTTCGCCACGGCCGCGGAGAGTTCGATGATGCCCGTCGACCTCGGCTCGCGCTGCACGGTCTTCATGAACTCGCGCGTGCGTCAGGCGCAGAAGGAGGGGGCGAGCGTCCGCGACATCTCGGCGGGACTCGCATACTCCGTGGTGCGCAACGCGCTCTACAAGGTCCTCAAGATTCGCAACGTCGACGAGCTCGGCAGCCGCATCGTCGTCCAGGGAGGCGCCTTCAAGAACGACGCGCTGCTGCGCGCGTTCGAGCTGATCACGGGCCGCGAGGTCGTCCGCCCCGAGATCTCCGAGCTGATGGGCGCCTTCGGCGCGGGCCTCCTCGCGCGCGACCGCTGGTCGGGGGGTGCGAGCACGCTGGCGGACGCGGCGTCCCTCGATTCGTTCGAAGCGAAGGCAACGACGGCGCGCTGCAAGGGTTGCGGCAACCGCTGCATCCTCACCACCACGCGGTTCGACGACGGCACCGCCTACGTCACGGGCAACCGCTGCGAGCGGGGTGCGCCGTCCGGCAGAGATACCGTCCTGCCGCCAAACGTCTATGCCATGAAGTACGCGAGGCTCTTCGACTATTATGAGCCGCTCGACGAGACGCAGGCGACGAGGGGTGTCATCGGCATGCCGCGCGTCCTCAACATGTACGAGAACTATCCCCTCTGGTTCACGCTCTTCACGAAGCTGGGTTTCCGCGTGGAGCTCTCCTCGGAGAGGCCAGACGAACAGCTCGGCATCGACACGATCCCCTCGCAGACCGTCTGTTACCCGGCGAAGCTGGCGCACCGCCACCTGATCGACCTCGTGAACAGGGGCGTCACGCGGATCTTCTACCCCGGCGTGCAGAAGGAATCGCGCGAATTTCCGGACGCGCACCAGCACTTCAACTGTCCCGTGGTGGCCGGCTACCCGGACGTCGCCTGGCTCAACATCGACGAGCTCCGTGCGCCCGGCGTGCGCTTCCTGCACCCATTCCTCCCCATTGATTCGCGGGGCGCGATGATGCGCGAGCTGATGCCCCTCCTCTCCGAGTTCGGCATCTCCCGCGGCGAGATCGAGTCGGCGCTCGACGCGGCGTACGCAGAACAGGCGGTTTTTAAGCGCGATGTGGAGCGTTACGGCGAGTCGGCGCTGGCCTACATGCGCGAGCACGGCGGCCTCGGCGTCGCCCTCTCCGGGCATCCCTACCACCTCGACCCCGAGGCGCATCACGGCATTCCCGAGCTGATCAACGGCTACGGCGTCGCCGTCCTCACCGAGGACTCGATCTGCCACAAGGCCGACGACCTCGGCGGCGTCGACCCCCTCCGCGTCGTGGATCAGTGGGTCTATCACTCGCGCCTCTACCGGGCGGCGACCGCGATCGCACGACATCCGGACTGCAGGGACCTGCACATGGTGCAGCTCAACTCCTTCGGCTGCGGCCTCGACGCCATCAGCGCCGACCAGTCGGCCAGCCTGCTCGAAGACCACGGCAAACTCCACACCCTCATCAAGATCGACGAGGGCAAGAACAACGGCGCCGTGAAAATCCGCATCCGCTCGCTGCTCGCGGCGGTGCGGAAAGATGAAAACCGTGGGGCCCTGCCCCACACCCCGACCTCACCCCCCAGCCCCCTCTCCCAAAGCGGAGAGGGGGAGCAAAGCGGAAAAGGGCAGCTTAGAGAGCTCCCCTCTCGGTTTCGGAGAGGGGCCGGGGGTGAGGTCCTCACGCGCACGATCCTCTGTCCGCCGTTGTCGTCGCATCACTTTCAGTTTCTGGAGACGGCGATGCAGAGCGAGGGGTTGGACTTCCGGGTGTTGCCGGAGGGATCGCGCGAGGCGATCGAGCTGGGCTTGAAGTACGTGAACAACGACGCCTGCTACCCGGCGATGGTCGTGGTCGGACAATTCCTGCACGCGTTCGAGAGCGGGGCGTACGACCCGGCGACGACGGACTGCCTGTACGCGCAGACGGGCGGCGCCTGCCGCGCGAGCAACTACGTGCCGCTGCTGCGCCGAGCGCTCGACGAGGCGGGTTACAGGGGTGTGAAAATTCTGGCCGCAAACGCGCAGGCCGACGGACAGGCGGAGAAATTTCCGTTTACGGCCATGGGGTTCTGGCGCTCGCTGCTGGGGCTGCTGTACGGCGACATGATGATGAGGCTGATACTGCGTACGCGTCCCTACGAGCTGGAGAAGGGGAGCGCGAACAGGCTCTACGACCATTGGGTAGCCAAGTGCCGCGAGAATGTGACGAAGGGGAGCTGGCGTATTTTCAAACGCGACGTGCGCGAGATGGTGCGCGACTTCGCGGCGTTGCCGATCGACCAGGCGCCGCGCCCGCGCGTCGGCATCGTGGGCGAGATCCTGGTCAAGTACCACGCGAACGCAAACGAGCGCCTGGTGGAGATCATCGAGAGCGAGGGAGGGGAGGCCGTCGTGCCGGACCTCGCGAGCTTCCTGCTCTACTGCCTGATCGACCCCGTCTATGCGAATCAGAGACTGTCCGGGCCTTTGCTGCCGAGGCTGTTCGGACAATTCGGTATCGGGGTCCTGGAGCGGATGCGCAGACCGATGAACGAGGCGCTCGAGGGTACGCGTTTCGGCGATATCCACGGAATCTATGACCTCAAGGCGAAGGCGGAGACGATGGTCTCGGCGGCCAACCAGGGCGGCGAGGGGTGGCTTCTCACCTCGGAGATGATGCGGCTGATCGAGAGCGGCGTGAAGAACGTCCTCTGCATCCAGCCGTTCGCCTGCCTACCGAACCACATCACCGGCAAGGGCGCGATCAAGGAGCTCAAGCGTCGCTACCAGGGCGCGAACATCCTCGCCCTCGACTACGACGCCAGCGTCAGCACGGTCAACCAATTGAACCGGATCAAACTGCTGATGGCAACGGCGCGGGCGTGAACGGTCAAGCTGGTCGAGAAATTACAGAGTATTAACTGGAAAAGAAACCGGCATGATCGTCTAGGAGTACGATCTGGCCGCCATGCCGGTTTTGTTTTCTAGATTATTCAATCGATTGCGATTGAATACCATGCTCTATTTCTTTTTGTAACCGAGTACTTTGGCCTCGTCCGTATAGCCGAGTTCGTTCAACGTGTTCCGATATGTCTCGAGGAATTGCTTGCCCTCGGCCGATTTGTTGGCTTCCTCCACAATCATTTTCATCCCGAGCGCGCGCGCTGCTTTCAGGTCTTTCTCGCTCCAGCGAATGATTTTCATATTAGGCAACGCCTTCCACTTTTCGCGGGCCTTGAGTTCGTCTACCAAAATCAAGGCCGAGGCAAGACGGGCACGGTCTCGTGCGACTATGACAATATCTTTCAGGTGTTGGGGCAATTCGCCCCACTTCTTGGGATTGACGACGAGAGGCGCGTAATCGCAGGTTCCGTTGTGGATGGCGGGGTCGACAACGTAATTCACGACTTCGTGAAAGCCCATTTTCATGTTCTCGTCCCAGAAAGTAAATTCCGCTGCGTCGATGTTTTTCGTCTGGAAGGCAGTGTAGAGCTCTGGCCCTGAGAGAGAGACGGTCGTCGCCCCCATATTGCGATAGAACATGGCGCTAAAGCCGGAGGTACGGATGCGTTTGCCCTTTATGTCTGCCATGCTATTGATGGGTACCGTGGACATGAGCTGTTCGTAGATCGGACTCTCCTCCATGTAGCCGAGGTACGTGAGGCGATGTTTGGCGTAGAGTTTTGTCCACCACTTCTCAAGCTTCTGATCGAGATAGGCCGCCTCCGCGAAGGTTCCGATCGGGCAGCCCGGTCGAGTCGAGAAGTTGAAGAGTGGGTCCTTGCCAGTCCAATAAGCGCTAAAGACCATCGAGGCATCGACGAGCCCATTGGCGACATTGTCGAACGTCTCAAACACTGGGAAAAGAACCCCGGCGGCGTAGACATCGATGACGAGTTCACCGCGAGAAAGTTGTTTGACGGTCTGTGCAAACTCTTCGAACACGCGCTGTTGCTCTGTTCCCGGCATGGAGTGGGTGACGGCACGCCATTTGTAAGCCGCAAACGACGTTTGAGCGGTTAATAAAACCAATACCATCGACAAAAACACGACTGCCTTTTTCATCTCAAAACCTCCCCTAGTTTGTTTGCGTACAGTCCTCATACATCGTATCTAACCGATAAGATACCTTGGCAACCAAAGAACGATCTGTGGAAAGAGGAAAATCATCGCCACGCCAACGATCTGCAGCCCGAGAAAAGGCAGGCTGGACTTATAAATGTCTGTAATCGAGACCTCCTCCGGTGTACAGCCGTGCAGATAGAAGAGGCTGAATCCAAAGGGTGGAGAGAGATAACCACACTGAAGCAGAACATTGAAGATGAGCCCGACCCAAAGCGGGTCGAAGCTGAGCCGTACCAAAATTGGCGCCAGAATGGGCACGGCAAGGAATATAATCGCTCCGGGCTCCAGGAACATGCCGAGGAAGAAGATGAAGGCCGCAGAGACGACGAATACCATGTTGGGTCCACCGGGCATGTTCATCGCGATGTTGCTGATCAGCGTGTTTCCGCCAAGGCCGGAAAAAACGCCGCTGAACGAACTGGCTCCAATCATCATCCAGCCGACCATGGCTGTGATCAAAAGCGTCTCGTAGCAGGAGGAGTAGACGATTTCCCACGTAAGGTTCCGCTTGACGACGCCGATCAAGAGCGCTCCGCCGGCACCGAAGGCTGCGGCCTCCGTCGGGGTCGCCAAGCCGCTGAGGATCGACCCGAGGACGATCAGGATCAGCATGCTGGGCATGACGATACCCCTCAAAGCCATCATTTTCTCCCTCAAGGTGGCGCGCTCTTCCTTTGGGAGTGCGGGGGCGAAATTTGGGTCAAGTATTCCACGGACAGCGATGTATATAATATATAGAATCGCCAGGAGCGCGCCCGCGCAGATACCACCGGCAAAAAGGCCACCTATTGATACGCCCGTCACGCAGCCGTAGAGAACCATGTTTGTGCTCGGCGGAATGAGTTGCCCCAATGTGCCTCCTCCAAGGACGCAACCGAGGGCCATGCGTTTGTTGTAACCGTGTTTGAGCATTTGGGGGAACCCGATCAGTCCCAGTCCGATGACACCGGCTGCAACGACGCCTGAGACCGCGCCGAGAATGGCGCCGACAATCACGGTCGCGATCGCCAAACCGCCGCGCAACCCACCGGACCACTTGAAAATGGCCTCGTAGAGGTCTTCGACGACATTGGTCTTCTGCAGGATGTACGCCATATAGATGAAAAGGGGGACTGCTACGATGACAAAATTGTTCATCGCACCCCAGGTTGTGGATATGAGCAGGTTCAATCCACCAGATCCCCATAGCGTGGTGGAGAAGAGGATAGCTACCGCAGCCAGTGAAAACGAGATTGGTGCCCCAGCGACCAGCAGCGCGAAGAGTACGACGAACATTAGGAGCGGGTAGAATTCTGGCGACATTATTCGTGTACCTCCTCCGATTGTTCTAAAGCACGACGGTTTTTGATGAGAGCGTATATATCCCTGAGCGCCTGATAGGCCAGAAGAGCACAGGCGATGGGGATGACACAGCGATATGGCCAGATGCGTGGGTCGAAGGGCGTCTGATGGGTCGATCGTTCTGCCATGACGAACGACCGGTAGGCGACCGGGATGCTGACGTAAAACATAACGATGACGACGAAAAGTACCACCAACTCCGAGAAGATGCCCATACGCCGTTTCCATTTGGCCGACATGTACGGCAACAAGACCTCGACTGCCACGTGCTTTTTCTCCATATGACAGTAGGCGCCGCCGAGCATAAACATCGCGCCGTAGAGGAAAAGGGTAATCTCGAAATTCCAAATCGGCGTCTCGTTGAAAAAATATGCTTTCGACGAGCTGTAGACAATTTCGACGATGAGAGGCAACATCAACAATGAAATGAACCGGCCAAATTTCTTGATGGCGAACGACCCCCTTCGTGGAGAAAAAACTCGGTTGCGTCGATAGGCCGACCTGCGCGCCGCTCTCCTGCCCTACGGATCTTATGTTCTACCTCAGCGAGGCATGAGGGTAGGGGATTGTGGAAAGGAAACGTGACGGCACGCTACAGCAAATGCGCGTACTTCCACTCGTGTGCCGGTGTGATACTTTCCTTTACCAGCCTGGGTGAGGTAAAGCGGAGCAGGTAAATGTTTCCGCCCGATTTATCATTGGTACCGGATGCTCTGGCACCTCCAAAGGGTTGGTGTCCGGCCACGGCGCCGATACATTTGTCGTTTACGTAGTAATTGCCGGCTGCGTAACGGAGCTTTTCGTTTAAATACTGAACGGCCTTCCGGTCATTGGCGAAGATACAGCCACAGAGACCGTAAGGCGAGGTCGTGTCGCAGAGCTCTACGGTCTGCTCGAACGCGTCATCTTTGTAGACATAAACCGCCACGATGGGACCGAAGATTTCCTCTTCCATGATCTTGTGACGGGGGTCTGTCGTTTTAATGAGCGTCGGTTGAATAAAGTAACCCACACTGTCGTCGCCGGTACCGCCAGCGAGGATCTCGCAAGAGCTGGATTTTTTCGCGTTTTGGATGTAGCCCATGATCCGGTCGTAGGCTTCCTTGTCGATGACGGCATTCAGGTAATTTGAGAAATCACGTGGGTCACCGGTCTTCATCTCGCCGATCATGTCGCCGAGGTACTGTTTGAGTTGTGGCCAGAGGGACTCCGGGCAGTAGACTCGGGTACAGGCACCGCACTTTTGCCCTTGATAGGCATAACCGGCACGCACGATGGCCACCGCCGCGGCTTGAACGTCGGCTGAGGGATGCATGAAGCAGAATGCTTTGCCGCCAGTCTCGCCGGAGAGCTTGGGGAAGTTCTTGTAGTTCTCGATATTGCCCGCGACTTCTTTCCAGATGCTGTTAAAAGTGGGGTTGGAACCGACGAATGCACATCCGGCGAAGTCCTTGTGTTTCAAAGCGACATCACTGATGATACGTCCAGAACCGGGAAGGAAGTTGATAACGCCGTCCGGTAATCCCGCTTCCTTGAATATCTTCATCAGGTAATAGGCCGGCAGTAGGACATCGGCTGACATTTTCCAGAGTGTGGTGTTGCCGGTGGCGATTGTGCAGGAATTGCCGAATGAACCGATCGCTAGAAAATTGAAGGGCGTGATGACATACATAAAGCCCTCCAGAGGGCGATACTCGATGTGGTTCATCGCCTCATAGGAGTTATGGGGTTGATTCGAGTAGATTTGCGACATGAAGTGGCAGGCATACCTCATGTTGTCGACCGACTCGCCGATGGCGTCAATCTCCCCCTCCCAGGGGTTCTTGCTCAGAGAGAGCATGACCGCAGCGTCAAGAAGGTAGCGGTATTTGTTGGAACAGAGATCTGCACAACGTAGCAGCACGGCTGCGCGATCCTTCCAGTGCATATTCTCCCAGTCCCTATGAGCTTTGAGCGCGGCCTCGATCGCCTGGCCGACGTGCTCTTTGCCTACCCTGTGGTAACGTGAGATCACGGTTTTATGTTCGTGCGGCATCGTCCATTCGGCGACATCTCCCGTCTTCACTTCTTTGCCGTCAATGATGGGGAAAATTTCGGTCTTATCCTTCGCAACTTGTTCCAATGCTTCTTTGAGCTTACGCGTTTCCTCTGTTCCTTGGCGGAACTCCTTCATGGGCTCGTTTTCCGGCTTCGGGTAGAAATAGTTTGCGTTGTGCACAATCCTCAGCTCCTTACATTTTGTTTTCGATTCCCGTGCGATCGATTTTTATCTTCCTCAACTCTTCAAACTCGGGTCACCCAGTCGTGTGGATCTGCCACGAGACCCTGCTGGATCTCTGTTAAGGTGTCGCGAAGCTTCTTCGTAACCGGCCCTACCTCTCCTCGGTTGATCGTAATCGTTTGCCCTCTGTACTCAAGTTCGCCGACAGGCGCAATCACAGCTGCAGTTCCTGTCCCAAAGGCCTCCCTGAGTTCTCCCGACTGTCCTGCATCAAAGAGCTCGTCGATCGGTATCCTGCGCTCCTCTGTCCTGATTCCCGCATCCTGTGCGAGTTGAAGGATCGATGCGCGTGTAATGCCCGGGAGAATGCTCCCCTCGAGTGACGGTGTACAAATCGTATCGCCGATCAGGAACATCATATTCATGGCCCCGATCTCCTCCACGTATCGATGTTCCACTCCGTCAAGCCACAAGACCTGATCGAACCCCCTTTCTTTGGCACGAGCAATGCTTTTGAAGCCAGCAGCGTAATTACCGCCGGTTTTTGCATATCCGACTCCGCCCCTTACGGCGCGCACGCACTCGCTCTCCACATAGATGCGGATGGGCGACAGGCCTTTACTGAAATACGCAGCAACGGGAGAACAAATGATGAAATACAGATATCTCCGCGCCGGGTGAGAGCCAAGTTCCGAACCGTCCGCTATCATGGTGGGGCGTAGGTAGAGCGATGTGTCTTTTCCATGTGGCACCCATTCGCGCTCCAAGCGAACGATTGCCTTGATTGCCTCGCACTGCAGATCTACATCGGCAATCGGCATGCACATCCGATCCGCACTTCTGTTCATACGCTTTGCATTCTCCCGGAAACGAAACAGGAGGATCTCATCCTGTGGGGAACGATATGCCTTAAGACCTTCGAAGATCTGTTGACCATAATGTAGCGCCGGCGAAGCGGGATCGAGGAGGAAAGGGTGGTATGGCTCGATTCGCGGGCTATGCCATCCTCTCCCCTCGTCATATTCCATCAGGAACATGTGATCGGTGAATATTCTGCCGAAACTCAGCCGATTTTCTGCATCGGGTTTGGCCCGAGGGTTTTCGGTTCTGACAATGTCGATATTCATTTTCATTCTTTACTCCTTTGGGAATATCTTATGCGTTTAAGCCTATCAAAAAGTGATACCAAAGTAAAATTCATAATTCTTTAAATATGTATAAATGTTTTTAATATCTCATCCTAGGAGGCCGTGAAATCCCGCTGCTTTCCTTTGTCATACATGCAAGTCTTGTTGCCGTTCAAGCCTGTGTTATATTCTAAAGAAACAGTGTTTTCGTGCGTTAACGGGCAACGCCGCACGTTTTGGGTCCGAAAGTATAGTAAAATTGAATCCACCTGGTTGGGCCAATCCAACCAAAGGGAGACGCAAGCGGAGGAGCCGTAACATCCAGCGCCTCCGCTTGCGATAAGAGATCAGCGCAGGCCGCAACTTTTTCAATGGAGAATGGAAGATGTGGGCCCTGTGGCAACTTCCCGGTGTCACACCCTCTGTGTTTCCGGAAAGACCTCTGACTTGGAGTTATCGCCGGTCGAGAACGGCTGGCGAAGCTCCGATGTTACGACACGATAATCGCCACATCTGGACAGACCGTGTAGCAGATGCCGCATGACACACAACACTGTTGATCCTTGATGTCAGCGACCTTATGCCCCTTTATGTTGATCTTGTCCGTGATTTGCAAGCATTTCTTCGGGCAGAATTCGACACAAATTCCGCAGGATTTACAGCGCGCTTCCTCGAATTCGATCACGTTCCTTCTCCTCTCTCAGATCCCGGTCCGAGTTCTAACCGTTGTATCGTAGCCGCACCGCATGGCCTCGATATTGACGAAAAGAGTGTTTTCCTTGCCGGCTGGCGTGTGTCGGCTCAACGTCTGTACGGCTTGTTCGAGTGTGACGATGCCCAACGTGCCAATCAGCGCCCCGAGAGCGGCCATGTTGGCGATCTTGGGGTTTCCCAACTCCGACGCAATCGTATCTGCCGGTACCCAGCAGGCATCGAGGTCACCTCTCGTCGGTTCGATATCGATCAGATCTCTGTTCAGAACCAGGGTTCCCCCGGCTGTCACTGCTCCTTCGAAACGGATCAGCGAAGGTTTGTTCATGGCCACTAGTAGGCTCGGTTCCAGCACCAATGGAGAGTTGATCTCCTCGTCGGAGATACAGACCATGCAATTGGCCGTCCCGCCCCGCATTTCCGGCCCATAGGAGGGGAGCCAGCTCACTTTTTTCCCCAGATCGTTGGCGGCGTAGGAGAGCATCTGTCCCATGTAGAGAATCCCCTGGCCGCCAAATCCGGCGATGATCATCTCGGTCGTACCCATATTCGCACCCCCATGCCTGTCCAGTTATACTGTCTTGAATTCGCCGAGCGGATAATACGGAACCATGTTGAGCTCGATCCACTTCAGGGAGTCGACCGGCGACATCTTCAGGTTCGAGGGGCAACAGCCGAGGATCTCGACCAATCCGTATCCCTTGCCGGACAGCTGGGCCTCGAATGCCTTGCGGATCGCTTCCTTGGTTTTCCGGATGTTCGCTGGATTGTCTGCCGCCACCCGCGCGAGATATCCTTTCGAGTCGAGCGAAGAGAGCAGCTCTGAAAAACGGATAGGGTTCCCAATCACATCTGCCTTGCGCCCTTCGGGATAGGTTGCTGTCCTCTGGCCTAGAAGCGTTGTCGGCGCCAACTGCCCACCGGTGGCTCCGAATACGCTGTTGTTGATGAATATGGTGGTGATCCTCTCACCGCGGGCGATTGCATGCACGGTCTCCGCCATGCCGATCGCCGCCAGATCGCCGTCACCCTGGTAGGTGAAGACGACTTTGTCCGGATTCGCGCGCTTGATCCCCGTGGCCACGGCGAGTCCTCTGCCGTGAGCGCCCTGAACAAAGTCGAAATTGAGGAATTTCCAGATGCGGACAGAACAACCGATAGAGGAGACTCCAATGCTCCGCTCGCCGATCCCCAACTCGTCGATAACCTCGGCGACCAGCCGATGGGCAATGCCGTGTGTGCAGCCTGGGCAGTAGATAAATGGCTCGTCCAGAATGGACGAGCTCCTCTGGAATTTGGCGCCCATTATCTGTCACCTCCGTAAAGTCGTTTCACCTCTGCCGTGATCTCATGTGGCGTGGTATATTTACCGCCGCCGCCACCGAAGAACTCGATCGGTACGGCGCCATTTACGGCTAGTTTGACGTCCTGGAGCATCTGACCCTCGTTCATCTCAATGTCGAGAAACGCCTGAACCTGTCCGGAGAGCTCCTGAACGATTTTCGTGGGGAAGGGAAAAACAGTGATGGGCCGCAGTAATCCGATCTTCCAACCGTCATGGCGCAGCATGTCGACTGCGGCCTTACTGAAACGACTGACGATACCGAAAGCCACGATCACGATCTCTGCATCGTCGGTCCGATAAGCTTCGTAGCGCGTTTCCTTTTGCTCAATCAGGCGATATTTTTCCTGTAGTTTTTTGTTAAGAGCGACCAATTCTTCGTTCGTGAACGGAGCAGAGAGGACGAGCTTTTGTACACCGCCCTCGGCTCCTCTTGCCGCCCACGGTTTTTCTGGCGCATCCTCCTTTGGATCGAGTGCGGCTGGATCTATTGACTCCATCATCTGCCCCACGAAGGCGTCGCCGAGGATCATCACCGGCGTACGGTATCTATCGGCGAGCGTGAAGGCGAGCGATGTGCACTCCGCCATCTCCTGAACCGAGGCCGGAGTGAAGACAATCATGTTGTAGTCGCCATGTCCACCGCCTTTGGTGGCCTGAAAATAATCCGACTGCGCCGGCGTGATCCGCCCTAGCCCCGGGCCGCCTCGGCTGATGTTGACGATCACCGCGGGCAGCTCTGCCGATGCCAGATAAGAGATGCACTCCTGCATCAAGCTGATGCCAGGACTGGACGAGGAGGTCATGGCCCGTTTCCCCGTGGCTGCTGCGCCGTAGACCATACTTACTCCGGCCAGCTCGCTCTCGCTTTGGAGGAAGACCCCTCCCCGTTTGGGGAGGTTGACTGCCATATACTCGAGCAGTTCGCTCTGCGGTGTAATCGGGTAACCGAAATAATACCGGCATCCGGCGCGCAGCGCAGCCTCTCCGATCGCATCATTCCCCTTTATCAAAACTCTGTCAATCATGAATCCACCCGCTTCCTCCGATTTATTTCAGTATCTATGACAACATTGAAGCGCCACAAAACGCTGTTTTCGCAATCACACCGGGAAGATGCCGTGCTTTCTCCTTGGCACACTCTCTCGTTTGTCCTCCAGCATGATCAACGATGATGCAATGCGCACGCGGGTCTCCGCCGGTTCGATGACGTCGTCTACGAAGCCTCGGCTTGCTGCTTGGTACGGGTTGGAAAACTCTCGCCGGTATTGCTCGATCTTTTCGCTGCGCACAGCTTCCGAGTCAGAGGCTTCCTCGATCTCACGCCTAAAAATGATGTTTGCCGCGCCCTCGGGTCCCATGACGGCAATCTCCGCCATCGGCCAGGCAAGGACTATATCTGCGCCGAGCTCCTTAGCGCACATGGCAATATAGGCGCCGCCGTATCCCTTGCGGAGCACTACTGTGATCTTGGGTACCGAGGCGTTCGAGTAGGCATATAGCATCTTTGCACCGTGCCGGATAATCCCGCCGTACTCCTGAGCGGTCCCGGGCAAAAAACCGGGGACGTCGACCAGATTGACCAGCGGAATGTTGAAACTGTCGCAGGTCGTAATAAAGCGACAGGCTTTATCGGAAGCATCGATGTCGAGGCAGCCGGCCAGTATCCGTGGTTGATTCGCGAGAATACCGACGGAACGGCCCGCGATCCGCGCGAAACAGATAATGAGATTGCGAGCGTAATGGGGTTGTACCTCCAAAAATTCGCCGCCATCGACCACGGAGCGGATGACCTCGAACATGTCATAGGGTTTGTTCGGCGAGGAGGGCATGATCGTATTCAGGTTTTCACAGCGGCGTCGGGGGTTGTCGTTGGTGGGGCAAATCGGCACGGCGTCCAGGTTGTTGGACGGCAGATAGCCCATCAACTCACGAATACGCCTTATACACCCCATTTCATCCTTGCAGGCAAAGTGCGCCACGCCCGATGTCTGGTTATGTGTCATCGCCCCTCCCAACGCATCGATGCTCACGTCCTCTCCCGTCACGGCTTTGATGACGGCGGGGCCAGTGATGAACATACTGGACGTTTTCTCCACCATGAAGATGAAATCGGTGAGTGCCGGCGAATAGGTCGCCCCGCCAGCACAAGGACCCATGATGACCGAAATCTGGGGGATGACGCCCGATGCTCTGCTGTTGCGGTAGAAAATATTGCCATACCCGGAGAGAGCGTCCACTGCCTCCTGGATCCTCGCGCCACCGGAGTCGTTGATGCCGATGACGGGGGCTCCCATTTTCATCGCGAGGTCCAGTACTTTGCATATTTTTTTGGAGTGAGCCTCGCCAAGCGATCCGCCAATCACCGTGAAATCCTGAGCGAAGCAGTAGACAATGCGCCCGTCTAAGAAACCGTAGCCAGTCACCACACCCTCGCCCGGGGCATTTACTTTCTCCATGCCGAAGTCATCGCATCGGTGTTGGGCGAAGGCGTCCAGTTCGACGAAAGTGTTGGGATCCAACAGGGCGAGAATCCGCTCTCTTGCCGTCATCTTGCCGCTTGCGTGCTGTTTTTCGATTCGCTGGATGCCGCCACCCGCTTCGATTTTTGTGCGGCGCTCGAAAAGATCCTCGATCCTTCGATCCATCTAGGGCCTCCTCTCGCCAGCGGCTTGTTTTGTCGTTAGCGCATTGCGGATATAGTCGATCGTTTCGCTCGTTGTGGTACCGGGGCCGAAGATCTCTGCGATACCTGATTTCTTCAGGAAGGAGATGTCTGCCTCAGGGATCACCCCGCCGCCAATCACGAGGATATCGTCCCCCTCTCCCTCGCGCAGGCGCTCGACAACCTTGGGAAAGAGAGTCTTGTGTGCCCCGGACAGGATACTTATCGCGACGACGTCGACATCCTCGTGAATCGCCGCAGTCGCGATTTGCTCGGGTGTTTGCCGCAATCCTGTGTAGATCACCTCGAAGCCGGCATCGCGGAACGCACGGGCGATGACTTTCGCGCCACGATCATGACCGTCCAGCCCTGGCTTCGCCACCAGTACGCGAATCCGCTTCCCTGGCATTTTATCCAGCCTCCTCAGATCGTCTTGACGGCGACGTATTCGCCGAAAATATTGCGAAGACAGTCGCAGATTTCGCCCAGAGTAGCGTAAGCCTTGACTGCCCGTAGGATCGGCTTCATCAGGTTGACAGAATCGTCTTCCGCCGCTTGGGAGAGCGCCGCGAGTGCGGATGCAACCGCGGCGTTATCTCTCCTGTCCTTGAGTGCGAGGATTTTCTTTGCCTGTATGTCGCGGATCGAGGGATCAACTGACGTTAGATTCACATCGCTTGTAGCATCGCTGGCGAACTTATTCACGCCGATAATGACCTTTTCGTTGCGCTCGGTGGCCATCTGCAGTGCGTAGGCGCTGTTGAGGATCTCGCTTTGCATCCAGCCATTCTCGATTGCCCTTACCGCTCCGCCCATGCGATCGATCTTTTCGATCAGAGCCTCCGCCTCGCGTACGAACCGGCCCGTCATGTTCTCAATGTAGTAGGAGCCGGCCAGGGGGTCGATCACGTCGGCGGCCCCGCTCTCATAAGCGATGATTTGCTGTGTGCGGAGAGCCAGGGTCGCTGATTCTTCGGTGGGGATTGAGAGCGCCTCGTCGTAAGCGCACGTCGCCATGGAGTTGGTACCACCCAACACCGCCCCGAGAGTCTGGAGTGCCACTCGGATTATGTTGTTTCTCGGTTGTTGTGCGGTGAGCGCGCTGCCAGAGGTGTGCACGTGCACTCGCAACACCCATGATGATGGCTTCCTGCTCCCGAAGCGCTCCTTCATGATCTTCGCCCACAATTGCCGTGCCGCCCGAAACTTGGCGACTTCTTCCAACACGTTCATGTCGGAGGTGAAGATCCAGGAGATGCGTCCGGCGAAGTCGTCCACGTCCAACCCCACGTCAATCGCGGTTTGGATGTAAGCGATGGCATTGGCGAAGGCAAACGCGATCTCCTGCGTGGCGTTGGCTCCAGCCTCGCGGATGTGGTAGGCTCCCAGGCTGATGGTGTTCCAACTGGGGATGCAGTCCTTGCAGTACTCGAAGATGTTGGCAGTAAGGCGCATCGAGGGGCGCGGCGGGTAGATGTATGTTCCACGCGCGATATACTCCTTGAGGACATCATTCTGCGTCGTGCCCTTCAACCCGCTGGGCGACACACCTTGTTTTTCGCCGACGGCCTGGTACATTGCCAGCAGAACCGAGGCAGGTGCGTTGATGGTCATGGAGGTGCTGACTTTGTCCAGGGGAATCCCCTCGAAGAGCGTCTCCATGTCCTCCAGGGAATCAATGGCGACGCCGACTTTGCCAACCTCGCCCTCGCTGAAGGGGTGGTCCGAGTCGTAGCCAATCTGCGTTGGCATGTCGAAAGCCACCGAGAGGCCGGTGACACCTTGGCGCAGCAAGAAGCGAAAGCGCTCGTTGGTCTCCTTCGCCGTGGCAAAACCGGAGTAGCTGCGCATAGTCCAGAACCGACCACGGTACATTGTCGGCTGTCCACCCCGCGTCATGGGATACTGACCCGGGAATCCGAGCTTTTCCAGATAATGCTCGCAGGACGTGTCCACGTCCAACGGCGTATAGATCCGCTTCTCCGGAAGATGCTTCCGTTCCGACATCTTGGAAAGGGCCTTCTGTAGAGGGCCTGCTTCCCAGGCTTGCAGGGCCTCTTCGATCGATTTCGGCGACTGGTTCATAACTGCCCCCCGTTCTCGTTGTGAGGTGTCCGGTTGGCGCGCTGTTATCGCAGTGAATTCAGCGATGCCGGAGCGAACATCTCTCAGTTGTTGGGGGGATATTAGCAAGATAAAAGCTCGATGTATAATTGATAATTTTTTAGAAGCTTATAAGTGATATTTATATATCGAGGAATACCAAAATGATGAGAAATAGAACCCTTGAAAATTTATTTCAAGAGGCCTGAATTATGATTATTTACTATAAAAATAGTTTTTTTACAAGGCGGGTATGCTTCTGCATATTTCTAATAAATCAAAGAAGAATGCGTTTTGCTTTCGCTCAGTCAATCTTCCAGGATTGCTCGGCGCAATACTCCCTCAGCTTCTCGCGAAAGAGTTCTACGCTTTTAGAACGATGCGGTTTCGTATAACGATGAGTGAAAAGATAGCAGTTTCTCTCCGGCGGGTTCTCGGCAAGCCTGCAGATCTCCAGGCGCTCGTCGTTCTTTAGCGAGTCCAGAATACAACGGGGTCCGATCATCCACAAATCGTCCTTGTCCATCAGATGATAGATCAAAGAGGCGGTGTCTATCTCGATGTGCGGTTTTTTGGCGGGGTCCCACCACTGATCGTGCCACTGCTGATATTCCGGGCACCAGTAGAAATAGATTTCGTTCTTCCTGTCTAGTTTTGATGGGTGGACTTCTATATCGCAAGGTGTGCCGCGTTTTCTCCTGGCGAGAAAGAACGGTTCCTGGAATACCGGATAGGAGAGGATATTCGGGTATTGCATCTGGTAAAATCCCAACCCCACGTCAATTTTTCTCTCGTCGAGAGCCTTGTAGAGCTCATCGGAATGGTAGGCCAGGATCTTCAGGTGCATCGTCGTCTCCATGTTGAGCAGGCGCATAAAAAGTGGTGGCAGAAAGTACGTCATGAGCGTATCCGGACAGCCGATGCTGAGGTTCATGTGTGGGCTCATATTTTTGATATCTTGCGTGTCGGCGTAAAGGGACATCCATTGCTCGGCGATTGGGATGAATTGCTCCCCTTGATGGGTGAGCTCTATGTTGCGCGAACCCTTCTGCCGCAGAATCAAGGGAGTCTCTAGTTCGCTCTCCAGCGCCTTCAGGCGATGGCTCACCGTTGGCTGAGAAAGAAACAGCTTCTCGGCCGCCTTAGAGACGCTCTTGGCCTGTACCACGGCCAGAAATACTTCGACCCCGTCGATATTCATGTCAACTCTCCATAACAGATATAAGGACAATGAATATATTTTAGCACAAGAATTTATAAGAAAGAGTGGCTTCGTCAGTGTTTTTTTGATTGCGGGCGGAAAATTTATGAGTGCGACAAGCATTTTCCAGAGATTGTAAAAGTCCTTTGGTGAAGCTGAAAGCAAAGGAATATATCATGTTTCACCCGCAAAGGAATGTGTTGTATAGGCAGAACGACTCACCCTCCACCACCCCATTTTCGAAATGAAGCAGTACCACGCTTGGAATTCCGTTCTTTGCCTGTATAATTTCCAATAGCCTGTAGACAGGGCATCTGCTGTGTGGAGGTGCATTCATGTTCGTACTGGACTACATCGCGGGCAACCGGGCGAGGTATTTTGCACTTGTGGGGCAGCACCTCTCGTTGACGCTGGCGGCCCTTGCGCTCTCCTTCCTCGTCGGCACGGCGATCGGCGTGCTCTGTTTCCGGAGCAGGGCCTTCAATGCCTTCGCCACCAGCGTCGCCGGGGCGATGCGCGTGGTGCCCTCCATCGCGACGATGCTGATCCTGATGCCCGTCATGGGGACGGGTATGCTGCCCGCCGTGACCGCGCTCACCATCCTCGGCCTGCCGCCGATCATCATCAACACGTCGCTCGGCCTGCTCTCGACCGACGCGGGGGTCGTCGAGGCCGCCGAGGCCTGCGGCATGAACGCGCGCAGGATCTTCTGCTCGATTCGCTTTCCGTTGGCCTTGCCGATGATCATCACCGGGCTGCGCATTGCGGGGCTCTCCGTCGCGGCGGGCGCGATCCTCGCCGCCTACATCGGAGCGGGCGGCCTGGGCGAGCTGATCCTCTCCGGACTGTCGCAGTTCCGCGCGGACATGCTGCTGGCGGGTGCGCTCTCCACGATGGCGATCTCCCTCTCCATCGAGGGCTTCTTCCAACTTCTCTACATAGCCTCCACCCGGTATCGAAATTCAGCTCAGTGAATGAAAGGAGATGACTCACATGTCCAAGAAAATAATCGTCGTCCTGGTTCTCGTCGTCGCGGTTATCGCCGGTTTTGCCGCCGTGACGCAGAGAGGCAACGAGGTGAAGCTCGTCGTCGCCTCGAAGGATTTCACGGAGAGCATCCTGGTCAGCGAGCTCTACGCGCAGGCGCTGGAGGCGGAGGGCTTTGCCGTCGAACGCAAGCAGGCGCTGGGCGGAACGCCGATCATCATGGCGGCGATGCAGGCGGGCGAGATCAACCTCTACCCCGAGTACACGTCGACCGGCATCGCGATGGTGCTCAAGGAGTCGCCGGAGTTCGACCCGAACGAGGCGTACGAGAAGGTCAAGAAGGGCTTCAAGGAGCGGTTCGACATGGTCTGGCTCGACATGTCGCAGGTCAACAACTCGCAGGGCATGGCGATCACTCAGAAGGCCGCCGACGAGTACGGCGTGAAGACCCTGACCGACCTCTCGAAGGCGGCACCGCACCTGCGCCTCTGCTCGACACCGGAGTTCGAGGAGCGGGCCGACGGCCTGGCGGGCCTCAAAGGGCGTCTCGGCGGGTTCGACTTCGCGAGCGTCAAGGTCTTCGACAAAGGCATCAAGTACGAGGTCCTGCGCCGGGGCGAGGCCGACGTGAACGTCTGTTTCACGACGGATGCCGCCCTCTCGAAGGGGGATATCGTCGCCGTCGAGGACGACATCCGCTTCTGGCCGCCGTACAACCTGGCTCCCGTGATCCGGGCGGACGCGCTCGCCCAGTCGCCCCGGATCGCGGAGATCTTGAACAAGGTCTCCGCCGCGCTCGACACCGCGACGATGCAGGGCCTGAACGCGCGGGTCGACATCGACCAGAAGGAGTACAAGGAGGTCGCCTCGGCCTTCCTGAAGGAAAAGGAATTGGTCGAGTGAACGCCGTCGAGTTTCTCGACGTCCGCAAGGTCTACAACGGCGACGATGCGGTCGACGGCGTGACGATGGCCGTTGCCGAGGGTTCGTTCGTGGTCCTGATGGGCACGTCCGGCTCCGGCAAGACGACGTTGCTCAAGATGATCAACCGCCTGATCGTCCCGACGTCGGGCACGGTCCTCTTCTTCGGGGAGGACAACGCGGCGCTCGACCTGACCGAGCTGCGCAAGCGGATCGGCTACGTGCTGCAGTCGGCGGCGCTCTTCCCCCACCGGACGGTGGCGCGGAACATCGCGACGGTGCCGGAGATCCTCGGCTGGGAGGCCGGGCGGACCCACGCGCGCGTCGACGAGTTGCTCGCGCTGATGGGCATGGAGCCGGGAGATTTCAGAAACCGCTACCCCTCGCAGCTCTCGGGCGGACAGCAGCAGCGCGTCGGCATCGCCCGCGCCATGGCGGGGGAGCCCTCCGTGCTGCTGATGGACGAGCCGTTCGGCGCGCTCGACGCGATCACGCGCGCGCGGCTGCAGGACGACCTGCGCGCCATGCACGAGCGCAGCGGCACGACGGTCCTTTTCGTGACGCACGACGTGGACGAGGCCTTTCGCCTCGGCGACCGTGTGGCGATCATGAGCGAGGGGCGTCTCGTCCAGTACGACACCCCCGCCAGGTTGCTCGAATCCCCCGCCAGCGGCTACGTCTCGCAGCTGCTGGATTTCCTCAGCGTCGAGGCCATCCGCCGCGCGAAGGAGCGCACGGCGCGGTGATCGCCTACTTATTCCGGTACTACGCCCATATCCTCGCAGCGCTCTGGGGGCATGTCGAGCTCCTCGGCCTCACGCTCTTCTTCGGCCTGCTCGCGAGCGTCGCCGTCAGCTTTCTGATCTACCGGTTCAAGTTCCTGACCGGTCCCGTTCTGGTGGTCCTGGAGGTCCTCTACACCGTGCCGTCGCTGGCATTCTTCGCGCTGCTGATCCCCTTCACGGGCCTCGGGGTCAGGCCGGCGGTAGTGGTGCTCGTCTGCTACTCCCTCTTCTTTCTTGTGCGCAACTTTCTGGAGGGGCTCGACGGCATCGACCCGCAGATCGTGGAGGCGGGGCGCTCGATGGGCTACTCGCCCTGGCAGCTCTTCTCGCAGATCGAGCTGCCGCTCGCCATGCCGGCGGTCGTGGCGGGCGTGCGGCTGGCCTCCGTCTCGACGATCGGCATCGGTTGCATCGCCTACGCCATCGGCGCGGGCGGCATCGGTACGATCCTCTTCGAGGGCATGCGCCAGATGTCGTACGTCAAGATCGTCTGGGGCGCGCTGTTGGCAATTCTGCTGTCGGTCGCGGTCAACAACCTGCTGCTGATGGCGGAAAACTATTTTATTCATATGGCCGATCCGGGGAGGGATTGAGATGACCACGAAAGCGCTGCCGAAAGTCTGTCTGGCGCAGCGGATACAGGACGCGGGCCTCTCGCTGCTGGAGGGGCGCGTGGACTGCGCGATCCTGAGCGAGGACGGTGTGCCCGAGCGGGCGGCGGTCCTGCGGGAGATCGCGGACGCCGACGGGCTGCTCGCCTCTCTGGTCGTGAGGGTCGACGAGGAGCTGCTCAACGCCGCGAAACGGCTCAAGGTAGTCAGCCTCTATGCCGTCGGCTACGACAACGTAGCGCTCGAAGCTGCGACGAGGCGGGGGATCATGGTCACGAATACACCCGGCGTGCTCACGGACGCGACGGCGGACGTCGCCTTCATGCTCCTGTTGATGACGGCGCGCCGCGCGCGCGAGGCGGACGAAATTCTTCGCGGCGGCGCGTGGACGCACTGGTCGCCGAACTTTCTCGTGGGGCCGGACGTCGCGGGCGGGACGATCGGGATCGTCGGCATGGGCAGCATCGGGCAGGCGGTCGCGCGGCGCGCGAAGGGCTTCGGTATGCGGATCCTCTACACAAGCCGGACGCGCCGGGGGGAGCTTGAGCGATCCTGCGGTCTCGAGTGGCGCTCGCTGGACGACCTGCTGCGCGAGAGCGACTTCGTCTCGCTCAACTGCCCGCTGACGCCGGAGACCGCGGGCCTGATCGGCGAAAGTGAGCTGAGGATGATGAAAAAAACGGCCGTCCTGGTCAACACGTCGCGCGGGCAGGTCGTCGATCAGCGGGCGCTCTACCGAGCCTGCGCCGAGGGCTGGATCTTCGGGGCGGGGCTCGACGTCTACGAACGGGAGCCGGTGCCGCTCTCCGAGCCGCTGCTCTCGCTGCCGAACGTCGTGGCGATGCCGCACATCGGCAGCGCGGCTGTCAGGTCGCGCGACGGCATGGCGCGCCTCGCCGCGCAGAACCTGCTCGACGCGCTCGAGGGCAGGCGCCCCGCCCATCTTATTACACCAAATTGAAATCAGAGGCCTAAAGGGTGAAGCGTTAAAACAGTTAGTACGGTCGTTCGTCACATTCAAAAACATCGTTTTGATTGCAACTTGGTATTCATACAGGAGGTCTATCGTGATGAAAGAGTATGAGAGCATTCGATTCGAGGTCGAGAACGGCATAGCCGTGGTCTCGCTGAACACGCCGGAGAACTTCAACGCGCTGACGGAGGCGTCCGCCGCCGAGCTGAACGACGCCCTGAACCGTTGCGCGGACGACGACGGGGTCCGCGTCGTCGTGATCCGGGGTGAGGGCCGTGCTTTTTGCGCCGGGGGCGACATCCGCTCGATGAAGCGCGGCCTTGACGAGGGCGACAGGCACAAGCTGGCCCGCATCGTGCGAGCGCTGGGGGATGCGGCGAGCAAGATTCGCATGCTGCCAAAGCCGATCATCGCGGAGATCCACGGTTCGGCGGCGGGTGCCGGGTGCAGCCTGGCGCTGCTCTGCGACTTCCGGGTCGTCTCGGAGGAAGTTCGCTTCATCGAGGCCTTCGTCAACATCGGCCTCGTGCCGGACATGGGCGGCATTCACATCCTGAGCCGGCATATGGGTCTGGGGCGCCTGACGGAATACGCGATGACCGGCAAGCCGCTGACGGCCACGGAGGCGCTGGAGATGGGCATCGTCAACCGCGTCGTCGCGCGCGAGGCGCTGCACGCCGAGACGATGGCCCTGGCGGAGAAGCTGAGGGCACAGCCAGCGATGGCGGTCGGTCACATCAAGGCCCTGATCAACCAGACGCTCTTCGCCGACATGGGCCTCTGCTTGGAGCGGGAGCTGGAATACCAGGACCTGCTGTCGCAGTCGGCCGACCACAGGGAGGGAATCGACGCGTTCCTGGAGAAACGCCCGCCCGTGTATAACGCCGACAAGCCGTGATACAGTGCGGGGCGTTCATGAGAAAATGTGAGATCGCCGTCGGGGTTGTCGATCTACTAATCCCTTTGTGGATACTGCTATCCTTCGTTACTTGGACAGTTCGCCAGGCGATGAGCATCGGGATCGTTGGGAGAGCGGATGGGCCGACGGCCATCTATGTGGCGGCGAAGACCTCCTCTGTCTTTATCGCTGTTTCCCTGCTGATCTTACTGGCATTAAGCGGAGTGCTTTTATTGACAGCGCCTCGGCTGAAAGCGGTTGTCATACTGCCCGTCTTGTTGGGGTTTATACATGTTGTATTTATTTCATACATTTGGTGGTCGTCGATCTTGGCATTTGTGAGCTTTGCTTGTATTTTTTTACTGGGCTTCGCGAATATGTCGTTGCTTTTCCGGCGAGGCGTCAGGCAGTGGTGGAAGAAAAAAGATTCGTTGTCGTCGATCGAGGCTTGATTGATCGCTTGTAATATCAAAAAATAATTTATCCGGCGTGACATGAGCTGCTAATCGCTGGTATACTCGGCGACGAGGTGGTAGAGTATGCCGAAACGCGAACGAACCGCGGAGGGAAGACCGGAAGACACAGGCAGGGATCGCCGGGATGACGACTCTCTCTGGAAGGACATAGTCGAGCGGTTCTTCTATCCGATGCTGGAGCGCGCCATCCCGACCCTCTTCGCCGACGCCGACACGAAGACGCCGCCGCGCTTTCTGGACAAGGAGCTGAAGAAGGCCACGTACCAGGTGAAGGGCGGGAAGCGCAACGTCGATCTCTTGGCGGAGGTGCCGCTGAAGGACGGGGCGAGCGAGTGGGTTCTCCTTCATCTGGAGGTACAGGGCCGGGGCGGTGAAAGCCTGCCGTTCCGCATGTACCATTACAAGTCCCTGATATTCTGTATGTTCAGGCGGGAGTCGGTCGCGCTGGCCCTCGTCACCGACAGGCGCCCCGGGAGCGAACCGCGACTTTACGAAAGCAGGTTCTACAACACGGTGACGAGGTACGAGTACAACAACCTCGTCGTATCCGAACTGGACGAGCGGGAGCTTCTGGCGTCGGACAATCCTTTCGACCTCGCGCTCTGCGCGGCGCAACGCGGCCTGAAGAGCCGGAAGGATGAGCGGCAGAAACACGCCTATCTGCGAGAACTGTTGTGCCTTCTTGGCGACCGTGGCTGGAGCCACGAGGACAAACGCCGGCTGTTGCTCTTCATCGAGAGAATCGTCGATCTTCGGGATAGAGAATTGCAGCTCGATATAGTACAATACGAGAACGAGCTGGAGAAGGAGGGAAAGATCATGTACGTCTCCATCCTGGAACAGGTCAACGGTCCGAAATGGAAAGAGGAAGGTCTTCTGGAGGGTCTCCAGAAGGGGCGCCGGGAAGGGCGGCTCGCGACGGCGCGCAATATGTTGGGGATCGGCATGACCGTCGATCAGATCGCCAAAGTTACCGAACTCCCCGAGGAGGAAGTCCGGAAGCTCATGCATTGATTTCGCGCTGACGACATTGCAAGGCATAATAAAAATAATTTATCCTGTTGACTTGAAAAACAAACGTGATATAATGACCCTAGATAGAGATGATAAGCTTCACTTTGGCGTTGTCTGTAAATAAAGATCTATCCACAAAAAGCTTATCAGTCTCTAGTCCAAAAAAACAGCAATCATTGGGCCGCCTCCTCGGAGGCGGCCCTTTTCGTATAAACTCAGCGAGTTTTTTCGATCCGCTTGACCAGCGTGATCAGGTCGCTGTAGACGCCGTAGGCGGTCTCCAGGATGCCGGGGTCGGTCTGTACGATCGTCAGCTCGCCCGCCAGGTCCGTGTAGAGCGTGACGGCGGCCGACGCGCCGTTCACCGACGCGTAGGCGTCGTCCAGCGGGATCATCGTCGGCAGCACGCTCAGGCGCACATGGCCCGTCTCGTTCCGCTCCGCCCGGCAGATGTACTTGATGCGGCAGCCCTCCGCCTTCGCCTCGCGAATCTCCTCGGCCGTGACCGACGCGATGCTCTGGCGCTCGACCTTGGTCGGGTCGAGCGTCGCGCCCATCAGGACGTTCGCCATCGCGCAGATCTTGGCCGCGCCGTCCCAGCCGTCCACGTCCATCGAGGGGTCGGCCTCGGCGAACTGCAGCCGCTGGGCCTCTCGGATCGCCTCGTCGAAGGTCGAGCCGTGCTCGAGCTGGTGGAGGACGAAGTTAGAAGTGCCGTTCAGGATGCCCTTGATCCCCAGGATCTCGCAGCCGTGCAGCGTCTCGCGCGCGAGGTTGAAGACCGGCGTCCCGTCCATCACGGCGGTCTCGTAGAGATACTCTCTTCCGGTTTCGCGCGCCTTTTGGCGCAGGCGGTCGAAGTGCCAGGCCTCCGGCCCCTTGTTGGCGGTGACGGCGTGCATGCCGCGGTCGAACGCGTGCGCGATGTAACTCGTGGCGGGCTCGCCATCCTTGATCGACAGCGTCGAGAGTTCGAGGAAGACGTCGGCGCGGCAGCGGTCGATCATGTCCTCCGCGCCCCGTTCGCTCCAGGTGGTAAAGTGCTCCGGCAGGGCCTCGAACGTGCGCCCGCTCTCCGCGAGGGAAAGGAGTTCGTCGATCGAAAGGCCGTCGTCCTTCGCCAGAATTCCTCTCGACGGCGAACAGACGCCGGTGAGAAGAAAACGATAGCCATACGTATCCGCCAGATAAGCCTCCTTCTCCTGCAGAAGCCTCAGGAAGCGTTTCCCGACGTTGCCGAAACCGGCCATGCACAGTCTAAGTGTCTTCATTTTTTTCTTCTCGCTTTCTCCTTTGCTATGAAGGGGTTCGACGTGGCGAAGAGCATATTCTGATAGCAGAGCGTGAAGGCCACGGGGTCGCCCAGTTTGTAAGGTATTTTGCTGTCGTGAATGTCGATGATCGTGTGGTCGCTGCTCGATCCGAGGACTTCGATCCCGCTGTCGACCGGGACGAGCTTGGCCGGGTCGCCGACGTCGTAGGCGCCGATCGCCAGAATGGCGCGCCGCCGTATGCCTCTGTCGTTGTAGATGGGCATCTCGCCGAAACAGTTGACACCGAGGACTCCGACCGGGTGCGTCGGCTTCTCGCCGATCTCGACGATCTGGGCCTTCAGCGTGAGCGTATCGTTCGTGTGGCCGGGAATAGGGCATCCGTAGAAGCCGGCCAGGTCGTGGGACAGGATCGTCGCCTCCCCCACGCGCAGGTGGTTGACCCCCTCCGGCATGTCGCCGTGCGCGAGCAGCGGGATGGAGGTCGTCCCGCCGCCGGAGACGATGTCGAGCCTGCGGCCGATCCGCCGCTCGATCTCGCGGGCGTCCTCCACCAGCCGCGACAGGTTCTCGTTCGTCGGTACCACCGAGCCGTAGCAGCTGAGGTTTGTGCCGACGCCGTACAGTACGATGCCGGGGAAGTCGCTCTCGACCTTGCACGCCGTCTCGACGAAGCGCTCGCGCTCGAAGATGCCCTCGCGCAGGTCGCCGAGGTCGCGCATCAGGACGATCCGGTGTTTGAGGCCGATGTTCCGCGCCGCCCGGTTCAGCAGGTCGATCGTCTCGAGCTCCGAGTTCAGGCTGATGTCGGCGAAGCGAACCACGTCGCCCGCCTCCGAGGCCATGGGGATGCGGAGGAGCATCGTGTCGACCGGGTACTTCCTCTCGCGGATCGCTACGAGGTGCGGAATGCGAGAGCTCGTCAGCGTCCTGTAGCCGGCCTCCACGATCGGCTCCATGATGATGTCCAGCGCGTTGTAGCCTTTTACGACCGCCGCCGGTTCGATCCCCCCGTTCAGGCAGAGCTCCCGGATGATGGTGCCGTTGCGGCGGACGAGTTCCTGATCGATTTCAAGAATCGGATAACGCTCCACGACAATCCCCCTTTTGAAAAGCCTCCCACTCGGCGCGCTTTTTGCGCGCCGAGCCCCTCTGAAGAGGGGGACGAGGATGTTTCTCGTTGTATTCTGCCTTAGGTTTGAAAATATTCCCGCGAAAGTGCTTCGGCGAAGCGGCCAAAGGACCCGAAAGAATTTATATCCTCCTTGGTCCCCTCTTCAGAGGGGGCTCGGCGCGCGAAGCAAGCCGAGGGGAGGTCCTTCACGCGTCTGCTCCGATAAATTATACCGTCGCGCCACGTGTCGCTCCAGAATCATTCTAGGCATATCTACCTAGCTTTTTTACGATTACCTGATATAATTCTCTTTTGTGCCGAGCGGTGATTTTGAATCTCCGTAGTCGGGCAGATATCGCAATCCCGGTTGCAGCAATCCTTGATGGGGGCCTCGCGGTTTTACCGCCCACTTCGCGTACCACTTGTTGAAGGATTTTTGTACAGGATGCGAAGATGGGGAGGTCCATATGAATACAGAACTACAGGAAACAACAGTGGAGACCACTGTGCGCTTTGAAGATTTCAATCTGCGCCCGGAATTGATGAAAGCAATCGCCCGCAAGGGCTTTACCGCGCCGATGCCGGTGCAGGTCCGCATTTTAGAGGACAACGCGCTCACAGAGGGAGACCTCATCGTGCAGGCGCGGACGGGATCGGGAAAGACCCTCGCATTTGCCCTTCCGATTTACAACCAGATGGATCATGCAACGAGAGAACCGCAGGTGCTGGTGCTGTCGCCGACGAGAGAGCTGGCGCAGCAGACGGCGCGCGAATTTGCGTGGCTCGGCGCCGACCTCGGCGCGCGGGTGGCGACGCTCGTGGGCGGCCTCGACATGGAGCGCCAGATGCGTATGCTTCGCGAGGGCGCGACGGTCGTGGTGGGTACGCCGGGGCGCGTGCTCGACCATCTGCGCCGCGGCTCGTTCCACACGGAGAACGTGAGGGTTCTCGTGCTCGACGAGGGCGACCACATGCTGGACATGGGCTTCCGCGACGAGCTGGAGGCGATCATGAGCGGCATGGAGAAGCTGGAGAAGACCTGGCTCTTCTCGGCAACAATGCCGCCGGAGGTCGTCTCGCTCGCGCGCAAGTACCTCGACGCGCCGCGCAAGGTCTCGCTGGTCTCCGACGTGGCGTGCCACGAGGACATCGCGCAGAAGACGTACGTCATTCCCGGGCGCAAGCGCTTCGAGGGCCTGGCCAACGTCCTGCTGTGGGAAAACCCGTCGCGCGCGCTGCTCTTCTGCGCGACCAAGGTCGAGACGCAGGACATCGCCGACCGGCTCTGCGACGAGGGCTTCCGCGCCTGCGCCATCCACGGCGACATGAGCCAGCGCGAGCGCAACAACGCGCTCGCCTCCCTGCGCGGCGGCAGAGTCATGTTGCTGGTGGCGACCGACGTCGCGGCGAGGGGTTTGGACATCGACGGCGTCAGTCACGTCATCCAGTACGGCCTGCCAGGCAACCTGGAGGCCTTCGTCCATCGCAGTGGCCGCACCGGCCGCGCGGGACACGAAGGTTCGAACCTCGTACTGCTGACGAGCCGCGAGGCGCGCCAGTTCAAGCAGATGATCCACGGCACCAACCTGCAGATGCAGATCATCCCCGCGCCCGACGAGGCCGAGATCAAGGGCCAGTCGAAGGCGCGTTTCGAGACGCTCCTGCTGGACCACGCGCTGGAGAGCGACGAGTATCACGCCTGGGCCGACGAGCTGATGGAGAAGGAAGAGGCGCGCCTGATGGTCGCCGGACTCCTCGCCAAGGCGTACGGCGATACGCCGCAGGGTTATTCGATCCGTGCGGACGTCGAGTCCGAGATGAGCCGCGACAGGAACCGCGGCGATTCGTCGGGCGCCGGCGCGCGTGGTGGACGCGGCGACCGCTTCGGCGGTTCCTCGCGCCCGGCGCGTCCGAGTATGGAGGGCGGCGTGCAGCTGCAGCTCGGCGAGGGCCGCAACGAGGGCTGGGAGGTCGGCGCGCTGCTGGGCGCGATCTGCCGCTCGATGGGCATCAGCCGCGAGGACGTGGGCAACATCCGCCTGCGTGAGAACTCGGCCTCTGTCGAGCTCTCCTCGAAGGCTGCGGAGCTGCTGGAGTCGCGCAAGTCGAAGATGACGAAGGAAGGCCTTGTCTGCACGGCGATCCGCGCCCTGCCGAAGGGCGGCGAGGGCCGCTCGTACAGCGGCCGCGACGGCGGCAGGCCCGAGCGGGCATCCTCCTCTCACTCCTCCTACAGAGGCCGCCGCGACGGCGACAGGGGAGAGCGTTCCGAGCGGACGGAGAGAGCCTCCAGAGGCAGGAAATACTAGCATCGACCATAACGCAAAAGCGCCCTCGGCTACCGGGGGCGCTTTTGCTATAATTCGATATGAGAGGAGTTGATGATTGTGGAAAACATGGAAACCGTGACCGTCTCCTCGAAATATCAGATTGTAATACCGCGTAAAACGAGGGAACGCGTTGGTCTAGTCGCCGGTGGGCAGATGAAAATGATCTCCTACGACGGGCGCATCGAGCTGATCCCGATAAAACCAATCCGCTCGCTCCGCGGCATCGCCAGGGGAATCGACACGAACGTGGAGCGGGAAGCAGACCGAGTGTGAGTTGCAATCTGGTCGACTCGTGCGGGTGGCTCGAGTATTTCGCCGACGGCGCAAGGGCGGATTTTTTTGCTCCGGCGATCGAGGATACGGAGCATCTCGTCGTTCCAAGTATTTGCATCGTCGAGGTCTTCAAGGTGTTGCTGCGAGACAAGGACGAGACGACGGCCCTGATTGCCATGTCGGCGATGGGGCAAGGCACGTTGGTTCCCTTGGACGTGAAGCTCTCCCTCGAAGCTGCGAGGCTGGGAGTTTTTTATGGTTTGCCCTTGGCGGACAGCATCATTTATGCGGCGGCAAAGGATTACGACGCGACGATTTTTACACAGGATCAGCATTTCGAAAACCTTCCCGGTGTGAAATTTATCGGCAAAACGTAAGGAGAGCTCACCTGTACAATAGCCACGAACACACGCAAACGCGCTCTCGGCGGCCGGGGGGCGCGTTTGCGATAGGGCAACAGGAAGAGTAGATCGCAAAATCAAGTCTGACTATAGGATTTCAACCTGTCCCGGAGATTCCCCGTGTGAAGCTCGAAAAGATGGTTGTCGAAATCATAAAAATAGATCGAGCGCCCCTCACCCTCTACGCGAGGGCGTTCTGGACGAATATCGCCGCCTGCCGCCCTAATCTTTGAAACGTATGAATCGAAGTCGTTTTCGGAAACCTGAAAGGCGATATGGTTGTAGGTACGTTGGCCGAGAGAGTCACCCTCCATGATGCAGAGCCAGAGGTCCTTTATCAGAAAGAATTTTTCAGCGTAGAGCGAGAATTGTTTCTCTCCACTTGAATAAACCTCTTCCGCACCAAAAATGTCGCGAAAAAAAGCGGAGGCTTTGTCTAAATTTTGGACGATGAGGGTAATGTGGCTTATGCCTTTAATCATGACCATTCTGCGACCGTTTCTTTTGATCTGCTCTTCTGCTCGTACAACCCGCGGTTTTTGTTATATCAACCATTGGTACTCCTGTCTGCAATCCAGAATCAGATCGACGAGAACAACATCGTCTCTGATCTGGTACAGAGCGAGGTATCGTTTCTCTATGACCAATTTTCTGTATTTGTTAGCAGGAATCGAGTCGGAGGAAAACCAAGGGTATCTTTGGGGGAGAAATTCCAGACCTTGCAAGCCCTTCAAAATGGATAGGCGCAAATTTTCTGCCGCTACAGGGCTAACCTGAGCGACAAAGAGCGCGTGCTCCGCCAGCATCATGCCTGCGCGATCTGAAATGATCACATGATAACGTTTATCAGCGGGTTCGGGCATCCGCCGCTCCTTGTATGGCATGCTGCATCATTTTGTCCAATTCCTCGATCGTATACCCGGTTTTCCCTGCCAGTCGATCTTCCTCGACGGCGAGAAGCTCTTCTCTCAATTTGAGCATGCTCTCCCGGCGGGCATATGTCTCCATGCACATCACGACGAGGTCGCCCTCCCCGTTTTTCGTGAGGAAAACAGGCTCACCTGAGTCTTTACACAGTTTCGAAATCTCGTTGTAGTTGTTTCTTATCGCAGCGGATGCTTTGATCTGCATTTGCTCGTCTCCTTTGATGGTAGAATACTATGGCTATTATATCATAATTTTACTATTTGCTTGGTGTTGTTTTGCAATTCCTCGTACTCCTCCCGCCTGAACCTGTGCGTCTTCATGTTCACCCGGCCGTCGTCGGTGAAGGTCACGCCCTCGTCCTCAAGCAGCTGGCGCTGGCAGCCGTCGAAAGCCCAGGCGGGGGCCAGGGTGCCGTCGCGGTGGACGACGCGGTGGCAGGGCATATCCTTGTGCGGACAGCGGTACATCGCGTAGCCGGCGGCGCGCGAAGCGCGCGGGCTTCCCGCCCAGGAGGCGATCTGCCCGTAGCTCATCACGCGCCCGTATGGAATTTTGGCGACGATCTCGTACACTCTGTCGTTGAAGCTCATTTGAAATCACGACCCCATTTTTTGCACATCGTGCGGTTAACGTGTATTATATCCCTCACTGGTTTATGAAAGACAATCGATTGGAGTGCCACATAGATGACCCGCAAAAAAAATACCGTTTTTCTCTGCCTCTCGCTCTTTCTGCTGCAGCTTGCCTTTTGTCTTTCCGCGTCCGCCGCGCCGCTCGCCGACCTCTCCCGTTTTCCGCAGAGGGCCTCCGCTTATCTGCCGGAGAAGGCGGACGAGCCCGTCATGCCGTACGAGAACCAGAAGATCTACGCGGAGGAGTATCTCAAGAACTATCACGCCCCCTGGCAGAACGAGGACCTGTCGTATCTGGACCTGACCGAGGAGAAGGTCGTCTCGTTTCAAAAAAGCGTCGGCCGCAAGCAGTTTTTTACGGCGGACGGAAAGCCTTTTCCCAAGGGCAACATGAGCGCCCTCTTCTCGAATGGGGACGTCGCCTTCGGAACGGTGAACCAGCCGGGTATCGCGCTGTCGGACGCCGACGTCCGCGTGCTGCCGACAGCGAGGATCCTCTACCCCTCCGAGGCCTCCGCCAAGGGCGCGCTCGGGCTGCTGCGGCAGGACGCGCTCGAAAACTCGACGCTCAAGCCGGGCGAGCCGCTACGGGTTCTGCACTACTCGAAGGACTCCGCCTGGGTCTTCATCGCCACCGGCACCGTCGTCGGATGGGTGCAGGCGGCGAAGATCGCATTCGTCGACGCCGATTTTGTCGATCGCTGGACCTACTCGGACCACGCGGTTTTCGTCAAGGACAATGTGCGGATCGCGAGCGAGAACGGAAGGCCCGCCAGCGTCGCCAAGATGGGCACCATCCTGCCGCGCGACGGGAACACGCTTTATCTGCCCCATCGCGGCGAGATGGGGCGCGCGGTGATCAGGACCTACAAACCCTCGACGGACCTCGTGGCCCCCTTCCCCGTCCCCTTTACGCCTCGCAACGCGGTGAGGACGATCGACCAGATGATGGGCGAGCCCTACGGCTGGGGCGGCTCCATGGGGTACCGCGACTGCTCGGCGATGACGCGCGACTACTTCTCCGTCTTCGGCATCTGGCTGCCGCGCAATTCGGGCGACCAGGCCAAGGTTGGGGCGACGATCCCGCTGAAGAACGTCCCGGTCGACGAACGCCTGCGCGTGATTCTCGACCGAGCCGTCCCGTTCACGACGCTGATCCAGATGCCGGGGCACGTCATGCTGTACCTGGGCGTCTTCGACGCGGAGCCGGCTGTCTTTCACAACGTTTGGGGCGTGCGCGTAAACATGCCCGGAGGCAAGGTCGGGCGGGCCGTGGTCGGCAGGGCCGCCGTGACCAGCCTCTATCTCGGTTCCGAGATAGGGAACAGGCCGAAGGCGAGTCTTTTGATCGACAACATCGCGACTTTGTCGTTCCCGGTGGCGAATATCTGGTAATGTGATATGATGCAAATCTGTAAAAGACGGTTTTTAAAATAAGAGGGGGATTTCACATGCTCAAGCTTGGCGGTGGCGATAAGAAATGCAGGATCGGCCTGGTCGGTTGCGGCACGGTCGGCAAGGGGTTGGTCTCCCTTTTGGACGAGAAGCGCGATTTCCTGGCGAGGACGTTCGGTTTTTCGTTCGAACTCTGTCTGGTCTGCGATTTCGCGCGGGGAACGCTGGCCTCGGAGAAGGGATTGGACCTGGGCGCGATTTTGAAAAACCTGGACGAGGCCGGCGATCTGCACGCGATGTCGGGCGTCACCCTCGGTCCCGTGCCGCTGGAGGACCTTCTGCGCGAGACGCCGGTCGATATTCTCTGCGACGCGACGCCGACCAACTACGAGACGGGGCAGCCGAGTAGGGGGATCCTGGAGGCGGCGCTGAAGAGCGGCGCGAACGCCGTCACCTGCAGCAAAGGCGGCGTCGGCATCGACCTCGAAGGGCTGAAGAAGCTCGCCGAGGACAACGAGGTTAAAATTCGCTTCGAAAGCAGCGTCCTCTCCGGGACGCCGCTGATCGGTCTCGTGCGCTCCAACCTCGCCGGTTGTACGATCGACCGGGCCGAGGGTATCGTGAACGGAACGACCAACTACATCCTGAGCCGCATGGAGGAGGGCATGGACTACACCGCCGCCTTGAAGCAGGCGCAGGACTTGGGATACGCGGAGACCGACCCGACCGGCGACGTCGAAGGCTTCGACGCGGCCGTCAAGGTTTGCATCATGGCGCAGGAGTTCTTCGGCACCCATCTGAGAATGGCGGACGTCGACCGCCGCGGCATCACCACCGTTACGCTCGACGAGGTCCGTAAAGCGGAGGGCTGTGGCAAACGCATCAAGTTGATCGCGGGCGTCGAGCGCCGAGACGGCGTTGTTCGCGGCTACGTCGGGCCACGCGCAATCGAGAGGACGCACCCGCTCGCGGGCGTCATGAATGCCGTCAACGCGGTCTGTCTCTCGACGGACAACCTGGGCGAGGTCACGATCATCGGCCCCGGCGCGGGTGCCCGCGAGACGGCGCAGGGCATTCTCTCGGATATGCTGGAGATTGCGTCGGGGAGGTAATCGTGAGATTTAAACCCAAAACCCGACCTCTCCCCCCGACCCCCTCCTCCGAAGCGGGGAGGGGGAGCAAGACAGATGCAAACAAAAATCCCTTTGCCTCCGACGTTGTCTGGCAAAGGGATTTTTTTCGGTTTTGTTTTGCTCCCCTCCCCCCCCGTTTTGGGGGAGGGAGGGGAGGGGGCGGGAGAGGTTGCTTTGCGGGCCATTGCTACAGAGACAACGCCGCCTTTATGGTCTCGATCATGTTGTCCAGGACGACCGGTTTCCCGATGTGGTCGTCCATGCCGGCGGCAAGCGCCCTGTCTATGTCCTCTTTCATGACGTTGGCGGTCATCGCGACGATCCTGACGGTCCGCGCGTCGCCCCTCGGCAGCGCGCGGATTTTGGCCGTGGCCTCGCAACCGTCCATCACCGGCATCTGCATGTCCATGAGGATGATGTCGTAGTAGCCCTCGGGCGAGTTTTCGAACATGCTCACCGCGCGCTCCCCGTCCTCGGCGGACTCCATCTGCAGCCCCGTGTCCCCCAGCAGCTCGATAATGATCTCGCGGTTGATCTCGATGTCGTCGACGACGAGCGCCCGCCTGCCGGAGAAATCGGCCGTCCGGACGGGCTGCTCGACCGTCTCCTCCTGCGAGGGGGGAGCCAGTTCGTCGTCCGTTTTTTTGCGGGAGCGGGCGCGCATGGTGAACGTGATCTCGAACCCCTTGCCCTTTTCGCTCTTGAAGGAGATCTCTCCTCCCATCATTTCGACGATGCTGCGGGCGATGGCGAGTCCGAGTCCGGTTCCGCCGTAGCTGCGATGGACGCTCACGTCGGCCTGTTCGAACGGTTTGAACAGTTTTGCGGCCTGTTTCTCGTCGATGCCGATGCCGTAATCCCGGACGGTGAAGCGATAGACGCTCCAACCCTCGTGGACGGATATTTCTTCTGCGAATAGCTCCACGCGGCCCCCTTCGTGCGAGAACTTGACGGCGTTCGAGAGGAGATTCAGCAGCACCTGGTTGAGGCGGAGCGAGTCCGCCGTCACGAGGTCGTTCTCGATGTTCGAGATCCGGGGTTCGATGAAGACGTTCCGTTCCTTCGCCCGGGGGAGCATCATCGTGACGACGAAGCTCACGTTGTGCGAGAGCGAGAATTCGTCCTCGTCCAACTCCAGCTTCCCGGCCTCGATCTTCGAGAGATCGAGAATGTCGTTGATGATGCCCAGAAGATGGACGGACGAGCTTTCGATGCGATCGAGGCAGCTCTTGATCTTCTCCATGTCGGCGGAGCTCTTCGCGATCTGCGACATGCCGATGATGGCGTTCATCGGCGTGCGTATCTCGTGGCTCATGTGCGAGAGGAAGTCGCTCTTGGCGCGGTTGGCGGATTCGGCCTCGTCGCGCGCCCGCGTGAGCACCGTGACGTCCGCGAGCATCATCATGACGCTGCCGCCGTCCTGGAAGAGGGATACGACGTAGTGGCGTTCGTCGCCCTCCGGCGTCGAGAAGCTGCAGTCGGGCGGCGTGATCCGGTCGAGCAGATCCGCCCCCGCCGAGTCGAGGCCGTGGCGCGCGATGAACTCGTGCATCGCACGGTTGCCGTACAGCATCTTCTCTCCCGTCCCCGCGGCACCGAAGAAGGCGATCGCCTCTGGGACGGCGTCGAAATGTCCGCAGACGACGTCGAGCGTCATGTTGACGCCGGCGATAATGCGGTGGTAGTCGCCCTGGTAGGCGGAGCGATCCGCCCGCTCGCCCAGGCGGCCGTCCTGCGCGGACTGCAGGATGTGCCCGATGTCGTGCAGGACGCCCGTGATGCTCTGTGCCACCAGCTCGAACGCGCTGCCGAGCTGGCCGATTTCGTTTTTGTTCGCGAGGATGCTGCGAGGAAGCTGCAGATTCAGATCCCCGCTGGAGAGGCGGAACGCGCTGTTCGTGATGTACCGCATCGGGACCGTGAGGGTCCGCCGGATCAGGATGGAGCAGAGGAGCGCGAAGGCCGCGAAGGCAAAGACGGATGCGATGAAGACGGTCCCGCGGTACTCACGCACCCGCTCGTGCAGGGGGGCGATGTCGGTGTCGGTCCCGACGAACGCGACGACCTTTCCCTGCGAGTTGAAGATCGGGGCGTATGCGTAGTACAGCTCGCCGTAGGTCTCGTTGTAGTAGAGGGCCTTTTCGAAACCCCTGCCCGTGGCGAGGACCTCCGCGGCGCCCTCGTACTCGTCCTTCGTTTCGTTCATTCCGAGGGCGTACTTTTCGCCGGGGTACTCCTCCTCGTGCGTCGCGTCGTAGATGTAGGTGTACATCCCCGTCACGCCGTTGTCGACCAGGATGTAGAAGTATTTCGCGTCGATGCGGCTCTTGAGTTCGTCGAGCCTGGCCGCGAAGCGCTCGTACCGTTCGTCGACCTTCAGGGTCTTCGCATAGTGTTCCACGAGGTCGCCGTCGATGACGAAGGCGGCCTGCGCGTTGCTGCCGAGGCAGAGTTCGTTGCTGTAGTTGTAGAATGCCTCGCGGTACATCTTGTAGCTGATGTACGCCACGACGCACGACATGAGCAGGAACATGACGCAGGTGGAAACGATGATATACGCGGCGATGCTGCGAATTGGATTGAGCCTGGTCGTCTTCACATCCACGATAGCAAACCTCTTTCCGTTCTACTCCGCGAGGGCACCCTGCGCGAGGTGTATCTGCGACACTTTGCCGTCCTCGATCTCGAACCAGAGCATCGCGTGCTCCAGGTAGACGTAGTCGAGGTAGATATCCTCTATGTCCGTCTCCTCCTCGTAGGGGGAGATGGGGCAGATGTACGATACGATCTCGCCGCCGGCGCTCTCGTCCCTCTCGATCTCTCCCGAGGGGGGCAGCGCAACGTCCTCGTTGACGCTGGCGGCGTAGAGAATCTCCACGCCCGGAATGACGCCTTCGTAATCGTGAGACGACGGGAATGCGGCCGTGACCGCCTCTTTCGCGTCGCCCACCTTTAGGCCGCGCGGTCCCGCGTATTGCGGGCCGGTGATCACAGCAAAGCGCAACGAGCGGCTATTCCCCTCCTCCGTAAAGAACCAGAGCTCGAGCCCGTCGTATCGGGCCGCGTAGTATTCGTCGCCCGTCGCGGGGATCGTCTCCACCTGCCCCACGGACTTCGGCTTGCCGAGCTTTTTCTCGATTTCCTCCGGGCTCTCTCCGAAGCGGACGTCGTTTACGACCAGGTCGTTCGCGTCGAATATGCCGGACCTCGCCTCTCCCAATTCCGGGGAAGCCGCTTTTTCGTCGCCCCTTTGCGACGCAAAGACGAACAGGAGAAGAAGTACCGCCAGAGCGAGAACGATGATGCTGCTTTTCTTCATGAACGTCGCGGCCTCCGTTATTCTGGTTTTCAGATTATATCTTTTATTTCGAGAAGTTGTTCATCCGGGCGAAAAATGCTTTTGCGCGGAGGGGCAACGGTGATACACTTTGTCGGGTCGTTTTTCGTCGCGGAGGCGATACGGATGGTGGACGGCAACAAAAAAATTTTTCTGGACCCGAGGGGCGAGGCGGTCGCGCACCTGCGCGCGAGCGACCGGGTGATGGACGCGCTGCTCGCCTCGATGGACGTTGGGGCGATCTCCTATGAGGTCGAGCCGAGCGGTTTCGAAGCCCTGGCGAGCAGCATCGCCAGCCAGTTTTTGTCGTACCGGGCGGCGGACGCCATCTGGCAACGCGCCAGGGCGTTGACCGGCATCACGCCGGAGGGTTTCCTCGGCACGAGCGACGAGGCACTGCGCGTGGCGGGGCTCTCCTTCGCCAAGATCGCGGCGCTGAAGAATCTGGCCGGGAAGACCCTGTCGGGCGAACTCGATTTCGGCGCCCTCTGCCGCATGAGCGACGAGGAGGCCGTTGGTGAGCTGGTGAAGCTCAAAGGGGTCGGTCCCTGGACGGCGGAGATGTTTTTGATCTTCTCGCTCGGACGCCCGGACGTATTTTCGTGGCGGGACGTGGGACTCGTACGGGCGATGGAATTTCTGTACGGATTGCCGGTGCGCCCCGACGCGAAAAAGGTGGACGAGGTATCGGCCCCATGGCGACCCCATCGAACGACAGCGGCGATCGTCCTCTGGGAGACGATCCACTTGAAATTGGTGAAATAGGTAACTTCATAGTCCGCAAAATTGACGCGAGGAACTGCGGGAATCCGCAGGGGTGTTTACGTAGCGAGTGCTAGAATAAAAATGCTCCTCTGTACAGAACGGTGGAGGACAGCTTCCAATATTTTACGGATGAGGGGGATTTTGCGATGGGTTGTAACATGCTGATGGCGATTCGGATCACGGACAGGGAGGCCCAGGCGGTCAAGATTCAGGGCGTGTTGACGGATCACGGCTGCAAGATCAACATGCGGCTCGGCCTCCACGATCAGGAGCCGAACAACGTCTGTTCGATGGCGGGTATCGTAATCCTGCAGCTCTGCTGCGCGGCCGACGAGGCGAGGTTGATCGAGGCCGACCTCCTCAAGATTCCCGGCATCAAGGCGAAGTTCCTGGATCTCGATTAGGCGCGAACAACAATCGACCGAAGAGACGCCGCGAGGCGTCTTTTTTTATGTTTTTCATGTAGAATGGAGTTGTTCCAAAATATTACGAGGGGGGACGAACATGGCGGCATGTAATCAGATCATGGCGATTCGCATCGGAGACAGGGACGAGAACGCGGTCAAGGTGCAGGGGGTGCTGACGAAGCACGGCTGCGAGATCAGGACGCGCCTCGGGCTGCACGACCAGGAGGAGGGCAACGTCTGCTCACCCTCCGGTACGCTGCTCCTGCAGCTCTGTGGCACGCCCGAACAGGGCCGGGCCGTGGAGGCCGACCTGAACAAAATTGCGGGCGTGAAGGCGAAGTTCGTCGACCTCGACTGAACGGAAGTGCCGATCGGATTGCGCATATCGCAGGGGAGCCGAAGCGGGCCCGATCGACGGGGCCTCCTTCGGCCCCGTTTTTTAGGGCGATGATTTCTTCTAATGCAATCTCTGCCGTGCCGGCGAAGGCTATCCTGACGAAGGTGGAGGACGGCTCGCAATGGTTCGGCGTGGACTACAACATGAACGTCTATCGCGGATGCAGCCACGGCTGTATCTACTGCGACAGCCGCAGCGACTGCTATCGGAACGATGATTTCGACCGCGTGAAGGTCAAAGCGAACGCGCTCGCCCTGCTCCGCGAAAACCGCAGAAGCAGGCGCCGCAGCCCCGGCGTGATCGCGACGGGCGCCATGAGCGACCCGTACAACCCCCTCGAGCGGGAGTTGAAGCTCACAAGAGGCGCGCTCGAGCTGATCGCCTCCGCGCACTTCGGCGTGGCGATCGACACGAAGGGGGACCTCGTCGCGCGCGACGCCGATGTTCTGCGCCAGATCGGGCGAAATTTCCCCGCCATCGTCAAGATCACGATCACGACGGCGGACGACGGCTTGTGCGCGAAGATCGAACCGGATGCGCCCGCCACGCGCTCCCGCTTCGCCGCGTTGCGATGCCTCGCCGATGCGGGTGTCTTCTGCGGCGTCCTGATGATGCCGCTTCTGCCCTTCGTGAACGACACGCCGGAAAATATTCTGGCCATCCTGCGCACCGCGGCCGATGCCGGGGCTCGCTTCGTCTATCCGGTTTTCGGCCTCTCGATGCGCGACGGCCAGCGGGAGTACCTCTACGAAAGGCTCGACGGGATCTCGCCGGGGCTGTGCGCGCGGTACGCGAAGGAATTCGGCGGCCGCTACCGGTGTCCTTCGCCGCGGATGCGCGAGCTCTCCGCGATCTTCGCGGCGGAGTGCGGCCGCTTCGGCCTGCTCCATAGAATGCCCGACGTCGTCGCCGCATACCGCAAGGGGTACGGAGGGCGGCAGTCGACGCTGTTTCGGGGGGAGACCGACGATCGCGCCGGGTGAGCTGCAATATCGATTCGCATCGGGCGGCATTTCGTATTATAATGGGTCGTCCCTGTTCGATGATTCGTCAACGATTCGAAAGCACGTGCGATTTGGGAGTGATATGGTTTGCAGACGGTCGAAGGGCATTCCTCCACCAAATTTTACACCGCGAACGAAGGCGACTACGACGAGCTCACGGAGCTGTGGGAGGCTTCCGTGAAGGAGACGCACCACTTCCTGACCCCGGCGGACATCGCCTCGATCAAGGCGGATGTCAGGAACAGGTATCTCCCCGGCGCGAACGTCGTATACATGCGTGACGACGCGGGGGCGATCTCCGGTTTCGTGGCCATCGTGGGCGACAAGATCGAGATGCTGTTCGTGTTGCCGAAGTACATGGGCAGGAGCATCGGCAAGCGGCTCTTCGTGCACGCGGTCTTCGAGATGAAGGCGGGCAAGCTCGACGTCAACGAGCGCAACGAGGGCGCGGTCGGTTTCTACCTGCGGCAGGGCTGCAAGGTGGTCGGGCGGTCCGCCGTCGACAGCGCGGGCCGTCCCTTTCCCATTCTGCACATGGAGTGCTCGTTCCCGGGGTAACGGAGAAAATTCTTCTGTGATCTATCCAAGAATCGCGCGACCCGTCGATCGTCCGCGGTTCTCTTTTTTTATCTTTATATCCGGGGTTCGACCGCTTCCGGGGTTTTTTGAGTATGGTATAGTAATATGCGAATCCTATGTAACACAAGGAGGAGGACTGCCTATGAGATCCGCAACGGCCATCACCTACGAGCTCGACGATATCCCCGCGGCAGTGGAGGAGTTGCTGGGCCAGGTCCGGGAGAAGCTCGTGCCGGGGAAGGAGAGCGTCGCCGTCCTTCATGCGCAGCCTCACATGGAGGTTGGCGAGCTGTCCGCCGCCCTCTGCGAGGCGCTCGGTTTTTCCGTCATCGGCGGAACGACGGCCGGCGCCGCCACGCTGTCGAACGACGGGCATCATGAGCTCGCGGCGATGTTGCACGTGATGACGTCCGACGACTGCCTCTTCGCGACGGCGATCGGCGACTCCATGGCCGAGAACCCGAGAGAACGCATCAGGGGCACTTACGAGGCCGCTCTGGCGAAGCTGAGGGCGAAGGATCCGGCGGCCGAGCCACGGATGGTCTTCTGCGTCACCTCCATCGTGCAGAGCTATTCGTCCGACGACGGCCTCGCCACCCTCTCGGAGGCGTGCGGCTCCCTGCCCGTCTTCGGATACGTGGCGGCCGACGACTTCGAGTTCAGCGCGCAGCAGGTCTTCCTGGACGGCGAGAGCGGGGGCGACCGCCTGGCGCTCCTCCTGATCGCGGGCGACGTGCGGCCGATCTTCGAGGTGAAGAACCTCGCCGGCTCCGCGCCTCTCTCCAAGCGGAAGGTCACGAAGGCGCACGACAACATCATCTGCGAGATCGACGGCCGTCCGGCGTACGAGTACCTGAAGGAGTTCCCCTTCATCGACGACGAGACGAAGGTCCTCTGGAACTATCAATTCTTCGTGGAGATGCAGAACGAGAAGGACAACGACGGCGTTCTCGTCTCGCGAGCGCTCAACACGTACGACAAGGATACGGGCGAGGTCTCCTGCTTCGCCAACGTGCCGGAGAACTCCTACATCGGCCTTCTCTTCTGCGACGACATGGACGTCAAGGCGACCAGCGAAGAAGCGCTGCGAGAGATCACCCGGAAGATCGAGGCGGCAGAGACGGACGACTATCGTTACTCTACGGTCTTCGTCGCGAGCTGCAGTCTGCGGAACATGTTCCTAGCGGATCAGAAGAACGCCGAGGGAAATCTGGTCCGCGAAATACTGCCGCCCGGGCTCTCCGTATCCGGGCTCTACGCCTTCGGGGAGATCGCGCCGACCTCGGTGCGCGAAGGCAAGGCCGTCAACCGCTTCCACAACGCGACGATGACGATCTGCGCGTTGTAGGCCTCTTTTCGAAAAGGGGGGCTGTTTCACGTCTATGAACCGGGAGCCGGCTATTCCGCCGACGGAGGATTTTGCCTCCGCCAAGAAGGCGCTGCAGGCGCTCTCGCGGAAATACGATCGGCTGCAGCGGGAATATGAAAACATGACGCACTTGTACAAGCAAGCGGTCGCCCTTCGTGACTACAACGAGAAGGAAAAAGAGGCCCAGATGCTGTACAATCAGATGTTGCGCGACAACTGCCCGGACGGCATGTTTCTGCTCGATACGGAGGCGAGGATCCTCCTCTGCACCTCCTCCGTGAGAAGGCTCTTCGGCCGCGATGTCTCCGAACTCATCGGGCTGGAGATCGTTCCGCTCATGCGGGAGCTGTTCGACAACGATTTCGCCGACCGTATGGACGCTGCGTTCCAGGTGATCAAGGCGACGAAGGGGATGCTCTCCTTCGACTCGGAGATCGCCAGTGGCCGCGGCGTTTTTTTCTCCGTGAGCGTCGCACCCGCGCTGAGCGAAGAACGGCAGCTCACCGGGATGGTCGTGCTGCTCCACGATACGAGCGAACTTCTGGCCGCGAAGGTGCAGGCGGAGTCCGCCACGCGCGCGAAGAGCACCTTTCTGGCGAACATGAGCCACGAAATTCGAACGCCCCTCAACGCGATCATCGGCATGACGAAGATCGGAATCTCAGCCGGCACGACCGAGAGGGCCGTGTACTGCCTGGAGAAGATCGACACGGCCTCCCGCCAGCTTCTCGGCCTCATCAACGACATCCTCGACATATCCAAGATCGAAGCGAACAAGCTGGAGCTCGCCGAGAGCGTCTACAACCTCGGCAGGATGATCGATACGATCGCCGGCGTAATCGTCGTCAAGGCGGAGGAGAAGGACATCGCCCTCGATGTCCGCATGGACGACCGGTTGCCGCAGTACGTCCGGGGCGACGAGATGCGCCTCTCGCAGGTCATCATGAACCTGCTCTCCAACGCGGTCAAGTTTACGCCGGAGGGCGGAAGGGTCCGCCTCGAGGTGTGGCGCGCCTCGCCGGTGAACGAGGAGGATTGCGAGATCGGCGTCGCCGTGACCGACACCGGGATCGGTATCTCTCCCGAACAGAAAGGGAAGCTCTTCCTCGCCTTCGAGCAGGCCGATGGAAGCATCGCGCGCAAGTACGGCGGCACGGGCCTGGGGCTCGCCATCAGCAAGCAGATCGTGGAGTTGATGGGAGGACGGATCGGCGTCGAGGATGGGGACGACGGAGTCGGCTCGCGCTTTTTCTTCACCGTGAAGGCGGGATACCTCACAGGTTGCCCGAAGGCCCCCTCGGAGCCGGAGGGGCGGGTGGAGATCGGTACGGGCCGTACCTACGCTGGCCGAACGCTGATGCTGGTGGAGGACATTGAGATCAACCGCGAGATCGTCGTGACGCTGCTGGAGGACACGAAGATCGACATCGTCTGCGAGGAGAACGGCCAGGAGGCGCTTGCGGCCTTCGCCGCGGCCCCCGGGAAATACGACATGATTCTGATGGATCTACAAATGCCCGTCATGGACGGCCTGGAGGCCACGCGCAGGATCCGGGCGCTGGATGTCCCGCAGTCGCGGTCGGTGCCCATCGTCGCGATGACGGCAAATGCCTTCGCCGAGGACGTCGCCGCCTGCCGCGAGGCCGGTATGGTCGATCACATCGGCAAGCCCGTGGACGTCGACGTGCTGCTGGGCAAGCTGGCAAAGTACCTGAGATAACCCCTATACATGTTTTCGTACCGCCGTCATGGCCGGAACTGGGGCGTATTGAACCGGGCCGGGTTTTGCGCGAGCGCCGCGACATATGTTACGGCACGGGACGCAGCTTCTCGGTGCCGGGTATGCCCGACCACCGTGCGAAGAAGAGACCGCTTACTCTCCAATCCGGTTTCCAACCCTTCGGCGGGTTCGTGGGCCTGGGCGGATACGATGCCCGATAGTCGTCTCCCCATGCGTATACCATGATCATGACGTTCTCGTATCCCGCGAAGATTCCCATCGGGATGTTGCACGACAGCACATCCGGTTTGAGCAGGACGCCGGCGTCCGCCAGCGTCCTGACGCGGTCCGAGTGCTCGCACGACTGCATGCCGTGGGTCGCCCTCCGCGACGACGTCCAAATCACGTACTCCTTCTTCAACTCGTCGTCGGCCACTGCGTAGACGAAGTATCCGATCGCCCTCGGCACGGGTTTCCACGTTACGGGGATGGGCGCGTGCAAGTTGCCGTCACCGGTTTGAACCCGGAGCGGTTCCAGAAAATCGTGCTGCGATACGGCGAACTTGATGTGCGGCAAAAAATTGCCATGTACGAGGTGATTGCCTCTGAGAGAGCTATCGGGGGAGAACCGGACCTGCAGGTCCTCGTTCGACCACTGTCCCCACCCCCAGCCCTTTGCCGGCTCCCTCCGGAGGGATAGGCTCGTCTTCCCGCTCTGCGCGTCGTACAATTGTGAGCGCTTGCCGTCGTCCTCCGGGGCGATCACGATCGGCTGGCCTTTGGGAGTCTCTTTCGCGCTGCCCCAGTAGATCTTCGTCGTCCAGCCGTCGGGCTCGTATTCGTCGAGGTACTCCTTTTCGCCGAAGAACCGGGCAGGGCGGGCCAGGGGGAGGTATCGCCCCATCCGCATCGCCTCGGGGATCATGTGCCATGCCTTGTTCGGCGTACCCCTTGCCGGGAGACCGCGCGCGTCCAGTGTCAGGATTCGTTGGCTGGCAATTCCGACGCCGCTCGTCGTGGTGGCCACCATTCTGTACCGCGCGGTGTCCTTCGGCGTTACGGGCGGAGAGATCGCGATATCCGCCTGTGCCGCGTGAAGAGGGGACGCCGCCAAGAGCAGCAGGATCGCGGCGGGGAAAAGCATGCCGCGCAAGGTTCTCTTTTTTTTCAGATTGAAGTTGCTCATGTCTCGTTCCTCCTGCCTGAGCGTTCGAATCGGAGGGGATCAAAATGAAACCCGGACTGCGGGGTGATGTCGAGTCCGGGTTTCGCCTCCCTAGAAGGGCTTGGGGATGCTGATCGAGGGCAGGTTGATGTTGATGGTCGGTCCTCCGCCGGAATCCTTCTTCTCCTGGTTCTGCTTTTTCTCCTCCGCCGATTTGCCGCCGGTGCTCTTCTGCGGCTGCGAGGCGGAGTCCGCCGCCGCCTCCTCATCTTCCGCATCGGTTTCCTGATACGAACTCTGCGACGCGTCCGACGTTTGGGCACCAGGTACCCCGTTCCACTGCGAGAGGAAGAGACCGTTCACCGTCCAGTCGGGTTTCCAGCCCTTCGGCGGGTTGGCCGGCTTCGGAGGGTATGAGTTCCAATAGTCGTTGCCCCACGCGTAGACCATGATCATCGGGTGCTCGTATCCGACGAAGATCCCCGCCGGGATGTTGCACGCCTGCACGTCGGGCTTGAGCACGACGCCGATCTTTACCAGCTCCTTGATGCGGCTGGAGTGCTCGTACGACTGGATGCCGTAGGTCGCCTTCTGCGACGACGTCCAGATCACCATCTCCCGCTTCGACTCGTTCGACGCCATGGCGTAGATGAAGTACCCGATCGCGCCAGGCACGCTCTCCCACGTCACGGGGATGAACGCGTTCAGGTTGCCGTCCCCGGTCTTCACCTTGAGCGCGCTCAGGAAGTCGTGCTGCGCCACGCCGAACTTGATGTGCGGCAGGTAGTTGCCGTGCACGAAATGGTCGCCCTTGAGCGAACCGTTCATCGGGACTTGGACGTAGTACTCCTTGTTCGGCCACTGGCCCCAGCCCCAGCCGTTAGGCGGCTCCTTCCAGAAGTTGAGAGTGTTGCCCGAATACGCGTCGAACAGTTGCGATTGTTTGCTCTGGTCCTTCGTGGAGATCACGATCGGCTGTCCCTTGGGGACCTCCTTCGCGCAGCTCCAGTAGATCTTCGTCGTCCAGTCCTCCCGTTCGCTTGTACTCGTCTCGCCGCCGGTTCCGCCCATCGACCGCTCCGGGCGGATCAGCGGAAGATACTTGCCCATCCGCATCGCCTCCGGGATCATGTGCCACGCCAGGTTCGGCGTGGCGGTTGCGGGCAGGCCGCGCGCGTCGAGCATCAGCATGCGATTGGCGCCCATCCCCATGCCGCTCGATGTGGAGACCATCATCACGTAGCGCGCCGTGTCCTTCGGCGGCACGGCCGGCGAGATCGCGATATCCGGCTGTGCCTGCGCCGCCGGCGACGGCGATGCCATAAACGAGAAGAGCGAAACGGCCGCCAGGAAGAAGGCGCCGCATAATTTTTTTGCTTTCGAGTCGAAGACACTCACAAAATAACCCCCCGTCGTCGAAACCCCGATCCTTGCGGCTCCGAGTCAATCGCAGGGGAGACCGCCCACGGCCTCCCCAAATATTTTTCTCTTGCTTACTTCCGCCTGTTACATCCATCGTGCCCGGAGCGGAGTCGCAGGGCACAGCCCAGCAGCACCGCCAGCAACCCCATCGCGCCTGCGTCGCAACCGCTGCTGCTGCTCTTCGTACCGCCGCCGGGTGAAATCGTGTAGACCTGCGTCATGACCGAGCTGTCCGTCATGCCGGATGCGATCGCGATCGCCTTCAACGTCGTGGAGGAGGAGATGGCGATCGGGCTCGTGTAGGGCGTGGCGTTCGCCGTCGGTGTGGAGCCGTTCAGCGTGTAGTAGATCTTCGCGCCGCTTGTGGAACAGGAGAGCGTCACGCTCCGTGCGGAGGAGTAGGTGCCTCCCGCCGGGTTCGCCGTCGGCGTGGCGACCTGGGTGACGCTGCCGCCCGGCGCCGGGCTGGCCGTGCCGAACGTGCCGGAGAGCGCCATGCCCGTCGTCATCTGCGTGGATGGGACGGCACCCGTGTTATCCGTGCACTGCACGTTCCACAGGCCCTGCTGTGCCGGCACGTGGAAGACCACCGGCCCCGTCGTGGGGTTGGCCTGCGCTTGGTGCGTGGTGCCGTCCGGCGCGGTCAGCGTGAAGACCGGATCGTTCGCCGCGCCTCTCGTCGCGCTGCGCGTCGTCGCCGCGTAGAGCGCGAACGTCAGCTGCGAGGCGCCCGCGGGGATGTCGAACTTCCACCCCGACACCAGCTCCGAGAAATTGCCGCCCTGCGGGTTGCCGACGAGGTCGGAGACGCTCGCGCCCAGGATCCCCAGCAGGACCTCCTGCTCTGTCGCCGTCCCCAGCGAGCCGCAGATGTACTTCATGACCGTGAGCACGTTCTGATAGGCGGTATAGTCGTCCGTGCCGGGCGTGGGCACGTTGTCCAGCGGGTGGTTGTGAAAGGTGGTGTAGACGACGCGTCCGCCCGCCGACGGGCGGAAGTCGATCGCCTGAACCTGCCCGGCGACCACCGGGAAGCCGTCAGGATCGATGCCGGGGTCGCTGCCGTTCTTCAACAGCACGGTCGCCCTGCCCGCGTTTACGATCTGCTCGCCGTTGTCGTAGGAGTGATGGATGACCACGTCGCCGTTCGAGTCGAAGCGATCGGAGGGGAACTTCGCCCGCAGCGCCGGGTCCACGACTGTCGTCCTCCAGTTTCCGCTGCCCCATACCTCCGAGTCGTAGTTGATCGTGTACTGCATCTCGCCTTCCCAGTTTTTCAGGAAGTTGGCCGCGTCGTCGGTGACATAGATCATGCCGCCGCCGTGCACGAAGGCCTTGATCTTCTCCAAAAACGCCGCGTCCGGTTTGTCGGTCGGGTTGTCGTAGTCGCAGTTGATAAAAATGGCGCTGTATTGCGAGAAATTCATCGACAAGACGGACGAGTCGTCCGCAACGACGTCCATCCTGTCGCCGAAGCCGAGGTCGGACAGGACGCCCTCGATCCGATCGTACTGTCCTCTGATCACGAGGAGGTCCCTCGTCGCCGCAAATGCCCCCGAGGCGAGCCACAATCCGATAAAAAGAGCCAATAACAATATCGATACGCGCGTTTTCCTCTTCATCTCCCACACTCTCCTTAATTTTATGTAACGCTATCTGTCCCGATCTCGATGAATTGCGTAGCGCAGGATGAACTCCGCCCGGCTATTGACGCCGAGCTTCCGGTAGATATGGCTGCAGTGCGAGTTGACGGTGGTAAATTTGACGCCCAGCTCCTCCGCGCTCTCCCGCATCGTCAGGCCCTCCATCAGGAGGGCGAAAACTTCGCGTTCGCGCGGGGTGAGGCTCGCCAGGCGCTCTTCTTTCGTCGAATCCTTCTGTGACATCTCTGCTTTCTTCGGCCGCCCCGCTTTTTGGGGGGGCGAGGTCCCTACGGGCGAATCCTTGTTTTTTGTCGGGTTCGATGTCATCGTCAATCTATCGAGCCACTTCATGCAACCCCTCCCTTTCGTACTCTTGCGTCTCATATAAATTAGCGTCTATTTTCGGAAAAGTCGTCATCCCTGGGGTGATTTTTGTCGGAAAAAGGGGTGATTTTAGGGGTGATTTGTGATCGCGGTGTCGAGCGACTTTCGCGATAATATTTCTCGCACCACAAGCGCCCCGCGAAATCGCGGGGCGCTTGCTTCGGGTTGAGGAGGAATCGGACGCCGGTTCCGTGAGTGGAGGTTGGCGGGACCGGCGCGATTCCGACGGGGGTCTACCCGAAAGTTGAATGCTTGAGAGCCTCCCCCTCGACGCGCGAAGCCAGCCGACGGGGAGTAGGGGCGGACCCATGTGTCCGCCCGCTATCGCCGATATGACCGCAGGGGCGGACGCGCAATGCGCGTCCCTACCCCCGCTTTCTCCGTAGATACAACCCACCCAGTATCAACGCGAACAACCCAAACCCCGCGTCGCAGCCGCCACCGCCACCACCGCCACCGCCACCCGGCGTGATTGTGTAGGTTTGGGTGAGCACGTCGCTGTCCGTCATACCGGCTTTGACGGCAATTGCCTTCAACGTTTTTGTCGCGTCGATCTTGATCGGGCCGGCGTAGAGCGTCGAGGCCGCGGTTGGAGCGCTGCCGTCGAGCGTGTAGCGGATCTCCGCGCCCGCCGTCGCGCACGAAAGGGTTACGTCCACCGCCGCCGCGAACGATCCTCCGGCCGGGGTCGCCACCGGTACCTCCACTTGCGTCGGCAAAGGAGGCGGCACAACGGCGCCCTCGTAGACGTTGAGCCGGAACGACGTGGAGTGGTCGGCGCCGCCGACTTTGAACGACACCGTCACGCTCGTCGCCCCCAGGGCCGTCGTCGCCTTCGGCTTGACGGTGAGGACGTTGCCGCTGAACGTGAACGTGGCGTCGACCGGATTCAGAGGCGTTGCCCCCGTGACGGAGATCTGTCCCGGCGTGAAGTCGAGCGCGGAGATGGCGACCGTCTTATCGGGCTCGCCCGCTCTGACGGAGACCGCGTTCGGCGTCGGCCACACAAACTGCGGCTTGACCGCCCCGCCGCCGTCGAAAAACGCCAGCAGCCTCGGGCGGCTGTGGTCGGACGCGGGGTAGATCCACGTGCTCGCCATGAAATTGCCGATGTCCCATTTGCCTGTCCCCGGCCATACGTTGCCGTCCGCGTCCCTGTCGAACTTGTCCTTGTTCGCGAAATCCGGCGCCGACAATGCGACGGTGTTCGGCTCCTGTGCGGAGGGCGTGTCGTTCGCGATGCCCTTCGCCGCCGTCTGTCCCGCCGCGTTCTTGTTCCAGTAGCTGGCCGCGACCTTGCCCTTGTCGTCGTCCATCTGGCCGATCACGCCGCCGGCGCGCTTCGCCCCCGTCGAGACGGACGAGACCGCCCCGAACGAATAACACTTCGATACCGCGGTTTTGCTCGCGTCGAGGAGCGACACCAGGCCCACGATGCCGCCCGCGTTGGAGCCGGCCTGTCCCTGCCCGGCGGTCACGTTGCCGCTGGCGTAGCAGTTCGAAATGTTGGGCGTATGGCCGCTGTAATCCAATCCCGCAATGCCGCCGGCGTTGGAGTGGCCTCCGGCATTACTCGCCGGGATATTGCCCCCCGTTACGTCCGCTTCGACGCTGCATCCGACGACGCCTGCATTCGGACCTTCGAGCCTCCCCACAATGCCCCCCGTACTGGAGGGTCTGTTGTTGCCGGTCGAGTCGCCCCCTGTTACGGAGCCGCCGACGAAACAGTTCGTCACGAAGCCGTGCGCGACGCCCACGATGCCACCGGTGTCGCTGTAGAACGACGACGACTGGCCGCCCGCGACGCTGCCGGTCACGCTGCAATTGTCGATCTCGCCGAACATAATGCCTGCGATGCCGCCGGTTGCCGATGTATCGGCGCCACTGCACGCCGAGTCGATCGAGACGTTCACCAGGTGCAGGTTTTTGATCTTGCTGCTCGTATCCGGGATGATGCCGAACAACCCGACAAGCTCGCCGTCCGAGTTGCATTTCAGGTTCAGGATCTTATGGTTCTTGCCGTCGAAATTGCCGTCGAAGGTACTGGTCATGCCCTTTCCGATCGGTGTCCACTCTTTGCCGCCCAGGTCGATGTCCCCCGTGAGCTCGAAGTACTTTCCGCCGTAGGCTTCCCCTCCGTTTACCTTGCTCGCGAGCCACGCGAGCTGCCCCTGGGAGCCGATCTTGTACGCGTCGGCCTCGCTGTCGCCCGTGTTGCTCGTCGTGTCGATCGGCACCAGCACCCACAGATCCGCCGCCTGCGCCCCGGCCGCAAAGCCGAACAGCAGGGCCGCGCAAACGGCCAAAGCAAAAAAAGCACATCGTACCCTTTTCCAAAGTATCCTTCTCCAAAACATTCCGATTCCCCCCTTTTGTTTCTTGATAATCCTCCGCGTAGATTAGCGCTTTTTTTGTTGGCTGTAATCACCCCACAGGGGTGATTTGGCGCGCGAAAGGGATGATTGCGGGGGTGATTCGCTCGCGCGTTCACGAATAATTTATTTCGAGGTTGCCGAATGTCATATATTTCAGTGAAAAAATCATATGTTTTCGTGATGAAAGGGGCTGTTTGTCACGTTTCGATGCCATCGTCGGACGTAATCGCGGAGGTCGGAGCGCAAACCGGCGGGCCTTCTGCCATTGCCGATCGACAAGTTGATGCAGATGATATAATAGTATGGAAGGTTGTCATGTCCCGAAAGGAGCGTGGTTCAGGTGAACACGGCCAGAGTGATACACGACGGCGAGCGGCAGATTATCGAGCTTCCATATTATTTTCATTTGGCGGGAGTCGAGGTCAGCGTGAGACAGAGCGGCAATGCGATTATTCTGGAGCCGATTGTCGATGACTGGCTTTGGCTGGACAACCTCGCCGGCCACGTGGATGACGATTTTGCAGACGCGGCGAACGAAAAATCTCAAGAGCAAAAGCGTCCCGCGCTGGACGAGTTGTTCAAATAATGCGATACCTGCTGGACACAAATGCCGTTATCGCGATTTTGCGGGATGTCGATTCTCCTGTCGGCAGGAAAGTGCGAAGGCATAAGCTTTCTCAGGTATGCATATCGTCTATTGTTTTACACGAACTGTTTTATGGGGCGTTTAAAAGCGCTGGCAAGCGTCAAAATATTGCCATGGTCGACGATCTCATGTTCGAGATTTTGGATTTCAACGCTCTGGATGCAAGATATTCTGGAGAAATCAGAGCCGCTCTTGCCTTCGCTGGAACTCCCATCGGGCCATATGATGTCTTGATAGCGGGACAGGCAAGGGCTCGTGAGGTAACGCTCGTCACTCACAATATAAAAGAATTCGAGCGCGTAGAAGGATTGCGAATAGAAGACTGGCAGGAATAATAAATCTATACGACTGCACGGCGAGCGCCCCGCGAAATCGCGGGGCGCTCGCGTCGGGTTGGGGAGGAATCGGTCGCCGGCCCCGCGAGTGGAGGTCGGCGGGACCGGCGCGATTCCGACGGGGTCTACCCGAAAGTTGGGTGCTTAAGAGCCTCCCCCTCGACGCGCTTTGTGCGCGTCGATCCCCCTCTGAAAGAGGGCGGACGAGGAGGATATTGATTTTTTTGATTCTTCGGTCGCTACGCCGAAGCCGTTTCCCGAAAATCTTTTAAAGAGGCAAGACATAATGCAACGAGAAGTATCCTCGTCCCCCTCCCTGGAGGGGGATCGACGCGCGAAGCCAGCCGAGGGGGAGTAGGGGCGGACTCATGTGTCCGCCCCTATCGCCGATATTACCGCAGGGGCCGGACGCGCAATGCGCGTCCTACGCCCGCTTTTTCCGCAAATACAGCCCGCCCAGCATCAGTGCCGCCAACCCCATCGCGCCCGCGTCGCATCCGCCACCGCCACTACCACCGCTCGATGGCGACGGATTCGGGTTCGGCGTCGTGCCCATGATGTCGGAGAGCTTGAGGCCGCCGGGGATGTTCTGGTAGTACTCCGTCGCGTCGCCCTTCTTCCAGAAGCGCAGGCTCGTGATCACGACCTTCGACGGGTCCGCCGCCGTGCCCTTGATCTTCAACAGCGAACTCGCCGTGCGCGTGGGGATGGACACGTCGCCCCCGTTCGCGTCGGTGTAGAAGAAGCTCGGGTTGTTCAGGCCCGCGATCGTCGCCGAGATGTACTGGATCGTGCTCGGGTCGAAGCCGGCGGCGAAGGGGATGCCGATGACCACGTCGAACGTGCCGCCCGCGTTCCGCGTCGCGGTGCCCGTACAGGCCGACGGCGCGGGGTTCACGAAGGTCCCCGCCACCGGTTGTTGCGACTGCACGACCACGCCGATCTTATATTTCTTCGTCGTGCCGTCCTGCGCGGTCACGGTGATCTCCAGCGGACCCTTGGTGAAGTCGTGCGGGCCCTTCGGTGTGTACGTCGCTCCCGCCGACACCGCGATGCTCGGCGTCAGGTTCGAGATGTCGGTGCCAGCAGGGACGGTGATCAGGATCGTGCCGTCCGGCTGCGCTGTACCCGTGTGCTCGGTGCCGTCGATGACGACTTTGACCGAGGAGACCTCCGTCTTGTCGGACGACGTGCTTCCGCCACCGCCTCCACCGCCGCCGCCGGTGGAACCGTTAAGGACGGTCAGGTTGAACGTCGCCGTGGCCGCAGTGCCGTCGTCGACGCTATACGTGATCGTGATCGTCGTGGGACCCGCCGCCGTGGTCGTCGCGCCGGGCGTGACGGTGACCGTTTTGGCGGCATGCGACAGGCTCACGCCGCCGACGGTCGCCGGGCTGACGCCCGAGATCGCGAAAGGCAGGCCGTCGAGCACGGAGACGGTGACCGTCGCGTTGGGGTCGCCCGCTTTGATGGTGACGGCGTTCGGCGTGAGCGACGCGGATGCGAACTGAGGCAAAACCTGCGTGCCCGCCGCGTTGAAAAATGCCTTTAACCTCGGGCGGCCGGTGTCGAACGTGGGGTAGAACCACGCGCTGCCCGGTGTGTCGATCCCCCATCGATCGGCAATAACTCCATTTGTTACTCCCCAATACTCCCCTCCTGCGTCTTTATCGAAGCTGTCCTTGTTGACCTCGACGAAAGCGTTCGGCGCCGCCAACCCCACGGCGTTGGCTTCCTGTCCACCTCCTGCGTTATCATGCCCGACACCCACTACCGCCAGCGGTATGCCGCCCGCATTCGCCGTCGTGTTCCAGTAGCAGCCGCTGATTGCCTTACTCGCCCAACCGACGACTCCCCCGGTGTAGATCGTACCGCCGGTTCCATCTTTGACCGAACCGAAGGAATAGCTCTTCTCGACTGCCGGTGCCGTGGTATTGGACTCGACCTCCCCCGCTACGCCGCCAGTGCGGGATGTGTTGTCGCCATCCCCGCCCTCCACGCTGTTCGAGGAGCTGCAGTTCGATATCTTGCCGTTTGCGTTACTTACAAATCCGGCAATGCCGCCCGTATAGGAAGCCTGTTTCCCATCTCCGCCCACCACGCTGCCTCCCGCGCTGCAGGCCGACACGGCGTTGTTGGCGGTTCCGACAATACCTCCCGTGTAGGAATCGCTGCCCGTCACCGCCGCGTTGCCGCCCGTGACCGTCCCCATAAAGCTGCAGCCTGTCACGATGCCCCGGATATTACCCGCGATGCCCCCCGTCACGCTATTCTTCGTCATAGCGTTCGTATTGCCGCCCGTGATGCTGCCCGTCACGCTGCAACCCTCGATCGTCGACCCCGTGTCCGAGACTCCCGCAATGCCGCCGACATAGTAATCCAGTGTTGCACCGGTGTACGTCGGCGCAATATGCACACCCACAAGGTGCACGTTTTTTATCGTGGCACCTGCCACCCATCCGAAAAGCCCCACATTGGGATGGGTTCCCGTGTACCTGAAATTCAATATCTTATGGTCGTCTCCGTCAAAAGTGCCTTTGAACTCCGCACTGAAACCCCATCCGATGACGATTGGCCATTCGTGCCCCGCAAGGTCGATGTCGTCCGTGAGTTTGTACGATTTGGCGTTGTAATTCGTGGCGTCATCGCGCACCTGTTTTGCCATATACGCGAGCTGCGCGCCGGTCGCAATCTGATAGGGATCGCCTGGGCTTCCGTCGCCACCGGTGAAACCCGTGCCAGTCGTCCCATCCCACGTATCCAGCGCGCACGCCGCGCCCGCAAAGCCCAGCAACAACGCCGTACATAAAACAAAGCCGAAAAATCCACCGCGAGGCATTTTTCTTCCAAACATCCCTTCAATCCCCTCTCAAATTAAAAAAATTGTTCATATAAATTAGCGGTTTCGGAGAGGGCTGTAATCACCCCAGGGGTGATTTTAGGTGACACGGAGGGGTGATTTTTGGGGTGATTCGCGAATGTGCTCATAAATGGAAAAAGCGACACGAAACCTTGCTTTTGAGCGCATCCTGTATGTAAGTGAGAAATTTGATATAAATTTATGAGAAAAATCATATATTTTAGTGAAAAAAAGTGATATTTCGCAATAGCGATTTTGTTCACTCGTGTTTACTTCCCCTTTGATACTTGCTAGAATGACTCGTAATCCTTCTGAAAGCTTCATAAATAACAAGCGACTCGCATCCTCCCTCCGTGCGTCGTCCATCGGGGAGAGGAAGGCGGTTTTCGGGGTGATCTTCGAAATGTCACGCACATCAAGCCCGCCCGACGGCAGGGGAAAATGGATAAAGTTCCTTCCGCTCCTTCTGATCGCGGCAGTCGCCTGTCTCGCGGGCTGGAAGTATGCGAGTCGCCCGAACCCGGACGACCTCGACCCGCGCAACCCCGTCGTGCTCACCATGTGGCACAACCCCAGCGGACAGATGAAGCACGCCATGAGCGACGTGGTGGACGAGTTCAACCGCACGGCCGGCAAAGAGAAGGGCATCGTCATCGCTGTTACCTCCATCGGCAAGTTCGAGGTGCTGCACGAGAAGCTGCAACTGCTGGCGAACGGCGACCCCGGCGCGCCGGAGGCCCCCGACATCGCCATGGCCTACCCCAAATCCGCCATCCTTCTCGTACGCAAGGACATGCTGGTCGATTTCGACGACTACTTTACGAAGGACGAGCTGTCGGCCTTCGTGCCCCGTTTTTTGGAGGAGGGGCGCATCTCGGACGGCAAACTCTACATCTTCCCCACCGGCAAATCCACGGAGGGGCTGCTGGTCAACCGTACGCTCTTCGACCGCTTCGCGAAGGAGACCGGCGCGTCGCTGGGCGACCTCGCCACGGTGGAGGGCATTCTGGCGACGGCGAAAAAATACTACGGGTGGACCGACGCGAAGACGCCGGACGTCCCCTGGGACGGCAAGATGTTCTTCATGATCGACAACCCGATCAACTTCGCGCAGGTCGGCTTCCGGCAAATGGGCGGCGAGTTCCTCTCCGAGGCGGGGATGAACCTGCGCGCGCCCCTCTTCGAAAAAATATGGAACGCCTACTACGAGCCAGCGGTGCGCGGGCAGGAGGCGATCTACGACGGCTACGGCACCGACCTCACGAAGACGGGCGACATCGTCTGCTGGACCAGCTCGACGGCGGGTATCTCGTTTCTTCCGGCCTCGATGACGTATGCCGACAACTCGTCCGAGCCGGTGGAGTTCGACTTCCTGCCCTACCCGGTCTACGAGGGCGGCAAGAAGGTGGCCATCCAGCGCGCGGGCGGCTTCTGCCTGCTGAAGTCGACGCCGAAGAAGGAGCGCGCGGCCATTCTGTTTTTGAAGTGGCTGGTGGAACCGGAGCAGAACCTGCGCTTCCTCAAGGGCACCGGCTACCTGCCGGTCACGCGGGAGGCGATGGAGAAGGCCGAACACAGCGACGCGGAGGGCCTGCCGCCGATCCACAGGCGCTTCCTGGAAGTCGTCACGCAGATGGGCGCGGAGTACGACTTCCTGATCCCCAAGAACCTCGACAACTTCGGAACGATCGAGATTGCGTATGAGAGCGCGCTCGCCAAGTGCGCATCGGAGGCCCGCGGGAAATTCGAGAAGCGAAGGGGCGCATTGGGAACGGACGAGGCGTACCGCGCAGCCACGGAGGGCGCGTATGAAGATTTTGTCGAAAGCCTTCGCTGAGCGGCTGAGGCGGCTGATCGATAAGATCCAGGGCATGCGGGCGATGGGGCTGTCGATGAGACTGCGCCTCTTCGTCTTTTTTATGCTGCTGGTTGCGACGATGGTCGTGGGCGTGGTGAGCGCCCTTTTGATCGCCGGAGTCTTCTCGACGGGGGTCGGCGAGAGCAGGCGGCTGATGGAGAACGAGCTCGCCTACCTGTCGCAGAACGTCGAGCGGCAGTTCGGCGAGATCTCGGCGCAGGCGCTGCGGCTCTCGCGGCATGTCTCGCGCAATATCGAGAGCGAGCTGCGGGAGAAAGGGCTGGGCGTAGACGATCTGCATGCTCACCCCGAGCTATTGGAGGAGATCATCGACGGCCAGTACGACACGCTCTTCTTCTCGTTGGAGAGGGTGAAGGCCAGCGGGGCGTTCATGATCCTCAACGCGACGGCAAGCAAGCGGCCGGAGGAGGCGCGCACGAGCCGCGCCGGTCTCTACTTCAAGAACTGGGAGCCGAACATTTTGAGCGAATCGTCGCCCGCGATCCTGGTACTGCGGGGTTTTTCGCGAATCGCGCGCAGGCACGACGCGGTGCTCGACGCCCAGTGGGCGATGGAGTTCGACGTCGAAAACGCGCCGTATTACAGCCTTCCCCTGAAAGCGGCGGCGGAAAACCCCGCGTTCGTGCGCAGGCTCTGTTACTGGCAACCGGCGACGAACCTCAAGGACGCGAACTACCGCGCCATGCTCTGCAGCGTCCCCCTGGTCGACTCGGAGGGGGCGGTCTTCGGGGTATGCGGTTTCGAGATGAGCGATATGCTTTTCAAGATGGCCTATATGCCGACCGGCAACATCTACAACGGTATCTTCTGCGCTCTGGCGCCCGTCGGGGATCATTCGCTGGACATGTCGAGGGCGCTGCTCTCGTGGCGCTACAACGCGGAGGGCGAGCCGCGGTCGGGCAAGGCGCTGGAGATCGGAAACGGAAACCCGGACAGGGATCTCGTGACGTACAGGCAACGAGGCGGTGGCGACTTCGTGGGACTGCAGAAGACCGTCGCCCTGTACGCGAAGGATTCCCCCTTCGCGCGGGATGGCGGGTACGTGTTCGCGCTGCTCGTGCCTCAAACGGACGTCGACGCGAAAATCGCCGCGGACAACGCGAGGCTTCTGTCGCTGTCGCTCTTGCTGCTTTCCGTGGGGGCCATATGCTCGTTTGTGTTCAGTCAGTGGTATATCCGGCCCGTTCTGGTGGGGCTCGACGCGATTCGCTCCGGCGTGCGGGGCAGGGCTGGGGAAGCGACCCCGCGCGTCCCCCGCACGAAGATCCCCGAGATCGACGACCTGATCGAATTTTTGAGCCAGCGGGGCGAAGAAGCCGAGGGCGCCGAGGAGGCCGGCGCCGCCGTCGTGGAGGCAAGCCGGCCGGAGCGGTTGCCGGAGGACGTGTTCGAGATGTTCCTCGAGAACACGAAGGCCCTCACGCGCGCCGAGCGGAGCGTATTCAACCTCTACATCGAGGGCTACGCCGCGCAGGACATCGCGCAGATCCTGAACCTCAGCATCAACACCATCAAGACCCACAACCGGCGGATCTTCATGAAGCTGAACGTCTCGTCGCGAAAGGAGCTGCTCGCCTACGTGCAGATGCTGCAGGAGGCGGGAAGGGCGGTGCGGTAGGGCAGGGCATCAAACACACAAAAAGCCTCCCCCTCGACGCGCTTTGCGCACGTCGATCCCCCCCCTAAAGCGGGGGACAAGGAGGCTATCGATTCGATCGAGTTCTTCGTCACTGTGCCGAGCTGTGTCCCAAAAATCTTCTCATAATGCGAGCGCTGATGCAAAGAGAAGCATCCTCGTCCCCCGCTTTAGGGGGGGGATCGGCGTGCGCAGCGAGCCGAGGGGGAGCGCTTCTCAGTTCGTCCCGAAAAATTTACCCGTGGCGATCTTTCCCAGGAGGCTGGCCTCCTCGGCGTTCTTGCCGCCGCCAGCCCTGCTGGCGGAGTAGATTCTGTCGGCCAGGCGCGAGAAAGGGAGCGACTGCAGCCAGACGGTTCCGGGGCCCTCCAGCGTCGCGAAGACCAGCCCCTCGCCGCCGAAGAGGGCGTTTTTGATGCCCGTCTGGAACTGGATATCGTAGTCGATCGTCTTCGTAATCGCCACGAGGCAGCCCGAGTCGAGGCGGATCTTCTCGCCCGCGGCGAGCTCTTTTTTGATGATCATTCCGCCCGCGTGCATGAAGGCGAGGCCGTCGCCCTCCAGCTTCTGCATGATGAAACCCTCGCCGCCAAAGAGCCCGACGCCGATCTTCTGCTGGAAGGCGATGCCGATCGAGATGCCCCGCGCCGCGCAGAGGAACGAGTCCTTCTGGCAGATCAGCGTGCCGTCGTAGTGGGAGAGGTCGAAGGGCACGACGCGGCCGGGGTAGGGCGCGGCGAAGGCGACGCAGCGCTTCTCGCTCCCGGTGTTCGTGAAGGCGGTGATGAAGATTCCCTCGCCGGTGAGAGCGCGCTTGCCCGCCGAGAAGAGCTTGCCCATCAGGTCGTCGCCTTCCTTGCCGGAGCCGTCGCCGAACACCGTGTCCATCTGGATGGCGCGGTCCATGTACATCATTGCCCCCGTCTCGGCGACGATGGTCTCGCCGGGGTCGAGCATGATCTCGACGAACTGGAGGTCCTCCCCGTGGATCGTGTACTCGACCTCGTCGGCCTTCTGCATCCGCATCGGACGCGCCGGGGCCGCCTGCGGCTGCGCGTTCGCGAGGGGCGTGCCGCAAGAGGTGCAGAATCTCACGCCGTCGTCGTTTTTGGTGCCGCACTGCGAGCAGAACATGAACGGGTTCCTATGCCTTCCCGCCGCACTCGCCGCAGAACTTGGCCTCGGCGGCGAGCTGCGCGCCGCACGTCGGGCAGAGCAGTTTGCCCGACTCGGCCGCTTCTTGCAGGATCGCCGATCCGCACTCGCGGCAGAAGCGCGCGCCGTCATCGTTCGATGCCCCGCAGGAGCCGCACTTCGCGCCCGCCGCCTGCGCCGTCGCAGGGACTGCCTGCGCCTCGCTCTCCTTGATGGCGCGGATCTCCGCCTCGAACGAAGCGATCTGCGCGATCGCGTTTTCGATCTCCGCGAAGGTCTCCTCCAGCGCCGGGTCGCACGGCTCGCCCGCAACGAACTTCTCCCAGTAGAACTCGCCGATCTTCGCCTTCAGCCTCGCGATATTGTCGTTCTGCGCGCTGATCTTGGAGCCGAGCCGCGTGGTCTCGACCATGTTCGACGTCTTATCCGCCGCCGTCTTCGCGAATTTGCCGATCTCCTTGCCTATCTCGTCGAAAAGTCCCATTCGAAAACCCCCTTGATGTAAGTTTGCGTGGCGCTGTTGCGCCTCCTGATAAAGTAGCGCATTTTTGAAAATTTGTCGCTACTTTGCGCGAGGCCGGCGGCGAAAAAAGGGGTGATTTTGAGGGTGATTTTTTGTTGCGGGAGCGCCGCCCGCCCCTGGGGCGGGCGCTTTGCCTTTGAATTCGTCGACGTTCTGCCATATAATACTTCTCGTTTGCCATCGGGATAAAAATCGCAAGGTCGGAAGGAGCTCCCTCTATGACATATGCCCTCGATTCGTTTCTTTCCGCCGCGTCGCTCGCCATGGACGCGTTCGCCGTTGCCCTCTGCATGGGGGCGAGCGTCCCCGCCGCCGGGCGCGGCATGGCCGCCAGGATGGGGTTCGCGTGCGGCGTTTTTCAGCTCCTGATGCCGCTCGGCGGCTGGCTGCTCGGGTCGTACGCCATCGGTTACATCGCCTCGTTCGACCACTGGGTGGCCTTCGGCCTGCTCGCGTTTGTGGGAGGGAACATGATTCGCGGTTCGTTCGGCCAGGAGGAGGCGTCCTGGTCCGCCGATCCGACGCGCTCCTGGGCGCTGGCCTATCTGGCGGTGGCGACGTCGATCGACGCGCTCGCGGTCGGCGCGAGTTTCGCGCTGGCCGACCGCCCGGTCATGGTACTTGCCGTCTCCGCCGGCCTCATCACGGCGGCGCTCTGTTACGCGGGCGTCCTGTGCGGCAAGTTCGCCGGGTGTAAATTCGGCAAGCGGGTCGAATTCCTCGGCGGCGTCGTGTTGATCCTGATCGGGCTCAACATTCTCCGGCAACACCTCTTTCCCTGACGGCGGGCGAGGTACGTACGCGTACCGCTCGCGCCGATTCGTCACTTCTGCGTGTCGTCGGCAACCTCTTCGCCCGCCGTCCTGCGGCGGCTGTTCATATAATTCTGATTCTAAATCAATGCGACAGTTATTATTGTAGGGGCGAACAGTGTTCGCCCGTTTTGCCCTGAAGAGATCATGCTTCTTGGCGGGCGCACACTGTGCGCCCCTACGCAAAACGGGCCATTTGAAATAGAACTGGAATAAAAAGGCTGCGCCTTTCCCTCGAAGGGGTCCTGCGCAGCCCTGTTATGGATACCGTCGTTCGGGTGTGTCTTACGCCCGCGCTTTTCTCCTCAGGCACAGGCCGAGCAGCGCGAGGCCCAGAATGCCCGCTCCCGCGCCCGCGTCGCAACCGCCGCCGCCCGAGCTGTCGCCGCTGTGCGGATCGTCGGAGGTCTTCGTGAGGCTGAACGAGAGGGTGACGGTATAGCCGTCCGTCGACGAGGTGCTGGTCTCCGTCTGCGTGACGCTGGCGTTCGTCGCGGATGTCATGGTGACGGTAACTTTTCCGCTCATGCTCCCGGAGCTGTACGTATTGGTGTACGCGTTGTCGCCCGTGTTCGTAAATGTCCCTTTGGTGTTGAAGGTGAGCGGGGAGGTGGTGGAGCCGCCGCTGCCGGTCAGCCGCCATTTGGAGTCCAGCTTTATGGTGGCGTTCCCGCCCGTGTCGCCGCTATTGGCGGAGAGCGAGGAAATCCAGACGGTGCCGCTGATCAGGTTCATGCTGCCGGTGCCGCTGCTTACGCGCATGGTCCCAGAGCCGTTCGTCATCGCCCAGGTTCCCTTCATCGCGGAGAAGGGGACGCTGTTGACATACGCTTCGGCGCGCGCGCCGGTCGATAAAACGCCAAAAAACACCGCTATGACGGCCATAAACGCGAAAAATGACGAAAAAAATCTTTTCATGGCAAAACCTCCTTCGTGCGATGACGGCGGCGAAGCCCGCCGTTCCCAGACCCCCTGTTCCCCGCGTGTTTCAGATCGCATTCGTGCGCGGTCCCCTTTCCTCAGACCGGATTGAAAAAACGCTTCGGCAGTTGCGGCCCAAAATATTTTAGCATGATATATTTGTAAAACACAATAAATAGAGCATATGCGTGACGGGAATAAGTATGATTTCTTATGTCTCTTCGCCTGAGCGATATGATATAATCGCACCACTCAAATATCCCGGATCCACAAGGAGGCGCATGGATGCACGTACAGGACGACAACCACGCAACCGGCATTCCTCACGTCTATACCACGCTTTTTCTGATCATTGTTTTCGCGGCGCTCGCCACGTGGGTCGCCCCGGCGGGGGTCTACGAACGGAGATTGGACACCCTGGGCGGCATGGTCATCGAGCCTCATACGTACGAACGAGTCGCGAGCCGTCCCTTCGGACCGATGGAGACGCTCACGGCCGTCTACCAGGGCATGGTGCAGGCGGCGGACATCGTCTTCTTCGTCTTTATCGCGTTCGCGTCGATCGCGGTGACGGTTCGTACCGGGGCCTTTCACGCGCTCATCGCGCAGTTGCTGCGGCTGTTCAACGGACGGGCGCGGATTCTCGTCATCCCGATATTCATCACGCTGATCGGCGCGGCGTCGTCGACCATCGCCGTCTTCGAGGAGATGTTTCCCTTCATCCCGATCTTCGTCGGCGTTGCGACGGCCATGCGCTACGACGCGCTCGTGGGCATGTCGATCGTGGCGCTCGGCATCGGGCTGGGCTATTCGGGCTCGTTCCTCAACCCCTTCACCGTCGGTATCGCGCAGAACATCGCCGGCTTGCCGCCCTTCTCGGGCGCGGGGTACCGCATCTTCTGCCACCTGGTTATGATCGTCGTCGCGTCCGCGTACGTGATGATCTACGCGACGAGGGTCTCGCGTCATCCGGAGGTCAGCCCGGTGCGCAACGTCGACCTCGGGCACCTGCACTTCGACCGGCACGCCATTGCCGAACTGCGGGTGAATCGCCGACAGGTGGCCGTGCTCGCCATCCTGCTCGTGGGGATCGGGACGATCATCTGGGGTATGAAGGAGCGGGGCTGGTACTTCGAGGAGATCGCAGCCGCCTACCTCTGCATAGGGATCTGCTCCGGGCTGGCCATGGGGTGGTCGCCGAACAGAATCTCGCACATCTGGGCCGACTCCGCGGCGGAGATCACGTCGACCTGCCTGAAGATCGCCATGGCAAAGGGGATTCTCACGATCCTGAGCGAGGCGCGCGTGCTCGACACGGTGATTTACTGTTTCTCCGAGCCTCTGATGGATCTGCCGAAGTGGGTTGCGGCGGAGGCTATGCTGGTGCTGCAGACGATCATCAACTTCTTCGTTCCGTCGGGCCCGGGGCAGGCTGTGGTCAGCATGCCGATCATGGTGCCGGTGGCCGACGTGCTGGGAATATCGCGCCAGACGACAGTGCTCGCCTTCCAGTTCGGCGACGGCCTGTCGAACGTCCTGTGGATCACCGGCTCGATGCCGATCATCTGCAAGTTCGCGCAGATCCCGCCGACGAAGTGGCTGCGCTGGTTCTTCCCGCTCTTCTGTCTTTTGCTGCTGACGCAGATGATCTGCATCGCGGGAGCGCTGGCGATCGGGTATTAGCGGAATCGTGTTGACAAATAGAAGGGGTCCTTGTAAAATGTTCGAGCTTACACACTTTGTGGTTTTGCGAAGCTGGTAGTGAGTGTTTTAGGCAAAATTTGCGCAATGCGACAAGTTAGATCATGGAAACTTTCACGGATGATTTTTTCGCGAGGAAAGGCGCAAGGCTTGATACGGCGGTCCCTCGCAAGAGGTCGTCTTTGGATTTGCGGAGGTACGTTTGGGACAAAATTTTGTACAAACCATATCATGAGGGAGGTTTTTGCGATGTATTTTGGCAAAGAAAGAGCGGCTCTGCTCGCAATCGGTTTTTTTCTGGGGGGCGCGACATATGCGGCCCTGCGCAGCAACTCCGCGCGCAAGGTAGCAGTCGGCCTGGTGAACAAAGGCATCAAGCTCAAGGAGGGCGTCGCCTGTTCCGTCGAGACGATGAAGGAGAATTTCTCCGATATCGTGGCCGAGGCGAAGGAGATGGAGGGCCATCGCTGCGGATGCGAGTCGGACGAGTGCGTAAAGTGACGCTGTCCCGCCTCTCCTGAGATATTGCGATGAAGTATGAAATAGCACACGAGCTTCCCGGTCGCATGCGCCTGCGCTGCGGCCGGGCCGCTTTTTCGGATGCGGAGGCCGTCGTCGTCGAGTATCTCCTCGGGGTGCAGGAGGGGGTGCGCAGCGTGGTTGCGTGCTCCCGCACGGGCAGTATCCTCGTTCTCTTCGAGCCGGAGGGGCGCGAAGCCATTCTCTCGGCCGTGGGGCTGCTCGACCGCTCCTATCTCGAAGGCGAGTCGCTGCCCGCCTCTCAGGGCGGTAGCGAGAGCATTGGGGCGATCACGGTCAAATTTTTCGGGACGGTCTTCCTGCGCCGGCTGTTGCCGTTCGTCGTGCGCGTCGTCGCGAGCGTCCTCCGGTATATCCCCTTTTTCCTGAGGGGGCTGCGGAGCCTGATCCTATCGCGCAAACTGGACGTCTCGGTTCTCGACGCCGCCGCGATCGGGGTTTCGATCCTGTACGGCGATTTCGGGGCGGCCGCGTTGATCATGAGCCTTCTCGTCTTCGGGGAACTTCTCGAGGAGTGGACGAAGGAGCGCTCGCGAAAGGGTCTCGCCGCGGGGCTGGCGATGAATGTCGACCACTTCTGGATCGAGAAGGATGGTGCGGAGATACGGATCCCCGCCAAAGAGTTGCAGCTGAGCGATCGCCTCGTCCTCAGGGCGGGCACGTCCATACCGGTCGACGGGACGATCGTGCGCGGCGAGGCCATGGTGAACCAGTCCGTGATGACGGGGGAACCCCTCGCCGTTCACAGGTTCGTGGGAACGACGGTATATGCCGGCACGGTCATCGAGGAGGGGGAGATCGTCGTCTCCGTGACCGCGTACGACAAGGACACCAGGATCAACCGCATCGTGCGGATGATCGACGAATCCGAGTCCATGAAGGCGGAGGTGCAGGGGAAGGCCGAGCGCCTGGCGGACTCCATCGTGCCGTACAGCTTTCTGCTGGCCGGCCTCGTTTATCTGTTCACGCGCAGCGTTCGCAAGGCGACGTCGATTCTGCTCGTGGACTACTCCTGTGCCATCAAACTTTCGACGCCGCTCGCCATCCTCTCCGCCATGAAGGAGGGGGCGAAGCGGGGGATCGTCATCAAGGGCGGCCGTGCCCTGGAGAAGATATCCGAGGCGGACACGGTCGTCTTCGACAAGACGGGCACCCTGTCGGTGGCGTCGCCCAAGGTCGCGGAGATTCTTCCGCTGGGCGGGTATTCGCGGGAGCAGGTACTTCGGACGGCAGCCTGTATCGAAGAGCACTTCCCACACCCCATCGCCCGGGCGGTCGTGAGGCGCGCGGAAGAGGAGAAACTCTCCCATCGCGAGGAGCACTCGAAGGTGGAGTACATTGTGGCGCACGGCATCGTCTCGCGCATCGGAGACAAACGCGTCATCATCGGCAGCTCCCATTTCGTGCTGGAGGACGAGGCGATCCCGCTGCGAGAAGGCGAGGCGGAGGTCATCAACAAGCTTGCGCAGCACTACTCGCTGCTCTATCTCGCGATCGGAGGCGGGCTCGCCGGGATCATTTGCATCGAGGATCCCCTGCGCCCCGAGGCGGCTGCGGTCATCGCGGGCTTGCGCAAGGCGGGGATCAAAAATATCGTGATGCTCACGGGCGACGCCCCGAAGACGGCGGAACACGTGGCAGGAATGCTCGGAATCGAGATGTTCGGCGCACGGCTGTTGCCCGAGGACAAGACGGAGTATGTGAAAAAAATGCGCGAGTCTGGGGCCAGGGTCCTGATGGTCGGCGACGGCATCAACGATTCGCCCGCTCTCAGCACGGCCGACGTCGGCATTGCGATGAAGGACGGCGCGGATATCGCGCGGGAGGTATCGGACGTCGTGCTCGCGCGCGGGAGCCTGAACGGTGTGCTCGAGGCGAGGGAACTCTCGGCGAAGCTGATGGGCCGTATCTATAGCAATTATTGCTTTATCGTGGCGATCAACTCGCTGCTGCTTGGCCTCGGGCTGACCGGTTTCATCTCGCCGGCCCTCTCCGCGGTTCTGCACAACGCGTCTACGATCGGAGCCAGCATGAGGAGCATGACTCCCCTGTCGGATGAACGGAGCGAAGAGAGGTAATGGGAATCGCCGTTCATAAATCGCCCTTGCCAAGAGACGCTTCTCGTTTCAAAATAGACGAAGATGCCCGAAAAGGTCGATGGAGGCATTGTCGATAGATAACAGTACACGGGAGGTGTTCCTACTATGAAGACAAGCGCAAGAAACCATTTCGAAGGAGCCGTGCTGGCCGTACACCACGGGGCAGTCAACGACGAAGTCGAGGTCATGCTCGACGGCAGTAACACGAGGTTGACGGCGGTCATCACCAGCACGAGCGCGAAGGGGCTGGGTCTCGAGCCCGGCAAGAAGGTCGTGGCGCTGATCAAGGCGTCGTGGGTGATTCTGCTCACCGACACCGACGGCGTCAAGTTCTCGGCGCGCAACCAGCTCCCCGGCACGGTCGTGTCGGTGGAGAAGGGCGCCGTCAACAGCGAGGTGCGCGTGCGCCTCGACGGCGGCGAAGCGCTGACCGCGATCATCACGATGGAGAGCGCGAAAAACCTCGGCCTCGAGGCGGGCAGCAAGGTAACCGCCCTGGTCAAGGCCTCCCACATCATCCTGGGCGCCCTCGCGTAGCAATCGAACACGCTGCGGCCCCGCTCGCCTCAGGCGAAGCGGGGCCGCAGCGTGTTCGCCGTCAGCGATTGTTCGCCCGTATCCGGGCGAGCGCCATGTCCATGCCCTCCGTCCAGGCGTCGATGGAGCCCCTGGAGGTCACGTATTTCAGGATCGCGTCGTTGATGCCGTTCGGCGTGCGCTCCTCGACGAAATGGGGCAGCTCCGTTGCGTGTTCGCCCCGGATCTGGCCGCACAGGGCGCCGAAATACGAGACGGTGTAGCGAAGCGACGCCTCGCGCGACAGGCCGTTCGTTTCGCCCCAGTTGGCGACGCTCTGGATCAGCGTGTAGGTCGAGTTGGTGACGGAGGTGATCACGTTGGCGAGGTCCATCTGCCCCTCGGCGTCCATCGCGACGAGCTCCTCGCAGAGAGGAGCGAAGAAGGCCTCCAGCTCGCGGTCGTGCGGGTACATCGCGAGCGGGCCGATGCGGTGGACGATGAAGGGCATCGGCACCATCCGGACGATGCGCGCAACCGGCCCCGTCCAAGACGAGACGGTCTCGACGGATTTGGTCGCGACCAGGCTGATTACGACATGATCCGGCCGGAACGCCAGCCCGCTCACAATCTCCTTCGCGGCGCGCGGAACGACGGAGAGAAACACCCAGTCCGACCGGTCGAGCACCTCCTGGTTCGACGCCGCGACCGTCACGTTCGGAAAGAGCGCGGCCAACTCCGCGCTCGTCTCGCCGTTGCGGGGCGAGACGACGATCTCCACCCCGGGCAACGGCTCATGCCCCTCGTATCCGCAGATGCCCTTCACAATGGACGACGCCAGCACGCCCGTCCCGATAAAGCCGATCTTTCTCATCTCCGTTTTCTCTCAGTCCTCTCTTACGCCTCTTTCATCGCCGCCAGCATGAAGTCGTTGCGGATTTTTTTGATCAGGTACATTGCGAAGAGCCAGGAGGCCAGCGCTCCGCATGACCACGAAGCCGGCTGGAACCACCAGATGCCGCGCTCGCCCCAGAGGCCTGCGAAGAAGTAGGCGGCGGGGATGCGGATCAGCAGCGAGCGCACGACCTGCGAGACCGTGCCGAAGGCGGAATATCCCGTGGCCACGAAGAGCGCGCCGAGGATGAACTGCGTGATGGTGAAGGGGTACGCGCTGAGCGCGATGCGAATCGCCAGCACCGTCAGGTCGGCCGCCGCCTTCGACGGCCTGAAGAGCGCGATGAAGAGGTGCGGGAAGAGGAAGAGGATCGAGCCGAAGACCAGCATGATGCCGCTGCTGATGACGGCGGCCGCCTTCATCCCCTCGATCATGCGCGGCAGGTCGCGCCTGCCGTAGTTGAAGGCCAGAAAGGGCGTCAGCGCCGAGCAGACGCCGACGATGACCGTGAAGGCGAAGTCCTCGATGCGGATGCACATCATGACCGCGGCGACCGCGTGGTTGCCGAAGCCGGCGAGAATCGTGTTCAGCCAGCCGAATCCGATCGCCACGCTGCCGGTGGAGAGCGTCACGGGAAACCCGACGACGGAGATCCTCTTCCAGTGGGCGACGAGGCTCCTGCGTGGCTTCGGGTAGAAGGGCGCGATGGGGACGAAGATGCCGCTCGCGTGTTTCATTTTGTAGAAGAGGTACGCGCACGCGCACATGCGGCCGACCATGGTCGCGGCGGCCGCGCCCGCGATGCCCCAGCCGAAGAGGAAGATGAAGATCGGGTCGAGGACCACGTTGACGAGGTTCGCGATGGCGAGCGTGATCAGCGGCGTCACCGTGTCGCCCTGGCAGCGGAAGACGCAGCAGCCGACGAAGGTGTACGACACGAAGGGGGCGGTGAGCGGCCACCAGAAGTTGTAGGCGAAGGCCGGGCCCAGAATGTCGGGGTTGCCCATGGCGCCCAGGCTGTTCAATATGGCGTGGGACGAACCCTTGAGGAGCAGCGGCAGCGTCAGGGTACTCAGCGCATAGGCGAGGACGAGGCCGGAGATCGCGATCATGCGGGCCTCGCGGCGGTTGCCGCGCCCGAGGCTCTGTCCGACGAGCGCGGTCGTCCCGCCGCCGACGCCTTCCATGAAGGCGAAGAAGGTGATTGCGATCGGCAGCGAGATCGACATGGCGGCCATCTGCGCCTCGCCGAGCCAGGAGACGTAGATCGAGTCGACCAGAAAGACGAGCGTGTTGAGGAACATCATGCCGATGGCGGGGAGCGACATACGGAGCAGCGTGCCCATCACCGGCCCGTTGCCGAGATCCTGCTGTTTGTTGGTTTTATTATGTGCAGTCATGAGGGGCATCTTATCATATCTCCCCGCGTTACGCGAGGTAGTGCGACAACCGCGCCACGACCTCCTCCAGGACGATCGGTTTGCCCAGATGGTCGTTCATGCCGGCGTCGATGCATTTCTGTATGTCTTCCTTGAAGACGTTTGCGGTCATGGCGACGATGGGTACGGTGGAGGCCCGCGGCGCGCCGAGGGCTCTGATCCTTCTGGTAGCCTCCAGCCCGTCCATTTCAGGCATTTGCACGTCCATGAGGATCAGATCGTAACGCTCGGGGTTTGCGGCAAAGGCCTCGAGCGCCTCCCGCCCGTTTTTCGCGGTGTCGATCGCGATGTTCGTCGGCTCGAGCAAGGTCGCCAGTATTTCCAGGTTGATGTCGATGTCGTCGGCGAGCAAGATGACCCGTCCGGAAAGATCGGCCATTCGTTCCTCTTCCCTCTCGGGAGCGGGCTCCGCCCCGGGCCCGCTCTCGACCGCCGCCTCGGCCCGATCCGCGATGGCGAGGTTTGCCGTGAAGAAGAAGCAGGAGCCCCTGCCCTTTTCGGACTCCACCCAGATCGTGCCGTCCATCAGCTCCAGTATGCGTTTCGACAGAGCCAGGCCCAGGCCGCTGCCGCCGTACTTTCGCGTCGTGCCGGCCTCCGCCTGTTGAAAGATGTTGAACAGCTTGTTTTGTTCCTGCCGGGACATGCCGATACCGGAGTCCTTCACATGCATCTGTACGACGCACGTCCCGCCGCCTGCGCGCGACAGCTCCGCGTGAAAGGAGATGCTGCCCCCCTCGGGAGTGAACTTCGTCGCGTTCGAGAGGATGTTGGTGACGACCTGTGCCAGGCGCTGATCGTCCCCAAAGAGAAGCGGGGGAATCGCGGGGTCGATTTCGACGGAGAACGTCTGCCCCTTGTCCTGTATCTGCAGCGCGAGGACGCTCGTCACTCGATCCACCATCTGCCTGAAGTCGAAAGTGACGGGAAAGAGCTCCATCTTGCCGGATTCGATCTTCGATATGTCGAGGATGTCGTTGATGACGCCGAGCAGATGTCGGGAGGCATTTTCGATCTTTTCGAAGGCATAGTCCTTGCGCGTCAGGTCCTTTTCATTTTTTCCGATCGACGTCATGCCGATGATCGCGTTCATCGGCGTGCGGATCTCGTGGCTCATGTTGGAGAGGAAAGAGCTCTTGGCCTTGCTCGCGGCCAGCGCCTCTTCGCGCGACCGCTTCAGGTCGGTTATGTCGTGGAACATCAACATGACCCCGCCCGCCTGCTGCTCCTCGTCCTTCATCGGGACCAGCAGCCCGGCGAAATTTTCCTCGGCGCCGTGGCGGTCGAAATAAAACGTCATCTCGAAGATGGAGGGGGCATTCGAGCGGGTGACGTCGCCGGTGTGTTTCTGCAGCTCCCTGACGGTCGCTTCGTCCAGAAAGGGAGAGAGCGCCTCGATGTAGGTGCGTCCCTGCACGTCCGCGGCGCTTTCGAGCCCTGCCTTGTTCACGAAGTATTCGGTGCAGAATTCGACCCGCCCCGTATTGCTCAGGAAGAGGATAATACTGGGCGAGTTCGCGAGCAACAGCGCCAGATAGCGCTCGCGCTCGCGCTGTATGAACGTGCTGGCTTTTTGCTGATTCAGGATTGTGGTCGACGCGAGTTTCTCCTGGACGATCGCATTTTGCAGGCGGCCGATCTCCCGGTGAAGCTTGCGGTTTTCCCGCTCGAGTTCGGCCAGCCGGGATGCGGCGTTCACCTCCGCGTCTGTTTTGTCCGCTTCTCTGGTCAAATGAGCACCCTCTCAGGTCCTGTAAAAAAGAGCCGCCTTACAGGACGCACGCGCAGAACGTATAGTTGTGAAACCGGTTGTGGAGTTTGCCGTCCCGCCCGAGCATCGGCGAGATTTCTCCGCCCGAATAGCCCATCATGAAGGGCTTTCCGGTCTTGGAGAGCTCGTCTTTGATCAGCCTGATCTCGCCCTCCTGATCCGGCGCAAGCATGATATAACGCGTCACGCAGGGGAGCAACAGCGTGGCCTGCCGGTCCGCGCGGGCCTCGATCTCCCGCAGGCCCTTCTCGGCCGATTCGAAGATCCCCTGCGCGTCGATGCTGCCCACGGCGAACGATGTGCCGACCGGCATCTCGCCCCCGGTCAGGACCGAGCCGTCCTCGAACAGGGTGTAAAAGCCGAGGGCCACAGGCTCGTCCGCCTGTTCGTAGTAGACCATCAGGGGGGTCGTCGTGATGTTCTCCCTGGTGATGACCAGGCCGATGGTGGAGAGGTACTCCAGTACGGGCATGTCGTTGATCTCGTGCAGAACGGCCCCGTCGCTCTTCGTGATGGTGGCGCGGTTGTTGGCGATGCTGCGCTCGGGAATCGACGAGACGATAAATTCCGGCTTCAGCGGCCCGTTCACGAACATCATGGCCAGCCCAGCGCGCAGGGACTGTCCGTTGCAAATCGTCTGGACCGTCTCGTAGTTGAAGTCGATGTTGTTCGTGATGGCGCCCCAGAGCGGGATGCCCCCGCACGTCGCGTCCATCGCCGCCACGACTTCGTACCCCGCCACTTCCTTTATGTAGGGCATGAAGGTGAAGATCATCGCGGGATCGGTGTCCGTGCCACCGCGCAGGCGGTTGTACAGGCGGGCGATTTCGTCCGCGTAATTGTCGTGATCGATGCCCTCGGTCATTCCCGCCTCGAACGTGACCTCGTCGCTGGTGAGCACCGTGAGCGTGAGGTCGAAGAGGCTGTAGCCATGCTCGTCCGCGCTTGCCATCGACGTCATTCCGATTACGTCGAAGGGCAGCTCCTCGCAGAGCGCCGCGACGACCCCGCTGTCGACGAAATCGATGTGGCAGAAAATCAGGCCGCCGGAGTTCTTTTTCAGCGCGCCAAAATCGATCTGGCTTTTTATTTCGTTGATCGCGTCGTCAATTTCATCCACTTCCGAGGTGCGCGCGGTGTGCATTGTAATCATAACGGCTTCTCTCCTTTGATTTTGGTATGCCAGTAAGCGGAGGCCATCGAGCGTTTTGCGTTTATTATTGATATACGTTACCATATCATACACGAAATTTTAAGATAAATGCTCTTGAATCGAAGAATGAAGTTTTGGAGCGGGGGCGAAAAAATCGAAGGCGCGGTGGCTGTCGCTCGAGGAAAAGGGGAACGGGTTTCGTCCCGGCCCCGTTTTTGTCCAGCGATTACTTTTTCCAATGCAGTGCCTCGGCCAATGGCGCATAATACGCGAGCATCTCGAGAATGTCCTTTTCGCAGCACTCGCCGCTCGGGTTCTCCGTTTTGCACTTCCCTCCCGTGCAGGCAAAAGTTTCGCGCTGGATGTCCTCCAAGCTTCGCGCGCCGTTCGTGATCGCGCAGATAATGCTCTCTTTTGTGACGCTTTTGCAATAACACACAAAACGCGAAGCCGGCGCATCCTTCCAGTTCATGACCGCTCTCCTGCCATGGGAAATTGAAATTGCCTGTATTATACTCGCCGGAACGGCAAAAGCAATATGGTGTACGCAGGACTCTCGAGTCGTGTATAGGTCTAAACTCTCATTTTTTGTGCCGCGTATAATTTTGCTATTGTCATATTCGATGCGGCGGGGTACGATAATGTAAACGAGCAGGGAACTGGTTTCCCAAAGCAGTCGAGTAGGTGAGGGTAGTGCAGAAAGCGTTGTTCCTGTTGCTTTTCGGATCGGCCGTTCTCATCGGGTTTACGGAGATATCCGGGGGCACCGGCGAGAATGAACTGGTTCCGCTCTATATCGGTATTCTGGTCCTCGCGCTGATCCCGCTCTGGGTGGTTCTGCGAGGATTGCGGGAGCATTCTCTCAGCGAGCGGCGTGCCGAAGAGGCGCTCCAGAGCGTCAGGGTGACGTCACTGGTGCGGCGGGAGGTCAAGGCGAAGATTCCCAAGCACGCCCCGAGGCGCGAATCGCAGATCACGCGCGACGGCCTCGCGAAGCTGAGTTCCATCCGCTCCATGGCCGCTCTGATCCGTAAACCACGCCTGCGCGAGAAGGTGCTGGAGATCTGCGATTTCGCCGATCTGGTGCTGGAGACGATCTGTCGCATGCCGGAGGACACGCCCGCCGCGGTCGCCTTCATCGAAAACCATCTGGTGCGCTTGCAGGAGGCTCTCGAGCGCTGTTTCGAACTCTACCGCACCACCGAATACAAGAAAATAGCCGCCATGGACACCGATACCTATGAGATCGAGTGTTTCGGCGCCTTTATCACCGCCTTCTGCAAACAGCAGGACAGCATCCTCTTCGAAGGGCTCGGCGCCGACCGCAGCAGAAGCGGCATCCTCGTCTAATTCCGTTTCCATTTCAATTCAAGCAGCCTGTTTCTTGTAGTAGGGGCGCACAGTGTGCGCCCCTACACTAAGGGTTTACCCCCTCACCGGCAGTGTTCGTAAATCTTTACTTTCTCCACGCCGCGCAGGACCCGCAGCGCTCCCAGCGCGAGCGATTGCATCTCTTCCTCGCCGGGGACGATCTTGAGCGGCGCGATAAAACCGACGCGCGCGCGGATTGCCTCGATCAGCCGTTCGGAGTGCGCCATCCCCCCCGTCAACACGATGCAGTCGAGTTTGCCGCAGAGGACCGTGGCCATGGCGCCGATGTCCTTGGCGATCTGGTAGACGAACGCGTCCAGGATGGCCTTCGCCTCCTCGTCGCCCGCGTCGACCATCTCCCACGCCTTGCGCAGGTCGCTGGTGCCGATGAACGCGGCGTACCCGCTTCCCCTGCTGAGTTTTTTCTTCATCTCGTCGTGCGTGTACTTGCCGCCGTAACACAGGTTCACGAGCTGAAGAGACGGCAAGCCGCCCGCCCTGTCCGCGGAGAAGGCCCCGTCGTTCATCGGGTCGTTGATGTCGACCACGCGGCCGCCCATGTGCGCTCCGACGCTGATGCCGGTACCGAGGTGCGCCACGACGAACCTGGCCTCGCCGTAGGGCATTCCCATCTCGCCGGCGACGTGCCGCCCCACCGCCTTGTGGTTGAGCGCGTGAAATTTGCTGGCCCGCTCGATGTCGGGCATGCCGGAGACGCGCGCGCACGGCGCCATCTCGTCCGTGGAGACCGGGTCTACGATGTAGGCCTTGCAGGAGGATATCTGCGCGAATTCGTTCGCCAGAATCGCCCCCATATTCGACGCGTGGTCGCCGTATCGAGCGGCCCGCAGATCGTCCATCATCGCCTCGCAGACCTCGTAGGTCCCTCCGGGCATGGGGGCGAGCATTCCACCCCTGCCCACGACGCCGGCGAAGCTCTCCGCATCGATGCCCGCTTTGGAGAGCGCGTCCTGGATCAGTTGCTTGCGGTAGGGGAGCTGATCCATCAGGGACGCGAACCCGCTCAGTTCGTTCGAATTGTGTTCCACGACCTCCTGCAGGATCGGTTTTTCGTCGCAGAAGACGGCGATCTTCGTCGAGGTGGCGCCTGGGTTGACGACCAGTATTCTCTGAGACAATGCAATCCCCTCCTAATCCATTTTCGTTAGATCATGTCGTCCATGTAATTCATGAGGCTTGGCGACCAGTTGTAGCGAATGAGCCTGAAATCGCCGCCGGTCGGCGGCGTCGATTTTCTTCTGTACTCGAGCAGATGCAGTGCGCAGTAATCGAGCCCGAAGCGGAAGATATCCCCCAGCGGGAGGTTGAAGAGCCCGCTTACGATGGTCCAGAAGATGCCGCCGTGCGCGACCAGCAGGATGTTTTGCGCCCCGCGCGACTCCTCCAGAATGCGATAGAACGCCCCAATGCCGCGTGCCTGCAGCTGGGCGAACGACTCCCCACCGGGTGCGGAGGTGTTCGCGAAGTCGTCCGCGCGCGCGGCGAAGAGATCCCCGAAGTTCTCCCGGATGACCTCCTTGGCTACGCCGTCCCACTCTCCCATATCGATCTCGCGCAACGCCGCGTCCCGCTCGACCTCGCAGATCCCCTCCGCCCGCAGGGCTGCCACGATGTCGGCGGTCTCGGCCGCGCGGGAGAGGTCGCTCGAAATAATGCGTCCCATGGCGATCTTCGACAGCGCGCGTCCCGCCCGTTGCGCCTGCTTGACGCCGAGCTTCGCCAGCGGGTAGTCGGTGTGTCCGTAGATATACGACCGCTTGTCCGGAAAGTCCGGCTTGCCATGCCTGAGAAGAAAAATGTGCTGTTTCCCTGACTCCATATATGCCACCTCGATCGAAGAATCCTCTTTACCGCATAAGTTTACAGCATATCGAACGAAGACGGTACATCGTTCCGCGTGCAAAAAAGGGGCCGTCCGACGCGCGGACGACCCCATATGTCTTGCCAGAGTTTGGTCTCTTACTTCAAGCGGCCCTTCCAGGGCGTGAAGTGGGTGTGGAGCAGGTGGTGCGCTCTCTCGCCGAGAGGCTTGCCCATCCAGGTGTTGTACATCTCCATGAGGGCCGGGTTCTCGTGCGATTTGCGAATCGGCATCTTCTCGTCGGCGTCGTAGATCGAGTCTATACGAAGCTGACGTATCTCCGCATCCGTCGGATAGGGCTGGCCGCCGCCGCCGATGCAGCCGCCGGGGCAGGCCATGATCTCAAGGAAGTGGAAGTCGGCGGTGCCGTCCTTGATCTTCTGGACCATTTTCTCGGCGTTGCGCAGCGTATGCGCGACCGCGACCTTCAGAATGAGGCCGCCGCCCATATCGACGCTGGCTTCCTTGATGCCTTCGAGGCCGCGCACGTCGCAGAAGTTGACATTCTCCAGCGTTTTGCCCGTGTGGACTTCGTACGCGGTGCGGAGGGCCGCTTCCATAACGCCTCCGGTCGCGCCGAAGATCTGCGCGCCGCCGGTGGAGAGGCCCATCGGCGCGTCGTAATTTTCTTCGGCGAGGCCGTCGAAGTCGATGCCCATCTCCTTGATCATGCGGGCGAGCTCGCGGGTGGTGATGACGAGGTCGACATCGCGGTAACCGCTGTCGTTAAGCTGCGGACGCGCCGCCTCCCACTTCTTCGCGGTGCAGGGCATGACGGAGACGGAGACGATCTTGGCCGGATCGATGCCCGCGCGCTCCGCGTAGAACGTCTTGACCGTTGCGCCGAACATCCCCTGCGGCGACTTTGCCGTCGAAAGGTGCGGGATGATGTCGGGGTGCATCGTCTCAACGAAGTTGATCCAGCCCGGCGAGCAGGAGGTCATCATCGGCAGCACGCCGCCCGTCGTGAGTCGGTGCAGGAGCTCGTGCCCCTCTTCGATGATCGTCATGTCGGCCGCGAAGTCCGTATCGAAGACCTTGTCGAAGCCCATCTTGCGCAGCGCAGCGACCATCTTGCCGGTGACGATGCCGCCCGGCTTCATGCCGAACTCTTCGCCGAGGGTGATGCGCACGGAAGGGGCGGTCTGCACGACGACGTGTTTGTCGGGGTCCGCGATCGCGTCCCAGACGGCCTGTGTGTCGTCCTTTTCTGTCAGAGCCGCCGTTGGGCAGACGGTGGTGCACTGGCCGCAGTAGCTGCACGCAACCGCGTCGAGGCCGCAACCGAATGCCGGCTCCACGATGCTGTTGAAGCCGCGGTTCGTGGAGCTGAAGATGTCCAGTCCCTGGCGCTCCGAACACGCGCGCACGCAGCGGGAGCAGAGAATGCACTTCTCCGGATCGCGGACGACCGACGGGTTGCCTTCGTCCTTTGCGGCGTGGCGTTTTTCACCCTGGAAGCGAACCTGGCGGATGCCGAGGTCGGCAGCGATCTGCTGTAGCTCGCAGTGCTGGTTTTTGACGCAGAAGAGGCAATCCTCCGGGTGGTTGGCGAGCATCAGCTCGACCACCGTCTTGCGCGTCGTGCGAACGGCTGGCGTATTGGTATGCACGACCATGCCGTCATTCACGGGATACACGCAGGACGCGACCAGCGATTTGCCGCCCTTGATCTCGACGACGCAGACGCGGCAGCTGCCCTCCCGTGAAAGTTCGGGATGATAGCAGAGGTGCGGGATGTCGATCCCGACCATGCGCGCGGCCTGCAGGATTGTATAACTGGCAGGAACTTTGACGTCCTGTCCGTCTATGGTAACGTTCACCATCGGTACTTGCTCGTTTGTGATAGCCATTTCGTCCTCTCCTCCTTCCCCTGATTAACCCTTGTCGATTGCCTTGAAGGGGCACTTCTCCTGGCAGGCGCCGCACTTGATGCAGGTTTCCTGATCGATGACGTGCAGGCCTTTGATCTCGCCGGAGATCGCGTCGACGGGGCAGACCTTCTTGCAAAGGCCGCAGCCGCGGCAGCGGTCGGTGATCATGTAGCCGACCATCGCAGTACATGCGCCAGCCGGGCATCTGTGCTCTTTGATGTGGGCCTCGTACTCGTCGCGGAAGAAGTTCAGCGTGGAGAGAACGGGGTTGGGCGCCGTCTGGCCGAGCGCGCAGAGTGAGCCGGCCTTGATCGATTTGGCGAGGGTTTCGAGCAGAGAAATGTCTTCCTCTTTGCCTTTTCCTTCACAGATGCGGTTGAGGATCTCGAGCATACGCTTGGTGCCCTCGCGGCAGGGGGTGCACTTTCCGCAGGACTCGTCCTGTGTGAAGTTCAGGAAGTAGCGGGCAACGTCGACCATGCAGGTCGTTTCGTCCATGACGACGAGGCCGCCGGAACCCATCATCGCACCCGCCTTGACGAGCGACTCGTAATCGATGGAGAGATCCAGCAGTTTCTCTGGGAGACAACCGCCGGACGGGCCGCCGATCTGCACGGCCTTGAACTTCTTGCCGTCGGGGATGCCGCCGCCGATGTCGTAGATGATCTCGCGCATGGTGATGCCCATCGGAACTTCCGCCAGGCCCGTGTTGTTGATCTTGCCGGTGAGGGCGAAAACCTTGGTCCCCTTGCTGGTCTCGGTGCCCTGCGAGGCGAAGTGGGCCGCGCCGCCCTCGCGCATGATGGAGGGGACGTTGGCGAACGTCTCGACGTTGTTGATGTTGGTCGGCTTGCCCCAGAGACCGGAGACCGCAGGGACCGGCGGGCGGGGACGCGGCATGCCGCGGCGTCCCTCGATGGAGGCCAGCAGCGCCGTCTCCTCGCCGCAGACGAACGCGCCGGCGCCTTCCTTGATATGGAGTTCGAAGTTGAAGTTGCTGCCGAGGATGCCCTTGCCGAGCAGGCCTGCTTCCTCCGCCTGGGCGATGGCGTTGCGAAGGCGCTTGATCGCGAGCGGGTACTCCGCGCGGCAGTAAATGTAGCCCTCGTCCGCGCCGACCGCGTAGCCGCAGATCGCCATGCCCTCGATGATGCGATGGGGGTCGCCCTCCAGCACCGAGCGGTCCATGAACGCGCCGGGGTCGCCCTCGTCCGCGTTGCAGACGACGTACTTCTTGTCGCCGACCGCCTTGCGGGTGAAGTCCCACTTCATGCCGGTGGGGAAGCCGCCGCCGCCGCGGCCGCGGAGGCCGGACTGCTTCATCTCCTCGACGACTTCCTCGGTCTTCATCCCGAGGACTCTGCCGAGCGCCATGTAGCCGTCAGCGCCGATGTACTCCTCCAACGACTCGGGGTTGATGTGTCCGCAGTTGACCAGCGCGTAGCGCTGCTGCTTTTTATAGAAGGTAATCTCGTCGTAGTTGGGGACGGTCGAGAGCGTGGCGGGCTCTTTGTAGAGCAGGCGCTCGACCACGCGGCCCTTGATAAGATGTGTCTCGACGATCTCGTCCACGTCCTCGGGCTTTACGCGAACATAAAAAACACCCTCGGGATATACGATAACGAGGGGGCCCATTTCGCAAAGACCGTGACAGCCTGTTTCGACGACCTTAATTTCGTTCTCCATGCCGCGCGCCTTCAGCTTCTCCTCCATCGCCGGAATGATGGTCTTGGATCCGGACGACGAACAGCCCGTTCCACCGCAGATCAGGACGTGGGCTCTTGCCAGCTTTTCCATTGTAATCTCCTCCCGTATCCTTACTCTCTACATCTTCGCGACGACCAGATCGGTGACGATCCGACCGTTGACCAGATGCTCCGAGATAATGCGAGGAACGTCCTCCGGCTTCACGTTGCCGTAGGTGACTCTCGGTTCGCCGGGGCGCACGATGTCGACGAGGGGTTCCTTCTGGCACATGCCGATGCAGCCGGTCTGCATGACGGAGACGTTCTGCAAACCGCGTTTTGCAATCTCGTCCAGAATAGCCGTCATGATCACGCGAGCGCCGGCCGCAATGCCGCAGGTGCCCATGCCTACGATGACCTGCGTTCCGCTTTCGTGACGGGCGCCGGCCTCGCTCTTGGCCTGTTCCTTGATTTTGCGCAGATCTTCCAAGCTCTTGATAGCCATCTTATATAGTGACCTCGCTTTCCTGTATTTTCAGAGGTTACTTGTATTGATCCAGAATTCCCTTGATGGAATCCGGGACCAGTCGTCCGTGCGTGTCGTCGTTGATCATGATGACCGGGGCGAGGCCGCAGCAACCGATGCACGCCACGGTTTCGAGGGTGAAATTGAGGTCCTTCGTGGTGACTTCGCCCTCTCCGAGGCCCAGATACTTTTTGATCTCCGCGAGCACCGCCTTTGCGCCGCGAACGTGACAGGCGGTTCCCTGACAGGAGCGGACGATGTTTTTGCCGCGCGGTTCCAAGTGGAACTGGGCATAGAACGTGACGACGCCGTAAACCTGGCTGATCGGGATGTTCGCTTTCTCACTGATGCGAATCAGAACTTCTCTGGGCAGGTAGCCGAAAATTTCCTGCGCCTGCTGCAGGATGGGGATCAACGTCCCCTTCTTGCTGCCGAGATCCGCCAGGAGTTCGTCGAGCCGTGCGATATCCTTTTCCGCGAGTTTCTCTCCCATAGTGCATCCTCCTTCTTCCTTGGCAGGGTTTCTCCTGCCACTCTATCGCTATCGCCCCGGAGGGCAAGAGTACATATGATGTGGGGGTTGTTTTTTCAGGGGTCGGATACTTTGCGATCCTCTGCACAATCTATCCGCAAATCTTACATACGGTATACTAACCAATAGAGGAGGATAATGCAAGATGTACTTGGCATTATTTTTTAGAAAATCCGCGCAACTCTATACAATTGTTTGCCTGAACATACTTTGGCGGCGCTCTTTTTCGCTCCCGGTGCCAAATGGCGCAACTTCACAGCGTTGCCGCTGTAGTTTGTCATTGACGACTCCTCCATCGAACACATATAATCCATTTTAGATTTCTGCATTCGAAAACAAAGGAGTGGTTTTTAAATGTCGCGACAGTGGAAGGACGAACTCACGGATCAGTTGTGCGAAGCATTCCTGACGGTCAAGGACAAGGAAGAGGTCTACGATTTTCTTGAGGACATCGCTACGGTTGCCGAGATCAGGGCGTTCGCGCAGCGTTTGCAGGTTGCCAAGCTCCTGCTCTCGGGCGACTCCTACCCGCAAATCTCCAAGAGTACCGGCGCGAGCACGGCTACGATCAGCAGGGTAAAGAAGACGGTCGACTACGGCAGAGACGCTTTCAAGGTGGCTTTCGACCGCATGGGTGCGCTCAAATAACCGCGGCGGCCGAAGCCCGCAGGGTCGCGTTTCTCCTGGGCTGCGCGGGAGAATATCGGGAAGACCTCGGTCGCGCTCTCACCGCGCGTGGCATGGAAGTGGAGATCTGCAACCTGAACGACTACAGCGCGCGGGAGATCTCCAAAGCCGTGATCGACGCGGAGGAGAGATGTGGCGCGATCGACACGCTGGTGTACTGCGCGGGAGACTCCGGCGAAACCTGGAACAAGATGCTGCTCGACATAGACGAACCGGAGTGGGATGCCCTGATGAACCGCAGACTGAAGGGTTTTTTCCTCTCGTGCAAATGCGCGTTGCCGTATCTGATCGGCCGGGAGAGCCCCTGCATCTTTCTGTTGATGTCGGACAGGACCACAATGGAGACCTGCGGACTGCACGCATACGCCGCGGACGCGGCCAGCCGGGCGGCTGTCGAGCACATGGCGGCCGAGCTCTCGGGTTACGGCATTCTGGTGCGGGGGATCGCGCTCCGAGACGACGAAACCTGGCTTGGAGAAGTTCTGGAGCGCTGCTGCTGAACCGCGGGCGGCGACAAAATAACAAAGATCCCGCGCCCGGAGCGCGGGATCTTGTTATTTTGTGGATCAGCCGTGTATCGAGAGGATCAAATAGACCTTGCCCGCCCCGACCTTGAAGGGGAGCGTGAAGCTCTTGACGTCCTGTTTCTTCGGGGGGATTGCTTTGATATTCTCGCCGCTCACGAGCTGGGGCGGCGTGATATCGAGCCCCGGGACGTTCGCCTTGATCAGTGCCTGTCCGCTGATCATGTTGGTCAGTTCGCCCAGCACGCTCATCGCCATCGGATCGTCCGGATCCGGCGCGATCATCCCGCCCGAGAACGCGGCCACATACGCGCCGAAAGCGCTCTCATCCGCCATTACGGCCGCTGTGCCGTGTACGCCCGTGCCGACGATGCCGATCAAAGCCGCCACTCTGCTGCCGGGAGCGTTGACGCCCACGGCGATGCTGCCTTTCAGAAATTCCGCCTCTATGCCAACTGTTTGGCTTACGCTTACGAGCGCGCCCGCATACGCATTGACCAACGTCGAAAGCAGAGTGTTTCCGCCGCTTGCCGACATGCCAAATTATCCCTCCTCATAATAGTAAGCCGGTCAATGGTCTGACGCATTGCTGCAAAAACGACCGGCTCCGGTATTCTACATCCAACGAATGAAAAATTCCAGTACAATAAACTTCATGCGTTAAAAAAGGAGCCGCGCGCCCTCTCGATAATGGCCCACGCCGCCATGTCGTCGATGGGCCGGGGGGGAACCCGCAGCGAAGTGGGCACGAGGCGCAACAGCCCTCTGGGCGGGTGCAGCTGCCAGTAGAGCGCTCTCCCGTCGAGCGTCGTGTTGGTCTCGCTCGTCACCGAGTAGCGGAGGCCGGCCTCGCGCATTTTTTGCTGAAAGATATCCGACCCCGTCCCGTCTCCTAAATATATAACGTAGTCTTTCACCCGCGAACCGATGTCGTCGAGCTCGGCGGGAGAGATGATTTTTTCCTGTCCCCACAGCGAGAGCGCGCCCCATTTGCCGGAGGCGAGCAGGGCGATGGCGTCGTCGATCCGGGCGATGGGGACGATGGCCGAGTAAACCAGCATGTCGCCGTCCGTGATGGCAAAGCCGAATTTATCTCGCCCGGGGTCCAGCCCGCAGGATATTCTTCTTCTCATCTCGATCACACTCCTACCTGTCTCCGGTCGTGGTCGCCCAGCGCGGGTACATCCAGAGCCACTGTGCGGGGTTTTCGCGTATCCACGAGGAAATCCTCTCGTTGCAACTATCCACTGCATGTTGCGGATCTTCTCCGAACGGCGCGCCGTCTTTGCCCTCGAGCGGCGGCTCGATCGTCATCGTAAGGTGTATGCCGTCCCTCTGTCGCACGACGTGGACGGGGACGACGGGGCTGCCGAATTTGCGCGCCATCTTGATCGGTCCGATGGGCGTGCTCGCAGGAACGCCCAGAAAGGGCGAAACGAGCCCCGCTTCGCGCGCGTCCTGATCCAGCATGACGGCCAGGACCTCGCCCTTCCGCAGGCAGGAAATCGCGGCTTTCAGATCCAGTCCCTTGCCGACGTGCTTCACGCCGGCGTTTTCGCGCAGCTCTTGAAAGGCCTTCGTGAAGCGCGGGTCGCGATAGTCCGCGCCGATGGCGTTCATGGGAAAGCCGTGCCTCGCGAGCAGGGCCGCGCCGTACTCCCAGTTGCCCATGTGCGCCGAGAGGAAGATGACGCCGTGCCCTCGCTCGAACGCCTCCCGCAGGTGTGCTTCGCCCTTCAGTTCGACCAGCGCCTCGAGTTCGCCCGCCATTTTGGGCAGGCGGACAAATTCGACCAGGCTGCGGCCGAAGTTCCTGTAGGTGTCCCTGATGATCTCCACCGCCTCCTCTTCCGTGACGCCGAGGATACGGGCGCAGCGGGCGCGCGCCTTCGCCACGCGCTTCGGCGAGTGGCGTTCGACGACGGAGCCGAGAAACGCGCCCAGTGCCAGGGCGCTCCTGTGCGGCAACGCGTTGAAGATCCCTCTGGAAATTTGCAGAGCAGCCCAGAAGGCGGGTTGTTTTCTCAATGTTGCCTCACAGCCCCAGCGCCTTCTCGGCGACCTCCACCGTCTTGCGCAGCACTTTGATGCGGGCGAAGTATTTGTCGTTCGCCTCGACGATCGTCCAGGGGGCGAAGGTGGTGCTTGTGCGGAGCATCATCTCCTCGGCCGCCTCCGCGTACAGCGGCCATTTTTCGCGATTTCGCCAGTCCTCGTCCGTGATCTTCCAGGTCTTCTCCGGGTTCTCCTGGCGCTCCCTGAAGCGCGCCAGCTGCTCGTCCGCGTCGATCTGCAGCCAGAACTTGAGTACGACGCAGCCGTAACGGGCCCACTGTCCCTCCATCTCGTTGATCTCGCCGTAGGCGCGCCGCCACTCGGTCTCCACCGCAAATCCCTCCACGCGTTCCACGAGGACGCGGCCGTACCAGCTGCGGTCGTAGATGCCGATGTGACCCGCCTTGGGGAAGGCATCCCAGAAGCGCCAGAGGTAGTGATGCGCCCGCTCCCAGTCGTTGGGCGCGGCGGTAGGGGAGACCTGGTAGCCCCTCGGGTCGAGCTTCTGCGTGAGGCGCTTGATGCAGCCGCCCTTGCCGGCGGCGTCCTGTCCCTCGAAGACGACTACGATCGGGCGCCTGGCCTTGTACAGCTCGTACTGCACGTCGCGCAGGCGCTCCTGCAGCTTCGTCAGTTTGTCTCTGTATTCGTTCTCGTCGATTCGCTTGTTCAGGTCGAGGTTCTTCAGCACCGAGGGCTCCAGCGAATCCCGCGTGAGCTCCTCGATCTTGTGATCCGCCTCCGAGGCGTCCGGCTCCGGTTCCACGACCTCGCCCCCTCGCGCCCTCTTCCCCGCCGCCGCGATCTCCAGCGCCTTCTCGACGCCGCGGATGACCGTGGTGAGGATCTTGATCGTGGCGTAGCGCCGGTCCTCGGCCTCGACGATCGTCCAGGGGGCGTGCGCCCTGTCCGTGTATTGGATCATCTCCTCGACCAGCATCGCCGTCTCGTCGTAGTGCTCGTTCTGCCGCCACTCCTTTTCGTTGACGCGCCAGGTCGACGAGCGTCCCTCGTCCAGCTTTTTCAGGCGGCGCTTCTGTTCTTTTCTGCCGATGTGCAGGAAGAACTTGATGATAAGGTTGCCGTCCTGCGCGAGTTGGCGTTCGAATGAGGAGATATCCTCGTAGGTCGCGACGTTTTTGTCCTCGTCCGGCGAGTCCATGACGAGGCGGTACCAGCTGCGGTTGTAGATGCCGATCCGCCCGCGCGGCGGCGTGATCTCCCAGAAGCGCCGCATGGGAGGCCAGTATCGCTCCTGCGGGTCGTCCGCGCCCGCGTGCACGTAATGCACGCGAAAACCGCGGGGGTCGAGCGGCAGGATCAGCTCGTTCATCAGCGTTCCCTTGCCGGATGCCTCCCATCCCTCGAAGAGGATCAGGACCGGGATGTTCGCGTCCCGTGCCTTGCGTTGGAGATCGCCAAGCCGTTCCTGCAGCAGGGGGGCGATCTTTTTGAATTCCTCTTTCTCGAGCTTGCGAGACAGATCGATTTTTTCGAGCATCCGAATCCCTCCCGTGGCGAATTATGTTCGATTATATACCAAGATGTATAATGAAGAATGTAAAAATCTGTATTCGGGAGGGTTTTCCCATGGGCGGAAAAACTTTGTATATCGACGCGTTCGCGGGGATCTCGGGAGATATGTTCCTGGGCGCGCTGACGGATATTCTGCGCAAAGAGGACGCGTCGTTCGATCTGGCTGCGGCGCTCTCCGGGATCAAGGTGGACGGCTGGCACGTCTCCGCGACGGACGGACACAGGGGCGGCGTTGCGGGCGTGAAAGTCGACGTGCATGCGCACGAACATCATCCGCACCGGCACCTCGCGGACGTGAAAAAAATTCTCGAGGCGAGCTACGTCTCGCCGAAGGTGCGCGCGAAGGCCCTAGAGGCCTTCGCGCTGCTTGCGGAGGCGGAGGCGAAGGTGCACGGCACGACGCCGGAGGAGATTCACTTTCACGAGGTGGGCGCGATCGACGCGATCGTCGACATCACCGGGGCGATGCTGTTGATGGAGCGCCTTGGGTGGCCGAGGGTCTTCTCGTCGCCCGTCAACGTCGGGTCGGGCACGGTGACGTGCGCGCATGGCACCCTGCCGGTGCCCGCGCCGGCAACCGCCGAGCTGCTGACGGGCCTCGAGACGTACGCGCAGGGCGAGCCGATGGAGCGTACGACGCCCACCGGCGCCGTTTTGTTGCGGACGCTCGTCGAGCCGGAGGGCTTCGCGCTGCTGCCGCGGGGGAGAATCCTGCGGACGGGTGTCGGCCTCGGCGGCAGGGACACGCCGGGTCTGCCGAACGTTCTGCGCGCCCTGCAACTTGAGACCGCGGGCGAAAGCACGCCCCGCTTCGCGGCGGACGCGCCGAGTCTGATCGAGGCGAACATAGACGACATGAACCCGCAGGATTTCGCGGTCGTCATGGAGAAACTGCTGTCGGCGGGGGCGCTCGACGCCTGGTGCGAGGATGTTTTAATGAAAAAGGGGCGCCCGGCCGTGAAGCTGTCCTGCCTGGCGGGGGAGAGGGACGTCGATGGCCTGGGCGAGCTGATCCTGCGCGAGACGACGACGCTCGGCGTGCGCATCTCGCGGGTGCGGCGCCTGATGCTGCGTCGGGAGATCGAAAAGATCGCGACGCCGTACGGCGAGGTGAGGGTGAAGAGGGCGGAGCTGGACGGCGTCGTACTGCGACGCGTCCCGGAGTTCGACGACCTGGCCTCGATCGCGAGGGAGCGGGGCCTTCCGATGGGCGAGATCAGGGGGGTCGTCGCGAGGGCGCTCGTAAAGGATTCATAGTGCCTGCTTGGTACGGGAGGCTGCCCACAGTCTCCCGTTCGATAAACCGTCACATAAACAGGGTAGGCCGTGGGCGGCCTCCCCTACGCTAGAAAACGAGAAACAGTATTTTTTCAGGAGGGGTGGCTGATTTTGCTGTCACCCCTCTTGTGTTTGCCTAAATACTATGATAGTCTGCATAAATCATTTATTTGATCAATTTATGCAAATTATAATGAAGCACAAGCGGATAATTTTCTGGATTTTTTGCATGATATTAAGGAGGTGTAGATATGATGAGTGGTAGCACGGTGGATGGCGGTTCGAGGCCTGACGAGAAAAAGTACGCTCGGGTGAGGGAAATATTCGGCTCCCTGGTTTTCGATCGGAGGGCGATGAAGGAGCATCTTCCCCGCAATATCTTCGAGAGCCTCGAGGAGGCGATGGACGGACGCAGGCCCCTGGAGGCGTGCAACGCCGAGATCGTTGCGATGGCGATGAAGGAGTGGGCGATCTCCAAGGGCGCGACGCACTGGACCCACTGGTTTCACCCGATGACGGAGATCACGGCGGAGAAACACATGGCGTTCACCGTTCCGATGGAGGACGGTTCGCCGCTGGAGATGTTCCGCGGCAAGGACCTGATGCAGGGAGAGCCGGACGCGTCAAGTTTCCCCTCGGCGGGGCAGCGATCGACGTTCGAGGCGCGCGGTTACAGCGCGTGGGATACCAGCAGTCCGGCCTTCATCGTGAAGAGCCCCAAGGGCGGTACGCTCTGCATCCCGTCGGTCTTCCTTTCGTACGACGGAACGCCGCTCGATCTCAAGACGGGGCTGCTTCGCGCGCTCGACTCGATCGAGGCCCAGTCGATGAAACTGTTGCGCCTCTTCGGGCAGCGCGGCGTACGCTACGTGCGGGTCACGGTCGGCGCGGAGCAGGAGTTCTTCCTCCTCGATCGCCCGCGCGCGCAACAGCGGCCGGACATCCGCTTCTGCGGCCGCACGGTGATCGGCGCACAGCCTGCGAAGGATCAGAAGCTCGACCATCACTACTTCGGCGCAATACCACAGCGCGTTCTGGCCTACATGGAGGATGTCGAACGAGACCTCGCCCGCGTCGGCATAACGGTCGCCACGCGGCACAACGAGGTCGCGCGCTGCCAGTTCGAGTTCGCGCCGCTCTTCGCGGAGGCGAACCTCGCCTGCGACCAGAACCAGATCATCATGGAGACGATGCGCAAGCTCGCCCGCAAACACGAGCTGCGCCTCCTTTTCCACGAGAAGCCGTTTGCCGACATGAACGGCAGCGGCAAGCACGTAAATCTCTCGATGGTCGACAGCGAGGGGCGCAACCTGCTCAAGCCGTCGACCAACCATCGCAAGAACGTGGTCTTTCTCACGTTTCTGGCCAGCTTCGTGTACGGCGTGGCGAAGCACTTCGGCCTGCTGCAGGCGGCGACGGCGACGCCGGGCAACCTCTATCGGCTCGGCGGGCACGAGGCTCCGCCCGCGATCGTCAGCGTCTATCTGGGAGAGGCGCTGACGAAGATGATCGCGGAGATCGAGGAGTTCGGCAGCGGCGGCGCGGAGTTCAAGAAGAAGCCGGCGCTGGACCTCGGCCTCGCGAAGCTGGCGTCTATCACGGCGTACGACAGCGACCGCAACAGAACCTCGCCGCTCGCCTTCACCGGCGACAAGTTCGAATTCCGCGCCCCCGGCGCGTCTCAGGCAGTCTCGTGGCCGGTCACCGCGCTGACCTCGCTCTGGAGCTGGGGGATCAAGCGCGTGACCGAGAAGATCGAAGCCCGCGTGGCGGAGGGGGCCGATCCGCTCGACGCGGCGTTGGAGGCGGTCGCCTGGGCCTTCCGCGAGAGTCGGGATATCCTCTTCGAGGGAGACGCCTACGCACAGAGCTGGGTGGAGGAGGCGACGCGCCGCGGCCTCATTCGCTCGAAATCGATTCCGGAGGCGATCGATCTGCTGAAGGACGAAGGGGCGGTTGCCATGCTGGAGGAGCTCGGCGTCTACACGAGGCGCGAGCTGGAGGTCATTCGCGAAATCCGCGTCGAGAGTTTCTGCACCGCGATTGAGGTCGAGATGGCCGTGCTGTACGACATGCTCTTCGAGGGCATTCTGCCCGGTATCTCGAGGCAGATGGTGCTGGAGAAGAACTCGCTTTCGGCGATGGGCGACGACGAGTTCCCCGAGGGGGCGCCCTGGCGCGCGTTCCTGCGCAAGTTCGGCGTGGCGAAGGCCACGCTGTTGAAGGACGCCGCGGTTCTTGCCGAGGTCAAATCGCGCATGGGCGAGCTTCCCGTGCGGGAGCGCGCCGACCTGATCGTGAACGAGGCCGTGCCCTTGATGGAAAAAATCCGGGCGACCTGCGACACTGTCGAATTGTTGATGGCCTCCGACATATGGCCGTACCCGATTTACAGGAACTTGCTATCATTGTCGATGTAGACGGTTCGACCCGGCGGGCGGCGCCGTATTGAGCCGGCATGAAGGGGGAGAGGCGCGATGAACGAGGAAGCCCGCGGGCGCATCGACAAAAACAATCATGACCTGGTGCAGGGGATGGAGCCGGCCCGAGTCTTCGGCTTTTTCGCGGACCTTTCGGCCATTCCGCGAGGATCGGGAAACGTGGCCGGGGTCGTGGATTTCCTGGAGGCGTTCGCCCGCGCGCGCAATCTGAAGAGCGAGCGGGACGCGGTCGGCAACGTGATCGTCCGGAAACCGGCGCAGGGTGCCCCCGCAGAGGGCCGAAAGGGCGTCATTCTTCAGGCGCATCAGGACATGGTCTGTGTCAAGGCTGCGGATGCAGATCACGATTTCGCTCTCGACCCCGTCGAGTTCGAGCTGCGGGACGGCTGGCTGTCCGCGAAGGGGACCACGCTCGGTGCGGATGACGGCATCGGCGTGGCGCTGGCCCTGGCGGTGCTCGACGATCCGAATATGACGCATCCATCGCTGGAGGCGCTCTTCACCGTGGACGAGGAGACGGATATGAAGGGGGCGAGGGCCGTGAGGCCCGAACGTCTGCGGGGCGGGACGCTGATCAATCTCGACGCCGAGGAACTGAACACCGTTTATATTTCCAGCGCGGCTGGCGTGAGCGCGCTCCTGGAACTCCCGCTCGCGGCGGCTTCGGACGCGCATCGATACACCGTCCATCGGGCGGTTCGTGTGGAGGGCCTGCTGGGCGGTCACTCGGGCATCGAGATCAACAAGGCGCGCGCCAACGCCTACGTGCTGCTCGCGCGTTTTCTCGCGTCGGCGACGGTCGACTTCGCCCTTTACGCTTTCGAGCAGGGTGAAGGGCGCGGCGCGGACAACGCTATCCCCGACCGGGCCCTCGCCGTGGTCGGCCTGACGTCCGAGGAAGAGGCCCAAAAGCTCGAGGCGCTGTCAGTCGCGTGGTCGAAGATTTTCCGGAACGAATACCGCGCCTCGGACGGAGGGGCGAATCTGCGGGTCGATCCCGCCGAACGCCCCGGCGCGTCGACCCCGGCGCTGGACGCCGGGAGCCGCGACGCCCTGCTGCGCGTCGTGCGCCTTCTGCCGCTGGGTGTCTTCCGTTTCGTTCAGACGAAGGACCTCATGGGCGAGAGGCCGTACCGGGAACTTCTCGTGGAGACCTCGTGCAACATGGGCATCGCGAAGATCGAAGACGGGCTGGCGCGCTTGACGCTCCTCTCCCGCGGGTCGACTCTCTCCGTCCTGGACGACCTGACGAGCCGGATCGACGATCTGGCGCGCTTGGCCGGAGGGAGGGTGAGGTCCATGGGCCGCTCCGCCGCTTGGGAGATGCCTGCGGGGCCGACGCCAGTGCAGCGCGCCTTCGAGCGACAGGGCCTCAAGGGTCTGGGCGTGCACGCGGGGCTGGAGTGCGGGTTTTTCGTGGAGGCCTTCGGGGGTGCGGGGCGGACGCTCGAAGCCGTGTCGGTCGGACCGGATATCCTGGACGCGCATTCGCCCCGCGAGCGCTTGCGCGTCGACTCCGTCGGCGTTCTCTGGGGGCAGCTGACGAAGGTATTGGCCGAGATGGCATAGCGTCGAAAAATCTCCAGAGAGATCACCCGCCCTGCGACAGGGCGGGTGATTTTTAAAAGCGGAAGCCCCCTCCGTTCGGAACACCTACGCTCGTTGACAGTAATTTTTTTAGATGCTATAACATTTGTATAATATATTCCAATTCTAAATCAACGCCACGCGTTGGGCGCGGCACAAAACGTCGCGCAAATTCCGTTCCTAAATCAAACACGATGGGACATTTGATTTAGTACCGGAATTACTTGTTTATAGACGCCTTCGGCGATCTGCAAAGGGGGTGATGTCGAAACCATCGTCCGGGTGTTCGATAAGTTGCTCCGTGATAGTGGAGGCGCTCTTGCGAACACGTCGGAGAGGACCCGATCGAGTTGGATATCGGAAACCGTGAGGCAGTTTGGTGCTCGACTCCTTGTGGCTGGTGTTTGTGCCTGAGTGAAGCGAAAGGAATGGTCATGAGAATGAAGATGAAAAAGTTATTCAGAATGATCGCGATTCTAGCGCTAATTGGGCTCTTCGGAGTGGTGGGCGGCGGTTGCGGCGGAGGTTCCAGTTCTCACATCTCCGACCTGCCGGACCCTGCCAACCCCAAAACCCCCTATCCAATCGTCAACGTACCGGGCGCGGTCCTCCCTGCCAATCCGGCCAATTGGACGACAAGTGAAAAACAGGCCTGGATAAATCAGGCCTCGCTGCTGCTGAACCAGATAGCCAGCGAGGATTTCCGGGGCAGGATGACCGGAGATATAGGCTATGAAAGGGCCGCCCTCTGGGCAGCGGCGAACTTCAAGGACTGGGGCCTCGAGCCGCTGGACGGCAGTTACTTCCAGGATTTTGCCGTCTCTTACAGCATGCCGATCGAAAAATCGCCGGTGATCAGTATTTTAGTCGACGGGCAGGTCTGGAAATCCACCGCAAAGGGTGACTATATCGACGACAGGTTCGTCAAGGATGTCCTGTCGGCCCATGGCACCAACAACGGAACGGTCAGAGGCAAGGTTACTTTCCTGGGCTACGGCATCGACGCGACTGCCGCCAATACCTATGCCAACGGCGAATTTGCCCATATCAACCCAAAAACCGTGTATCGCAACGACTTCAACGAGTATGTGAGCCTGACGTGGGACTCCGGAGCCGACCCTGCTACCGACTACCCCGATAAAACTCCTCTGGACATCGCGGATCGCGTCGTCGTCTTCAGGAACGCCACCCCCAACGGCCTGAGCAACGTGGATTACCGGCCCACTCCCATTTTGGGCGGCGAACTTCAGCCTGCGGATTATAAATACACTGTCGGCAACGATTGGATACGCCATGACGAACACTATGTCAAAGTCGGGGTCGCCAGGCAGCGAAACGCCGCGGGCGTGCTCTACAATCAGATGGTTGTCAACCCCAACATCCGCTACCAGCCGTCTGTAGGCAAAAATGCGTTTCAGATTGCCATGGTGGGGAATATCGGCCGCGATACGAGCACCGGTGCCGTGAGTGAAACCACTTACAGCAATGGCACCGGCGACAGCAGGTTGTTGAACGATCTCTTTGCGAAACAGCTTGAGATCGAGGCGGCTTCCGGCGGCACAAAGCGCACCCTTACGGATCTGATTGCCCGCGCGAGAGCTGTTCGGCAGCCGGCGGAGGGCGGCGGCGGCGCGGTACGCACTGTTCCGATGAAGGACTTTGGCGATGGGAAAGGGGCGGTGCCCGACTACGCGCACTTCCTTTACCAGGCGACGCAGGATCTTTTCAGAGGTCCCAACAGCAAGGCAGGCGCTGCTGGCGGCGCGTACGACAAGAACTATGACGCGTCCATCGCGACGAATTCCTTCAACTTCGACGATCGAATTGAAATTGAAATCGGCACTGTCGCGCAGACAAAAGTGAACGCCAAAGCGATGAACGTGGTGGGCGTGGTAAGAGGAAGCGAATTCCCCGATGAGTACGTAATCTACATGTCCCATTTCGACCACTGCGGCTTTGCCGGTCCGTATATGTGCGCCGGCGCCGCCGATAACGGCGGCGGCAGCACGGCTAATATGATTGCCGCGCGCTACGCGGCCATGATGGCATCCGCCGGGAACCGGCCCAAGCGCAGCTTGGTTTTCATTCTTGACGGCGCGGAAGAGTCGGGCATGAACGGCGCGAAGACCGCAGCCGCGTGGTTTGCGGCTCGGGGCAAGGAGAAGGTTAAGGCCGTGTTCCACACCGACTCCACCTTTGGCAAGGGAACCGGCGACATCACCCTTTCGGCCAGGATGTCGACCAAATTGGCGCCCCTTGTGGGTCTTCTTCTGGACTCGAACCAGGGCAGGCATCACCCCTGGGGTCAGGACGGCGCCGGTTTCAGTCCCGGAGCCACCCTTACCATGAATACCCCGACCACGAGCCCGGGCAATGACAACTACGTGGGGCGGCCGAGGACCGACGTCGCCGCGTGGATGGATGAAGACATGCCGGTGATCGTCAATGTCTCGGCATCCCAAGAGGACAGCATTACATCGCTCTACCACGCGCCCTACGACGATCGGCTTTACGTGGGCGATCATCTGCTGGCTCTTCTGGGTATCGCCACTGCGGACAATATGTACACAGCGGCGGAATACGACCAATAGCGGTATTTTGGCGTAACGCGCAACGGGGCTGTCGAAAGACGGCCCCGTTTTTGATGGTGTGCTCGGTCTGGCTCTGTCTATGCAACGAAGTGTCAGGTAGTTCATTCCGCTTGTCAAAACACAGAATCTCGTATACATTATTCATGATCGATCGCCCGATCGGTCATCGCTAAAAACCTCCGAGCTCCTCTGCCTAAAAGGTCGGCGTTCGTCGCCCTCATGGCGGGGAGCCAGGGTTCATCCGGAAACGGATGGGCCTCCCGCGTTCGGAAAGGGGGCAGGGCGGATGATCCCGTGTCGTCTGTTCCTATTGCGTCTCGTCCCCTTTCGCCAAGTCCGGTCCCTGGGGCCAAGTCAGGAAAGGGGAGTTGTAAGTGGCAGAGAAAAAACAGTTCCACGTCAAGAGCATCTTCATCAACGGCATCCCGAAGAGAATTGTCGCAGATCCCGAGGTCACGCTGCTGGAAGTCATTCGCGAGCAGCAGGGCATGACGGGAACCAAGAGAGGCTGCAACTGCGGCCAGTGCGGTGTCTGCAACGTCGTGCTGGACGACAAGGTCGTGCGCGCGTGTATCACGCGCTGGAAGGCCGTGGCCGAGGGCGCGAATATCCTCACGATCGAGGGCGTCGGCACGCCGACCGCGCCCCACGCGCTACAGCTGGCGTTCATCGTGGGCGGCGCAATCCAGTGCGGTTTCTGCACGCCCGGTTTCATCATCGTGGCGAAGGACCTGCTCGACAAGAATCCGAAACCGACGCGCGAGGAAGTGCGCGAGGCGTTCCAGAAGAACTTCATGACCTGCCGCTGCACCGGTTACATCCAGATCACCGACGCCGTCATGGAGGCGGCGGAAGTACTGCGCGGCGAGAAGAGCCTCGAGGACCTCGCGAAGCGCATGCTGCCGGGCGAAAAGGTCTGGAATTCGAAATACCCGCGCCCGAGCGCCATCTACAAGGCGACCGGCACCTTCGACTACGGCGACGACGACTACCTTAGGATGCCCAAGGGCACGCTCTTCGCCGTCCCCGTCGTCACGCAGTCGCGTCACGCGATCGTCAAGAAGATCGACTTCAGCGCCGCCGAGAAGATGGACGGCGTCTACAAGATCGTGACGGCGAAGGACATTGCCGCCAACAAAGGCACCAACAGAATCCGCGGCCAGGTCGGCAGTCCCACCACGACCACCGACGGCTGGGAGCGCCGCATGATCGTCCCCGAGGGCGATAAGATCCGCCAGTGGGGCGAGTGCGTAGCGGTCGTCTGCGCGGACACCGAGGCGCAGGCGCGCGCGGCAGCGGCAGCCGTCAAAGTGGAGCTGGAGCAGCTCAAAGAGATGGTCGACATCCACCAGGCCATGGCGCCCGACGCGATCCCCGTCTACGACGAGATCGAGGGCATCGACGGCATCCGCAACGCCTTCAACAAACGTCCCTATCAGAAGGGTCAGGATCCCAAGAGTCTCATCGACGGCGCGGCGTTTAAGGTCGAGGACACTTTCTACAGCTCCCGCCAGCCGCACCTTACGCTCGAGACCGACTGCGGCTACGGCTACTACGACGAGGAGGGCCGCGTCTGCCTGCAGACGAAGAGCATCTGCGTCTATCGCCACCAGCTCATGATCGCGCGCGGCATCGGCGTGCCGCCGTCGGGCATCCGCGTCATCCAGAACAACATGGGCGCGACCTTCGGCTACAAGGTCGGCCCGACCAACGAGTACCTGCTCGCCATCTGCGTCATCGCCTGCAAGGACCGCCCGGTCTACATGCGCCTCGACATGAAGGAGCACATCACACGTACGCCGAAGCGCTCCCCCTTCCTCATGAACATCCGCATCGGCGCGGACAAGGACGGCAAGATGGTCGGCGGCGAGCACAGGTGGTTCGTCGATCACGGCCCGTACTCCGAGTCGAGCCAGGACCTGATGAACAAGGGCATCCAGTTCTTCCTCGCGCCCTACGACGTGCAGAATCTCAAGGGAGTCGGCTACACCGTCTGGACGAACCAGCGCTGGTCGGCGGCGTTTCGCGCCTACGGCGGTCCGCAGACCTATTGGGGTGGAGAGACGGCGGTCGACATGCTGGCGCACGAGGCGGGCATCGATCCCTTCGAGTTCCGCGTGCGCAACATCATGAAGGATGGCGGCACCTCCCCCAGTGGGCAAAAGTTCGAGGTCTATCCCTTCCCGAAGATGATCGAGGCAGCGCGCCCGGTCTACGAGGAGATGAAGGCGCGCGTGGCGAAGAAGAACGCCGCGGGCGGCAAGCTCAAGTACGGCGTCGGCGTGTCGTTCAGCATCTACAACTCCAACGACGATGGCGCGGACGAAGCGGCCAGCGCGGTCGAACTCACGAAGGACGGCGTGATCATCTATAACACCTGGGAGGATCACGGCCAGGGCGCGGACATGGGCTGCGTCGGCACGGCGCACGAGGCGCTGCGTCCGATCGGCGTCGACCCGCGGAACATCAAGCTCGTCTGCAGCGACACGGCCAAGGCGCCCAACAGCGGCGCGGCGGCGGCCAGCCGCTGCCAGAACATGGTCGGCAACGCCATCGTCATGAGCTGCAACATGCTGCTCGACGCGATGCGCAAGCCCGACGGCAGTTATCGCGCCTACGACGAAATGGTCAAGGAGGGCAAGGAGCTCTACTACGAGGCCACCTACAAGACGCAGGTCGTCGACAACGACGGCAACGTGGTCGAGTGCAGCGGCAACGACCCCGAGACCGGACAGGGCTATCCCTTCATGGCCCATATGTTCGCCATCAACCTGGCCGAGGTCTCCGTCGACACCGAGACCGGCAAGGCGCACGTCGAGAGCTTCACCCTCGTCGGCGACGTCGGCGTCATCAACAACTACCTCGTCGTCGACGGGCAACAGTTCGGCGGCATCGCACAGGGCGTCGGCCTCGCGCTCACCGAGGACTTCCTCGACGAGACGAAGTACAACAACCTCGTCACCTGCGGCTTCCCGTACGTCAAGGACATCACCGACGACCTCAAGCTGATTCACATCGAGACGCCGCGCCCGCATGGGCCCTTCGGCGCCTCCGGCACCGGCGAGATGCCGCTCTCCTCGCCGCACGCCGCCATCGGCAACGCCGTCTTCGCCGCCTGCGGAGCCCGCGTCAAAGAGCTGCCGCTGACCCCGGACAAGATCAAAGCGGCGATGAAGAAATAATAAAACCGGAACCGTGGGGCGCTGCCCCACACCCCGCAAGGGGACATCGTCCCCTTGACCCCGTTACGAAATTATGGCTGCGCAACGCGCAGCCATAATTTATAATGGGGTCAAGGGGACAATATCCCCTTGCGGGATGTGGGGCGGAGCCCATGGTCCGTTTCTTTTACGGAGGTGATTTTTTTGCGGGAGAAGAACTGGGGCAGGATCGTCGACATCGAGACGCTGGACGCGTCGGCGCTGGCGCCGAGCGTGACGAAGCGGAATATTTTCGGGCCGGACGCTTTCTGGGACGACTATGTGATGCGGCATTTCGTTCTACCGAAGGGGGCGTCGATCCCCTGGCACGCGCACGAATGGGATCACCTCGCGCTGTCGCTCGGCGGGCACGGCGAGGTCGAGGTGGAGGGCGAGCGCTACGACCTGGCGAACGGCAACTGGGCGCGGGTGCCCAGCGGAAAGGAGCACCAATTCCGCAATATCGGAGACGAGGATTTCGCATTCATCTGCATCGTTCCCACCCGGGGCGATCCGCACGCCAAGAAGGTCAGCATGAGAGCGGAGCGCAAGAGAAGGAAAGAAGAAGAGGCGAAGGAATAGAAATTAAGAAAAAACAGCTGCCGAATTTTTTTCGGCAGCTGTTTTTTTGTGCGCGCTTGGCGATTGTTTCGATTTCGCTTTGATTGACAATAGAAGTTGCAGCCTGTATCGTAAATTCATACCTTTGGCACGTCGATATTTTATATGACAAATTTGCGACCGAGTGAGATTTGGGGAGAGGCTGATCGAATCGCTCCAGCGACAATTTCGCTGCGTGAGAGTATAGAAATTGCTGTGCAATCGGTGAACCTGGAAGAAGGAGAAAAGACATGACGGATGCCGCCAATTTCGTTCCTTTCCTGAAACTTCTAGAAGAGCCTGTTGTCATCGTCCTGGCCGAAGACGGCACGTTACTCTGGCGATCGGCTTCTTTCGTGAAGGAGATCTGGCCCCCGGAGATGGGCGAGACCTGCCCCCCTCTGGCCGACCTGCTGTTGAAAGAAGACGCGGTGTTGAAGTACTGCGCGCTCCCGGCTCTGGACGACGGGATGGGGAACTATGTGATTCCCGCCGTTCGGATCGGCAATTGGTGCGGCGAACTGCACGTGATGGCGGTCGAGTGGGAGGGACAGCGAGCTTTTGCCGTGGCGCTCCACGACAATGCAAGTCTCATGAGCGCGAAGGCGGAAGCGGACAGGCGCGAGGCCCTGCGAAAGCTGAGCGGGGCTCCCGAATTGATGGCGGGCAACTTCGAGAACGCCGCCCGCCTGATCACCGAGATTGCCGCCAAGACCCTCGGAGCAGCACGGGTCGGCATCTGGCGCCTCGGCAAGTCCGAACTCTGCAATGAGATGATCTACGACAACAGGCGCCACGAACATTACATCGACGATTCGTTCGGGCTGGACAAATACCCGCAATACATCTCCCTTCTCGAGACGGAGCGCAACATTGCCATTCCCGATACGGCGACGGACACGATCCTGCCGAGCATGGCGGCCGACTACAGCCTCGACGGCATACAAGCCCTTCTCGATTGCCCGGTCCGCGTCGGCGGCGATTTCGTCGGCGTCGTCTGCATCGAGCACACGGGCAGCCCCCGTTACTGGACGCTGGAGGAGCAAGCCTTCGGCGCGTCCGTGGCGGACTTCGTCGTCATCGCGATGGAGAGCGCCCGCGTCTACGAGAGCGAGCGCCGCATGAGTACGCTCATTTCAAATCTCCCAGGCACGGCGTTCCGCTGCCGCAACGACTATCCCACGTTCACGATGGAGTACATGAGCGAGGGCTGTCTCGAGATGACCGGTTATCCCCCCGAGGACATTGTGGGCAACAACAAGCTTTGCTTTTTCGACATCGTTCATCCGGAAGACCTTCCGAGGCTCTGCGTTGACAACCAGGCCTCCCTTCTCGTCGACAAGCCACTGGACACGACCTTCCGCATCATCCACAAGAGCGGCGAAGTCCGCTGGATCTGGGAGCGAAGCCGCGTCGTCGAGGTGCGTGAGGACGACCCCAACTTCAGCATCGTGGAGGGTTTTTTCAGCGACATTACGGAACATCGGCGGCTGGAGGCGGCGGAGCTTGCCAGCAAGGCGAAGAGCGAATTTCTCGCCAACATGAGCCACGAGATCCGCACGCCGATGAACGGCGTCATCGGACTCACCGCCCTGCTGCTGGATACTCCCTTGAGCCCGCTGCAGCGAAAGTACACCGAGACGATCCGTAACAGTGCCGACGCGCTGTTGACGGTGATCGGTGACATTCTCGATTTTTCCAAGATCGAAGCCGACAAGCTGTCGCTGGAGTCGGTCGACTTCGCGCCCCGCAATATGATCGAGGAGGCGTGCGAGATGCTCGCCTTCCGCGCGCACGAGAAGGGGCTCGAGCTCGGCCTGATCGTGGATCGCAACGTACCGCCCCTTCTGCGGGGCGACCCCAGCCGGGTGCGCCAGGTTTTGATCAACATCGTCAGCAACGCGATCAAATTCACACAGAAGGGCGAGGTCGTCGTCTACTGCTCGTACAAGCAGGAGGTCGTGGGCGGAGCCGCGCGCCCGGTGCTGCACTTCGAGGTGCGCGACACGGGCATCGGCATCGAGCAGGACCGCCTGCACGATCTGTTCAACCCCTTCGCGCAGGCCGACTCGTCCATCACGCGCAAATTTGGCGGCACGGGGCTCGGTCTCTCGATCAGCAAAAAGCTGGTCGAATTGATGAATGGGACGATCGAGGCCCAGAGCACCGCAGGCAAGGGGTCGACTTTTTTCTTCACCGTGCGCCTCGATTATCCGCACCGGCAGCCGACGGAGGTGGAGCGCGAGGAGGTGCGTGTCGTCGGCGGTCCGATCCTGATCTTCGAGCACATGCCCCTCTCTCGCAAGACGCTGCGGCAGACGCTGGAGTCGTGGGGAGCCACGGTCGTGGAGGCCCTCACCTTCGGAGAGGTGTTGAACGCCCTGTTGGGGAACGCCCCCAACGGCGAACCATATCCGCTGGCGCTGATCGACTTCGAGGCCGCCGGTCTCTCCGCCGCCGAGTGCATCGAGATGATCCGGCGCTTTACGCAGAACAAGGATTGCAAGTTCGGCCTGCTCGCTACGCTGGGAGGGCCGGCGCCTCAGGATGCGCTCGATCTGGAGGGCGTGGTCGGTTTCATATCGAAGCCGATCAACACCGGCGCGCTCGCGCGGTTCATGCGCAAGTACAACGGGGCGGCGGGAAGCGAGGTTGCCGAAATCGAAAAGCCCCGCATCGGCGAGGGCGGAATGAAACCCATGAAGATCCTCCTGGCGGAGGACGAGCCGATCAACCAGATGGTGGCGCAGGACCTGCTGGAGAAGATGGGGCACTCGGTCGACGTGGCGGAGAACGGCAAAAAAGCGCTGGAAGCCCTCGGCGCCGGAGATTACGATATCGTCTTGATGGACTGTCAGATGCCGGAGCTGGACGGCTACCGCGCGACCGAGCTTCTGCGCCGGCCCGACTCCGCCGTCCGCAATCCCGAGATACCGGTGATCGCGATGACGGCGAACGCCATGGTCGGCGACCGGCAGAGGTGCATCGAATCCGGCATGGACGACTACATTTCCAAACCCGTGGACGTCGATCAGCTGAAAGAGGTCCTGATCAAATGGAGCTGGGACGTGGAGAAAGTGCGTTCGGAGACAGCTCTGCAGGGAGGCCCGAGGGCCGAGGTCTTTCGCGTGCAGGCGGCCCTCGACCGCTTCGGCGGCAACAGGGGTCTGTATGAGAAGATGCTGGGCCGTTTCTATACGGATTATCACGACTACGACGAACGGATCAAAGAGGCGATCCGCGAGGGGAACTACGGAAAAGTGCAGCAGATGGCCCGCTCGATGAAGGCTATGAGCTCGAACTTGGCGGCAGAGGAGTTGAGTGGCGTCAGCCGCGAGTTGGAGATGGCCGCCGCGACGTTCGCTGGCGTTCACGAGCTGGAAGCTCTGCTGGGACGATTTTCCGCCGCGCTTGCCAGAGTTGTCGTGGAGATTAAAGGTGGGGTGGATTTGTAAATCCAATCGTTCGCTGTTGAAAGCGTATAGTGATCTATTTTTCTCATCTTAGTCTTGGAAATACCGAATAAAAGATCGGTCGATTGCAAAATCGACCGATCTTTTATTTATAAAGGTTTCCTCTGTATTCCCAAACGATACTTGACAGTCCATGAGCCCAATGCTAATCTCGAATGAAGAGATAATTTCATCATATGTTAAAAAAGAAGGTTTGATATCCAAATACTAATTAGAGAGGAGAAGCATTGTCATGGACAAAATGGAATATCGCAACTGGATTTTGAAGTATTTAAATATCGGGCATGAATTTCTTTATCTGAGCGAGGGTGATTGTAAGGCCACCGGCCTTTCTGTCGACGAGATTATTGGGCTTGACGAGAAGGCGATGGTCGCTTACAGCAAGAGGGAAGTGGAAATGCCCGCAAAGATAGGACTTCATCCGCAACCGGATTCTCTGATGCATGCCATGCCCGCTTATCTTCCGAACAATATGGCCTGCGGGATCAAATGGGGGAGCAATTTCCCGACCAACAACCAGCGGTTCCCGGATATAACGCCGACGAATTGTCAGATTCTCTACAACGACCCCGAGTCGGGATTGTTGCTTTCGATGATGGACGCCACGTGGATTACGGAGGTTCGCACACCGGGTGTGTCGATGGTGAGCATCCGGTATCTCGCCAATCTCGACGCGACGACGTTTGGCATGATCGGCTGCGGCATTCAGGGCAGGGCGCACGTCAAGATGATCGAAAAAGCCCTCCCGAGGCTTGAAAAAATATATGTTTACGACCTCTACGAAGCGGCGGCGGAGCGTTTGATCGCAGAGTGTTCGCCCGTCGTCAAAGCGAAGATCGTCAAGGCTGCCTCCGCAGAAGAGCTTGTCAAGAGTTGCGAGGTTATCGCATCCGCCGTCCCGATCGCGCACAAGCCCTCCCCGTTTGTTAAGGACGCGTGGGTTTCGGGGGGGCAGACGCTGGTCTGTTGCGATTGCCACTCGGTGTATGAGGATGCGATTTACAAACGCGCGGATAAATATTATGTGGACAGCATCGAGCAGCACGAGCTGCTCAAGGGCTACGGCTACTACCCGTGGGGTTTGCCCGTGATCACGGGGGAAACGGGCGAGGCTTTCTGTGGATTGAAACCTGCCCGGACGAACAAAAACGAGTTGATCGTGACGAACAACGTCGGCATGGCCGTGGAGGATATGATGTGCGCCAGGGCGGTCTTCGACGCGGCCCTGGAGAATGGCATCGGCATCAAGCTTCCTCTGTGGAAGAGTACGAAATAACAACGCATCGCCATTGAAGGAGGAGCGGGAGATGAACAGCGCAGAGTACAGAGCTTGGATCAACGAGTATGTGAAGATAGGCAGGGAGTGCCTCTGGATCACTCGCAGCGAAGTGGAGAGCCTGGGTATCGCGCGCGAAGAGGTGTTCAAAGAGACGGAAAAGGCCCTCGCGATCCACGGACGTAAAGATTGTGAGATGCCGGCCAAGATCGGGATTCACCCTGTGTCCCAAAAGAACACCCTGATGCACGCGATGCCCGCGTATGTCAAAGACGAGTTCGTCGCGATGATCAAATGGGGGAGCTGTTTCCCCGAGAACCGGGATCGTTTCGGGTTGAACCAGACCTCCGCACTGATCGTCTACAACGACCACGAGTCGGGGTGGCCGATCGCCATCATGGACGCGGCGTGGATCACGCAGGTGCGCACCGCGGCAGTCTCGGCCGTGGCGGCGAAATATCTGGCGAATACCGACGCGACCACCTTTGGCATGATCGGCTGCGGTGTGCAGGGAAAAGAACACTGCCGCATCATGGACCTTCCTCTCCCCAAGTTGGAGACCATCTATATCTACGACAACTATGCGCCCGCCATGGACGAACTGATCGCCCTCTGTCAGCCGAATCAACGCGCGAAGATCGTAAAGGCGAAATCGATCGAGGAGTTGGTGAAGTCGTCGGAGGTCGTCGCCTCGGCGACGGCGATCACCTCCGTCCCGACTCCGCAGGTAAGGGACGCCTGGGTCTCGAAGGGGCAGACGATTCTCATGTGCGACATGCACTCTCTCTACGAGGATGCCACCATGAAGCGCGCGGACAAGTATCTCTGCGACAGCATCGACGAGCACGAACTCTTTGTGCATTACGGCTATTATCCGGACGGCCTGCCGAAGATCTACGGCGAGACCGGCGAGGTGGCCGCCGGCATCAAGAGGGGCAGAGAGCGCAAGGACGAGCTGATCGTCGACAACAACGTCGGCATGGCGATCGAGGATGCCATCATGTCCAGGCCCGTGCTCGACGACATCGTCAAAAAGCGCCTTGGAAAGATCATGCCCCTCTGAGCGGAACTACAAATACAGAGGCGAGATGAAAAAAGGGGAGGTTTCGAGAGAAAATGAAACGGAAAGTGGGCATATCGATCGCGCTGGCGCTCTTTTTCTCATTACTGACGTCCTCCGGAGCAATGGCGGCGATTACGCTGAAGTTTGCCGGTCAGAGCCCCGCGGATCATATCGCGACCAAGGTTATGAAGGAGATTGCCGCCGAGGTGGACAAGGGGACGAAGGGCGAGGTTAAAATCAGAGTCTTCCCGGCCAATCAGCTGGGCGACTATACTCTCGTGTACGAGGAAATCTCCAAGGGCACCATCGACATGGCGCTCTGCTCCATATCGCCACAGTTTGACGCCCGTCACCAGATCACCATCGTCCCGTACCTTGCATCGGATTACAAAGGGGCGCGCAAGATGTTCGATCCCAAGGGCTGGCTCGTCAAACAGGTCACGGAAATTCACGACAAGCTCGACGTCAAGTACCTGGGGATTTTTCTGGACGGATTCGGAGGGCTTGGACTGACCAAAGAACCGGCCAAGCCGCTCGACCCCACGGTTCCGAAGGGGGTATTGTGCCGCATCCCCAACATCGAGATTGCGAAGATGTTTATCGACGCGATGGGTTATCGCACGGTCAGCATCCCGTATGCGGATCTCTATACCGGTATGCAGACCGGCGTCTGCGAGGGGTGGTGGGGCGGCACGGCAAACCTGAATTATCTTGGTTTCCGCGACGTCATCAAGTACTACTACGCGCTCAACACCTATATCGAGACCGAGCAATTCATCATGAGCAAGAAATCGTGGGCGAAGCTGACCCCGCAACAGCAAAAGGTGTTGCAGGACGCCGTCTCGAAGGCCGCAGACAAGAGCTTTGCGCTGGCGGAGAAGGACGACACCGAGTATGCAAAAAAAATGCAGGAGCACGGCATCAAAGTTTTCACGTACACGAGCAAGGAGCTGGAGCCGACCGTGAAGCACATTCGCAAGACGTTGTGGCCGAAGCTCGACAAGCTGATCGGCAAGGAGCTCGCCGAGGGCCTCGTGAAGAACTACGCGCAGTAAAGCTGGTATGGGCAGTATTTTCGAAAGAGTGTGAGTACGCGGGGCTCTTGCCTTGTCAAGCGAAAAGGGAGAGCCTCTTCATTTACCCGCGGAGTGGAGAGGAGGGCGATCATATGTCGGGAACGGTGGGAAAAATCGAGCGGGTGCTGCTGGCGGTCGAACGGTTCATCATGATGGGGACAGCTACCGCCTTGCCGTTGCTCATATCGGTCGGCGTTTTTTTCCGGTATATCTTGAAGACTGACCTCTACGCCATCGAAGAGATCGAGATGTTCATCGCCATGTGGCTTTATTTTACGGGCGCAGCTTACGCGAGCTATCGCGGTTCCCAGATCACCGCCGATATTGTACAGGCGATGGTGAAGAGTTTCAAACTGCGCAAGATCGCGGCGATCGTCGCCACCGCCATCACATTCGTCGTCGCCGCCACGTTTTTTTACTGGGGGACGGACATGATTTCGCACGCCCTCCTGCGGCAGCCTCGGACCGCGGTTTGGAAATTGCCGTTGATTTTCGAGTACATCCCCGTGTACCTGAGCTTTTTCCTGATGGCACTGTACGGCTTCAAGGCCTTTTGCTGGGTGTTGTTCTGGAAAGAGGACGAGCCGGACGAGGAGGAAGGTTGAGCGATGGTATTCATTGGACTCGTGCTGCTTTTCGGCTGCCTGGTGATCGGGGTGCCGGTTCCGTTTGCGTTTCTGACTTCGACGATGTTCTTTATCTTTACCGGCGACTATGAGTCGACGTTCATGCTGCCCTATGGCATCAGCAAGATCAGCACGTCGGTGCTCTTCGCGATACCACTTTTCGTGATCGCGGGAGGTGTGATGGAGAAGGGAAACATCGCGGACAAGCTGGTCGGTCTCGCGGACGGTTTCGCGACGAAGCTAAAGGGCGGTCTCGGCGTCGTCGGCGTCGTGTCGTGCGCCATCTTTGGTTCCGTTACGGGCAGCGCCTGCGCGACGTTGACCTGCGTCGGCTCGATCATGTTCCCGCGGTTCGAAAAAGCGGGATACAGCAGAGGGTATTCTGCGGCGCTCATGGCGAATTCGGCCGTGTTGGGCCTCTTGATCCCGCCCAGCGCGATCATGATTCTCTACTCGTGGGTGGGTGGGCAGTCCGTGTTGGCGAGTTTCCTCGCCACGGTGGTCCCGGGGATCATCCTCACCACGCTCTTCTCCGTCATCAACTGCTACATCCTGAAGGACGACTCCAACATCTCGCTTGCGAAGATAGCCGAGATGCAGGGACAGAAGCTCTCCTTCTTCGGCAAGACAAAACAGTCCTTCCCCGCCCTTCTGATGCCGGTTATCGTGCTGGGTGGCATCTATTCGGGCATCATGACCCCTACCGAGGCGTCCGCCGTCGCAGTTGTCTACGCGGTGCCGGTCGGTATGTTTTTGTATCGCGGTATCACGCTCAAGGGGCTCGGGGAGACGTTGATCGACGCGGCCACTTCTACGGGGAGCATCATGATCATGCTCTTCTGCTGCATGATCCTGAGTCGGATCTACATCATGGAGGATATGCCGGGGCGCGTCCTGGAGTTCCTCTATTCGATCTCGACCAACAAGTATGCGATCCTGCTCATGCTCAACGTCTTTATGGTGATCATGGGGATGCTGATGGACGACGCCAGCGCCTGTATGCTCGCCACCCCCATCCTGATTCCCATTATCCAGGAGATCGGGGTGAGCCCTGTTCACTTCGCCGCCATCGTCGGCGTCAATCTCGGCATGGGGAACATCACCCCACCCTGCGCGCCGCTCCTGTACCTTTCGAGCAGCGTTGGGAAGGCTTCGATCAGCGACATGCTGAGTCCGACTTTCAAGTTTATCCTCTTCGGCTGGTTGCCGGTGCTGATGATCACGACCTATCTGCCGGGGCTCTCCATGTGGTTACCACGCTTGATTTTGGGCGTAAAATGAGGGAATATCGGAATTGTTATGGCTTTAGCCGAAAAGACGCACTGAAGGTGTTGATGGAATGTCGATCATAGATGAACTGAAAAAATGCTTGAACTCGTTGAGCAAGAAACAGAAAATCATCGCCAAATTCGTCGTCGATAACGTGCAGGATCTCTCGTTTCTGACCGCAAAACAGGTCGCGCGAGCGACCGGCGTCAGCGAGGCGACCGTCACCCGCTTCGTCTACGCACTCGGTTACGACAATTTTGCGCAGTTTCAGCAGGGCGTACGCGACTACAATCACGACAAAGTTTCATCCCACCTCTGTTTTCTCGACGACCAGAACAAACAGGACGAGCAGGGCTACCGGGCGGTCTTCAACCTGGAGATGTCGCTGATGGAGGAGGCCCTGGGGCTGATCGACGAGAGTTCGTTTGCGGCCTCCGTCGAGCGGCTGGTGAGCGCGGACGAGGTCTGGATTGTCGCCTGCTCGCCGCACGATTTTCTGGCCAATTTTATCGCGACCTACATGGGCCTCTATCTGGATCACCTGCACGTGCTCAACAATGCCGCTTTCTCGCTGGTCACCTGTGCGGATCGCTTCGGACCCCGGTCGGCGTCGCTGGTTTTCAGCTTTCCCCGCTACCCGAAGGAGACGCAGCGCATCGTCGAAATCATGGACAAGAGGGGCGTCTACAACATCGGTATCACGGACAGCCTGCTCTCTCCGATCGTGCCCTTCATGGACAGCTTTTTCCTCATTCCGCACAAATATCTCATCTTGATGGACCCTTTCGCTGGCGTCTTCGCTCTGATACACTCCTTGATCATGGGCATTTATCGCCACGATCCGCAGAAGTTCAAGAAAAAGTTGAGGCGATACGAGGCTTTTTCCAGGGAAGCGGATCTTTTCGTGAGCGGGAACCTGAATCTCGCGGAGATGTTTTAGGATGGAGAGTGACAGCCGATGGTAAGTACAGTCATACTTGCGATCAACCCCGGTTCGACCAGTACCAAGATTGCCCTGTTCGAGAGCGAAACCGAGCGCTGGAGCGAGACGCAGCGTTACGATGCCGGGATGCTGGCGCAGTACGCGCACGTCACGGACCAGGAGGAGTTTCGCTACCAGGAAATTTTGAAGGCGCTTGCGGCGAGGGGCGAGGAGATCGCCGCGATCGGCGCCTTCGTCGCGCGCGGCGGTCTGCTGCGCCCGATGGAGGGCGGGACGTACGAAATCTCGCAGGTCATGGTGGAAGAATTGAAGAGCCGCAAGTGGGGCGAGCACGCCAGCAACCTCGCCGCCCCCATCGCCGTAAGACTCGCGCAGGCGCACGGCAGGCCCGCGTTCATCGTCGACCCCGTCGTGGTGGATGAGCTGACCGACGTCGCGCACGTCTCCGGCCTGCCGGAGTTGCCGCGCAAGTCGATCTTCCACGCGCTCAACCAGAAGGCGGTCGCACGCCGCGCAGCGGCGAAACGCGGCGGCAAGCCGGAGGATTACAACTTCGTCGTCTGTCACATGGGTGGCGGCGTCTCCGTGGCCGCCCATAAAAAAGGCCGCGTCGTCGAGGTCAACGACGCGCTCGGCGGCGAAGGCCCCATGTCGCCGGAGCGCGCGGGCAGCGTTCCGGTCGCGCAGCTGGTCGATCTCTGCTTCTCCGGAACGAGCGAGAAGGCGGAGATTACAAGGCGGCTGATCGGCCGCGGCGGTTTCGTCGCACACCTGGGCACCAACGATTTTCGCGAGATCATGGAGAAAGTCGCGCAAGGCGACGAAAAAGCGAAGCTCGTCTTCGACGCCTTTTGCTACCAGCTCGGCAAAGCCATCGGCGGCTGCGCCGTCGTGCTCGAGGGAAAGGTCGACGCCATCCTGCTCACCGGTGGCCTCGCTTACAACGAAGAGCTCTGCCGAACCGTCGATCGCGCCGTCTCCTGGATCGCGCCTGTAGAGGTCTTCCCCGGCGAGGACGAGATGCGGGCCCTCGCGGAGGGGGCGTTGCGCGTGTTGCGCGGCGAGGAGCGGGCGAAGGCGTATGAGTGATTAAATCAATCTGATCGCGCGGGTGTTGGATCGCGCGCTTCGGCTCCGCTTGCCTCGGCTGCGCTCAGCACAAGCAGGGAACGGTGGTGATCCGCGATTTCGATATTTCTGCCAACTCCAGGCCCCAATATTTTCCTTTTGCTTCCTATCGCCTTATACATCCATCGTGTGCTGCTTGCGCTGAGCGTAGCCGAGGCAAGCGGAGCCGAAGGGAACCCCCAGAAGAGCGTCCTTTGTCGAAGCCTGCGCCGGGCGAGGGGCACCGACCCCTGTTTTTGTATGTAATCGTAGCATTGTAATAGCGTTATTCGATCCCTCGCTAATCATTTTTACTTATTTCGAGTTTTTCTCATTCTTTTCCGATTGAAAATTCCGCATAGAGAGTATAATTTGAAAATAAGCTGTAATCGCAATCAATCGATGGCTGTCGAGTGGAATCATACGGGAGGCTTTGTCATGAACGTTCCCATTCCCCGTCTGCAGGGCAAGGACGATCTCGCAGGGCGTTATGAGTGGCCGCGGGTCGTCGCTGTGACCGGCGCTCTTGGCTCCGGCAAGACCGAGTGGGTCATGGATTTCGCCGACGTCCTCGCCCGGTCGGGTGCCCCTGTGGTGCTGGCCGACATGGACATTATCAACCCGTACTTCTGCCTGCGCTCGGTCGCCGGCGAAGTAGAAAAAGAAAATCTCTCCGTGCTGACTCCCCCCGGCGATACACGCTGGGGGGATCTTACGTATCTGAACCCCGTCATCCGGACGCGCGTCGCGGACCGGTCGGTCCGCACCGTGCTCGACGTCGGCGGCGACGCACAGGGCGGACTGGCCCTCAAGCAGTTCGAGCCGGAGATCGAGGCCGCCGGTTACTCCCTGCACTTCGTGATCAACCCCTTTCGCACGCACACGCGCACGCTCCAGGAGGTGCGCGTCATGAGAAGACGCCTCGAGGCGACGAGCGGACTCGAGGTCTCCGGAGTCGTGGCGAACGCGCACCTTGGCCTGGGTACTACGCCGGATATCTGTGCGAATGGAACGGAGACCGTTTGGAATTTCGCCCGGGAGATGGGTTTGCCGATGTTTTACGGGCTGGCGGATCGGGGTATCGCGGAGGAGGTTGCGACGATGCTGCCGGAGGAAATATTGCTGTGGCCCCTGCGACGTCGAATTCTTGCGCCGTGGGAGAGAGGAAAGGAATAAAGGAGGGGTCGAAATGCCAGACGCGCCGAAAACGCCGAAGGGAAGGGTGGAGGTGGCGGAGGAGTTCTGCAAGAGCTGTTCGCTCTGCGTGAACGCCTGCCCGAAGAAGGTTCTGCGGATCTCCGACCGCATCAACCCGAAGGGCTATCGCCCGACCGAACAGTTTCAGGAGGGGTGCATCGCCTGCGGCATCTGCGCCATGACATGCCCCGACGCGGTGCTCACCGTCTACAAAATCGCGGACGAATAGCGGGGAGGGATTCGACATGGAGAGCATGGAAAAGGTCCTGATGAAGGGGACGGAGGCGATCGCCGAGGCGGCCATCCAGGCCGGCTGCAAGTTCTTCTTCGGCTACCCGATCACGCCGCAGAACGAGATCCCCGAGTACATGTCGCGCCGCCTGCCGGAGATCCCCGGCGGGATGTACGTGCAGGCCGAGAGCGAGGTAGCCGCGGTGAATATGCTGCTGGGGGCGGGCGCCACCGGCAAGCGGGTCATGACAAGCTCGTCCTCGCCCGGCATCTCGCTGATGTCGGAGGGCATCAGCTACATGGTCGGACAGGGGACGCCGGTCGTGATCGTCAACGTCATGCGCGCGGGGCCCGGCCTCGGCGGTATCCTGCCGGCGCAGGGGGATTACAACCAGGCGACCGGCGGCGTCGGGCACGGCGACTGCAACCTCGTCGCGCTGGCGCCCTCCTCCCTGCAGGAGACGGTCGACCTCGTGCAGAGCGCGTTCGATCTCTCGCAGCGCTATCGCACGCCGGTGATCGTGGTCGCGGACGGCGTCATCGGGCAGATTATGGAGGCCGTCACGATCGAGCCGGTCTCGAACCCCGCCAGCTCGAACCCGGAGGGGTGGGCGGCGGGCTACATGAAGGAGCGCGAGGGCAAGCGGATCGTCATGCAGAGCCTCTACCTGGACCCCGAGATGTTGGAGAAACACAATCAGACGCTGGAGGCCAAGTGGCGGCGGATCGAGAAGAACGAGACGCGCTGCGAGAGCTATCGCACGAGCGACGCCGACCTGGCGATTACGGCCTTCGGAACCGTGGCGCGCATTGCGAAGTCCGTGGTGGACGAGCTGCGTGACGAGGGGTACAAAGTCGGAATCGTGCGGCCCATCACCGTTCACCCGTTTCCCTACGACGCGTACAAGCCCGTGTGCGAGCGCGCCAGGGGAATCTTCTGCGTGGAGATGAACTGGGGACAGATGCTGAAAGACGTGCGGCTCGCCGTGGAGGGGAAGGTTCCCGTGGAATTCTACGGCCGCTCCGGCGGCGCGTGTCCCGGCATGGAGGAGATCGCCTCCGGCTGCCGCGCCATGATCGAAAAGCTCGGCATACAGAAGGGTTAGGGGGCGTATCCGCAATGACGGCAAAGGAGAACGAAACGGTCGTGTACAAGCGCCCGAAGAGCTGGATGAAGGGAGTTCACAACCACTACTGCCCCGGCTGCACGCACGGGATCATCCACCGTGTGCTTTGCGAGGCGATCGACGAGCTGGGCATTCAGCAGAACATCGTCGGCATCGCGCCGGTGGGCTGCGCCGCGCTGATGTACGGCTACATCGACGTCGACTTCGTGGAGGCGCCGCACGGCAGGGCGCCTGCGGTTGCGACGGGCATCAAGACGGTGAAGCCGGAGAGTCTCGTCTTCACCTACCAGGGCGACGGGGACCTCGCGTCCATCGGTTGCGGGGAGATCGTCCACGCGGCCAACCGCGGCGAGAACTTTACGGTGATCTTCGTGAACAACGCGATCTACGGCATGACGGGCGGGCAGATGGCCCCGACGACGCTGATCGGCCAGAAGACGACGACCAGCCCCCTCGGGCGGGACCCGAAGCTGACCGGTATGCCCATGCGCATGTGCGAGATGCTCGCGACGCTCGCCACCGACGCTTACATCGAGCGCGTGACGGTAGGGCAGCCGCGCTACATCCCCGCGGCGAAAAAGGCGATCAAGCGCGCGTTGAAGTACCAGATCGACGGCAGGGGCTTCTCGTTCGTCGAGGTGCTCTCGACCTGCCCGACCAACTGGGGGCTTCGTCCGGTCGACGCCTGCGGCTGGTTGGTGGAGAACATGATCCCCTACTATCCGCTCGGCAAATTCAAAGACTTCGACGCGGAATCGGAGCGGAGGTGACGGCGATGCACGCGTTCGAGAGAAAATTTTTCGGCTGCGGGTTCGGCGGCCAGGGGGTAATGGTGCTCGGCCAGTTGCTCGCCTACGGAGGCATGCACGAAAAACGCCACACGACGTGGCTGCCCTCCTACGGGCCGGAGATGCGCGGCGGCACGGCCAACTGCTCGGTCGTGATCTCCGACGAGGAGGTCGCGTCCCCGTTTGTGACGCAGGCGGATCTCGTCGCGGCGCTCAACCAGCCTTCGATCGATAAATTCGAAAGTTATGTCAGACCGGGAGGGTTTCTCGTATATAATAAGGATATCATCGAGTACCGCCCGAAGAGAAACGACATCAAGGTCATCCCCGTCGGCGCCAACATGCTGGCGCAGGAGGCGGGCAGCGACAAGACGATGAATATCGCGATCTTCGGAACGATTGTCGCGGTGAGCGATCTGATCTCGCACGAGACGGCTCTCGCCGTGATCCGCGACAAACTCGGAAAGAAGAAACCGGAGTTTTTGCGGATGAATCTCAAAGCCTACGAGCTGGGGAGAAAAGAGGCCCTGGCGATGTCGGCATAAGGTCGAATTGAAATCAAAGGCCTGAAGGGTGAAGCGTTAAAACCAGTTTGCGCGGTTGTTCGTCGCATCCGAAAGCACCCCTTTGGTTGCAATTTGGCATAAAACAAAAGGAGTGCGATTTGATGGAGAAGAATTACCTTGCCTGGCGCGCGTATCGATACCGGGCCGAAGAGGTCGAGAAAACCGCCGCGGGCTTGAAGGAGTTTCTCTCGCTCTGCAAGACGGAGCGGGAGGCGGTGCGGGAGCTGGAGGATCGTTTCCGCAAGCGGGGCTTCCGCTCGATCGAGGAGTGCGACCAGCTCTCCCCCGGAGACGGGGTCTTCATGAACTGGCGCAACCGTGCCTTCATCGCCTACCGCGTAGGGGTCAGGCCCCTGGAGGACGGCTTTCGGCTTATCGGCGCGCACGCCGACTCTCCGCGAATCGACATCAAGTGCAGGCCTCTCTACGAGGACTCGAATCTTCTGTTTGCCGACGCGCACTATTACGGCGGCATCAAGAAGTACCAGTGGACGAACGTCCCCACGGCGCTTCACGGCGAGATATACACGAAGGACGGGAAATGCCAGTATGTCTCGACCGGCGAGGCCGGGGACGAGCCGGTCTTCCTGATCCCGGACCTGGCGCCGCACCTCGACTCCAAGATTGCCGAGCGCAAGGCGGACAAGACGATCGAGGGCGAGAACCTCGACGCCATCTTCGGCCACAGGCCGGATTTCATCCACGACGAGAGCAAGGACGGCCGGGAGAAGAAACACATCCTGAAGGCGACCGTACTGGGGTGGATCAAGTCGCACTGGGGCATCGAGGAGCGCGAGCTGGTCTCCGCCGAACTGTCGCTGGTTCCTGCCGGCATGGCGCGCGACGCGGGCCTCGACGGCGGTTTGATCACGTCGTACGGAATAGACGACCGGGCCTGCGTCTGGGCCGCGGCCGAGGCGATGCTGAACGCGCCCATGGGCGCGAGGAGGGGCATGATCTTCCTCTCCACGGACAGAGAGGAAATCGGCAGCTACGGTGTCGCCGGTTCGCAGGGGCGCTGGCTGGAGCATTTCGTGCTGGAGCTGCTCGAGCGCAGCGGCAGTAAGAACGCGGCGCTAGGCCTGCGCAGGGCCTACGCGGCTTCGGAGGCCCTTTCGGCGGACGTCACCGAGGCGGGCAACCCGCTCTACAAGGACGCGTTCGACCCGCACCAGATGCCGCTGGCCGGAAACGGCATCGCGATGATGCGCTATACCGGCTCGCGCGGCAAATACGGCGCCAGTGAGGCGCGTGGCGAGTATGTGGCGCGCGTGACCGCGGCGTTGAACGAGAAGAACATCCCCTGGCAGGTCGGCAGCCTCGGCAAGGTCGACGGTGGGGGCGGCGGTACGATCGCCGTGGACCTGGCGGCCCTCGGCATGGACGTGCTCGACTTCGGTCCGGCCGTGTTGTCGCTGCACGCCCCCTGGGAGATGATCAGCAAGGCCGACGTGCTGTCGACGGTGGAGGCGTACAGTACGTTTTACGCGGGATAACCTCACCCCCCGCCCCCCTCTCCGATGCGGAGAGGGGGAGCGAAACAGGGGCGAGCAATTTTGATTTTCTCCCCTCCCTCTCCGCATCGGAGAGGGAGGGGCTGGGGGAGGGTGAGGTTATTCCCTCAGGCTCTCCCTCGGCGGGTAGATCATCCGCCTCTTCGTCGAACGCGGCAGGACGATGTGGGTCGTGATGCGGCCCATCCTGGCGAGCTCGGTCAACAGGTCCTCCAGAAACTCCAGCGAGGGCACGTGCACTTCCAGAATCACGTCCTCCGAACCGGTGATGGACCAGCAGGAGATGACCTCCGGTATGTCCGCCAGCGTCTCGTTCACGATCGGGTCGGGATTGCCCCGGTTGATCGACATCGAGAGCAGCGCCCAGAGCGAATAGCCCGCCTTGCGCGGGTTGATCGTGGCGCTGTACCCCGTGATGACGCCGTCCTCCTCCATCCGTTTCACGCGCTCGATGACCGCCGTGGGCGACAGGTTGACCTTCTCGGCCAGTTGTTTGAAGGGTATCCGCGCGTTTTGCTGAAGCTCCTCCAGGATCCGCCACCCGGTCTCGTCGATCGGGCGGGCGTTTCTATCCCCTCTCTCGGACATGCGCATCGCCTCCCGTGAAATCCGTTTCGTACAACTCCAGCATAATAATAAATCAAATGTTCCTTCAATGAATATCGAATGCACTGAAAAGCGGCTCCTTTTTAGTTCGTGCGATCTGTATTCGGCGCTTCTCCCTTTGTATAGTACTCTTGCATCGTAACGAATCTTCCCCGGAAGAAGGAGGAGTGCCCATGTGGAATGGCAGGAATCAGACGGAATACAGGCCGATCAAGCGCATACTGGTGAAACACCCGAAAGACGCGTACGGAAGCCAGGCGAACGCGGACGCGCAATGGAGAGATCTGCACTACCCCGCGGCGGTCAGCTACGCGAAGGTGACGGAGGAGTTCGAGACCTTCGTGGAGATTTTGAAAAAATTCGTCCCCACGATCTCGTATCTGCCCGCCGACCCGAATACGGGGCTCGACTCGCTCTACACGCACGATCCGATCGTCCCCACGAACAAGGGGATCATCATGATGAACATGGGCAAGCCTCAGCGTCGCGGCGAGGCAGCAGCCATGGAGAAGTATTTCAGGCAGGAGGGCATTCCGATCCTCGGGCACGTCGAATCGCCGGCGACGCACGAGGGAGGGGACTCCGTCTGGCTCGGCGAGAACACGCTCGCCATGGCGCACAGCTTCCGCACGAACGCCGAGGGCGCCGCTCGGATGCGCGAGCTCGCGGGGAGCGACTTCGAGGTGCTCTCGTACGGCCTGCCGTACTGGAACGGTCCCGACGAGTGCCTGCACATCATGTCGTTCATCAGCCCGGTGGACAAAGACCTGGCTGTCGTCTACTCGAAGCAGATGCCGATCCCCTTCCGCGAGGAGCTCGTGCGGCGCGGCTTCAAGTTCGTCGAGGTGCCGGACTCCGAATACGACACCTTCGGTCCCAACGTGCTGGCGATTGCCCCGCGCGTCGTCGCGATCGCCGCAGGCAACCCGAAAACCGCCGACCGCCTGCGCGAAGCCGGTTGCGAAGTCTACGAGTATCCGGGGACGGACATCACCTTCAAGGGCGGCGGCGGACCGACTTGCCTGACGCGGGCGTTGGAGAGAGAATAACATACGTGAAGGGGGAGATCCGCGCGGTCTCCCCCTTTCGGTATCCGGGCTTGTCTTCGGATCGAGAGGAGGGAAAGCGATGACTCTTCAGGCTTTTATGGAACTTCTGATATGGGAGTACATGTGGGGTATGCCGATGGTGGTCACGATTCTTGCCATTGGCGTGTATTTCTCTCTGCGGACCGGTTTTTTCCAGCTCGCGTTTTTCGGTACGGCGATGAAATCGGCCTGCCGGAAAATCTTCGGGCGCGACGCCGAGGAAGGGTCGTCCGGCGTCATCTCCGCGCTTGAAGCGACCAGCATCGCCATCGGAACGACCGTGGGCGTCGGCAACATAGGCGGCGTCGCCGCGGCGCTGGCGCTGGGAGGTCCGGGCGCGGTATTCTGGATGTGGGTGGCGGGGCTCTTCGGCATGCTCATCAAGATGGTGGAGATCACGCTGGCGGTCCACTATCGCTCCACGCTGCCGAACGGCGAGGCCTACGGCGGGCCGAACTACTACATGAAAAAAGGCATCGGCGGAGAGATGAAACTGGGCCGCCTCGCCAAAGCGCTCTCGGGCCTTTTCGCCTTCGGATTCCTGACCGGATTTCTGCTGAACATACAGACGTACACGGTCGCCGAAGCCATTGCGACAACCTTCGACGTCGGCATGGTGCCGACCGGCGTGTTTTTTACCGCGATGCTGTACGTCATGATCGCGGGCGGCCTGCCCGGCCTGGGCCGGATCGCGAACAAGCTGGTTCCTTTCATGTGCGTTTTTTACCTCGGCGCGGGGCTCTTCATCCTTTTCAAGAACCTCGGCGCTTTGCCTTCGTCGCTCGCGCTGATTTTCGGCAGCGCCTTCACGGGCACCGCTGCCGCGGGCGGTTTTGTGGGCGCTGCTTTTCAGCTGGCGGTCAAGACGGGGATGGCCCGTTCGGTTTTCAGCAACGAGGCCGGATGGGGCTCCGCTCCGATGATTCACGCCTCGGCGAAGGTCGACCATCTGGTCAAACAGGGCCTGATGGGCATCTTCGAGGTGTTCGTCGACACGTTCGTCATTTGCTCGATCACATGTCTCGTGATTATGGTCACCGGCCAGTGGTCGTCGGGCGCGTCCGGCGCGCATCTCACGCTCTCCGCGTTCGAAACCGGGATCGGAAGCGCGGGCCGGATGATTCTGTCGTTCAGCGTCTTCATCTTCGGCATTACGACGTCGTCCGGCCTCTATGCGCAGATGGAGGTCGTCGTGCGTTACCTAGTCGGCGAGCGCAAAATGAAACGGGTAATTCTGACCATGTACAAGTGGCTCTATCCGTTGCCCGGTTTAGGGCTGATTCTGATCGCTGTTTTCTACCAGTATCCGGGCACGACGATCTGGCTCTTCTCCGACGCCTCCACGGCGATGCCGATCTTCGTGAACGTTCTGGCGCTGGCCCTGCTGTCGCCGAGATTTCTGGCGCTGCTTGCGGACTATAAGGCGCGCTACCTCGGGGTCGGCAAGCCGGAGGAGAACTTCAGGGCGTTCTACGAGGAGTGAGAGACAGAAAAAGCGCTCCCGGCCTGTTTTTCACACTCATCTTTGCGAACGAAGCCGGAAGGAGCGGAGGCCCTGTAATACCGCGAATCCAGCGCAGGCGCCGGGCAGGCTGCTTGTGAGGAACGCGGCGGCGAGGAACGAATAGCTCGCGGTGTGGGCGGAGGACGACGCGAGCAGCAGCGCGCCCGCCCACGCGCCGATTGTGCCCGTCGCGACCGGTTCGAAGAGGGCGGCGAAATTTCGGTGTTTTTCCGGCAGCGCGTTCGCCGCGAAGCCGACGAGGAGCGCGCCGAAGATGCTGCCGGGAAAGGCGAGGATCGTCCCCGTGCCGATCAGATTGCGCGCGACGCTCGCGGCGACGGCGGCGCCGAGCGCCCACCAGGGGCCGAGCGCCACGCCCGCGACGGCGTTGACCGCGTGTTGGATGGGGAAGCACCGCGACGGCCCCACGGGGATGGAAAAGCCCGACAGGGATACGGCGATCCCTGCGAGCAGGGCGGACGCGACGATTTTTTCGGTGCGGGTCTTATTGCGCAAATCTTGCAGCATGACATTAACTCCTCTAGTCTTCCGGTACCGATTTACGCCAGTTTAGCAGCGTTTCTCGGATGAAATTCGCCCTGTTCAGGGCATGCAAAAGGTCTGCGTTTAGAGTTGCGGATACGGCTACGCCTGCGATACCCGAATGCCTGAGCTGTTCGATGTTCCGTTCGTCGATCCCCCCGATGGCGACGATGGGGATTATCATGGCCCGCGTTACGGCGGCGATGCCGGAGGGGCCGATCTCGACCGTGTCGTGCTTTGTCGTCGAGCGGAACGCCGCGCCGCAGCCGATGTAGTCCGCGCCGTTCCGCTCGGCCCGCAGAGCCGCTTCCGGCGTTCGCGCCGTCGCACCGATCAGAAAAGAGCGCGGCGCGCATCGGCGGGCCGCGGCGATCGGCAGGTCGCTCACACCGAGGTGAACGCCGTCGGCGCCGCAGGCGAGGGCGACGTCGAGCCGGTCGTTCACGAAGAAGAGCGCGCCTTTTTCGCGGCAGGTTTCCCCGACGGCGAGCGCGCGTTCGTAGAGCTCGCGCCCCGTCGCGTTTTTCATGCGCAGCTGGACGGCCGTGACGCCGCCGCGGATCAGCGCGGCGAGCCGGGCGATTTCGCCCTCCTCGCCGCCACAGAGATAGAGCAGGCGAAGGCGTTCCGCAAGCTTCTTCATGCTTCATCCTCCGCGATGCGCGACAGCTCGTCCCAAAAATTTCGCCGGAACGTGCCGATTCCCACGGCTCCTTCGGACGCGCGCGACGAGGCGTCGCGGAAAATTTCGAGCGCGGTCCGCGCGGCTTCGAACGGCTCCTCGACGGCGCAGAAAAGAGCGATCAGGCTGCCCAGCGCGCAGCCCCAGCCGGAGAGTCGCGCGAGGCGTCCGTCGCCGCCCGCAATCTCGATTGCCTTGCCCTCAGCCGCGACATAGCTCGTCGGCCCGGTCGCCGCGACGACCGTTCGGAATTTCTCCGACAGCGCCGTCGTGCTGCGGCGAGCGATCTCGACAGGCGCGCTCCCCGCCATGCCTTCGATTTTTATTTTTTCGGGATTCCCCCCCGCCAGGGCCGCGATCTCGCCCGCGTTGCCCCGGACGACCGCGAACGAAAAATCCCGCAACAACCTGCCCACGAACTCCGTCCGAAACGATGTGAAGCCGTAGCCGTTGATATCGAGAACGGCGGGCGTACCTCGTTTGTTTGCTGTGTGAAGAAGTTCATTGCAGAGAGAGGGTGTTTCTTCGTCGGGCGTTCCGACGTTTATTAGGATCGCATCGCTCTGTTTCACCACATCCAACGCCTCGCCCGGGTGTCTGGTCATCACCGGGCACCCCCCGAAGAGCGCCGTAAGATCGGCCTGCAACTGTGCGGAGACGAAATTGGTAAGTTGGTAGACAATAGGATGCTGTTTTCTCAAAGAGTGGAGTGGGGTTCGACTGCCGAACGGGCGAAGCAAATGACGACCGACGTGGATGTCGGTCGAGCTAGGCAAGGGCTTGGAAGCCCGTGCCGACGCGGTCATTTGTGTAGAGGGTCGGTAGTCGGACCCCGCGGCGCCGGTATTCATTTTCACCGCCAGCCTTTCACCGCGTGCCCCAGGCAGCCTGCGCCCACTCCGAGCCTCACACCCGCCGTCATCGCGGCCCGCAGGTAGCGCAGCCCCGTCTCGACCGATTCCCGCAGGTCCTCGCCCGCCGCCAATTCCGCCGCGATGGCCGCCGACAGCGTGCAGCCCGTGCCGTGGCTGCAGGTCGTGTCGATTCGCTCCGCCTTCAGCCGCTCGACTCCGCCGCCCGCCGCGAACGCGTCGACGAGCTCTTCGCATTCGGGCAGGTGCCCGCCCTTGAGCAGCACATTCACGGAAAATTTTTTCGCGAGCTCGTCCGCGCGGTCCGCCATGTCGTCCGGGTTGCGGATCGATCCGGAGGGAAGGCCCAGAAGCCGCTCCGCCTCCGGGAGGTTCGGCGTGATCAGCGTCGCGAGGGAGAGCAGCTCTTCTCGGATCGCGTCGACCGCGTCCGGCTCCATCAGCATGTCGCCGCTTTGCGCGACCATCACGGGGTCGACGACGAGCCGGAAGTTCTTTTCGTCGCGCTCTTTCAGCTCCCGCAGGATTTCGGCGACTGCCCTGCATATGGCGGCGTTGCCGAGCATGCCGGTCTTGAAACTGCGAACTCCCATGTCGTCCGCCACGGCACGGATCTGTGCGCCGACGGTCTCCGGATCGAGCGTCGTGAAGCCGCTGACACCCGTCGTGTTCTGCACGGTGACCGCCGCGATCGCCGTGGTGCCGAAGACCCCCAGTGCCGCGAATGTCTTGAGATCCGCCTGAATGCCCGCCCCGCCGCCGGAGTCGCTCCCCGCGATCGTCATCGCCGCGCCCCGGTACGGCCCGAACTGTCTCTGTACGCTCATACTTCCAACTCCCTCCCCCCGGGGGGAGGCCAAGAAAAAAGAGAACCCACGCGAGCGGGTTCTCCCTGTTGTCGTAACGACGCGAAACCTCGCTCCCTTCGCCGGTATTACCCGGATCAGGTTGTGGGGTCGAGAAGCGAACGAACGCCTCTCCTCTCAGCTGGATAAGCTCCCCCGGAGTATGTTATAGAACACGGGTCAACTGTAATTCTTTCCCATATATCTGTCAAGTGATGCCAAGTTGCTGTCAAACAGGCGTTTTAGCGTTCGGCGAACGGCCATACAAACCAGCCTTAACGCGTTACCCTTCAGGCCTTTGATTTCAAATTGGAATCGGCGTTTCCTCGAGGCAACCGCGCGAAGATTACGGTCGCATTTGCCCGCAGGTATTTGTAACATTGTGCTCGGAGGTGAGCGGTTATGAACAACGCGGTTTTCAGACTCGAACGCCCGCACAACGAGCCGGTCTATCGTTACGATCCGGATAGCGAGGAGGTTCGCCAGCTTCAGGAGGAGATCCTGAGGCAGAGCAAGGCCTGCGTCGATATCCCACTGATCATCGGCGGCAGGGAGATCCGCACGGGCGACACGGCGGAGGTGCGGATGCCGCACGATCACGGCCACAGGCTTGCCGTCTACCACAAGGCGGGCAGGGCCGAGGTGGCGCTGGCGATCGAGAGCGCGCTGGCGGCGAAGGACGCCTGGATGAACCTTGCCTGGGAGGAGCGCGTGTCGATCTCGCTCAAGGCGGCGGAGTTGCTCGGCAAAAAATACCGCAATCTGATCAACGCCGCGACCATCCTCGGACAGAGCAAGAACATCCAGCAGGCGGAGATCGACGCCGCCTGCGAGACGATCGACTACTTCCGTTTCAACGCCTACTTCGCGTCCGAGATCTACCGCGATCAGCCGATGTCGTCGCAGCTGATGCTGAACCGTATCGAGTACCGCCCGCTGGAGGGTTTCGTCTATGCGGTCACGCCCTTCAACTTCACGGCCATCGCCAGCAACCTCAACATGTCGCCCGCGATCATGGGTAACGTGACGGTCTGGAAGCCGTCGGACACGGCGATCCTCTCGAACTACTACCTGATGAAGCTCCTGCAGGAGGCGGGCGTGCCGGACGGCGTGATCAACTTCGTGCCGGGCGACGGCCCGCTCGTGAGCGGCGTCGTCTTCGCCCACAGGGAGTTCGCGGGGTTGCACTTCACCGGCTCGAACGGGACGTTCAACAGGCTCTGGCGGCAGATTGCGGAGAACCTCGACAATTATCGTTCATACCCGCGCGTCGTCGGCGAGACGGGCGGCAAGGACTTTATCTTCGCGCACAATTCGGCCGACCTCGGCGCGCTCTCGACCGCCATTGCGCTGGGCGCGTTCGAGTACCAGGGACAGAAGTGTTCGGCCGCCTCGCGCGCCTACATCCCCGCGTCGATCTGGCCGCAGCTCGAGGGCGAGCTCTGCGCACGCGTGGCGAAGATCCTGATGGGCGACGCCGCGGACGCCGAGAACCTGATGGGCGCGGTGATCGACGAGAGGGCGTTTGACAAGATCGCCGGGTTTCTGGAGAGGGCGAAGGTTTCGCCGGACGTCGAGGTGATCGCGGGCGGAGGCAGCGACAAGTCGAAGGGGTACTTCGTCGAGCCGACGATCCTGCTCTGTAAGAACCCCCATTACGAGACGATGGAGACGGAGCTTTTCGGCCCTGTGATGAGCGTCTATATCTACGACGACGATAAATTCGAGGAGACGCTCGCGCTCTGCAACGAGACCTCGCCCTACGCGCTGACGGGGTCGATCTTCAGCAACGACCGCTACGCGGCGATGAAAGCGTGCGATGCGCTGCGCTACGCGGCGGGCAATTTCTACTTCAACGACAAGCCGACTGGCGCGGTGGTGGGGCAGCAGCCCTTCGGCGGTTCCCGCGCCTCCGGCACCAACGACAAGGCTGGCGGGCGTTTCAATCTGTTGCGCTGGGTCAGCCCTCGCACGATCAAGGAGAATTTAACCCCGCCGACAGACGTCTGTTATCCGCATATGTTTTAAGAGATCAAGCGAGAAGAGGGCGACGCCTCGGGCTGTCCGCAGTCCGGGCGTCGCCGTTTTTTGTGCGATCGCGGGAAGCGCGCCCCGCTTAAAAGTGGTAATATTGCGTTCGAGAATTTTTTACAACGGTCGCAAACGAGACGAGGAGGTTCATAAAAATGAAATTTGAATTGTTGCAGGAAGGCGCGAAAATCGAAAAAGGGGACGTGCTGGGGCTCGCGCTGTACGACAATTTCTCGAAGGAGGATTTGTCCTCGCTGCCCGCCGATCTGGCGCGGCTGGCATCCCTCTCCTTAGCCCGCGAGAAGTTCAAGGCAGGGCGCGGCAAGACGCTGGCGATCCCGCTCGCAGAGGGCCATACGCAGGCCGTCGTCCTCGTGGGTCTCGGGGACAAGGAGAAGGCGGTCGCCGACGACTACCGCAAGGCGGCGTTCGAGATCGTGCGGTATGCGGCTCGCCGCGGCGCGCATACCGTCGCGCTCGCCATCCCCGGCGCCAAGTGCGCGCTGCGTTCGCGCTGCATCGGCGAGGGAGCGACGCTCGCCGGGTATCGGTTCGAGAAGTATCGCGCCCAGGACGAGGAGGACCGCTTCGTCGTCCCGGAGGTCGTCTCCGTACAGGGGGGACATGCCCAAGGGCTGGAGAACGGGCGCGTCCTGGCGCTCGGACAGTGCTACGCGCGCGACATCGCCAACGAACCGGGCAACGTGATCAACCCCGAGACGTTCGAGAAGATCGCGCGTGATCTGGCGGCGGAGAAGGGCTTCGCCTGCACGGTGGCCCAGGCGCCCGAGTTGAGGGAAAAGGGGATGAACGCCCTTCTGTCCGTGGGGCAAGGCTCCGTCACGCCGCCGCGTCTGATTCACCTCGTCTACGTGCCGAAGGGCGAGCCGAAGTGTACCATGGCCCTCGTCGGCAAGGGCATCACCTTCGACAGCGGCGGCCTGTCGCTCAAGCCAGCCGATTCGATGGTGACCATGAAGGGCGATAAGACGGGCGCATGTGTGGTTCTTGGCGCAATCAAGGCGGCCGCGGAGCTGGAGCTCCCCGTCAAAATACACGCGGTCGTCGGCGCGGCGGAGAACATGCCGGGCGGCGGTTCGTACCGGCCGGACGACGTCATCCGCGCCTACAACGGCAAGACGATCGAGGTCAACAACACGGACGCCGAGGGGCGCCTGACGCTGGCAGACGCGCTGGCCTACGCCTGCGGGCAGAAGCCCGACGCGATCATCGACATCGCCACGCTAACCGGCGCCTGTGCGGTCGCCCTCGGCGAGGACACGGCGGGGCTCTTCACGAACGACGACGAATTCGCGGACAAGTTCCTCGACACCGCGAAACGTACGGGCGAGCGTTTCTGGAAGTTGCCGATGGACGACGATCGCCTGCGGGACAAGCTCAAGTCGCCCATCGCGGATATGGTGAACTCCGCCGGGCGTTATGGCGGCGCGATCACGGCCGCTATGTTCCTCGAGAAGTTCGTTGACGAGGAGGTCTCGTGGATCCACCTCGACATCGCGGCGACGGACTTCGCCAAGGACGCCTATTCGTACTACACGAAGGGCGCGACAGCCTACGGCATGCGCAGCATCGCAACCTTCATGCTGGAGCGCACGAAAGAAGAGAAGGAGTAGCTTCTTGACGAATCGTGCGCGTTCTCTGGCTCTCATAAACGGGGAGATATACCCCTTCGCCGCGCCCGGCAAGGTCTCCGCGATTTTGTCCAAGGACGGCGCGGTCGAGGCGCTGGGATCGGACCGCGAGGTGCTCGGTCTCTGCGACCCGGGGACGGTGGTGCTGGACTTGCACGGCGCGACCGCCCTGCCCGGTTTCGTCGACGCGGGGCTTCCGCTGCCCTCATCGCCCGAAAAACTGCGCGCGCTGCTGCCCTTGCTGGCGAATGCGGGACTGACGTTGATTCAGTGCGACTGCAGCGATCCGGAGGCCGAAGGCGAACTCCTCCGGACGCTGGGCGAACTGGACCAAGCCGGGGCGCTTCCGCTGCGCGTGATGCCGCAGTATCTCGCGCGGGCCCTCTCGGACGTCGAAGAGCTCCTGGCATGGCGAAAGAGTGTTCGCTCGGAGGAGGGGATGCTCTCTCCCGGGCCGCTCAAGATCGTCCTCGACGGTTTTCTCGACGACCGGACGGCCGCTCTGTTCGGGGAATACCGCGATACTCCCGGCGATGGAGGGCGACTCCATTTCGACGCGGAGGAGCTCTTCGGAATGATCCTCGCCGCCGATCGGGCGAAGTGCGGTGTGGCGCTGCACGCGGTCGGCGACGGGGCGATCGGGCAGGCGATCGACGCCCTGGCGCGCGTCGCCGAGGAGGAAGGTTCCCTTCGCGCCCGCCACAGGATCGTTCACTGTGCCGCCGGCAGCGCGGATCAATACGCGAGGATCGCCGCGCTCGGCGTCGCGGTCGAGATCCGGCCGTTTCGCGTTGGAATCGACTGGCCGATCATCCTTCCCCGTCTCGGCAGCGAACGTGCGCGCACCACGTACGCGTGGAAGACGCTCCTCAAGAAGGGCGTCGTCCTCTGCGCGGGATCGGGTTATTTCGCCCGCTCCTTCTCTCCTCTCGAGGGAATATGCGCGACGATCGTACGCCGCGACGCGGAGGGCAGGCCGGCCGAGGGGTGGATGCCGAACGAGGCGCTGGATCGCCCGGAGGCCTTCTGGCTCTACACGGGAGGAGCGTCCGACGCTCTCGGACTGTCGGGGGCGCGGGGTACGCTTGCGCCGGGCAAAGCGGCGGACATGGTGGTGCTGGTGAAAAATCCCTTCGTCGTTCCGCTGCGCGAACTCGCTTCCGTCGAGATCGGCATGACGATCGTCGATGGGCGCATACGGAAGATCATTTAGGGAGGACGATCGGACATGACAAGACGCAGGGTGATCCCTTATGCAACCTTTCTTCTGGTGGCGTTCGCGCTCTTCGTGTGTGCGCCTCTTCGCGCGGATGCGGCGCATGCGCTGCGCATCAGCAGTTGGAAACTGCCCTTCAACCTCCCCGTCATGTGGGAGACGTCGAAAGGTTCTTACGCGAAGACCTTCGCCGATATGACGGTGACGGAGATCTCGTTGCAGACGGGGCCCAAGCAGATGGCCGCCGTCGCGGCGGGCGACCTCGACGTCGTGCAGGGGGTTGGGGACGCCGCCTTCATCGTCTCTGTCGCCGGCGGCATCGACGCCAGGATCGTGGCGGTGAACAGCCGTTCGCCGAAGGCTTTCGCCGTCATGACGAATAACCCGGCGGTCCGCTCGATCGCCGACCTCAAGGGCAGGAAGGTGGCGGGACTCCGCGGATCCGTCGTCCACCACGTCCTGGTCATGGCGCTCGCAGAGCACGGTTTGAAGGAGTCCGACCTCGAGTTCTACCCGATGCCGATTCCGCAGGCGGCGGCGACGCTGTTGGCGAAGAAGGCGGACGCCGCGCTGTTGGTGGGCAGCGAGATCGTCCGCGTCCGGAAGGCGGGCGGGCGGATTTTGGCCGACGGCGAAGGGCGCGTGACCGGGTTGTCGCTGGTGGTCGCGGGCACGAAATTTTTGCGAGAGGACCCCGGCTTCGCGCAGCGCTTCCGCATATTGAGGGCGGCTACGCTGGCGCAGATCGAGGCGGATAAGAAGGGCGCGGTGGCGCTGGCGGCGAAGGAGACCGGCATGTCCGAGAAGGACGTCTCCGACATAATGGCGTGGTACGACTTCGGCGAGACGTTCTCGGACGCGGACATGAAGTCGCTCGCGTCGACGCAGGAGTACCTGCTGGAGCAGAAGATGATCGCAAAGCCGGTCGACCTGCCGTCGCTGATCTGGAAGGGCGATTGATCGGCGGTGCCGGTTGTATTTAGGAGGTCTTTGGTATGAGAAAAGCGGTTTTATTGATTGCATCGATCTGTCTTCTTTTTTCGAGCGCGGGCTGGGCTGCGACGCGCGTGGTTTTCGAAAAGGTGAACGCATCTCTGGTGCCGCTCGACGGCCTCGTCGACGTGGAGGAGCGCGCGGGGGAGCGGATCGCGCCGGACGGGGTCGTCCTGCTGGCCTCGACGAAGGAGGGCGATCCCACCGCCGTGCAGTTGACGCGGGTCGAGGGGGATTACGAGGCGACGAGGAGCATGTTGTTCGAGAAGCTGATCGCGCCCCTGAATCTCGAAAACCGCAGGGAGGAGGTTCTTACGATCGACGGCAAGCGGGCCGTGATCGTGACCGGCGATATTCGGATGGAGGAGATCCCCATGCGCGTTTCGATCCTCATCATGGGCGACGCAAAGTCGACGCTCCACACCACGGGCATGAGCCCCGCCTCGAAGAAAAACGCCTTCGAGCAGTTGCGCGCCATGTGGACGTCGGTGGTCTTTCCGGCGAAGTAGGGGCCCCCGCTCATATTCGCGCCGCGCCGTACAGCGCCGCGTCGTTGCCGAGTTTCGAGATTCGCAGGTCGAGCTTGTCCTTGAAGGGGCGCGAGAGGTAGCGGACGGTTCTGTCGCAGACGGCCTCGCGGATGCCGGGGGCCTGGGACATGCCGCCGCCGAGGATCACCATCTGGGGGTCGAGCATGTGGCAGGTCGTGGCGACGGCCCGCGCCAGCGCGTCGAGGCCCGGTTCGAGCACGGCGTCGGCCCTCGGGCCGCCTCGCCGTGCCCAGAGCTCGCGAAATTCCTCGGGCAGGCCCGCCGCAACCGCGCGTTTGCCCGTACCGTCGGCGGCCGCCAGCGTCTCGACGTGGCCCGCGCCGCCACAGCCGCAGGGCGCTTCGCCCGCCACCACGATGTGGCCGGTCTCGCCAGCCATGCCGTGGAAGCCCGCGATCAATTTTCCATCCAGGACGATGCCGCCGCCGATGCCGGTGCCGAGCGTGAAGACGACAAAATTTCGCGCCCCCGCCGCCTCGCCCGCGCTGCCCTCGCCGAGGGCGTAGCAGTTGGCGTCGTTTTCGATCTTGACCGGCAGGTTCAGCCCGCGCGATTTGAGAGCGTTCTCCAGCGCCTCGGGCACGTCCAGGTCGTCCCACTCCGCGACGGGGAAGTTCGGCAGCCGGCGCGCGTGCCTGCGGTCGGCGTCGACCATGCCTGGTACCGCGACGCCGACGGCGGTCGCGGTCTGCCCGGCGGACAACTCCGCGACGAGGTTCGCCATCATCGCCATCACGTCGCGCACGCTCCGTCCCTCCGGCGTCTCCACCGCAATTTTCCGTTCGATGCGGGGCAGTGCGCCGTCGCTCTCTGTCGTTACGCGCGCCGCGACGATCGTATGTCCGCCGAGATCGATGCCGATGCGCGTCATTTTTTCCACGCCTCGATAAATTGGGGGTCGCTCCAGAAGGGGCGCCCGATGCCGGCGAGGTCGCAAATGCCGCCGTTCAGCATATCGTTCGCCGTTCTGGCGCTGCGGATGCCCCCGGCGCAGTCGAGCGGGATCGCGCCGCGCAGGGTGTCGTGAACGATCCTCCCGTACGGCGCGAAGTAGGGGAAATCGGCGGTCAGTTTCTCGCCGAAACCGCAGTGGTTGCCGGAGAGCCCGATCCAGTTGACGCCGAGTTCCGCCAGTTCGCGCGCGACCGGCGCGGTATCGTCGACCGACAGGCCCTTGAGCGGTTCGTCCGGCATGTGGTCGGCTGCACCGAGGCGCACGGAGAGCAGGGCGCCCGGGACGCTCGATCGCACTGCGTCGGCGACTTCGTACAACAGCCGCGCGCGCTTTTTCGGCGAGCCGCCGTAGGCGTCGTCGCGGCGGTTGGTGAGCGGGCTCAAAAATTGGCCGAGCAGATAGCCATGGGAGGCGTGGATTTGTACCCCGTCATAGCCCGCGATCTTCACCGCGCGGACGGCCGCGTTCGCGAAGGCCTCCACGATCTCCTCGATCTGCCCGCGCTCCAGGGTGCGCGGTTTGGCCGCGAGCGAGTCCCTCGGTGTCTTGACCCCGGAGGGGGAGAGATACTCGAAGTCGTCCTCCGCCAGTAGCGTTTCGTCGGCCGCCATGCTGCCGGCAAAGTTGATCTGCGCCACCACGGGGATGCCGTTCTTTTTGAAGAGGTCCACGATCGGCTTCAGGGCCGCCGCCTCCTCGTCGCCGTAGAGGCGCGGCTGCTCGTGGCGGTTGCGCCCCCAGGGGTGCACCGCGTGGTGTTCCACCACGACCAGCCCCGCTCCGGAGGCGGCGTATTTGCCGTATATCTCGGCCGTCTCCTCCGTCGGTAGCCCCTCGCGCGTGAAGGAGCGCGTGGCGAGCGGGGCCGCGACGATGCGGTTGGCGAGCGGAATGCCGCGGATTTCAAATGGGTCGAAGAGAGACAGGGACATGATATGACCTCCTACAAACCTGTTCTCGTAGGGACGCGCATTGCGCGTCCGCGGACGGCCAATGGCCGTCCCTACAAATACATTTTATACGTTGAAACGAATTTCGATGATGTCGCCGTCCCTGACCTTGTACTCCTTGCCCTCCAGGCGCAGCACGCCCGCGTCGCGGCACTTGGCGAACGAGTCGTCGTGCGCCGTGTAGTCGTCGTAGGCGACGACCTGCGCGCGGATGAAGCCGCGAGCGAGGTCGGTGTGGATCGTGCCCGCCGCGTCGACGGCCGTATCTCCGTCGCGCAGCGTCCATGCGCGCACTTCGTCGGGGCCGCAGGTGAAGAAGCTGATCAGGCCTAGCGTGCGGTACGCCTCGGCGATCAGGCGCTCGCGTCCCGGCTCGTCGATCGGCAGCCCCTCCGTGAACTCGGCGGCCTCCTCGGGCGACAGCTCGATCAGGTCCATTTCGAGGCGTCCGTAGAGGCGTATCGCGTGCACGCCCCGTTCGTCGATGCGCTTCTGCAGGGCCCCGCCGTTCGGCAGCTTCGCGATCTCGGCCTGCGTTTCGTCCATATTGAGCACGACAATTTGCGGCTTGGCAGTGACGAAGGTGAACCCGCGCAACGAGCGCGCCTCCTCCGGCGTCATGTCGAGCTTCACGAGCGGCTTCTCGTCCATCAGGCAGTCACGGCAGCGCTCGAGCAGCGCCTTCTCCGTCGTCTCCTCGGGCGTGAGCTTCTTCTTGCCCGAGAGCTTGCCGAGGCGGTTCTCGACCACGGCCAGGTCGCGGAAGATCAGCTCCATCTCCAGGATCTCCCAGTCGCGCAGCGGGTCGACGCTGCCCTCCGGGTGCTCGACGGCCGGGTTCTCGAAGCAGCGGATGACGTGTATCAGCGCGTCGGCGTCGGCCACGAACGAGAGGAAGCTGTTGCCGAGCCCCTCGCCCTTGCCCGCGCCGCGCGAAAGCCCCGCGAGGTCGACGAACTCGACCTGCGCCGGCGTCTCCTTCTTCGGGACGTGCACCTGCACGAGCCTGTCGAAGCGCGCGTCCGGCACCTCGACGACCGCGCGGTTCGGGTCGGTCTTGCCGCCGGCGTACGGTTTCACCTCCGCGCCGGCTCTCGTGATGACGTTGAAGACGGTTGTTTTTCCGCTCAGGGGCAGTCCTACGATTCCACAGTGCAGCATGTTCGAAAACTCCTTATGAAGACTGATTTATCGATCGGGGCCTAAAGGGTAAAGATGCGAGTCCTTGCGGCTCCTGCAATCCTCAACGAAGGACTGTCGTTCGACCGATTTAAGCAGCGCTTCCTTATGATTATTGATATTCTATTCGTTCCACGGAGTCGGGTCATCGGCTCCCTGCGTAAACAACCATCCCTTTATGTCCGCGGCGGCTTGCCGTCACATTATAACCGATCGCGATAAATTTTTTTTTGCGACCCGTCATTTTGTTCTGATCGTGTATAATGAAATCCACGCAATATCGCTCCTTCGCGGTTTTTTGGACGCAGGACGGCTCCGATTGAACGAAAAAAAGGCTGGTGTTGTGGTTGCTCAGGTGGTTTTACTTCCCTCCCGTCGGCTCTCTCTTGCTGCTCATGCTTGCCGCGGTATTCCACAATCGCGAAGCGGCCTACTCGCTTCCCGCCGTTTTGCTGGGGGGAGTGATCGCCGCCTATCTCTGTCTCTGTGCCGCGTCGGGTTTTTTCATCTCCAGACGCGACAGCCGCTTCCTGCCGGGCATCTTCGGTCTGGCGCAGGGCGTGCTGCTCATGACCATGTCCCTGCAGATGGGTTCGACCTTCTTCGCGTGGCTCGGGCTGGTACTGCTGTTGGTGGGCATGATCGTCGTCTTCTTTCACGCCACGGGCGGAACGCGGACGCTCCGCGACGTCGGTGAGGATACGGGTGGTCTGGAACAGCAGAACGCGCTCGAGCGGGAGAGGATGGAGAACCTCCTGTCCAAATTGTCGCTGCCGATCTGTATCACCGACTCGAAGGGCATCGTGCTGGGTGCGACGCCCCGCTTTTTCGAGGCGATCGGCAAGGAGCAGGGCGAGATCGAGGGCGAAGTCGTCGGCGAGGTTCTGCCTCTGGACCGGGAGGAGGTCGCGTTCGAATCCGGCACCTGGTGGATCGAGCAGACGAAGGAGGGGTCGCGGCACTACTTCTCCCTTCTGCCGACGAAGGACTGCAAGCCCGTGAAACAGCAGGCGCAGGGCGCCGCCGCACAAAAACCAGCCGGCCTGTCGATCCAGGACGCCGCGACGGGGCTCTACACGGACGAATACCGCAAGATCCGGGGTCCGGAGGAGGTCGCGCGCGCGCAGCGCTACAGGCGCTGGCTCTCCGGCCTGCTGGTCGAGCTCGTCTTCGACGTCGCGGACAGATCTGGCCTCTCCGACCAACACCGGGAGATGCTCTTTGGCGCATTCGCGCAAAAGGTGAAGGCGTCGCTGCGTTCGATGGACTGCGGCTTCCTGATGTCGAAGGGGCGGATCCAGATCCTGCTGCCAGAGACGCCGCAGGCGGGCGCTAAGACCCTCCTCAGCCGCCTGATGCTGATCCCGCAGGATGTCTTCGACGAGGACATCCGCAACGCCATTCGCCCGCAGGTGAAGGGCGGACTATTCTTCTTCAATGGAACTCCCCCGATGGACTACAACATCTTCTCCGCCTCGCTGGAGGAGTCGTTCGCCAAGATGATGAAGGACACCGGCGAGAACGCGGCGTAGGGGAGCAAAGTGAAAAACCGAAAACGGAGGCCGTTGGGATTCTGAACCCCAACGGCCTCCGTTTTACATTAATCGAATCAATTAAACATAGATAAATTTTATGATAAAGAATAAACGATCGGTATTTTACTTATACCTCGATGCGACGCATTCTTGATTTGGCACCATAAAAGAAAAATGTATTGATGAGGAGGGGGCAATTCTGAAAATATCAAAAATGGAAGTGTTTTGCCTGAGCATCCCTCACCCGGAGGGGCATATTTGGAAAAAGGGTGAGATCAGCGGGAACGGATGGGACCAAGTTATTGTCAGGTTGACTACGGATGAAGGGCTGACAGGCATAGGTGAATCCTATCACCTGAAAAACCCGATGACCGTAGCGGCTGCGATAAAGGGCCTGGAGAAGATGATCCTCGGTCAGGATCCTTTCAATACTGAATATATCTGGGAGACGTTGTTCGGGCGTGTGCGTCAGATGGGGCCGACGGGGATCGCCGCGATCTCCGGCGTGGACATCGCGTGCTGGGACATCGTTGGAAAGGCGACGAACCTGCCTGTCTACAAGCTGCTCGGCGGAAAGACCATGGAAAAGGCCAGGCTCTATGTAGGAGGGCACGCGCTGGGTTGGCGTGATTTGAACAATCTCGACGATTTGATTCGAGAAGCGGAAAAATATGTCAAGGCGGGTTTCAAGGCTCTCAAGCTCCGCGGTGGCCGCGCGTTACCGGACCGGGGGGATGTGGAGAGTGTAAAGGCGTTGAGAGAGCACTTTGGAGACGACCTTCAGATTCTGGTGGATGTCAATGACGAATACAAGGATTATAAAACAGCCATGAAAATGGCGAGGGTCTTGAACGAATACAATTTGTTCTGGTTAGAGGATCCCTTTACCTTCTCTACATACCTTCAACCACAGGACATGATCAAGCTGTCCCGCAACGCCCCGATGCCAATCGCGACGGGTGGAGGGACATACTCCCGCTTTGTCATGCAGAATATCATGGAAAACGGCGGTGTTGATGTTGTGATGGCGAACACGGCTAAAGGCGGCGGAATCTCCGAGATTAAGAAGATGGTTGCGGTTGTGAGCGCTTGGAACAAGAAATATTCGCCGCACTGCGACGGAGGCTTCAACACTCTTTCCAACCTGCATGTCTTTGCGTCATCCCCGATCCACATAACCGAGGATATGTATATGGAGTGGGATCCTGTGTGGCCCCTTGCCGAGGTACTAACCGATCCCCCCGTCGTAAAAGACGGATGTGCTTATCTGCCCGAGAAGCCGGGTATAGGGAGTGATTTGAGAGAAGACGCGTTAGAGAAATTTGCATATCGTGACGATACTTGGTACATGAGGGGATGACAACGATTCTTACGGTTGAAGGCCGTTCCCAGACTGGCTGAAAGAGTATAATTCCTGTGATTGGGATTATGAAGAGGAGGTTGTGCGATGAAACGCATCAGTCTATTGTTGGTAGCAATCTGTTTGCTGTTCGCAGTGCATGGTATGGCAATTGCCGCCGATGCAAGCAAATTTCCAAATAAACCAATCACCATCATTGTACCGCGCGGACCCGGGGGAGGACTCGACCTCTTGGCGAGGATGTTTGCGCCCCTCTTGGCAAAAGAACTGGGACAACCTGTCATCGTCGAAAATATTGATGGCGGCGGCGGTGTTATCGGACTGAACAAGGCCTACAGCCTGCCTGCTGACGGCTATACGTTGGTCAGTTGGAGCCCCCCGGGTGAATATATGACGTCCATGCAGGGTAACCTCGGTTTTCCTGTCGATAAACTGACTCCAATCGGGGCCTCGAACGTCGATCCTGCTGCGGTTGCAGTAGGCGCCAACTCGAAGATTAAGTCGTTCGCGAACCTCGTCAAAGCCTCGAAAGAGGCCAAACAACCCCTTACGTGCGGGGTGGTGGGAATGGGCACCACGACATCCTTTGCTGCGGTTCTGTTACAGGACTTGCTGGGAATAGAGTGGACGCTCGTGCCTCACGACGACGGGAACGAATTGACCGCGGCCATCCTCGGTGGGCACGTTGATTTCGGAGTGCGGTCAGGTGGGTGGTACGATCTACACCCCAAGGAATTGAGAGTCCTAGCCCTCGCCAGCGACGCCAGGATCGAGGAGATGCCGGATGTCCCGACGATTAAAGAGGTTACGGGTACATCTATCGTGTACGGCTCGATTAGGGGATTTGCAGTTCGCTCGGATACCGATCCACAGATCATCAAGAAATTGAGCAGCGTATACGATAAAATCGCCAAGCAGGATAGCATTAAAAAAGAACAGTTTAGCAAGACGGGTTTCAAATATGGTGCCCTGACTATGAGTGAGATTCTTAAACAGCAGACGTTCTTGTATAAAAAAATCAATGAACAGAAGGACAGAATTTTCACCAATTAAACGATTGCATTAACGCCATCGCGCAAGATCGCTTGGGAGAACTGGGTGAGTCCGCCTGCTTCGAGGAGGACGCCGGGAGCGATCTTGCACGATGGTTGTAATTTAAGAGAAGCAGCGTTATGGATGGTGGTGTATTCGCTGAAAAAGGAGTAGGGGTCAATGATTAACGAAAAAAGACAGGATATGCTTGCCAGCGTGATTCTGCTTAGCGGTTCGTTTGGCCTTTGGGCGATGATGAGGACATGGCCGGCAAAGTCAGCACTGTATCCGAAGTTTATACTGGGGACTATCTCAGTTTTTTCGGTGATCCTTTTGCTTCAGAGCATTTTTAAAAAAGATTCGGGGACAGAGAGTGCCCTTCCAGACCTTTCTGTCCTGAAGCGCCTGGTTTCGTTCATTGTTTTTGTGGTGGTCTACGCGGCTCTTATCCCTCTGATTGGGTGGGTCGTATCGTCGTCGTTGTATATCTGCTATTACGTGAAACGGGATATCGGCTTCAAACCCCGCATATTCGCGCTTGTCGTCATATGTCTGGTCATATTCCGTATCGTGCTTACACGGATGCTTTATATCACGATGCCTTCGGGTGTGTTCGGACTTTGGTGAGGGGGTGACGGGCGAATGGAACTGTTCGACCACCTGGTGCCGGCACTTATGCAACTGATGAGCCCGCCGGTCCTCTTGGCAATCTTCTTTGGCTCCGTTATCGGCATGATCGCAGGAATCATCCCTGGGCTCACCGATTCGATCGCGATTGCGGTGATTCTACCGCTTCTGGTATTTATGCCTCCCGTTTCAGGCGTCGTTATGATGGGAACCATCTATGCAGCTGGCACCTATGCAGGGGCGATCTCCGCCATTCTCATCGGTATTCCCGGGACTGCCACTGCTGTCGTCACAAGGCTCGAGGGCTATCCGATGGCACAACAAGGACGGGCCGGCGAAGCTCTGGCGGGCGCCACTCTCGGTTCCCTGATAGGCGGTGTTTTTGGTGCTCTCGTTCTGCTTTTCTTGGCCCCCGTCGTCGCGCGATGGTCTCTGCTATTCGGCCCAGCGGAATATTTCGGGCTTGCTTTGTTCGGGCTGACGATCATCGCTGCTTTGGCGAAAAAATCTATTGTTAAGGGTTTGATCGCCGGCTGGATTGGTCTATTGCTGGGTACCGTTGGGCTGGATCCGGTCGTCGGTTTCGCTCGTTTTACGTGGAAGAGCCCCTATCTTTTGACCGGGATCGAGTTTCCGTGGGTCATCATCGGTTTTTTTGCGCTTACGCAGAGTTACTTTCTCGCGGGGGGCACGGAGGTCTTCCAGCAGTACACTGCCGAGATGGTTAAAATCCCTTGGCGCGCCACGTGGAAGAAGATTATGAATTTCAAACCATTGCTGTTCGTATTGTGCGTCATCGGGGTTATCGTGGGAATTATTCCGGCGGCCGGGGCGACGGTCGGTGGCTGGCTGGGGTACACACAAGCCCGAAGGATGTCAAAGCACCCTGAACAATTTGGCAACGGTTCCCTTGAGGGTATACTTGGCAGCGAAGTGACCAACAATGCAGTTGCGGGCGGCGCCTTGATTCCGACTTTGACCTTTGGTATCCCGGGTAGCGGCTCGGCTGCAATTATCCTTGCCGGTATGATCATGATGGGTTTGCGGCCGGGACACCGCCTGTTCGTGGAACAGGGAGAGCTGGTTTTGACTGTCATGCTGGGTTTTCTCGCGGGTAATTTCTTCTTTGCGGTGCTTGCCATATTTGCTATGAAATATTTTCTGAAGGTGCTCTCGCTGCCGCCAATGATATGGCCGCCGTTAATTATCGTGATCGGGCTGTTTGCAACCTATGTCATTCAAGGGAATATGTTCGGCGCATGGATGGCGATCGGTCTCAGCGTCGTCGGCTATCTAATGGAACGAACTGATTTCCCTCTTGCTCCTACGATCTTGGGCTTTATCCTGGGGCCGATGGCCGAGGCCAACATGAACCGCATGTTGCTCGTTGCGAAGGGGGATTTGTTCGGTTTTCTCCTGACTCGCCCGATCTTTATCGGCCTGATGGTCATTACACTGGCTCCGGTCTGTTTGAAAGCCATTCGGAATATTCGTGCTGAAATGACAACAGGGGAGAGAAAAAAGCATGATTGAAAAAATTATAGCGATTCCGATTGATATCAGCGAGAAGGTCGAGCGGGAACTGGCCTATGGAAAGATCAGCGTTCGCAAGAACGTACTGGTTATCATCAGGGACAGTTCCGGCGAGATTGGTGTCGGGGAAAGCGCTCCGATACCGATGCGGGAGGGATGTGAAGAGAACCAGTCGATCATCGTCAAACTGGTGAACGAAGAGATTGGTGAGATCGCGCGGGGTATGGAAGCCGACCAGATCGCGCTTCTTGAGAGCATGATCGAGCGGAGAATCGGCATGGTTCCCTACACAAAAGCAGCGGTGATCGACGCCATGTACGATCTGCTCGGAAAGTGTCTCCAGACGCCTGTGGCGAGCCTTCTGGGTGGCGCTTTGAGTAAGCGTTTTGCCTTGAGCTGGAGCATCGGCTTTAAGAAGAGCCCGCGCGAGGTTTTTGACGAGGCCCGGTGGGCGCAGCAGGCCGGTTTCAAATGGGTAAAGGTGAAGATAGGAAGTAAGAACCCTTCGGGGGACGTTGATAGCGTCGCCGCAGCAAGGGAGGCGTTGGGCGATGGATTTCCGATCCATGTTGACGCCAACGGAAAATATGATTACGACACCGCCCTTCGAACATTGCGGCGGATGGAGCGGTACGACGTCTGGCTCTTTGAGCAGCCTGTGCCGGGCTGGGATTTGACCGGAATGGCAAAGCTGCGTGCAAAACTGGAAACCCCCTTGATGGCCGACGAGAGTGTCACAACACCGAGGACCATGTTACGCGTTCTCGAGGCGCAGGCAGCGGACGCGGTGTTGATGAAACTCTCGAAACATGGAGGAATCAAAGCTTCGAAAACGATTGCGGATATTGCCGTCGCTGCAGGGATCAAGCTCTACCCAGGAACTCATTTGTCCACCAGCGTAGGAATCGCCGCTTCGGCACAACTCTACTCCACAATTGCCAACCTTACGCCGGGGGACTTTCACGGTGGTACCAGCCGACTCACGCATGACATCGTCAAGGACAGCCTTATTCCGGTCGATGGGTTTATCGAGCTGCCCGGCGCTCCCGGAAATGGTGTGGCGCTGGACAGAGAACTTCTCGCCAGGGCTGTTCCAAAGGATTATCAGGAGCGGTTGACCGGGATATTTCACGAATAGAGGTTGTAACGCAGGCTGCAGAAATCAAGGGTCAAGCCGAGAAGTGGGCTCCGATGCTATAATCATTGAGATGATGGAACGGAGGAGCCCCGTATGGATTATAAAGACTGGCTGACCATCAGTACCCTGCACAACGAGAAGAGCATCACCAAAACAGCAGACACACTGTTTATCTCGCAACCGGCTCTGTCCTATCGCATCAGGCAGATCGAAGAAGAGCTAGGTGTCGAGCTGGTTCAGCGTGGCAGGCAAGGAGTCAAATTTACAGAAAAAGGTGAATGTGTCGCGGTGTACGCGAAGGAAATGCTCTTCAAATTGCAAGCGCTGAAGGATGTGCTGAAAAACACTGGCGATAACGTGCAGGGTATGTTGCGGCTCGGGGTAACGCGAACCTTCGCGATGTACGAGTTGCCGGTCATCTTGAAAAAATTCTGCGATTTCTATCCCAGCGTCAACTATTTCATCACAATTGATCACAGTAGAAACCTGTTGCAGACGATGATTCAGAATGAGCTGCATGTCGCCATTATACGCGGCAACTTTCATTTTCCGTACGAACAACGGACGATCCTGCATGACAATATCTGTGTGATCTCCAACCGACGTTATGAGATGAAAAACTTGCCGGAAATGCCATATATCGCTGGAATCTTCGAATCAAATCTTAAGGCGATTATCAATAAGTGGTGGAATGAGTGCTTCGACAAACCACAGAATCAGTTCATCACCGTCAACAACACGGACATTGCAAAGAAATTGGTGCTGCACGGTCTTGGCTTTACAATCGCTCCAAGTATCTCGCATGAGGACGACGGGTTGCTGTGTAAAACCGTCATCTGCAACTCGGAGGGTGTCCCCGTCACATGGGACACCTCGTTGATCTATCGAAAAGAAAACATGGAACTATCCGCCGTCAAAGCTTTTGTACGCTGCGTCCTCAGTATGTATGAGCGCAAGCCTGTCCAGTAATTCTGATTCTAAATCAATGCGACAGTTATTATTGTAGGGGTGAACAGTGTTCGCCCGTTTTACCCTGAAGGGATCGTGCTTCTTGGCGGGCGCACACTGTGCGCCCCTACGCAAAACGGGCCATTTGAAATAGAACTGGAATAATTGATACGCAGGCGATTTGTACTCCTCTTCAGCCTCTTTTTCCGAGATTATGACTATGTCCCCGGGATTACGGCCCCAAAAGCAGCGAGGATTTTTCGCTGTTTGGGGCCAATCTCGGTATAGAACGCCCCATAACGCCCGGAGTATTTTATCCTGACAAGGGGCTCCAGCGTCTCCATGATCTCACGGACAGTGAAATCCTTTAGCTCGTCATGGCCGTTGCAGGTATTGCGAATGTGGCAAATGAAGATCGGCGCCAGAAACTGCAGAAAGAGCCTGGTGTCCATCGCCCCTGAATCGTGGACCCGGAGGCGCTTCATGTCAAGCTGGTTCTTCAGGTCGTCAAAGCTATTCTCCACAACCTCCTTGGTCCGGTATACGCGGAGCGCCTCCGCCGGGTCCTTGATCTTGCTCGACAGAAGGCAGAAAAACCCCACATAACGATTCCGATACTTCTGTATCTCGCTGACGTTGAACGTCACACTTCTGCCCCGCTTGGGGGTGTCCTTGACGATAAAGTACTGTGAATATGTGTCGACAGTGGGTAAGGATGCAGAGATGATCAAGGCGTATATCAAAAAACAAGAAACCGAAGATCGTCGGCTGGATCAACGGATGTTGTTCTCGTAGCCGCTTTAGCGGCTCAAGGTTTGCAACCGCTTTGAGCGGTTCATAAAAACAAGCCCCGGCTCTGCCGGGGGTATCTGATTATAATTGTTTACCCGCACTTTCTTTGCAATTTCTCCCACTCCGCGTCGACGTCGGCCTGTGCGCGGGCGATCAGTTCGGCGCCGTCGCCGTTCTTCTTGAAGAGGTGGGCATAGCGGCCCTGTGGTCTCAGAAACTCCTCCACCGGCACCGGGTTTTTCGGATCGTACGAGAGCGAGTGTACCCCGTCGACTACCTCGTAGACCGGCCAGAATTTGCTGTCCGCGGCGAGTTTGCAGATCTTCGCCTGATCAGCCGGGTCGATTCTCCAGAAGAGCGGGCAGGGGACGAGGACGTTGACGAAGGCGGGGCCGGGCGTCTCGATGGCGCGCTTGACCTTGGCGATCAGGTCCGCCGGGTTGTGCAGCGTCGTCTGCGCGACGTAGGGAATGTCGTGCGCCGCCACGATCTCCGTCAGGTTCTTCGCGCGCTGCAGCTTGCCGGGTACCACGCTGCCGGCGGGTGAGGTCGTGGCGCTGGCGTTGCGCGGGGTGGCGCCGCTGCGCTGGGCACCGGTGTTCATGTAGCCCTGGTTGTTGTAGCAGATGTACGTGAAGTCGTGCCCGCGCTCGAGCGCGCCGGAGAGTGCCTGCAGGCCGATGTCGTAGGTGCCGCCGTCGCCGCCGAAGGCGACGAATTTGATGTTTTTCCGGAACGTGCCCCGCGACAGCATGGCTTTATGCGCCGCCTCGACGCCGGAGATGGCGGCGCCCGCGTTCTCGAAGGCGACGTGCATAAAGGGCACGCGCCACGCACTGTACGGGTAGACGGTGGTCGACACCTCGAAGCAGCCCGTCGCGCCGACGAGCACAATGGGGTCGTCTATCCCCATGAACGCCTGCCGGATGGCGGTCGGCGCGCCACAGCCCGGGCACATGCGGTGCCCCTCCGTCAGCGGATTTTTTTTCTTCGTCAGTTCCTTGAGATTCACGCCTGCCATTTTATTCGTCTCCCTCGAGCAGCCCGATGTAGCGCGCGCCCGTCTCGTAGTCGCCTTTCATCAGGCGTTCGAACACGTCCTCCGCGTCTTTCGGGAAGAAGTCCCTCCCGCCGAGGCCGAAGATGTACTCCTGCAGGGGGATGCGCTCGTCCAGGTTGTAGAGGGCGGATTTCACCTCCGCGGCCAGCGGGGCCGTCCCTCCGATGCTGGCGCTGCGGTCGAGCACGGCGATGCCCTTCTTGCCGCGTGCGGCCTGCCGCAGGGCCTCCGCCGGGAAGGGGCGGAACATGCGGACGCGGACGCACCCGGCCTTGACGCCGGAGCCGCGCAGTTCGTCGACGACATCCTTGACCACGCCGGTGGCGGAGGACAGGATCACGATCAGGTACTCCGCGTCGTCCGCGCGGTAGCGGTCGAGCATCGGGTACTCGCGCCCCGTGCGGGCGGCCAGCTCCCTGGAGACCTCGTCGTAGACGCGGGGGACGTTGTTCATACCCTCCATCTGGTTGCGTTTGATCTCGAAGTAGTACTCCGAGGTGACGAACGACCCGTAGGAGACGGGATTGTCGACGTCGAGCAGGGGATAGTAAGGCTCGCGCACGCCGACGAAGTCCTTCACCGTCTCGTCGGAGAGGAATTCGACGGCCTCGTGGCAATGGCTGGTGATGAAGCCATCCTGGCAGACGAAGACCGGTGTCAGCACGTCCGCGTGCTCGGCGAGGCGCACGGAGAGCAGCGCGGTGTCGTAGACCTCCTGCGCGTCCTCGCAGTAGATCTGCACCCAGCCGGAGTCGCGCTCCGGCATGCTGTCCGAGTGGTCGCAGTGGATATTGACCGGCGCGCCGAGGCTGCGGTTCACGAGCCCGAAGACGATCGGCGCGCGGAAGGCGGCCGCGATGGGGAAGATCTCGTGCATCAGGGCCACGCCGTTGGCCGACGAGGCGGTCATGACGCGCGCGCCGGCTGCGGACGCGCCGACGCAGGCTGTGATCGCCGAGTGCTCGCTCTCGACGGCGACGTACTGCGTGTCGACCGCCCCGTTCGCCACGAACTCGGCGAAGCGGACGGGGATCTCCGTCGAAGGGGTGATCGGATAGGCCGCGACGACGTCCGGGTTGATCTGGCGCATGGCCTCGGCGAACGCGAGGTTGCCGGAGGTCATCTCCCTGTGTTTGCCCGCGTCAGGAGCCAATGAAATCACCCACTTTCCCAGGGTCCTTGCCGTGTTCCGCGTCGCCCGCGAAATCGGCCTCGGGGTGCATGGAGACCGCCTTCGCCGGACAGACCTGCGCGCAGACCCCGCAGCCCTTGCAGAAAAAGAGGTCGAAGCCGCGAACCTTGGCGTCCCCGTCGGTCTCGACGGAGTCGTCCGGGCACTGCAGCCAGCACTTGAGGCAGGAGACGCACTTGGCAGCGTCGAGCACGGGGCGCATGCTGCGCCACAATCCAGTCTCGACCTGTCTCGCGGAAGCGCCGAAGGCGATCGTCGCGGGGGGCACGTCCCTCCACGATTTCGGTTTGGCCGCGTTGCTCATGCGATGACGGCCTCGCTGCGGCCGCGGAGGATCGCGCGGCGGTTGGCCTCGAGGAGCTTCGGCGAGAGCTGGCTCATCTTCCTCGTGAAGTGATCGGCGAACGCCTCGACCGGCACGTCGCAGAAGACGTGCGAGAGCGCGCCCAGCAGCGGCGCGTTCGGTCTGTTCTGACCCAGCTCCTCCAGCGTGATCTTCGTGGCGTCGACCGCCAGCACGCGCGCTTTGTCCTTTAATTTCAGTCTCCTGCGCAAGGCCTTCGCGTCGTCCGTTGTGTTGACGAGGTAGATCGCGTCGTCCGCGCATCCCTCGCAGGGGTTCGCCGTCTCGACCATCGTCGGGTCGACGACCACGACCACGTGCGGGTTCTGGACGCCGCAGCGGCGGCGGATCGGCCGGTTGGAGACGCGGTTGTACGCCTTGATCGGCGCGCCCTGCCGCTCGGCCCCGTATTCGGGGAACGCCTGCGCGTATTTGCCCTCCTCGAAGAGAACCTCCGCCAGGATCGCCGACGCGCTCTTCGCTCCCTGACCGCCTCGTCCGTGCCAGCGTACTTCGATTGTGCTGTTCATTGTGTCGACCATGATTCTTCCTCCTAAAGAAAAAACAGATTTATTGTTAGAGGCCTAAAAGGCAAAGATTGTAAACCATAGAACCGGCTGCCTCTCGGCAGGTTTTTGCCAAAAAAAATCGGAGCCCCTCTGATGAAGGGCTCCGACCTCTCGCTGGGTTAAAACGGCGCTAGACGCCGATCCCACGAGGGGGAGCCGCGTTGCTAATAATAATGATGATGGCGTTGACTATGGAAGCGCTGCGTAACATCATAAACATTTCCTCCCTCTCTCGCAGATTGTGGGGATATTACCACGGTTTTTCGCAAGTGTCAAATATGCGCGGGGCGAAATCATCTTCTGTGGATTTGGACCATTACGGCGTATGCAAATTATGATACAATGCCGGTGGAGTCATCGAAGGGAGGGTATGCAAACAATGAATAGCACTCATGTTAGGCCGTGCCGAGATTTACGAAACAATTATGCGGAATTGTCGCGACTGACAAAAGAACACGACCATGTCATCATCACCCACAACGGCAAAGGTGACACCGTGTTAATAGACTTTGGAGATTACGACAACTACAAAGAGTTTTTATACACGCGCTATGTCAATGAAAAACTGGCAGAGGCGGAAGAATACGCCAAGCGTTCCGACGCGGTATGGCACAACGAAGAGGACATTATATCCATGTTGAAGAGCGATGACGAAATATAGGGCGCGCTTCCTCGATCCCGCAAGAGCAGAGCTCAGGGAAATCAAAGACTATCTCAATCGTGAAGCCTCGCCGGAAATAAGGAAAGCGTTTGCAGAACAACTTTCCAAACAACTTGAGACGGCCAAGGATTTCCCTGAAATAAATGCCATCTACCCGGGCAATACGGAGTATCACAGGATGGTCATAAATAACTACCCGTATTGTGCCTATTATAAAATTGATCATGAAAGCAAAACCATCGATATTTATCGCGTTCTTCACACTTCAAGAGACAGTGAACGTCTCGTGTCCCAGGAATGTCAATCGCAAAACCGTTGATCCCCTTCGCAACCACTTGCGGATGTACGTATTACTATTTTTATCTTAGCAAAGCATATAAGGTCGTTACGTTCGTCGACCTTCTTGTCGGCGTATGTGGGATGGCTTTAATCGAATACAGCGAGTAAAATTACAGTGAAAAACGGATGAAGAGGGCAGGTGGGTGTGATGATTCATCCCGAGCAAAATATCGTCGACGAGATCGTAGAACTCGAGTGGGAGATGTTTCAGGCGGTCAACGCCGGAGGCCCGCGCGCGTCGTGTCAGGAAGATCGGAGGACGTTCGAACACATGCGCGCCGCGCAGTTCTCCGCCTGGTCGGCCCAGACGGCGGCGTCTTATCTCGACGACCTGCGCTCTGCGCGCCGTACGGGGCGCAACCTCGTGCGCGAAAAATATATCCACATGATGCGCGAGACGGACTCGGAGCCGTACGAGCGGCTCAAAGGCGATCTCGCCTTTCCCGACGCCCAGGGGTTGACGCTGGTCGACGAGATAACGGCTGTGCTCGCGCGGCAGACGAAAAAAATGTTCGAGCGCTACCCGCTCGTCTGCTCCATGGGGCGTCCGCGTACCAGCGAAGGCGACGACGCCTGGGACACGTCCGTCGAGACGTACCAGCGCGGCGAACTGCTCACGTATTCCAAACGTACGCTGGAGAGCTATAAGCGGCAACTGCTGGAGATGGAGACCTGCGGCATGTCCCTCGCCGAAGCGATCACGACGCGCACGGTCGGGTATTACGGCTACGGATCGCTCGATGAGGCGGAGAGCGCGATGCGCGAACGGAGGAGAAGGGGATGAAGGAATTTTTCGAGCGGCTGGACGGACTCTTTCAAAGTGGCGACCTTGGCGCGATCGAAGGATTTATGCAGGGTTGTCTCGCCGACATGGAGCGCGATGGACGGGGAGGGTCGCCGGAGGCCGCCTCGGTCCGCAACGAGCTGGGGAGCTTCTACCGGGGCGTCAGCCGTTACGCCGAATCGGAGGAACAGTTCCGCCGCGCGCTCGATCTGATGAAGTCGAACGCCATGGACGACTCGCCGCAGTGCGCCACGATCATGCTCAACCTGGCGGGGACGTATCGCCTGCAGGGGAAATCGGATGCCGCGGAAGAGATGTTTCTGCTGGTCCGCTCCATGCTGGAAGAGAACGACATGCAAGGCGGCTACGAATATTACAGCACGTTGAACAATCTCTCGCTGCTCTATCAGGAGCAGGGAAAGCTCGACGAGGGCTACGAACTGGGTGCGGAGGCGCTGGGCTATATGCGGATGGGCGAGGGGATGGAGCACGAGATCGCCACTTCGTTGAACAATCTGGCGAGCGTGCGCCTGCGGCAGGGGCGTCTCGACGAAGCGGGCGATCTCGTCCGGGAGGCGCTCGCGATATACGACGCGATGCCGGAGGAGGACGTGCACCACGCCGCGGCTCTCGCGACAGCGGGTGCGATCGATTACCGGCTGGGCGACTACCGGGCCGCTGCGGAAAACTTCAGGCGCGCCATGGAGCTCTCGGGACGCTTCTTCGGCGAGAACATCGAGTACGCTACCGCGTCGTCGAACCTGGCTGCTGCCTGCGAAAAACTCGGCGACCTTGCGCAAGCCTCGACCCACATGAAGAAGGCCGCGGATGTCGCCGCAAAATTGCTGGGTGTGGAGCATCCGAGGGCGCAGAAGTATCGCGATTCGTCGGAGCGTCTCGCCGCTCTGGCCGAGGGATGAGGCCGTGCAGGCGCTGGATCTGAGCGAAAAATATTTCTGGGAGGTGGCGGCGCCCTCTCTGGCGGACGAGTTTCCGGAGCTGTGGGGGCGCCTTGCCGCCGGATTGGTCGGCAACGGCTCGGAGTGCTTCGGGTACGACGACGAGCTGTCGCGGGACCACGATTGGGGCGTCGAGTTCTTCCTCTGGACGACCGAGGGCGACTGGGGCGCGTTGTCGCGCTTGCGGGAATGGAAACGAAATCTGTGGAAGACCGATCCTCCGCCGCACGTTCGCCGCGAGTCGGGTTATACGAGGCCGTACGATCCGATGACGGCGGCGGATTTCTACCAGTCGCTGATCGGGGTGCCGCACGTGCCGGGCTCCATACAGGAATGGGTTCGCACGCCGGAGGAACAGTTCGCCATCGCGGTCAACGGCCGTGTCTTCATGGATTCGGCGGGCGAGTTCACGGCCATTCGGGAGGGGCTGTTGCGGTACATTCCCGAGGATTTGCGAAAGAAGCGCCTCGCCGCCTGCTGCATGGCGCTGGCGCAGACGGGCCAGTACAACCTCGTCCGCTGCGCGAAGCGGGGCGACGTCGTTACGGCCCGCTCGGTGCTCTCGCGCTTCACCGACAGCGCCATCGCCGCCGTCTTCCTGCTCAATCGGACCTTCCGGCCGTACTACAAGTGGGCATATCGCCGCATGGGGGAGTTGCCGCTTCTGGGAGCGGAGATAAGCGGCATGTTGTTGCGGTTGACGGAGATCGAAGGTTTCGACGAAGACGCGCTCGCTCGGCGCGTCGAGCTGGTGGAGACGGCCTGCGCCGCCACCGCAAGGGAGGTTCGGCACCAAAGAC
>JAVBQG010000001.1:0-105539 GCA_031549185.1 Synergistaceae bacterium | reverse complement strand
GGCAGCTTTTGCGTGGCACATGCTGTTCTAATGGGGCAAAGAGGGGATATTTCCCCTCCACTTGACCTTTCCCGGAGGTTTGGCGGGCATGCGCGATGAGAAAATTACGGCACGGGGGTGGGGGTAATGGAGATTTGGGTTCTCTCTCTCCCATTGACAAGCTATCGTGAAATCGCTATAGTCTGTCGCATTCGGAAATCGAAAGGAGGGAATCGCATGATGCCGGCCGCTCGTTACTATTATTGGTTTAGCAGCTGGTTTGCCCATGCGAGGACCCGTGCTTTTTCGGTTTCCGGTGCCCCTGACGTGGGCGCGTAAGCAAACTGGGAATCAAGCCGGGCATCCTCGCGAAAGCGCAGGGTGCCCGCTTTTTTATAAAGAGACGCGGATTTTTCGAAGGGAGTTGTTTTTTATGAACGTGCAACTGGTAATTCTCATCGCGTACGCAGCCGGGCTGCTCGCGATCGCCTGGGCTTCCACCAGGCTTCAGCGGAGCGGAAACGCCAGCAAGACCTTGAACTATCTGCTGGCCGGGCGAAATATGCCGACGCTGCTGATCGTCGTCATGCTCACGGGGCTCGCCGTCGGCGGCGCCTCCACGGTCGGCGTGGCGGAGCGCGCCTACAGGGTCGGCTTCTCGGCGGGTTGGTACAACGCCGCCTGGGGCATGGGCGGCATCGTCGTGGGGCTCTTCTTCGCCCGGCACTTCCGCCGCATGAACGTCAAGACGATCCCCGAGATGATGGGGACCATGTTCGGCCCCGGCACGCGCATGCTCAGCGTCGTCAACCAGCTGCTGGTGATGATCAGCATCACGTCGCTGCAGTACGTCGCGGGCGGCGCGATCCTGACCGCGCTGATGCCGGACATCTTCACCTTCCGCGAAGGCATGGTCGCCTCGGCGCTGATCTTCATCTCCATCACCGTGGTCGGCGGCTACTGGGCGAGCGGCCTCACGAACGTCATCAACGTGATCGTCATCTACATCGGCATCATCGCCGCGCTCTGGCAGACGCTCGGCAACTTCGGCGGCTACGGGAGCGTGATGGCGTCGCTGCCCGCGGGCGGGCCTGGGATGGACCTCGTCTCGGGCCTCGGGATCGCGACGGTCGTGGCTTACGTCGTCGTGATGGTGACGATGGCCGTCACCACGCAGGCGGTGGCGCAGATCTCGTTCGCCGCCCGCGACGAGCGCACGGCGCGCAACGGCCTCTTGATCGGCGGCATCCTGATCCTGCCGGCGGGCTTCCTCTGCGCGATGTTCGGCATCATCGCGGCGGCGAAGTTCCCGAATCTCGAAAACGCAGCCATGGCCCTTCCGACTCTCGCCGCGCAGCTGTCCCCTCTCGTCGGCGGCGTCTTTCTGGCAGCGCTCTGGGCGGCGGATATTTCGACGGCCGTCGGGCTGTTGATGGGATGTTCGACGCTGGTGCTGGAGGACATCGTGAAGAAAATCTACACGAAGCCGATCCCCGCCGCGCGCGAGATGATGGTCTCCCGCGCCGTGGTGCTGCTGGTCAGCCTGCTTTCGTTCGGCCTGGCGCTGACGGTGGTCGGCATCCTCAAGACGATCACGACGGCGCTCGCCATCACGACCTCGTTCACGCTGCTGGTGGCGGCGGCGATCTACTTCCCCAAACTCTGCAAGAAGGCCGCGGGCTTCCCGGTCATCCTGGCGTCGCTGCTGCTCTGGGTCGTGTGGACTTACATGCCGAGCCTGCGGATCGGGCCCGAATTGATCTACGTGGAGTGGCTGGTTTGCGGTGGCATTTTCATCTTCTGCGCGCTATTCTGCAAGGAACCGGCGGGGCGCTTGATCGACGAAGAAAAGATATCATTATAAAAGGGAGCATATCGCATGAGCATGAAACTGTCCTATGAAAAACTGACCGCGCTGACCGAGACGATCCTGACGAAGGGCTACGGCTACTCGCCGGAGGAGGCGGCTCTCACCGCCCGCGTCCTGGTGGAGGCCGACGCGCGCAACGTGCCGTCGCACGGCGTGTCGCGGCTCGACTTCTACCGCAAGAACATGCAGGGAGGCTTCGCCAAGCCCGGCGCCGAGCCGGAGATCGTCTGGCAGACGCCCTGCTCGCTGGTGGTCGACGGGCACGACGGCGTCGGCAGCTACGTCGCCGACTGGAGCGTGCGGCGGCTGATCGAGAAAGCGAAGGCCACGGGCTCGGCCTTCTGCGCCGTCCGCAACTCGAACCACTACGGCATGGCGGGCCTCTGGGCCGAGCAGGTCGCGGCGGAGGGCATGATCGGCATGGCCTTCACCAACACCCGCACCTGCGGCATCCCGACGTACGGCAGGCAGCGCCTGCTGGGCACCAACCCCATCGCCGTGGCGATCCCCGAGGCGGGCGGGCGCACCTTCCTGCTCGACATGGCGACCACGACCGTCGCGCACGGCAAGATCGAGGTCTACGACCGCCGCAAGAAGCCGATGCCGCTCGGCTGGGCCGTCGACGAAAAGGGCCGCGGCACCACCGACGCCTCGGCCTTCGAACGGCTCTTCTGGGCCGACCCCACTTACGGCGGGCACCTCTACCTCGGCGGCGAGGGCGAGGAGAACGGCGGCCATAAGGGCTACGGTTTGGGCCTCCTGGTCGAGCTGCTCTGCGCCGGGCTGTCGCTGGGCACGAGCAGCCTGCACACCTTCACGAAGGGACAGGGATCGGGCATCGCGCACTTCTTCGGCGCGGTGCGCCTCGACCTCTTCGGCGACCCGCGCGAACTGCAGGCGCACATCGGCGAGACCCTGCGCGAGGTCCGCGAGAGCGAGACTGCCGAGGGGCAGAGCCGCATCTACATCCACGGCGAGAAGGAGTCCGAGGCCCGCGCGCTGGCGCTGGAAGAGGGCGTCTTCCTCGACGACGCCACGGCCGAGCTGCTGACCTCGCTCTGCGGGGAGTTCGGGATCGAGATGGGGGGATAACCCCTCCCCCTCGGCATGCTCCGCACGCCGATCCCCCTCTGAAGAGGGGGACGAGGATGCTTCTCTTTGCATTTGTCTTACGGTTTGAAAATATTACTGCGAAAAAGCTTCGACGTAGCGACCGGAAAACCGGAAAAATCAATATCCTCCTCGTCCCCCTCTTCAGAGGGGGATCGGTGCGCCAAAAGCGCGCCGAGGGGGAGGCCACGCGAAGGGAGAGCCTTACTTTCATGTCGACCCAAACCATCACCGTCCCCTACGGCAGCGGGACGACCTCCTGCGAGGTCGCGGGCGGACGCGTCGTGAACGTCCTGCGGCCGTCGGCGTCTCCGTCCGGAGACGGGCGCACGGAGGAAGAGATCGTCCGCGAGGCGCTCGCCTCTCCGATCGGCTCGCCGCCGCTCCGCGAGCTGGCGAAAAATAAAAAAAATATCGTCGTCCTCACCAGCGACCACACGCGCCCCGTGCCGAGCCACGTCACGCTGCCGCCGATGCTGGAGGAGATCCGCGCGGGCTCGCCCGACGCGAATATCGCCGTCCTGATCGGCGTCGGCAGCCACCGCGCGACGACGCGCGAGGAGATGGAGCGGAAATTCGGCGTCGATTTCGTCCGGCGCGAGCGCATCGTGGTCCACGACCCGCACGACGCCCCGGGCCTCATCTCGCTTGGAAAACTCCCATCCGGCGGAGAGCTCGTGCTGAACCGCATGGCCGCCGAGGCAGACCTGCTCGTGGCCGACGGCTTCATCGAGCCGCACCAGTTCGCGGGCTTCAGCGGCGGGCGCAAGAGCGTGCTGCCGGGCGTCGCCGGCCTCGCCACCGTGCTCGCCAGCCACAACGCGGAGTTCACCGTCCATCCAAACGCGCGCCCGGGTTCGCTCGAAGGCAACCCTTTCCACGCCGACATGCTGCACGCCGCACGGACGGCGGGGCTCGCCTTCATCCTCAACGTCGCCCTCTCCACGGAGAAGAAGATCGCGGCGGCCTTCGCGGGCGAGACGGAGCGGGCGCATCTCGAGGGCTGCGCCTTCGTGCTGCGGCACTGCGGCGTCGACGCCATTCCCGCCCCGATCGTGATCACGTCGAACGGCGGCTACCCGCTCGACCAGAACATCTACCAGTCGACCAAGTCGATCATGACCGCCGACCTCACCTGCGCGCCCGGCGGCGTGATCGTCGCCGTGAACGAATGCCGCGACGGGCACGGGGCGGAGGGATTCTACGAGAGCTTCCGCCGGGCGGACTCGCTCGACGGGCTTCTCGCGGAGATCGAAGCGCGCGGGCGCGAGGGGACGATCCCCGACCAGTGGGTGACGCAGCTCGTGGCGAGCATTCTGCGCCGGCGGACGGTCATCTTCGCCACGGGCGCGCCGCGCGAGCTGGTGGAAGTTTTCGGCATGAAGCACGCGGCGACCCTCGAAGAGGGCCTCGCGATCGCCGAGCGCATCCTCGGCGATAAGAACGCCCCCATCACCGTGCTCCCCGACGCCGTATCGCTGGTGATCCGATAGTCCCCCGGGCTGTGCGGCCGCAAGCGCGGTCCTGCTTTTTACCTATTTTACTCTGCGCTTTACTGGAGGAAAAAGATAAGCAAGATCGTGTTTTTTCTCGCTTGCCCTCTTACTCTATACTATACTAAATCGTATTTTATAGACTTTTTAGAAATGAGGGGGAGGGGGACCGTGACGAAAAATGCTTTTTCACAAAAAATACGCCGTCGTTTTGGACTTCAGGAACGCCTCGGCGTCATGTTTATCTCTCTCGTGCTGCTGACGGGGCTCACGATCGCCCTGATCGGACATTACATGGTAAACAAAGTGGAGGTGTCTCTCACCCGCCAGTTGGCGGACAATATCTCGCAAACCGTCCTGCGCGAGATCGAGCACTCGGTATACGATCCGGTGCAGCCTCTCGTCAGCGCTTTGGCGCACGGCATGTTTCCCAAAGTCCAGACGGAGCGGGAACGCCTCCAACTCCTGCCCATGCTGCGAACCTTTATGAACAGCTATGCCGTCATGGGCGGAGTACACATCGGATACGCGAACGGCGACTATTTGATGCTCAGAAAGCTCTCCTCGGAGAAAGAGAAACAGATTTACAGAGCTCCCCCGGGCAGCGCCTACGTTCTCTTGTACATCGAACGCGGCAAAAACGGATCCCAAAACGACCGCGTGATTTTCTACGACAGAAATCTGACCGTCCTGCAACAACTTTCGAACAAGCTGAAAAGGAACTACGACCCACGCGTGCAACCCTGGTACCAGCGGGCAACCGGGAAGGGGCAGGTGGAGACGGGACCGTTCATCATGACCGACACGGCACATCCCGCCATCACCTTCTCCGAAAGGAGCCAGAACGGCAACGCGGTAGTGGCGATCGACATCGTCCTGACCCAGCTCTCCGAATTCCTGGGAAAAATACGCCCCACGCCGGGGGCCAGGATCGGACTTTTCCAGGCGGACGGCATCTTGCTGGCAAACGACCACGGGATCACCAAAAACGGAGATGGGCAAGCCCTCCTGCGCACGCGCGACGACCTCTCGCCGATCATAAAAATGGGCCTGCGGCAATACGAGCGGGGCGAGCGCGGCCTCGACCTCTATTCCTATGCCGACGGGCGGAGCTGGGTGCTGTTTCTGGAGGAGCTGAAGCTCGCCGCGGGGATCAAAAATTTCATCGTGCTCGCCATTCCGAGAGACGAGATCCTCGACGAGTCCGAATTCTTCAAACGCTACGTCGCCTATGCGGCCTTGGGGATCCTGATCGTGACCGCAGTGGCCTCGTGGCTCGCCGTGCGCTTCGTCTTCAGCCCGATTCGCAAACTGGCGAAGCGGGCGCAAAGCCTTAAGGACTTCCCCCTCGAAAAAAACGAGGAGCGCGTCGTGTCGAGCGTGGCGGAAATCGACGCCCTCTCCCGGGGCATGGAGGACATGCAGGAGAACATACAGAGGCTGTTCTCGATCATCGGAACGATCAACGCGGAGAAGGACTTCCCGCAGCTGCTCCGGAGCGTGTTGCGCGACACCATGAGCGTGAGCGGTTCCGACGGCAGCGTCATCAGCCTGCTCGACGAGGACGGGAAGGCGTTCGACGACGCCGTCGTCTGCTGGACCGACAGGGAGGGGAAGTTTCAATATTTTCTCATGAATCGGGAACAGTTCGAGGGCGTGCCGCTGATTAACGATGTGATCGCGGGCAAAGGACTCTGCCGCGAACGTATCGCGAGATCGGATCCCCGCAGCAGGCTCAACCCGCTCGCCGTCGGCTTCGAAGCTCCCGGCGTAGCCGGGCTGGACCTGGTTTGCCTGCCGCTGAACGGCCGCATGGGCGAAAAGCTCGGCATGTTGGGATTCGGCAGAAGAATCCGCTCCGGCGGGGAAAGCTTCCAACCGCAGCAGCTGGCGCTGATCGAAGGGCTTGCCAAGTTTGTCGCCATTGCCCTCGACAACCGCCGCCTGCTCAAGAAACAGCGCATGCTGCTGGACGCCGTCATCCAGATCGTGGCGGGCGCCATCGACGCCAAGTCTCCCCACACCGGCGGGCATTGCGAACGCGTGCCGATCCTCTTCCAGATGATGCTGCAGGCCGCCTGCGACGAGAGGCGCGGCACGTTCAAGGACTTCGCCCTCGACGACGACGGCTGGGAGGAGGCACGGCTCGCCGCCTGGCTGCACGACTGGGGCAAGGTCACCACGCCCGAATTCGTGATGGACAAGGCCACCAAGCTTGAGACCATGTACGACCGTATCCACGAGATCCGCACCCGCTTCGAGGTCTTGAAACGCGACGCGGACATCTCCTGCCTACGCGCCATCCTCGGAGGAAACGACGCCCAAACCGAGACCCGCAAACTGCAGGCCGCCCTCCGCGAACTCGACGACGACTTCGCCTTCGTCGCGAGGTGCAACCACGGGGAAGAGCGGCTCGGCGACGAAGACCTGGAGCGCCTGCGGCAGATCGGCTCGCGCACCTGGGAACGCACCCTCGACAAACGCCTGGGCGTCTCGCGCGACGAGCTCGCGCGCATGGAGGACGTGGGCGGCCTCTGTCTTCCCGCGACCGAGAAACTGCTGGCCGACAAGGAGGAACACCTCATCGAGCGCAAGGAGGCGGACGCCATCGCCCCCGACAACCCGTGGGGCTTCAAGATCGAGACGCCACAATATCTCTACAACCGGGGCGAGCTGCACAACCTGAGCATACGCGCGGGGACGCTGACGGAGGAGGAGCGCCACAAGATCAACGACCACATCACGCAGACCATCCTCATGCTCGACCGGGTACCACTGCCGGAACACCTGCGCAATGTGCCGGAGATCGCGGGCGCCCACCACGAGACGATGGACGGCAGGGGCTACCCGCGGCGCCTGGTGCGCGAAGAGATGAGCTGGAGCGCCCGCATGATGGCCGTCGCCGACATCTTCGAGGCCCTCACCGCCTCCGACCGACCCTACAAGTCGAGCAAGACGCTGAGCGAGGCGCTCCGCATCATGGAGGAGTTCAAGAAGAAGAACCACATCGACCCGGACGTGTACGCGCTCTTCCTGAGCGCCGACATCCCGCGCAAGTACGCCGAGCAATACCTGAAGCCCGAGCAGAACGACATGACGGAGGCCGTGTCATTCTCTTGATACACAGGGGCGTTGACCGAATTATTCCGATTCTATTTCTATTTCAATTCAAATGGCCCGTTTTGTGGGGCGAACACTGTTCGCCCCAATTACCCGACGGCGTGAGGGGGTTCTGCTGCGGCGAGGTGATCGCAAGCGAGGCGGCCCGCATGATCGGGGCCGCCTCGGCGGAGGGACTATTGAGGGACCGCGCCCGCGGTCGTTAGTCTCCGTAATGCGTTCTGCAGGTGGCGATCTCCAGCATATCGGCTCTGACCCGATAGACGAGCCTGTGTTCTTTATCGATGTGGCGGCTCCACAACCCCGCTTTATCGCCTTTGAGCGGCTCCGGATGCCCGATTCCCGCTTTCTCTCCATTGCGATCGATATCCTTCAACAATTCGTTGATTTTTCGCAATATTTTTCTGTCGCTTTCCTGCCAATGCAGGTAATCTGCCCAGGCTTTCTCCGACCACTTCTTCTCCATCTCAGGCCTCTATGAGATCGTGAAATGTGCCGCCGCCTCCGTCGAGCTCCTTCACGGCCTCCGCTATGCGCGCCTGATTATACGGATTGTAGAAACCTTCGACGTCGACGACGTCGAAGGGTAGCCCGCGCCGTTTGATGGCGAGCGCGAGAAATATGCGCACGGCTGTAGCGGTATCCATTCCCAGGCCTTTGAACAGAGAATCCGCCTCACTCCGCATTTTTTCATCGACACGAACTTGTACAGACACCGACGCCATGGTCGACACCTCCTTGTCTTGCCCTTATTATACAACGCACTCAATGCAAATCAATGCTAAAACAATGTATTTGCCACAATGCAATCGCCCCAACGAACTGAGGCGGCCCGCATGATCGGGGCTGTGGGCAGCCGCCCCTACCCCAGCCAGCGCCTCAGCGTCTCGCACAGCTGCCGGGGCTCGACGGGCTTGGTGATGTAGTCGTTCATGCCGGCGGCGACGCCCTCGTCGCGGTCCTCTTTCATCGCGTTGGCGGTGACGGCGATGATCGGCACGGCGGAGCCTGTGGCGCGGATCTCCTTGGTCGCCTGCAGACCGTCCATCACCGGCATCTGCATGTCCATCAGGACGAGGTCGACGTGCCTGGCGGCGACGATGTCGACCGCCTCCTTCCCGTTGTTCGCCAGCAGGACGGTCGCCCGCGCGGGCGCGATCAGCTCCTCCAGGATCATCTGGTTGATCATGTTGTCCTCGGCGATCACAACGACCTTGCCCTCGGCGCCGAGCTGCGCGAAGTCCTCCGCGGTCGGCGCGTCCAGCTTCCGCAAACAGGCGCCGCTCTCGTCGATCCCGAGCGGCAGCGTCAGAGTGAAGGAGCTGCCCGCGCCCGGTTCGCTGGAGACGTCGAATATCCCGCCCATCAGGTCGACGAGACTGCGGCTGATTGCCAGCCCCAATCCCGTTCCGCCGAATTGGCGCGTAATCGACGCGTCCGCCTGTGTGAAGGGCAGGAATAACCGCTCGATCGCCTCGGGAGCGATTCCGATGCCGGTGTCGTCCACGCAGAAGCGGACGAACGCAACTTTCTCGTCAAGGCCCGCCAGCTCGCAGCTTAGCGTCACGCCGCCGTGTTCCGTGAACTTGACGGCATTGGAGAGGAGGTTGTTCAAAATCTGCCCGATGCGGAGCGAGTCGCCTACGAGACAGGGCGGCACGTCGTCCGCGCACTTCAGCTCGAATTGCAGCGACCGCGCGCTTGCGCCCATCTGGTGGATGGAGAAGGTGTCTTCGAGAAGTTTGCGGACTTCGAACGTCGCCCTCTCGAGCGTCAGCTTCCCCGCCTCGATCTTGGAGATGTCGAGGATGTCGTTGATGACGCCCAGCAGCGAGCGGGCGGCCGTCTGAATCTTCTCCAGGTAGTCGCGCTGCTTGGGGGGCATCTCCGTCTCTCGCAGGGAGAGGTGGGCCATGCCGATGATCGCGTTGATCGGCGTGCGAATCTCGTGGCTCATGTTGGCGAGGAACTCGCCTTTGATCCGGCTGGCCTCGCGCGTCTCGCGGATCATCGCCTGCAGCGTCTCGACGAGTTTCGCCAGCGAGCGATGCAGAACGCCGAGTTCGTCGTTCCGGTCCGGCTCGCCCAGCTTCGAATCGATATCCCCCTCCGACACGCGCTTGGCGTAGGCGATCAGCGAGAGCAAGGAGCTCAGAATGCCGTTGGCGAAGCGGTAGACGATCAGCGAGATGACGCAGAGCCCCGCCAGGCTGATGCCGAAGACCGTGTAGCCGACGACGCGCGCGGAGGCGAAGATCTCGGACGCGCGCGCGCTCGTCACGACGACCCAGCGGCTCACCGGCTCGACCTTCGCGTAACCGACGTACTCCTCGCCGCCCAGCGAGTACTCGACGGGTTCTCCGTCCCTGCCGGCCGCCTGCAGCTTGTCGTACAACGTGAGAAAACGCGCCTCGGGATCGCTCATGAGCCCCTGGTCGCGGTGCGCCGCGAAGTGTCCGTTCGGCTCCAGCAGCGCCGCGAAGATCATGTCCGCCTCGTGCCCGCTGTCTCCGTAGCGGACGATCTGGGGGAAGTCGCAGATCACGACCAGCGCGCCGACGACCTCGCCCCCCAAGTCGATGGGGCCGGCCGCCGTTGCGCTCAGCTTGCGCGTGATCAGGCCCACCGAGAAGTCGCCGAGCGTAAAGACGCCCTGCAGCGCTTTTTCGACGGGCTCCGAGGCCAGAAACGACTTTCCGATGTGGCTGGGGTTGCTCGACTCGATGCAGCGGCCGCTCTTGTCCGTCACCAGAATATCCCGGTAGTAATCGTTGCCCCGCGTCAGGATCGAGATCCACTCCGCGGCGCCCTTCTCGAAAGAGGTTTCGCCCGGACCGCGGTGGAAGATCGAAGCAAGGTGCGGGTCGACGACGATGTTCTGCAGGGTCGAGGTGAGAGAGCGAAAGAACAGCGTCATCGAGGTGTAGACCTGCTCGGTCTTGGCCTCCGACACCGTGAGGACGGCACGGCGCATGGCGCGCATCGCCGAGTCGTACGTGTACCACGACAGGAGAAGCGTGACGACGAAAAGGCCGATCATGAAGGGAGCGATCAGTTTGAAGCGAATGCTCCTGCGGTTCATCGGTCTCTCTCTTTGCTATTTTGTGCCGGGCAGGCTCTTCCAGAATTTTGCCGCGCCGGGGTGGACGGGCAGCCCCTTGGGCATCGCGGTCGCGGGGGAGAGCCCTCCGAAGTCGGATACGACCTTCGCCACCGCGTCCCGCCCCTCCCACAGCGCCTTCGCGATCTCCGCGACGAGATCGTTTGGCAGATCCTTGCGCACGATGAGGCATGTATAGTCGCCCAGCGTGAGGATCTGCTTCTTCGCGCTCTTGTACGCGCCGGCCTCGATGGTGTACGTGCCGGTGCGGAACTTGGCGGAGAGATTGTCCAGCACCTTCCGGTCCAGCGGCAGGATCAGGACCTCCGCGTGTCGCTCGATGGTGTGGATCAGCGGCACGTCGGTGCCCGCCGTGTAGGCGAAGCAGTCGAGTTCGCCCGCGACGAGGTTGTCCGCCGTCTCCGCGTAGTTGTTGAAAGAGATGCTCCAGCCCGCCTTCGCGAGCTTCTCGAAGTTCGTGCCGTAGCCGTATTTCAGCAGCAGGCTCAGGATGAATTCGGAGGCCGTGCCCGGTTTGAGGGAGGCGAAGCGCACCGGCACCTTCTTCGAGAGCAGCTTTTCGACGCTGTCGATGCCGTTCTTCTCCGCGAAGTCCTTGCGGATCAGGAAGTAGAGAACCTGCGGGTAGATGTTGGCCAGGATCGAGACATTGTCCAGCTTGATATCCCTGTATTCGGCCTCGCCGGACGCGGAGACGCCGAGGAAACAGTTGAGCGTGAAGGCGATGTCGCCGTTCTTGCGATTGATGCCCTCGATGTTCTCTACGCCGCCGCCGATGCGGCTCGAAGTCGGCAGGACCCTGGCCGAGAGCACCTCCGCGATCCGATCGCCCATGGTGAACCACTGCCCGCCGCCCGGTCCGGTGAGAAGGCGCAGGTGCGCCGGCCAGCCAGCCTTCCCCTGCTTCGCGGCGGCGAGGGCGCCCCCTGCGACGGAGAGGCAGAGGAGTACGGCGGCGGAGAGGAGCGCGAAGCGGAGCAGCACATTGCGATTTGGAACGAATGGAAATCTCACAAATGTCACCTTCTTTATAATTCTCGTAGAGCGCAAGCCGATTCAATATATCACAAATTACCCGCCCCCGCTCGCCCGTTTCATGTGCCCGGACACAAAAAAACGCGCCTTGCGCGCGTCGAGAGGCGCAAAACCGGCCCCCGCCCCTGCCCCTCTTCAATCCGAAGGGGGCAGGGCGGGGGCGTTTCTCTACATCTCGTACTTCCGCCAGGCCGTCCGTTTCAGGTTCGCGATGATGCCCAGAAAGGAGCAGATGACGAGGGCCAGGACGGCGATTTGGATCCAGCTCAGAGTCTCGAAGTCGTAGCGCGGGTCGAAGAAACCTTTTTTCTTCCATTGGGCTACGAGGTTGGAGTCGACCGTCGCGGAGACCTTGCCGTTCTGCACCAGAACCCTGACCTGCGGGGACTCCGCCCGGATCTCCATCGTCCGCAGATCGAAGAACGTGAAGCCCTGTGCTTGGACGACCTCTATGATCTTCCGCAGGTTTTCCGGCGGCAGGAAACCGTGATAGAAGAAACAGGCGAACGAGTTCTCGATGCCCAGCAGCGCCTTCGAGCTGTTCAGCATGTCTCCGACGCGATACTCGACGCCGTCGTAGTAGCCCATGTTTTCGGGCAGGAGGATCATGCCGTTCAGATGCTGGGACTTCACGATGTAGGGCAGCGTCATGCTGACCTCGTAACTTGTGTCGGACGTCTGAGGCATTCCCGAGTAGACGTTGAAGTACTCCGAGAGGACCTCGTAGCCCTTTTTGCTCATGGCGTAGTGCGGGGCCTCGAAGGCGACGGGGTAGAGCCCGCAGCGCGCGAGTTCGATGAAGGCCTTTTCGATGCGGTCGCGCGTGAAGGCCTCGTCGTCTTCCATCGGCCGGTCTTCCCGCACGTTCCAGAACTCCCAACCCTCGCCCGTGGTCGGCGAGAATTCGTTCTGGTGCGCGTAGCCGTGCATGATGATGCTGGCCCCGTTCTCCTGCGCCCGCCGCAGCACCTCGACGAGTTCGGGGTTTTCATGCAGCAGCACTCTGCCGCCGCCCTCGATCATGCCCACCGATATGACGCCGATCGCGTAGGGGATGTCGTACTGTTCGATCGCGTCGACGAGCTCCTGCAACGTCTCGGCCGATACGAAGGGGCTGACGTCCTCGATGCGCATCAATAGCGCCGAGTCGCGCAGGCCGAGGAAGAAGACGATGTCCGCCCCGCGCAGCGCCCCCGGCTTCCAGTCGCGGACCGCCAGCGCGCGCTGTTCCAGGTCGAAGTGCCCCAGATACTCGCGCAGCGACACGAGGGTCGGCTGCTCGTTGCCGAACCGCATGGCCGCGTCGTACACCACGCAGGCCTTCAGCCTGCCCTCCCCGGCATACCCGGGCGACGCGTGAAACAGAAGGGAAAAGAACGACAGCGACAGCAGCGCGGCGAATATTTTTTTATCGACTGACATTGGAAGCCCCCCTCAAAACAACCAGAATAAAGAGATCGTTGATAAAAACGTATCCTTTTATAAAAAATCCTATAAAAACCGGACTCTCCTTTTTCACGGAAATCACCCGCCATCTCTTCATTAAACTTACGCTCGGCTTCGCCGCGGAGCGTATATAATGGAAACCTATCGTTTCGAAAAACCAAGGAGGTGCCGGTCTTGAAAAAAATCATCGCCTGCTGCGCGCTCCTTTTCGCGCAGTTGTTCTCCGGCCTCTGGCCGGCCCACCGGGAGAACGCCTACGACCTGACGGGCCGGATCGACTTCACCCCCGCCGAGGTCCGGGCGTGGCAGTTTCTCCACGGCAGGATGCTCGACGAGAACGGCGTCATCAGCTACCTCGTGAACCCCGGGAAGGCATCCGCCAACTGCGTGCTCGAGTCGATGGGACAGGCGATGGAATACCTGGCCCTGATCGGCGACGAGGCGCTCTTCAACCGCTACGCGAAGGTGACGGACCGATACTTCAAGGCGAAAGAGGGCTACTACTACTGGGAAGTATCGGATCACGACAAAAAAGGCGCCCGGGTGACCGCCCTGATCGACGATATCCGGCTGTTCCGGGCCTATTGCATGGCCCAGGAGAAGAAGATGGGCGACTACGCCGCCGCGCTGCGGACCCTCGCCGGCGAGATCTACCGGTTCGACGTGAACGGCGATTACGCCGTCTCCTGGTACAACGGCGAGGACGACGACAAGGACACGGGCGTCGACCTCTTCTACCTGGACGTCGAGACGATGGAGCAGATGGCCCGCTACGACGAACGTTGGGAGGCGCCGGTGAAAAACGCCCGCCGGATCCTCCTCGATATCCCCCAAAACCCCTTCGGCTTCTACCCCGGCCGCTTCGAGATCAAGGAGGGAAAGTTCCCCGCCCAGCCTCGCACCAACATGGTCGAAAACCTCTACACGGCTCTTTTCGCCCACTACGCCGGCACCGATACGAAGCCCTTCTCGGCGTTTCTGAAAAAGGAGATCGCGCGCGGGCGCATCTACAACATCTACGACACGAAGAGCGGCCAACCCCTGACGGACGAGGGCGAGTCCACCGCCGTCTACGCGCTGGCGGCACGGTTCCTCGACCTGAGCGGCGAGGGCGAGGCAGCCCTCAAGTGCTACAACCGCACGCTCTCCCTCCAGATCGGCGTCGACCGCAAGTTCATGGGGGGCTTCAGCATGGACGAGGACGAGTCCGTCTACGCCTTCGACCAACTGGAAGCCCTCCTCATGCTGCGGTTCGTCGACCCCGCCACGGCGGGCGTCGCTCGCTAGCCTTCCGCGGGGTCGGGTTATCGGCTCTCTGCGCAAACGGCCGCGTCGGCACGGGCATCCTACCCTTGCCTAGCTTGACCGACGTCCTGTCGGTCATCGTTTGCTGCGTTCGCCGACAACCAGACCCCGCCCCCCCACCAAGGCATTACAGATTCATGAAGTAGTTCAGATACACGTTGAACCCGTCGTACGTCGTGGCCGGAAAGCCCAGCGTCGACTCGCCGTCGCGCATCTGAAAGTACTGGATATCAAGGTTCAGCGTTCCCCGTTCGCTCACGTCGTAGTCGTAGCCGACGCCGAACGTGTACTTCGTTCTCCCGTCCACCATCTCCGCCCCGTACCGGGGGTTCATGAACGTGTCGTAGTAGCTGTAGAGGCTGTAGAGGCTGTAGAGGCTGTAGTAACGGCTGCCGTCCGTCGTCATGACGTCGGCCGTCAGCCGCAGCCTCGCCCGGTCGTTCAGCTTCCGGCTCCACATGGTGCCGAAGTAATGCACCAGCGGGTCGTCGGTCTCGAAGGGGACGTCGGTCTGGCTCTGACGCGCCAGCCAGTAGTAGAACATCAGGTTGTCCCGTTCGTTCAGGACCCGGTTGAAGGTCAGCCGCCCCTCCCAGGAGTCGTCGTCGCGATAGGACGTCCCGTCGTCGATATCCGTGCGGCCGTAGGAGGTGTTGATCAGTTCGCCCACGAACTGCCACTTCTCCTCGATATGCTGGTAGCGGAGGAACTTCGCCCACTCGCCGCCGGGGGAGATATCGTCGTTCGGAATGTCGCTCGTCGGGTCGTACGACCAGCCGTAGGTGTAGCTCGTCCCGATCGTCCAGACGTCCTCGCTGGACGTCCGCCAGTTGTAGGCGATGCCGGGCGTGAGCTGCCAGCCCTTGCCGAACTGCTCGACCCACACGAGGTCCTCCGTCACCCGCGCGTAACGCTCGCTCCAGTTCAGGTCCGACTTGCCGGTCGGGATGTTGACCGAGAGAAAATACTCCCACGAGGACTTCTCGCGGACGCTGCTTCCGCTCAGAAACAGGGTCGTGTCGGTGAACGTATCCAGGTTGTCCGACATGACGTACTGCGTGTACAGACTGTAGCCGAATTCGGGCTTCCAGCTGCCGAAGTAGATCGGCAGGACGGTCTGATAGCCGCTTCGCCCGTCGTCCCAGCGGAAGTACTTCGCCCCTGTCGAGAAAAATCGCCACGTCTCGGGGTTGTTGATATCGAACAGGATCCGCTCCTGCTCCAATCGGATCTGCCCCGCCTCGTCGCGCGCCTGGATGGCATAGGCTCCGTACTCGTCCGCCGCGTTCCTCGCGTCCGCCACAATGCCCCGGGCCTCCTCGGCCTTCGCCTTCGCCTCCGCCTCCTCGGCGACGGCGATTTTCGCGTCCGCGTCGCGCTGGGCCTTCTCGCTGCGCCGATCCGCCTCGATCGCGGCCTTCTCCAGCGCCTGGGCCCTGGCGTAAGCCTGCCGCACGGCGCCCCAGTCCGCCTCCCGCAGGATGGGCGCAGGCGTCGCGGCGGGCACCGGCCTTCCCTTTGCGGCCTCCGCCTCGGCTGCTTTTCTGGACGCATCCAGTTCCCGCTGCGCCTTCTCCTGCTTCTCCTGCTCGCCCTCGGTGCGACGCAGTTCGTCGGTGCGATCCAGGCTCTGCTCCTCGGCACCCGTGTCCGGGACTCCGCTTGCGGCCTTGCTCGCGGCCTCTTTCTGCCCCGCCTCCAGCGCTCTCTCCTCCCGTTCGATCGTGGCCTCCCGTTCGCGTTCGGCCTGTTCATACGCGCGCTGAGCCCGCTGATTCGCCTCGTCGCGCTTGCGCGCGGCGGCATTCAGCGCGTCCGCTCTGCGAGAGGCGGCATTCGACGCATCGAGAGCCCTCCGCGCGTCGGCAGAGACCGCTTCGGCGCGCGTCATAGCCTTTCGCGCCTCTGCCCAGGCGGCGTCCTTCTCCGCCTCCGCGAGCAGCGCCGTTCTCTGCGCCTCCTCGGCGGTCGCGCGCGCCTCCTCGGCCTGCCCCTCCGCGCGCCGGGCCTCCTCATCGGAGGACCGGATGTACCCCTCCGACTCGCCCTTCAACCTTTCGCGCTCTTCTTTATATTTGAGCTCCTCGAGCACCGCCAGCGCTGCGTCGATCGTCGCGTGCGCGTCGGGCGGAACGCACGTCGCGGATACGGCGAACGCACCGCGGACGAAGAGAAGCGGCAACGCCAGACAATAGAGCGCAAGAAGGCCGATCGCCCGGATTTTTCCTCTCATGCCTTTCATACCGCCACCCCCGCCCTGCCTACTGCCGTCTCCGGCGCGCCGAGATGGTGACCAGAACCGTCACGACCACGACCACGAGCAGCGCGGCTGCGTAGGTGAAGGTCGTCATGTCCATGCCCACCATGATGGAATCGAGCCAGGCCAGGCTTTTCACAGGCGTCGCCTCCCTCTGCCGGAAGGAGGTGACCGTCCCGTTATCGTCGACCAGAGAGACTTGCCCCTCAAGTCGCATGTCACCTCTGTACAGAGAGACGATCAGGTCGTTCAGCCGGTTTTCCTCCCCGACCATAAAGGCATAGACCCATTTTTCGCCGTTCACCCGGCCGATCTGATAGATGTCGAACTGCCCCATGGAGTCCTTTGCCGTCTCCAGCCAGTCGGCGATGCGGTATCCCCCCTGCATGGGATAGATCGGCAGATACTTTTGCAGGCTCTCCCAGCCTCCGACGTCATTGTTTCTTCCCAGGGCCAGCACCGTGCCCGGCGTCTTCCCCGCGTCGAAACCCTGCGCGTCCCTCGCCTGCCAGCGGATATCGCTGTGGTTGTGCAGGCCGATGTAGTAGGCCAGCTTAAAAGCGGTCGAGAGGTTGGGGGCGCTCTTCGCTCCGGTTACGAGCAGCGTCAGGTCGACCTGCCCGCCGGGGCCTTGGAAGAAATCGCTCGGGAAGTGTTCCCATGCCGGAACGTACGGGATATCCCCGCCCTTGAGATAGACGACCGAGCTCTTCTCGATCACGGACCAGGCGACTTCGTTGTACCGTTTCGAGCAGTCGACGATGCCGAGATCGTGATAGAAACCGAAACGAATGCTCCAGGTCGGGTTGTTCAGTTCGGATATGGGGATCGGGGCCTTGAGCACACCTCGCTCCGCATTCTCCTGCAGCAGAGCCACCTCCCTCACGGGGATGTCGTTCACATAGATCGTGACGGCGGATTTGTTCGGATCGAGGATCTTCGAGTGGCGAAAGTGCAGCTCGATGTACGAGCCGTCGCCCGCCTTGTAGTTGGGGGGCCTGGGGATCTGGACGTAGGCGTCCTGATGGAAGGCGCCCGCGACGGTGATGTCGTCGTACCCGAAGTCCGCCAGCGCGTACTTCTCCTTCTTGTCCTTAAAGGGCCAGGCTCCGCCCTCCGTCCGCGTAGCGGGCAAGGGGGAGGAGAGCGTCGCCGGCCCAACCCCCAAAGTTCTCACGATCTGGGGGCGCCGCAGCGCCTCCACCGCTTTCGCAAAACCGCTCCCGCTCTTCGCCTCGACGATCAGGCGGCTGTAGCCGTTCGGGAGCGCCTGAAACGTCAGGACGGGCGCGGGTTCGCCGGCCGCCTCCGCCGCTTCGGTTCTCTCGAACACGATCTCGTTCGTCCCGCCCTGCCCCGGCGGGCCGACGCGGACCTCGAGCTTCCTGGGGAAATCCCCCGGGCCGCTCTCTTGCCCCAGCAGCGTAGCGAGGTTCAAGGCCGCGGAGAACGTGGCGTTGTCGTGCCCCGTGGGGAGATAGACCACGGTGTTCGTCTTCGAGGCGTCGTAGGGATCGGTGAAGGGCTGCGGAAAACTCGACAGCCGGTAGGCGCCCCGCCCTAGAACGAAGTTGAGCCGCGTCTCGGGCCGGATCACGAACCAGTTCGCGTCGTTGTCGATGTCCCGGCAGAGGCCGTCGATCGTGCGGTGCACGACGGACACCTCGATCTCGTTGACCCCCGGCACGAAGAGCCGCCCCGGTATGTTCACTTTCCAGTTGGAGCGGGCTGCCTGCTCGGCCTGCAGGGTACGGCTGTCCAGCGGCGTTCCGTTCACGGAGACGGTCATCGTCGAGATGTCGGGTATGACGATCGGCGAATAGGAGTACCACAGATCGAAAACGGCCGTGCCCTCGACCGTGGAGCCAGGCTCCAACTGAAGGAACGAGACGGCCCCTCCGTTGGGATTGCGCAGCACGGTCTCCTTCGGAAAAAGAAAGAGCGGAATCGCGTAGGAATCCGTCCTGGCAGGCGCCGCCGCAGCCGCACCGGCCCAGGCGAGCAGCAGGATCGTCGATAATAAGAGCGCAAATAGAAAACAAACAAACCTCCCGATACGTTTGTCCTTTTTCATCACCCTGAACTCCTTTCCGTCTTGTACCAACGGAACTCCTTGTTCCGGGAAAAACATCTCTTGGCCATCAGCCAGGTGGCCCTGAATATGAGGACAATCCAGAGCTGGCTGTAGGTGAAGTACATGAGGCATGTGATCATGAGGTTCCTGGGCGTGCCCTCCCCCCGTTCGAGCGACAGCGATATGTAGGTCTCCGCCACGAACAGGGCATAGGCGAGGATCCAGATGACCCCGAAGGGGCCGCTGATGGTGATCCTGGCGATGCCGAACAGCCCCAGAAGGAAGATCAGATCAGAGGCGACGAAAAAGACGAAGTGGATGAAGAGGAAGTAGAGGATGTCGGCAAGAATGCGGAAATTTCTCAACTTGGGGGCTCGCCAGAAGTAGTGCCAGATGATCCACATGTTGCCCTGTGCCCAGCGGGTTCTCTGCTTGAACCACACCTTCATGGTAGACGAAGGTGAAGGCGATCGCCAGAAGCAACCCCTTCTGCAGCCCGAAGTTGTAGGCGACGATCACATTCAACATCACGCAGGCAAGAGGAATAAACATGTCGAACGAGCCGGTCAACGGCGCATACAACAGGACTGTGGCGACGACAACCAAAATAAAAACCGCCAGCAGGTTGAAAAAAATCAAATCGTTCCTCGCATAAACGACATCCCTATTCATGACTCCACCACCTTCCAGGGATTGAAAACAATACCCATATCGTACGACCCCGCACCAGGGCGTCCCCCTCCGCTGGCGAAATCGCGCGATTCCCATATGACATATGTCTTCTCCGTGAATGAGCAACTGGATTCATTTGCCAAAATGACGAGAGAAATGTAGTTAAACAATATAATACGAATGTAAAAAACTCTTCTACTAACGTACTATTCAAAGTATCACCTAAAATAATTCCAGTCAAATGCCCCTTGTCATTAATATCGCAGCACTATACCTACACAAACAAGTAAACAAATAAACAAGGGAGGAGCGGTGGAAATACCAGCTTAAAAATTCGCCCTTTTTTCTTTCGCAATAAACAGCATGAAATAAAACAATTCGCAGAGTTTATATTTTCTTTTTACATGAAATATATGTTAATAACTACTATATGCGATGAAAATACATATTTTTTACATGCAATATCCATTCAAATAAACACTCCGAGCGCTTTTTGGTTCGTGCTATCATAAATGCAACGACAAATCGAGAGGCGAGGTGTCGAGATTGGAGAAAGCGGATCAAATCGATCGGATTTTGCAAAGGGTCTCGGATTCCCTGCGGGATGTGCCGGGCATTCTCGGCGTCGTGCTGGGGGGATCGCGGGCAAGGAACACCGCCACGCCGAACTCGGATATCGATGTCGGCATCTACTACGACAGGGAGCGGCTCGACCTGCCGCGCCTGGACCTCGCGGCGGGAGAGCTGGACGACGGGCGGCGGGAAGGGCTGATCAATCCGCCGGGAGAATGGGGCCCCTGGGTCGACGGCGGAGCCTGGCTCGTCGTCGATGGACACCGCGTGGACCTGATTCTGCGGGATTTCGCGCGAGTCGAACAGGTCGTAGAAAACTGCCGGAAAGGGGGCGTCGCGCCGCACTACCAGACGGGACATCCGCACGCCTACGTTGACGCGGCCTACATGGGCGAGCTCGCAATCAGCCGGATCCTCTTCGACAAAACGGGCGAGGTCGCCCGGCTGAAGGCGGTCGCGGAGATTTACCCGCCGGCGTTGCGGGAGACGATCGTCTGGCTCTTCTCGTTCGAGGCGGGCTTCTCCCAGATGCTGGCCGAGGCCGCCGGTGAAAACGACGACGTCTATTACGCATGCGCCCACATCGTCCGTTCCGTCTCCTGCCTGAACCAGATCCTCTTTGCGATCAACGACCGATACTTCTTGAACGAGAAGAGGGCCGTGAGGTCGATCGAGAGTTTTCCGACCAAGACCGCAGATTACAAGAAAAAGGTGGACGGAATATTCGCCCTAGCGGGAACAAATCCGCCGGCAGCCTGCGCGGCGCTGGGAAAGCTGGTCGAGGAGGTGCGGGGGCTGGCGGGGTGAAATAATGGCAACCGGGTAGCGCTCCCTCCGACCCGCCTGCGGCGGGCCACCTCCCTCCAGGAGGGAGGCGAAAGACGCGTATTATAACGCGTGGTTTTCTTTCGGGAATCGGTTTTATCGAGAACCGAAGAAATCACCGTTCCTGATCAAAATCATTCGGCGCCATCCCGGTGTCTTCTGCCTCCCTCTCCGAGGGAGGTTGGCGGCGCGTAGCGCCGACGGAGGGAGTTCTTTTGGAACCTTCTCCGGTATCATACTGCCACGTACCGCGTGTTCTTCCCCTTCCCCACCGCGCGGATCTCGCCTTTTTCAACCAGAGCCCTCAAAATTCGAACGGACATCGCCTGCGAGAGGCCGAGGGCCTTCTCGGCGTCCTTTCGCGCGATCGATTCCCGCAGCGCGAGAAGAGCGGTCACGATTCGCTCGTTCTCCGTCAGGCGCTTCGCCTCCTCCTCCAGGTTCGCGTTCGGCAGCGTCACCCGGCATACGTTGCCGGTCGCCTCGATCTTCGGCTTGGCGCGCGAGGCGGCGTAACTCTCCGCGATCTTCTGTATGCCCGTTCCGTGCGCAACGACGAGGGCCAGCTTGTAGAAGACGTTCAAGAGATTTTCGTTTCTCGCGACGGAGACGCCCATCGAAATATCGTCCAGCGAGATGCCCTCCGGCAATCCCCCAAGAGAGACGAACTCCATACGGTCGTCGAAGATATCGACCATCGTGCTGCCGCCGTACAGATAGTCGCGGTGCACGAACGCGTTGAGCAGGGCCTCGCCCAGGGCGGCGACGGGGTAGTCGCGCCGCTCGCCGCGCACGGGATTGTATCGGTTGAGGAACTCCCAGAGGTCGTTGACCTGCCTCAGCAGCGAGCCGGTGAACTCGCGCCGCTCCTTGAAGATGGCGCGGGTCTTCCCCTCGAAGACGGCCACCCTGGCGAAGTGGGTGCACTGGTCGGAGAGGAGGAGCCCCAGGTTCGTGTAGACACCGTCGTCGTTCATCAGCCTGAGGGTCTTGCGGGGGGCGAGCCCGAACGGAATGCCGCGCGCCTCGAACTCCTTCTCGGCCTCCGCAAACGTGAGCTCCTGCTCCAGCGAACGCATGATCTCGTAGCGCTCTCCGTCCGTCTCGCGGATCATGCGCTCGATCATGCCCCGCGTCGCGGGCACACTGGCGACGCCCTGGCGGAGAAAGACGCCCTCGGGGCGTATCCCCCGGTCCGCCAAGTAGTAGGGGCAGGCGGCACCCCTCTGCACGACGACCGCGACGACCGTCCTCCCGTTCACGACCTCCGTCTGATACTCCACGAAAGGAGTGAGGTTCGGGCGGATGGAATCCCGCACATTGCCCGCCACGCGCAACAGGGTCGAGTCGACGTCGGGCACCCCTACGACACCCCCCTCGGTCGTCACGCCGAGATACAGCACCCCTCCCTCCGTGTTTGCGAAGGCGACGACGGTCCTGTTGATATCCGGCGAATACTCCCTGCGAAATTCGGTTGTGGCGTTCTCGGATGGCCTCATGCGGGCACCTCGTTTCTGATTTTTATTGATACTATTCTAATCATACTGATCACAAAATACAAGAAGACCTCTTGAAATCGAGAATTATTTATATCAGACACGCGAGTCGATTTTTATTTATGTAAATACAAAAAACGCAAGAATGAAAAAGGCTCTCTATAGGTTCTTTTTTGATATATTCTAATACTATTCAACTATTCTAATCCATATAGAGGGGTAAGCGTGTTCATATCGGATTTTATTCTGCGCGATATGCGAGATAAGAAAAGAGGTCATTTTTGTGCTTTTTGACGAGAGATCGATGGCCGGGCGACGCGATTTGTGGTGCGATTACGCACTCTTCATAGAGAGTCACGAGAGGGATCAGATGGTGGAATTGATTGAAAACAGCGGGACTTGAGGGTTGTTGGGGAAGCAATTCGGATTTTGAATCAATGCAATCGTAGTTTTTGTAGAGGCGAACAGCGTTCGTTCGTCTCTCCATGAATGGATCATGATTCTTTGCGGGGCTGTGTGAAAACGCCGTTTTTCGTAGGGACGCGCAATGTGCGTCCGCTCTGCCGCCGGAATATCCCAGGAGCCGGACGCGCGATGCGCGTCCCTACGGCGATATTGCACAGCCCCAAAAACCGAAAACGGTGGCGGCCGGATTCCCGGGGACCCGATCCCTCAAGCCAGCCCCAGCTTCTTCAGCCTCTCCGGGGTCGGCGCGCCGTTCTCGTCCCAACCTCTCACCTTGTAGTACTCCGCCAGCATCTGCGGCAACGGCGGGACGTTGGTACCCGTACCGGCGTCGTTTCGCGGAGTTTGCAGGATGCGGGCTGGAAGGGTGTCGTCCCTGGCCGTCACGCCGCATCGGACGTTGTAGAGGCGCTTGAGGTTGAAGATCCGCTCGCCGGTCAAAAGCAGCTCCTCCAGCGGGGTTTCGTACCCCTCGACGGCCGCCAGCCATTCGCCGATGTCGGTCATGCCCACCCGGCCGTAGAAGGCGAATTTGCACATCTTGAGGGAGTCCATCAGGCACATGACGTTCTGCATGTCGAAGTTCAGGCGGCCCTTGCCCTCGACGCCCTTGCGGTCCTGCGCGTCATCGTAGCCAAGCTCGGGCAGGATCGCCGTCTTCTCGAAGAAGTACGTGGCCCCCTGCAGATGGCAGGCGCCGCGGTTGGAGGTGGCGTAGCCGACGGCGAGGCTGTTGAAACAGCGCGGGTCGTGCGCGGGTAGAGCGAGGCCCTTGACGTGCATGGCGAAGGCCTCCGCGCCGCGCCCGATCTCGCGGGCCATGCCGCGCACGCCCAGGCTCAGAAGAGCCCCGGCTCCTTCGCCGGAGCAGGCCTTGCGCGTCAGCGCGACCATCGCCGGCGCGCTCCCCCAGGACGCCTCGACTCCATCCAGATCGTCATTCAGGAGCAGGCCGTGCTCGTAGCACTCCATGGCCATGGCGATCGCGTTGCCCGTCTCGATGGTGTCGATCCCCGCGCGGTTGCAGAGGTCGGCGGCGTAGACGACGGCCTCGAGGTCGCTCACCATGCACGAGCCCCCGAGAAGGCCGAGCGTCTCGTACTCCGGCCCCGCGCCGGAGACGCCGGCGTAGGGGCCATCCTTGATTGCAATGTCGCGTCCGCAGCCGATGGGACAGGAGGCGCAGTAGTAATTCTTCCGCAGAATCGTGTCGGCCATGACGAGACCGGAGAGCTTCTCCGCCTCAGGCCAGCCGCCGGTCCCCCAATTGCGTACGGGCAGGTCGCCCATCTGCTCGGCGCCAACCACGCCACCCGCCGTGCCGTAGCGTTTGAGGCTCATCGTCATCTCCACGATTTTGGAGAGGGCTCGCCTCTGCTGCGCGGCGAAACGCGCGGGGTCCGCGATCGGCGTGACCCTGCCCCCCGAGACGGCGATCGCCTTCAGGCGCTTCGAGCCCATCACGGCCCCGAGGCCGCAGCGGCCCGCCATGCGCGCATTCTCGCCGTCGTGCGCGATGCAGGCGATGGGGAGCGCCTTCTCGCCGGCGGGACCGATGCAGGAGACCTCGAAGGCAGACCCGTGCCGCTCCTTCAGGCGTTCGCAGGTGGCGAAGGTATCCAGCCCCCACAGGTCGCCCGCGTCGCGCAGCTCGACGTACCCCGGGGGATCCCCCCGGACCAGGAGATAGACGGGGCGCTCAGAGCGGCCCTCGAAGACGACGCCGTCGAAGCCGCTGGACTTGAAGGCCGTCCCCCACCCTCCGCCGACATCGCCCTCTCCGAAGATGCCCGTGAGCGGCGACTTCGCCGCGATCTGATGCCGGCCCGACGTGGGAACCTTCGTCCCCGCGAAGGGCCCCGTCATGAAGATCAGGCGGTTCTCGGCGCCGAGCGGATCCGTCTCCGGCCCCGTCTCGTCGTACAGAATCCGCGCCGCGAGGCCGCTGCCCCCGAGATAGTCGCGATAGGCCAACGGCGCCGGCTCCTCGACGCCGATACTCCCCGCGCTCAGATTCACCCGCAGAATTTTTCCCCAGCACCCCATGTTCATCCCCCTCCCCGGAGCTCGTCAGCCCCGAGTTGCAGGGACGCGCATTGCGCGTTCCTGCGGCGATATTGCACGGCTCCGCAATTGTCAACGATGGGTTATATCGCGCCCCTTTTCGGTCAGCCTGTACTTCTGGAGGCGACTGTTCGGCTTGTCGGGAACGGTCATCTCGATGAACTCGGCCTGCAGCGCGGGGCCGAGATAGCGCTCGCGGAAGGATTTGCGGTCGCGAAGGCCGAGGATCCCCTGCAGCTCCAGGCCGGACAACTCTCCATTCACCGCCTCCAGGAGGCGCGCGACGTGCGCGGGAACCTCCCCGGGTCCGGACGGCGCAGGTTCCTCGCGGGGCGGGGCGGGCGGTTCGGCCTCGACCGGCGGGACCGCCGTTTTCCGCGCCTCCTCGCGCACGGCACCTTCCCGCGGCGCGTCCGGTTTCGGCGCAGGCCGCGGGGCGGAGGGCGAATCAAGCAGCGCCAGAATCGCCGACAGCACAAACTCGACGAAGGGCGCCGCGTTCGTCTCGCGCGTCGATCGCTTGATGGCCGCAAAATATTCCCCCTGACGCACGTAGAGGGCATTTTCCAGCGGGAGAAAGGCGAAGGAGGGGTTCCAATCGCACAGGATCATCTTATGCCACATACGGCCCATTCTGCCGCTTCCGTCGGCGAAGGGGTGGATGAACTCGAACTCGTAGTGGAAGACCGCGCTGCTCACGAGAGGGTGGAGCTCCGAGCTCCGCAGCCAGTCGAGGAGGTAGTCCATCAGCTCCGGAACGCGTTCCGGCGGCGGGGCGACGTGAAGAATGCGGGGCCCCGAGGCAATCCTCGCCCCGACCCGTCGGTAGCGCCCGGCATCGTCCAGTAGGCCGTCCATGAAAATGCCGTGCGCGGCAAGCAGGTCCGTCTCGGCGTGCGGCGCCCATCCCTCAAGTCGCTCATAGGCGGCGAAGGCGTTCTGGACTTCGCGAATCTCCCGCGAAGAGGCGGAGACGACGCGCCCGTCCCAGATCGCCGCGACCTGCTCCTCACTCAGGGGGTTACCCTCGATGGCGAGAGAACTGTGGACGGCGCGGAGACGCTCCGCCCGCGACTCCCCCCCGGCAAGGCGCCCGATTTTCCCCTCGACGCCGTCCACCATCTCGAAAATCGCAGGCGTCATGGCGAGGGGCGGCTGATAGTTTTTTCCGTTCTTCACGTCGACCACGCTCCCAAAGGGCCTGTAAGAAGCAACGTTCGAGGCCATGGCCAGATAAAATTTCGAAATCGAAAGGCTGAGCGAAAAATCTCACCGCTGTCGCGAGCTGCCACGTAGCGTATTTAGTTTACTCAAATTGCAGAGGGACTGTCAAGGCGAGCGCGGGAAACGGAACCGGTCCGTAAAATCGGGAGTGCGATTCCCTATTTTACGGACCGGCGACAAAACGTATCCCTGTCCGATAAACTTTTACTGCACCTCGTACTTCCGGCAGGCCGTCTTTCTGAGATGCACGATGATACCGACGATGGCGGAGATGGCGAAGAGCAGGACGCATACCTGGATCCAACCGATCTTCGCAAGCATGCTGCGCGACTTCTCCTTCGCGTCCTCCGACTTCCACTTCGCGATCGCGGCGGGATCGACCCAGGCCGTCGGGCGTCCGTTCACGATTTCGACTTTGACTTGAGGGGAGGACGCGCGGATGGGCATCGAGCGCAGGTCGAAGAACGAGTAGCCCTGGCGCCTGGCCCCCTCGATCACCTCGCGCAGGGGATCCGTCGTCGTCAGATAGCCGTGGTAGAAGAAACAGGCAAAGGGGGCGTTCGTATCCAGAAGCGCCGCCGAATTCTGCAGCATGTTCTCGACGCGCATCTCGCCGCCGTCGTAGTACCCCATGTTCTCCGGCAGGAGAATCATCCCGTTCAGGTACGGCGATTTGGTGATATACGGCAGCGTCATGCTGATTTTATAGCTCTCGTCCGAAGTCTGCACCTCACCCGAAAAGACGTTGAAGTACCCGGAGAGCACCTCGTAACCCTTCTTGCTCATGGCGTAGTGGGGCGGCTCGAAGGCCACGGGATAGAGCCCGCAGCGGGCCAGTTCCAGAAAGGCCTTCTCGATGCGGTCGCGCGTGAAGGCCTCGTCGTCGTCCATCGGCCCGTCCGTCTTCACGTTCCAGAACTCCCACCCCTCGCCGGTCTTGGGGGAGAATTCGTTCTCGTGCGAGTAGCCGTGCATGATGATGGAGGCGCCGCTCTCCTGCGCGCGCTGGAGGAGCGCCACCAGTTCAGGGCGCTCGTGCAGCATGGTCCGGGATCCGTCCCCCAGCACGCCCACCGAGATGACGCCGATCGCGTAAGGGATGCCGTACCCGGCAATCGTGTCGAGAACGCCGCGAAGGGCGGCCGGCGCCGTCAGGGGACTGACGTCCTCGATACGCAGCAACACCTGTTTCGGCCTCGAATGGGTCTGCGCATACCTGGAGGGGATAGCGCGATACAAAATGTCGACCAGGGCGGCCTGCATCGGCGCTTCGAAGAAATCCAGGCAACCGAGGTAGTAGACGTTGTCCCGCCGCCAGTAGAGCGGCGCCTGCCCGCCAATATTTTTTACGCTACCGTAGGCCTCGGACCCTGCCCCAGGCGAGGTCACAACGCAATTCATCCAGTCCGGTATCGGGCGCTCTCCGATATGGGTGATCACCGAGAGCCACCCGCCCTCCGAACCCTTATAGCTGAAGTCTCGCCAGCCAAGAAACGCGGCCAGCTGCTCGATGCTCCGCTCGAACCAGACGATCCGCCCGGCCTTCGCGATCTCGCCGAGCATCTCCCGAGGGAGCTGTTCACCAGTCAACCCCAAAAAGAACACGATATCCGCGCCGCGCAGCGCCCCCGGCTTCCAGTCACGGACCGAGAGAACCCTCTGTTCCAGGTCGAAGTGCCCCAGATACTCCTGGAGAGATACGAGTGTCGGTTGCATGTTTCCAAAGCGAAATTGCGCGTCGTACAGGATATAGGCCCGCAGTTCTTTTCTCTCGCCCTCCCTCGCGACCGTCTCCGCACCGCTTGCCGGTATGGGAGAGGACAGGCAGAGGAGCAGCAGGAGAAAGGAGAATGTTCTTGCGAATCTTTTCCGATCTAGCGACAAGCACGACACCCCCATGGGTTTTATTCATAATAATAAAAATGTCACACTAAAAATTGGTCGACTTATCATTTTATCATGAAAGGCAGAAGGAATCACCGTGATTCGATGCAATCGGATGCTTTTTCGTTTTCTCTCCGGCGGACGCTTATGCGCAACGCGGGATCGCTGTATAATGCCTATTGTTCTACAATTCACACGGGAGGTGCTTCGATCTTGAAAAAAACAATCGTCTGCTTCACACTCGCGCTCCTCTGCGCCGCGCTTGCACCCGTTTCCGCGGAGGCCGCGCGCTCGGAGACGGAGGTCTCCGCCTGGCAATTCGTCCAGAACAGGATGCTCGACACGAACGGCGTCGTCTACTATCTCGCCAGCCCCGGAGGGAACTCGCACAACGCCGTCGACGAGTCGATGGGGCAGGCGATGGAGTACCTCGCCCGCGTGGGCGACGCGGGGAGCTTCTCGCAGTACGCAGTCACGGCGGACCGGTATTTCAGAGACCCGTCCGGCTACTACTACTGGGAGGTCGGCGCGAACGGAGGAGCCGCGAGCGACACGACGGCCCTCATCGACGACCTGCGGTTCTTCCGGGCGTACCGGATCGCGGACGAGAACGGACTGGGCGACTACAGCGCCAAAATGACGCGGCTCGCCGGCGACATCTACGACTTCGACGTGAACGACGACGGTTATCCCGTCTCCAGCTACAGCGGCTCGAACGGCTCGAAGTCCACGCGCCTCGACCTCTTCTACCTGGATACGGAGACGATGGAAAAGATGATCGCCTACGACGGAAGGTGGCAGGAGCCGTACGACAACGGCGTGGATATCCTGCTGAAGATGCCGGAGGACGCGAACGGCTTCTACCCGCCGCGTTTCAACGTGCGGACGCGGCAGTATCAGTACGCCTCGAACGGACGGACCAACATGGTCGAGAACCTCTACACGGCCCTCTTCGCCCAAGACGCGGGCAGGAGCACGAAGACCTTCGCCGACTTCCTGAGGACGCAGGTCGACGCAGGCCGCATCTACAACGTCTACAACGAAGACGGGAGCCCCGTCCGCAATCAGGGCGAGTCCGTCGCCGTCTATGCCCTGGCCGCGCGCCTCCTGGACGCGGGCGGCGAGAGGGCGGCCGCCAAGTGGTGCTACGACAAATTCGTCGCCGCGCAGATTGCCTCGGGCACGTTCGCCGGGGGCTTCAGCATGGACACGGACCAGTCGGTCTACGCCTTCGACCAGCTCGAAGCGCTGCTCGCCATGCAGACCCTGCCCACATACGCCGCGAGCGGCGGCCCGACAGGCGGCAGCAGCGCCGGCGGGGGCGGCGGCTGCGACGCGGGAACGGGAGGGGCGGGCCTTGTTCTATTAACTTGGGGGGTATTACGGCGGAAGAAGTTCGGGGAGGCGTCCGTTAAGGTGTTTCAGCGAAGCTAAATGAGACGAGCTTCTGTGTCAGTCAAACAAGTCGGTGTGGGTGCCGATGCGGGATACGACGAGGATACACAGGCCCTCTTCGATCCAATAAATCAGCAGCCAGTCCGGCAGAATATGGCACTCGCGAAACCCCATATATTGGCCCGTCAAGGCGTGGTCCCGATATTTCGGATCGAGAGGCTTTTCCTCGATAAGCGACTGCACCACCGTCTCAAGCAATGCCATGTTGCAACCCCGCTTTTTCGCCAATTTGTAGTCACGACGAAACCGCGAGGTTTGTCGCAGGGTCAGCATTCTTCATCAAGCTCCGCGAAGAGTTCCCTCGCCGAAGAGTAACTTTGGGCAGGTATCTTCCCCGCCGCAATCTCCCGCGCCTCCTGCATGGCGGCCTCCGTCGCCGCATTGAAGCGCGGCTGACGCAAAGCAAAGGGCAACCCCCCAACCATCAGGGATTGGCGCAGGAAAATATTCACGGCGTCGGTAATCGTGATACCGAAGCTGGAGAAGAGCTGCTCCGCCCCCTTCTTCGTCTCAGGGTCGATCCTGATGTTCAAATTGGCGGTCTTAGACATACGAACCACCTCCCGGAAAATAATATCGCAATGTGCGCACAATCGCAATACAAAATTGCGGGTATCGCTACGTTAAAAAACCGCGAGGGCCTTTTCGGCATCCCGCGGCTCGTCTGTTTTTCGTTTTTCCTTCAATTAAACTAGAACGTCTTGAAGAACGACAGGTAGGCGTTGACGCCATCGTAGGTGGTGGCGGGGTAGCCGATCGTTGATTTGCCGTCGTGCATCTGGAAGTACTCGACCCCCAGATAGAGTCTGTTATCCGCGCTGATCGCGCGGTCGTAGCCGATGCCGAAGGTGTACTTCGTGCGGCCGTCGACCATCTCGGCGCCGTACTGCGGGTTGCCGGCCATGTCGCGATAGCTGTACAGGCCGAAGTAGCGGCTGCCGTTCGTCGTCATCACGTCGGCGGTGACCCGGAGCTTGCCCCGGTCGTTCAGTTGCTTGGTCCACATGGTGCCGAAGTAGTGCACCAGCGGGTCGTCCGTCGCGAAGGGGACGTCCGTCTGGCTCTGGCGCGCCAGCCAGTAGTAGAACATCAGGTTCTGCTCCTCGTTCAACACGCGGTTGTAGGTCAGGCGCCCCTCCCAGGAGTCGCTGTCGCGGTAGGAGGAACCGTTCTTGATCTTCGTGCGCCCGTACGAGGTATTGAGCAGCTCGCCGACGAACTGCCACTTCTCCTCCACGTGCTGATAGCGGAGGAACTTGCCCCACTCGTCGCCGGGGGTGAGATCGTCGTTGGGGATGTCGCTCGTCGGGTCGTACTCCAGGCCGTAGGTGTAGGTGGTGCCGATCGTCCAGACGTCCGTCCCGTTCGTCCGCCAGCTGTAGGCGACCCCGGGGGTGAACTGCCAGCCCTTGCCGAACTGCTCGACTCGCGTCAGGTCTTCCGTCACTCGCGCGTAGCGCTCGCCCCAGTCGAGGGCGGATTTGCCGGTGGGGACGTTGATCGCCAGGGAGTAATCCCACCAGTACTTCTCCCGGATGGTGCTCGCGCCCAGATAGAGGGTCGTGTCCGTGAGGGTATCGAGGTTGTCCGACATGATGTACTGCGTGTACACGCCGTAGGAAAACTCCGGCCGCCAGGAGCCGAACTCGATCGGGATCGCGGTCTGGTAGCCGCTGCGCATCCTGCCGTCGTCCCAGTGATAGTACTCGACGGCGGCGCCCGCGTTGCGCGCGGTCGGCGGGCTGTTGATCGAACGGACGAGGTTGTCACGGTCGACCAGCATCTGATCCGCGTCCGCGCGCGCGTCTCTGGCGTAGGCCTCGTAATCGGCGAGCGCTCCCCTGGCGTCGGCCAGGATGAGAGTCGCGTCCTCGGCCCGCGCGGCGGCGGCCTCGGCGGCGGCGACCTTCTCGTCGACGGCGCGCAAGGCGTCCTCGGCCCGCTTATTTGCCTCGTCGGCAATCTTCTGCAGGTCGGCCGCCCGGCGATACGCGCGGTTCACGGCCCCCCAGTCGGCGGGAGGAGCGGAGCGCTTCTTCTTGGGGGTTGGGGGGTCCGTTTTTCTGGCTGCGTCGAGCTCCCGCTGAGACCTCTCCTGCGTCCACTGTTCGCCCTCCGCCACGCGCAGCTCGTCCGTGTCGCCCAGCCCGGGCCTGCGGTCGCCCTCGTACGCCGGCACGGGGAAGCGAAGAGCTTCCGCCTCGTCCTCCTCCGCCATCGCGGCACGATCCCGGCGCGTCGTGGCAGCCTCCTTCGCAGTGGCGCTGCGCTCCGCGGCGTTCGCCTCCAATTGGGCCTTCGTCGTGGCCTCCATCAGCCGGCTGGCGTAATCGGCGGCTTCTTTGGCCTCTTGCGCGGTGGAGAGCTTGGCCCGCTCTGCCTCGTCGGCCTCGCGTTCAGCCTTCTCGGCGGCCTTGCGGGCCTCCTCGGCCTCGGCCTCGGCGCGCAGCGCCTCCGCCTCCGAGGTCTTGACGTACTCCTCGGCCTCCGCGAGGTCCTTCTTCTGCTGTTCCTTCGCCTTGCGCTCCTCCAGCACGGCCAGCGCGGTTTCGATCGAGGCACGCGCGTCCTTGGGCACGCTGATCGCAGACCCCGCCCCGGCGACGGAGATCCAGTACAGGAAAAGTACGCAGCAACAGCCGCCACAGATTGTTTTTGTCAGGACCGAACGAGTCGGCATGTTTCTTTTGCTCCCTCCTTGGATAAATCGTTCGCACGGGGGCTGTGTAATACCATCGTAGGGCGCGCATTGCGCGTCCGATTGCCCCGAAAAAACCACGATTCTCAGCGGACGCGCAATGCGCGTTGCTACGAAAAACGGTGCTTTTGTACAGCTCCGGTTACCGCCTTCTCCGCATCAGGAACGTGAGCGCGATCGTCACGGCCAGGACGAGGACCAGCACGAGGATGTACGTCCCCGCCGTTCCGTCCATCGTCGAGAGGCGGGCCAGAAGCGAATTGCCCTCAGTGGGCGCCCCCGACGGGTTCGGTTGCTCCGGTGCGGGCGCCTCGCCCAGGAACGAAGTCACCTTGCCCCTCTCGTCGACCAACGAAACCTGCCCGCGCAGGGAAGCTCCGCCCTGGAGGGAATAGGCGAGCAGATCGTTGAGCCGGCTGTTGTGCTTGAACATGAAGGCGTAGAGCCACTTGCCCTCGCTCACGCGCCCGATCTGGTAGACGTCGAAGTCCTTCAGGACGCTCGGCTCGACGTCGAGGTTCCCCGCCACGCGATAGCCGCTCCCCTGGGGGTAGATCGGCATGTACTTCTCGAGCGGTCCCCAGCGCCCCGCCTCGCTGTTACGCCCCAGGGCGATGATCGTTCCCGGCGCGGACTCGGCGTCGAAACCCTCCGCAGGGCGGACCCGCCAGTGAATCTCGCTGCTGTGGAAGATGCCGATGTAGTAGGCGAGGATGCCGGCGGTGGTGAAGTCGGACTGCGCGGGGCCCTCCATCGCCAGCAGCATGGTCAGGTCGATGCGGCCGCTCCCGCCGACGTAGAAGTCGTTGGGGAAGTTGTCCCACACCGGCACGTAGGGGACCTTGCCCGTGTTGAGGTACACGGTCGTCTCCTTCTCGATCACCGACCAGGCGACCTCGTCGTAGCGTTTGGAGCAGTCGACGATGCCCAGGTCGTGGTAGAAGCCGAAGCGCACGCGCCAGGACGGGCGGTTCAGCTCCGAGGCCGGAATCGGGGCGCGCAGGACGCCGCCGTCGGCGTTCTCCTGTAACAGCGCCACCGCGCGGATGGGGATGTCGTTGATGTAGATGGTCACCGCCGACTTCTTCGGATCGAGGATCCGCGAGTGGCGGAAGCGCAGTTCGACGTACGAACCGTCGCCCGCCTTGTAGTTCGGCGGACGCGGAATGTCGACGAACGCCTCCTGGTGGAAGGCGCCGGTCACGGGGATGTCGTCCGTGTAGCCGAAGTTCGCCAGCGTAAAGGTCTGCCGCTTGTCGCGGAACAGCTTCGCGAGCGTGGTCACCGGCAGATCGGCCAGCGGCGCGGAGAGAGCCACCTGGTTCGCCACGAAGGTTCTCACGAGCTGCGGACGGCCCAGCGCCGACACGGCGCGTTCGAACGCCTTGCTGTCCTCCGCCGTGATCAGGAGCCTCGTGTAGCCGTTCGGCAGCGTCTGAAGCGTCAGCACCGGCACGTCGGCGGAGAGGTTCTCTCCCGCCAGCTCGGGCAGGAGCTCGCTCGTCTTGCCGAAGACGACCTCGTTCGCCTCGGCCTGCCCCGGCTCTCCAAGCCGGATCTGCAGGCGCTTCGGGAAGGCGCCGGAGAAGCTGGCCTGCCCCAGCAGCGTCGAGAGGTTCATGGCGGCGGAGAGCGTATCCTCGTCCGGGTTCTCCGGCAGATAGATCACGGTGTTCGTCTTCGAGGCGGTGTAGGGGTCGACGAACGGTCGCGGGAAGCTGGACAGCTTGTACTGCGCGCTCTCGAGCACGAAGTTCAGCCGCGTTTCGGGCCGGATGATGAACCAGTTCGCGCTGTTGTCGATGTCGCGGCAGAGGCCGTCAATCGTGCGATGCACCACCGAGATCTCGACCTCGTTCTGGCCGGTGCGGAAGAGCGTGCCCGGTACCTTCACGCTCCAATTGGAGCGTGCGGCGCCGTCGACCTCGAGGATGCGGCTGTCGACCGGCGTTCCGTTCACCGAGACGGTCATCGTCGAGATGTCCGGGATGACGATCGGCGAGTAGGAGTACCACAGATCCAGGACCGCCGTCTCGGCGATCCGGGTCTCCGGGAACAGCTCCAGGTACGTCATCACCCCGCTGTTGGGGTTGCGCAATACCTCGTCCTCCATGAAGAGGGGGCGCGAGTACGGCTCCCTGTGCGCCACCTCGCCCGGCGCGGGCGCCCACTGCAGGAGAGCGGCCTCCGCCACTGCGGCACACGAAACGGAGAAGAGCGTCAGCAACAAGAGCGCGAATAACAAATGGATGGATCTTTTCATAAAACCGTCTTCGTAAATCAAATTATCCCGAACTCCTTTCCGTCTTGTACCAGCGTATCTCTTTGTTTCGCGAACACCAGCGCTTTATGATCTGATAGCTGGCTCTGAATATCAGCACGATCCAGAGCTGGCTGTACGTGAAATACATGAGGCAGGAGAGCAGAAAGTTCTCCAGCGTGCTCTCGCCCCGTTCGAGCGAGAGGGAGAGGTACGTCTCCGCCACAAACAGGACGAAGGCGAGGATCCAGATGAGGCCGAAGGGCCCCTCGATCGTCACCTCCGCGAGGCCCAGAAGCCCCAGCAGGAAGATCAGATCCGACAGGATGACGGCTACGAAGAAGACGAAGTACAGGAAAATGAAGTATACGATGTCGGCGATGATGCGGAAGTTCCGCAGGTCGGGCACCTTCCAGAAGTAGTGCCAGATGATCCACATATTGCCCTGCGCCCAGCGGGTCCGCTGCTTCAGCCACACCCGCATCGACTCGGGCTCCTGCTCCCAGGTCACCGAGTGGGGCAGCCAGGAGATGCGATAGCCGTGGTCGTAGACGCGGATGGAGAGCTCCGTGTCCTCCGTCAGGGCGTCCTTGTTCCACCCCCCAAGTTCGTCGAGAAGCGAGCGGCGGATGATGTAGTTCGTCCCCGGCACGGTGGTCAGCCCCCAAAAATGGCAGCGCCCCGCCTGCAGCAGCCACTGGAAGCTCAGCGTCTCGATGTTGATGAAGCGGGTGAGCAGATTGACCTTCTTGTTGCGCGTGCGGAACTTGCCCACCACGGCGCCGAGCTTTTCGTCGCGGACGATGGCGCCCACGAGGTAGAGCACCGCGCGCCGCTCCGGCGTGTTGTCCGCGTCATAGACGACGATGTACTCGCCCTTGCATATCTCGAGCCCGTTGTTGAGCGCCGTCGCCTTGCCCTTGCCCCCGTTGAAGGTCTCCAGCGTCAGAACCTGCAACTGCGGATACCGCAGACACTTTTCCGCGAGAATATGGGGCGTCCTGTCCTTCGAGCCGTCGTCGACGACGATGATCTCGAGTTTGCCCTTCGGATAGATGAGCCTCGCCATCGCGTCGATCGTGCGCCCGATCACCGCCTCCTCGTTGTGGGCGGGGATCAGGATGGAGACCATGGGATACTCCGCCAGCTCGATGTCGAGATCCGAGGTGGTGAGGGTCTTCGTAAAGTGCCGGTAGCCGCCCCACGTCAGAAAGATGTGGTAGAACAGGAGAAGCCAGATGGCGACCAGCGCGGCGACGAACACCGCATTGACGGTCACGTCGATCAGCCCCTGTCGTAGGTCAGCTCGGCCTTGGCCCGCTCGTATATCTCGAGGGAGTCCTGATCGCGCGCGGGTATCAGGCTGGCGAAGCCGATGCTCGGCTTGACCCGGACGACCTTCTTCGCTCCGTCCTGGAGCGTCGTCGTGATCTGCTCCAGCGTGAGGTGCAGCTTCTCCAGAACGACCCGCGCGCCGGCTTCGTCCGTCTCGGTCAGGATCACGCTGAGCGCGTCCTCTCCGATCAGGAACTTGCCGTCGCAGAGCCGCAGGCATTTGCAAAGGTACTCGGAGATCGTCCGCAGGATGTTGACCATGTCGATATCCCCGTAGATGATCGCCAACTCCTCGTAGTTCGTGATCTGGATAATGAGGATGGAGAGGGGGGTCTTGTAGCGCTTCGCCTGTACGAACTCCTTGTCCAGCTGCTTGAAGAACTCCTGCTCCTTGTAGAAGCCGGTGTGTTCGTCGATGGCGACCAGCTTCGCGATGCTCTCCTTCTCGTCCATCATGCGCTTGTAGCGGGAGACGACGAGCGAGAGGTTCCCCGTCAGAATGCCAGCCAGCGGGAAGAACATCATCCACAGGATATGTGCGAACTTGACGTCGGAGACGTTGCCGCTCATGCCGGCGTTGTAGATGACGTAGCTACCGTAGGCGAACGTGAGCAGGATCGACATCAGCATGCCGCGCTGCAAGCCCATGTTGTAGGCGACGATCACGTTCAGCATCAGGCACGCGAGGGGGACGAACATCTCCATCGAGCCGGTCGCCGGCGCGAAGAGCAGGACCGCCGTGAAGACGACCAGCACGAAAACCATCAGCAGATTGAAAAACACGATATCGTTTCTGAGATACCCAACACCCTTATTCACTTTCGCACCGTCCTTCCAGCGAGCAAGCGCTCCGTACAGACAAAGCGCACGATCACCTTCGCAGCCCTTCCCAATGCGCTGCGTTCACACAAGAAAAATTGGCGTTTTTTGAAAAATCTTTATTTTCAACCGGGATTCCCGGAAAGCATTCGTCAAAGCACGTTTCTCAAAAATTAAAATCTTTTCAATGCAGAAGTCTCGTAAAAATATCACGGAACTATTTTTCCGTCAACAGGCAGTTTTTCAATTTTAAACAGGTGACATTTTTTGACAAGCATTGTACTTGTAGTTTTAGTAATAGATACAACTAAATACATGCTGTCATTGAGTTTCGCAACTTATTATCTACCGCACAAGTCAGGTCATGTGACATCGCCTCGAAAAATTTGTCGTCCGTTCATATTCGAGAATAAAACCAACAGCGCCGGCCCCGTTTTACAATTACCGGATAACCGATTTTGCGAAATTGATATATCAGGATCCGCACAATTCTCTTTTTATGACCTTCGGTCTCGCGCAAATCGGGACTTTGGGATGATCGTAGCCGGGCATATCGACTCTCGATTTTTGTGAAGAAAGTCTATCACCGGCAACCGGGCCGGTCAATGCGCCTAGAGAATCATTTTGGGCGATTGCACGCGATACGGACACCCTCGCGCCGCAACGGCAATACGCCCGTCCGCTTCACGGAGGCGCTTTGCTACTGGAGCGGGGACGCCAACGATCCACAGAGCAGAAAATCCACGCGGCAGCTCGCCTCGACCGCGAAGGGGGACACCTGCAGCGTGGTGATCGACCTGCTGCCGGTGAAATAAGAGGAAGCAGGTCGCCGGTGAAAACAAGCCCAACCCACCCGGGGCAATAACATCGCTTTTCGTAGCGGACGCGCATTGCGCGTCCGCTCTGCCGCCTGAACATCCCAGGAGCCGGAAGCGCCGCCCGGAACGCGACGAAGCTGACGGAGAACTTCGAAACGGCTGCGGCAAACCACGACTCGTAGCCACACAAAACACCGGTTTCGGGATACGAAAAACAAGGTGTACCGTGGTGTCATTTCATAATATGATTGAATCGACATAAGATATCGGGCCTCACCCGGGCCGCGATATCGTCAAGAGGGGGCGGTAGCTATGTCGTGGCAGGTCACGATGGCCATCTGTCTGGCGGTGGGGTTCGGTTGCTTCGGATACGCGATCTATCTGACAATGCAGGCCGAGCAGAGGAAACACGGAGCCTCCAAGGCTCCGTAGAGCAGAAGGGGAAGAATTCCGCCGTGGGGTTCTTCCCTTTTTTTGCCGCTCATAAACGAGGCCGATATGCTGCCGCGCTAGAACCTGCTCTTCTTCGTCACCCACCACGGGGCCATGCTGGTGTCCTCGTGGCCCCTGGCCAGCAGCTCCCACAGCGTTGCGAAGCACGAGTTCAGGCGCGACGCGTAGTTGAAGAAGGGCAGAAGCGACAGCCAGGGAGAGAGCTTCAGGTCTTCGAGAATGCGCTCCGAGACCAGAAAGATGGACGCGAACCAGATGACGCACGTGAGCGCCAGATAGAACAGGTATGTGAGCGCGAGCAGAGTGAAAGCCTGCACAAAGGACATCGCGATCAGGACGTAGGCCGTGTAGACGAGGATCAGCAGGGGCATCACAAGTTGCAGCACCATGCCCGTGAGCAGGGTGAAGATGAAGTTGGGCCAGCCTATTATGCCGGGCGCGAAGGTCTTGCGGTGCTTGCGGCAGTAGATGTACGAGAGATCCCCGTCCCAGCGGAGGCGCTGTTTCAGAAACCCCCGGAAGGTGGCGGGGACATCCGTGAAACCGATCGCCTCCGGCTCGAAGACGAGGCGCATCCTCCCCTTCTCGCGCCCCAGGTAATTCTTCAGGCGCATCGTCAGATCGAGGTCCTCCGCCGTCCCCGCGTCCCAGCCGCAGATGAGATCGAGCGCCTTCCTCCGGAAGACGCCGAACGCCCCCGAGATGTTGCCCACGAGGTCGAACTCGCTGAGGCCTGTCTTGGCGACCTGGATCGAGAGGAAATACTCGATCGCCTGCAGGCGGGTCGTCACGCTCTCCCGCACGTTGCGCACGCGAAGGCAGCCTGCGACGGCCGCTACGCGGGGATCGGCGAAGTGCCGGGTGGCGCGCTCGACCATGTTGTTGTCGAAGGAGGTGTCGCCGTCCAACGCCATGACGATCTCGCCGGTCACGAAATTCAGCCCCGCGTTCAGCGACGAGACGCGCCCGCCCCGTTGCCACTTGGGGACCACAAGCAGGCTCCGCTCCCTCTTCGACGCGACGAACGGCACCATGGCGCAGGCGGCCTCGTGCGTCTCGCGGTTGATCTCCGCGCCGTCGATCATGGCGACGATCTGGATGTGCCCGGGGTAGATCTGCCCCGCCAGCGAGCGAATTGTCGTCTGTACGCTCGCGCCCTCGCCGTAGCAGGTCACGATGCAGCTGACGGCAGGGTGGCTCTTCGCCTTCGGACCTTGCCACAGGCCCCTCACCGTGTAGCGGGCGAGCCCGAGGAAGATAACGACGTACGTCGGCATCTCCAGGAAGAGTACGAAGGGGACGAACTTCATCACCAGCGCGATGCTCTCCTGCGTGAGGGGCGTCGTGACGATGAGGTAGGAGAGATGCCAGAGATAGGCGAGGACCTCGTTCACCGGATTACGCCTCCTCTACGCGGGCTCCCATTTCGAGCAGAATCTCGCGTATGCTCGTTCCCTCGGCAAAGCGCCCGGTGTCCTCGGGGAAGGCGAAGAGTTCGCTCTTCATCTCCAGCGCCGGCGCGTCCTCGAGTTCGACGAGGTCTCTCATGTCCAGAATGCGCCCGCGCACCAGCTCGCCGCGCTCCCTCGGCGTCCGGGGCAGCAGGAACCAGAGCGTCCCCATCCCCGAACGCGAGGTGATGTCCGTGACGCGCAGGAGCTCCTTCAGGCGCGTCGCCATGGCGTCGATCAGGAGGCTCATCCGCTGGCTGCCGATGGCGTCGGCGATCGCCTCCATGTTCGAAAAGTGCAGGATCACCACGCTGAAGGCCTCGTCCTTGTAGCGCCGCGCGAAGTCCGTCATCCACCCCATGAACTGCTGGAAGTAGAGGGGGTTCACGAGCCCCAGGCGGTCGAAGAGGCCGTAGGCGATCTCCAACTCCCCGACGCGCGCGGAGATGCGCCCCTTGTCCGTGATCCGCCAGGCGCGGAAGTTGCGCACCGCGAGCTCGTCCGGCATGTTCCGTGCCCCGCAGGCGTAGCAGACGGCCAGCACCATCGGTTCCACGAAGTGCGCGCCGCAGTCGTCGCAGACCGTCGAGTCCAGCGGGTGGTCGTAGTCGCAGCCCAGGTGCCGCAGCCTGACTCCGCAGAAGGAGCAGACCATCGAGTTCTCGTGCAGAAAATCCTCCATCTTCCCCACGCGGCCGCAGGTGAAGCAGTGGATCAGCTCTCTCTTCGCGATGTTGATGCTCCCGCAGCTCGGGCAGACGTCGACGTAGTTGACGTGCGACGAGGAGCAGCGAGGACAGACACGGATCCTGTCGACGAGGCGGCCGGCGGCGATCTGCTGCTGGCTCTCGAGGTTGGCCAGCCACTGCTCCGCGTCGGTCCTCTCGCCGGTGAGGCACTCCGCGAGCGGATATCCGTAGATAGCAGGCGTCAGGGGATCTGCGACGGGGAGGAGCTCCCTGCCCGGGCGCGTGTACAACCAGCCGAGCAGGCGGATGTCCGCGTTCTCGAGCAGCGAGGCCCCGTTCAGCTCCGCCAGCGAGGAGAGAATATCCCGCGCGGCGGGGATGGCCTCATCTAGGAGACCGATGCGCACATCCATCAAGGCTTCGAGGGACGCCCCCTGCGCCCTCGTGTGAAAGACTGGCAGCAGGCAGGTCTTCGGCGCGCGGCGGATCAGCTCGGCGGCCCGCCGCGCGAGCGCCGGGTTGTGCCCGTCCAGGATAAAGGCGTTCGCGCCGCTCTCAGGGAGCTCCTCGGGGCTCGATACGACAAGCACCCGCTCCGAATCGGGAAGATCGAACGACGCGCTCAGGCGCAGGCTTGCAAAACGAATCTCCATCGTGTCGTCCCTCCCGTCAGTTCTTCGCCACGCGCTTCAGCGTCGTCGGAAAGGAGAAGCCCCAGCGTACGCTCAAAGGCAGCCCCTCGATCAGATACTCCCGCGGGATCGGCTCCGCCGGAACCAGCCGGACGCGCATGACCTTCTTGCCGCCGGCGAACTCCATGATTCCGCCTGGGAGAGTCTGCACGAGCAGGGGTTCGTGCTCCACATACGCCTCGATCCGCTTCCCGCCCGGCAGGGAGACACGTGCCACCGCATTGTCGCGGATGAAAGGGAAGGCCTTGGTGTCGGCGAAGACGATGATCCTGGCCCTGTCTGGATTCACGACGATGGCGAGCGAAGCGCCCTGCGTCAGCGTCTCGTTCCCGCTCACGTAGACGTCGAGAACCTGGCCGTCGATCGGGCAGGTGACATCCTTCTCGGCAATGGCTTTTTCGAGCAGTCCGATCCGCTCTTCGAGGGCGACGCGTTCCTGCTCTGCGGAGAAACGGCTCCGGCTGCCCGAGGCCGCCGCCGACCTTCTCGCGTCCTGGAGCTGGACGAGCGCGCTCATGGCGCGGCTCTCGTCGTCCAGCGCCTGGTTCAGCTCAGCCTGCGTGGCCGCCCCTTTGCGATACAGCTCCTCGATATTCCTGCGGACGTTTCGCCGATTCGCGAGGGAGGCCTTCGCGGTCTCGATCGCACCCCGCGAGACGCCGGGGACACGGGAGCCGCCGGTGCCCAGGAGGGCGAGCTGCGTGCGCAGCATGACCAGCTCGTCGCGTTTGGCGTCGGAGGCGTCGTCCTCGATCCGGAAGAGCACGTCGCCCCTGTGCACGCGCGCGTCTATCTCGGTCTCCACGGCAACCACACGGCCGGTCTTCGGCATGGTCACGAGCGCTTGTTCCATCGAGATGACGGCGGGGGAGTCGACGAAAAACCAGGGGGTCACCACCCGATAGAGAAAGAAGAAGAGCGGGCAGAGAACGAGCAACAGAATCAGATACCAGCGCGCCCAGGGGAAGATCCTCCGGCTCGGCGCGTAGTCCACGCGCATGTCGCCCTCTTTGCACGCGCCTTTTGGTTTGGTGAAAGAAAATTTCATTGGCGCCTCCTTCTTTAAATCTATAAAAAACCTATTGCCTCAAACCCGACCTGTTTTCCCTACGGCTTCATCTCCAGATAGTCCTTCCACGCCTGGACGATCAGGTCGTGGGCGTTGGGAGAGGAGACCCGCGCGGCGAGCTTCCGCATCCGCCCGTCAAAGACGCCGATGCCCCTCCCGAAATAGCTCTCGCTCTCCGGCAGCGCCCTCTCCACGCTCTGTGCGAGGGAGAAGGGAACGTCCGGGAAGGCGGCGCAGATCGCCCGAAAGCGCGCTCCCGTCTTGAAGGGATCCGTCGAATAAATCATCAGCGCGACCTCGTGCAGGCCGAGGCCACGAACCAAGTCGCCTCCCAGGGAGGCGAAATCGCCCTCGAAATAGCGGGGGTGTATGGATATCCCGACGGGGCGCCCCGCCGCGTCCGTCGCCATCCTCAAGGTTTCGCGAAGCTCCTTCACGTAACGCGCGCGGTTGCCCACCGCGTTCGGCAACATGTCCGGTTCGAGATCCAGGTGTACGGCGCGGAAGCCGAACGGACGGAAGAAGGCGAGCAGGTCCCTCAGCTTGTCCCTCGCCGCCGGCAGGATCCAGGCGGGGTCTCCGAGCAGAAGATCGACGACGAGCTTCCGCTTTTCCGCGTCGATCAAAAATTTCTCCAGGCGGGCCTTGCCCTCCGGTTTGCGAAGCGCGGCGATCTCACGCGATGTAAAGGAGATCAGGATGCGGGTGTAGCCGTCGGCCGCGAAGCGGCGCAGCGTCTCCTGGCGCGAGAGATCGTCCAGAAAGGGCTCGGCGTCCCACACGTAGAAGGCCTTGTTCACGGGAACCCACCCGGAAGGCGCCGAGGAGCCCTCGCAGGATGCCATCGCCGGAACGGGAGGAAAGGCCGGGCTTTGGGGAGCGGCGGAGTAGAGCGGGGAGAAGGAGAGGAGTTCGTCCCTGCGGGCAACGCCGTCGAGCGGGAAGATTCGCTCGCCCGCGCCCGCGTCCGGCCTCAGCATGGAGACCAGTTCGATATACGTCTGCAGCGACAGCGACTCGGTATCGATCACGTTCATAGCAGTCCTCATGCAGGCGTAACGGCTGCGGATCAACTGTTCGAGGGTGTCGCCCGCAATCTTGCCGTGACGCAGCGTCCGCTCGCGAACCGCCTCCCGCGCGGCGACGAGGCGCGTCGTCTCGAAACGCAGCGTCTCCCGCGCGTAATCGCCCCACAGGAGCTGCTCGTCGAAGTTGCCTTGCAGCTTCGCGGCGGTCAGTGCCAGATCCCAGCGCGCCCGCTCGGCGTCCGCCGACGCCGCGAGCTTGGCGCTGTCGCGTCCCGAGGTGAGCGTGCCGAAGGGCTCCTTCACCGTCACCGCGACGAAGGCCCCCGTCCCGTAGGTGCCGGGGAAGTCGTAGGTGCCGATGAGGCCGAAATCCAGGTTCGCCTCGCGGTCCGGTTTGCCGGAAATTCGCGCAATCTCGGCATAGAGGCGCGAAGCCTCGTTCATCGCCAGTATCTCGGGATGCCGCTCGAGGTTGAACGCGAGATCATAGAGACCGGGGAGCGCCGGCGCCGGGATGGACGCAGGCAGGCCCCATCGCCGCCCGGTCGCGAGCGCGATCGTCGAGAGCGCGCGCGAGACGGTCACCTTCGACAGGACGATCTCCCGCCGCGCGGCTCCGAACATCGTGGAGAACTCGAAGAGATCGCCCGCCAGCAGCAGATTCTTCTTCGACCTCGCCTCCAACAACTCCATGGTCTTCTCCTCGTCGCTCAGAAAGGCCTCCAAAATGGGCAGGCGCCGCCCCTCGATCCAGAGCAGGGCGTAGGCCTTGCGGAGCGCGGTCAGATTCTGCAGCGTCAGCAGGTCGGTCCGGTAGCGGCTCTCGGAGCGCGCGATCTCGGCGTGGATGCCGTCGATCTTCTGGCGCGTCCATGTGCCCAGGAGCGGGAAGGATACGCCCACCGTCCCCGCCAATTTGCCGTACGAATACCGCTCCTCCGCCGTCTCCGTCACAGGCTCGTCGTTATAGCCGTAAGTGAGCGCGGCAAAAGCCTTGGGCGACATCCGTTCGGTCTGCAGCTCGACGGTGTATCCGTCACGCGCGAGCGAGGACAGGGAGGCCAACACCTCCGGGCCGTCGGTCACGTACGATTCGAGGTCCTCGAGTGAAGGCAGAGCGGAAGGTTGCTCAGCCAAAAGAGCGCCTCCGGCGCCCTCGACGGCACCCCCTTCACGAATCGCCAAACAGACCAAAAGAACGGCCAGAACCACGACGAAGGGCTTTTTTCGTCCCACATACATGCCCCCTTGCAAACCATATAAGAATTTCGGTCATACTGTTTCCAGAATAACCTTCATAAGGCTACCAACATCTTGCAAACCCGTCAAAAGGAGAATACTGACCGCATATAGGTCTTGAGACTCATTTATGTTATGATTATACGCCTGCCCCCCGATTTTGTATATTCTTCGTATATACTTGACGAGGGGTGAGGACAATGCAATCGACGACCATTGCCAGATGGGGAAACAGCAACGGCGTACGCCTTCCGAGGAGGCTTCTCGACGAAGCCGGACTGCACGAGGACCAGCCGGTCGAGCTCGCCGCCGTCGAGGGCACGATCGTCATCCGGCCGCTGTTACGCCCGCAGACGCTCGACGAGCTCTTCACGTACTACGAGGGCGACTACCAACCGCAGGAGGTCGCTTGGGGCGACGCCCGAGCGGAGAAGGTCAACCCATGATGCCGGAGACGTCCCAAACATTCGAACAGGGGGATATCGTCTTTCTGGACACCGCGCCGGGCGAGCGCCGGGCGGCCCTGGTCGTCAGCAACGACGCCTATCATCGACATACCGGCCTGCTGATCGTCTGTCCCGTCGCCGACGGCGACCGGCAATTTCCCCTGCACGTGCCCCTCGACGAGAGGTGCGGCGGCGGCGTCGTGATGTGCGAACAGCTGCAGACCATCGATCCCCTGGCTAGAAACGCCGCCAGGTCGGAAGGGTCCCCGCCAGACGTTTTGCAGGAGGTCCTGGCGCGCGTGGAGATGTGCGTGAAGTAGGGCCGGGCGAGGGTGATGACGATCGAAGTCGTAGCGGCCCTCATCTGGGACTATGCGCGGTATGCGCAACCGCGGGACACGCAAAAACGCCGCCCCCTTATGAGCAGGAGCGGCGTTCGTTTTCTCTCGATTCTTGCGTCTATTCCTTGTCCTTGATGTGGGCCTTGATCTCGTCCAGGGATACGCGGGTGAGGTCGCCTCTTGGCAGGGTCGCCAGAATGTCCCAGGACATGTCGAGCGAGTGTCCGATCTCGCGGTCCTCGTCCTTGCCCTGTTTAAGGAACTTGTTCTCGAACAGGTCGCCGAAGGCCAGCGACAGCTTGTCGTTCTTCGACAGCTCGTCCTCGCCGACCACGCCCGCCAGCGAGCGCACGTCCTGCACGCGGCTGTACGACGCGAAGAGCTGGCTGGCCACGTTCGGATGGTCGTCGCGCGTGAAGCCCTTGCCGATGCCGTCCTTCATCAGGCGCGAGAGGCTGGTGAGGACGTCGATCGGCGGGTAGACGCCCTTGCCGTCGAGGTCGCGGGAGAGCACGATCTGGCCCTCCGTGATGAAGCCGGTGAGGTCGGGGATCGGGTGCGTGATGTCGTCGTTGGGCATCGAGAGGATCGGCAGCTGCGTCACGCTGCCGGCCATGCCGCGCACGACGCCCGCGCGCTCGTAGAGCGACGCCAGGTCGCTGTAGAGGTACGCCGGGTAGCCCTTGCGGCTGGGGACCTCGCCCGCCGCTACGCCGAGCTCGCGGATCGCCTCGCAGTAGTTCGTCATGTCGGTGATGATGACCAGCACGTGCATACCCAGCTCGTAGGCCATGTACTCGGCGGCCGAGAGCGCCATGCGCGGGGTCGCGATGCGTTCGATGACCGGGTCGTCCGCCAGGTTGAGGAAAGTCACGATGTTATTGGTACGCCCCTTCTCCGAAAGCTCGCGCGTGAAGAAGGCCGCGTCGTCGTGCTTGATGCCGATGCCGGCGAAGACAACCGCGAAGTTCTCGGCGCTCATGAGGCGCGACTGGGTCGCGATCTGCACGGCGAGCTGGTTGTGCGGCAGGCCGTTGCCGGAGAAGATCGGCAGCTTCTGCCCGCGGATCAGCGTCGTCAGTGTGTCGATGGCGGAGATGCCCGTGTGGATGAAGTCCTTCGGGTACTGGCGCGCCATCGGGTTGAGCGGCATTCCGTTGACGTCGACGCGCTTGCCGCCGAAGACGGGGCCGCAGCCGTCGGCCGGCTCGCCGAGGCCGGTGAACGTGCGCCCCACGATGGTGGGCGCCAGGTGCACCTCCAGCGGCTTGCCGAGGAATCGGACGCGCGTGCTGCTGGGGACGAGCACGTCGGTGCCGGAGAAGACCTGCACCAGCGCCGCCTTCTCGCCGAGCTGCACGACGCGGCCGCGCCGCATTTTGCCGTCCGTGGCGCGCACGTCGACCAGCTCGCCGTACGACGCGTCCTTCGGGTTCTCCACCAGGATGAACGGCCCGTTGATCTGCTTGACGCCTATGTATTCGGCCTGTGGCATTACTTGCCACCTCCCTGCTGTTCGCGCGTGCGCTCGGCGCCCACGCGGTCGAGGTGATTGTCGAGGCGTTTGCGCGCGCGGTCGAAGGACGACTTGTCGTCGGCCTCGAACTCGCGAAGATGCGTAATGTCCTCCACGGCGTCGCTCTCGCGGATCAGCGAGATCGGCACGCCGTTGCGCACCAGCTCGACCCCGCGGTCGTAGAAGTGCAGAATCATGTCCAGAATCGCAAAGCCCTTCTCGGGCGGCGAATAGGAGTCCGGCCCGAACGCCGACTGCTGCAGATAGCCGTTCTTGACCAGAAAGGCCGTGTAAGCCAGAAGACGCTGGTCGTCAGGCAGCACGTCCTCGCCGACGAGGCGGATGACCTGCTGGATCTTCTCGTCCTCCATGAGGATGGCGCGCGCCTTCTCGCGCAGCTCGCCCCAACGGGCGTCGACGTTGCTCTGAAACCAGCCCTCGACCTCCTGCGCGTACTCGCTGTACGAGTCCAGCCACGAGATGGCCGGGAAGTGGCGCGCGTTCGCGAGGTTCTTGTCGAGGCCCCAGAAGCAGCGGATGAATCGCTTGGTGTGGCGCGTGACCGGCTCGGTGAAGTCGCCGCCCGGAGGGGAGACCGCGCCGATGATCGAGATACTGCCGCTGTCGCCGCTCTGCGTGACGACGCGGCCCGCGCGCTCGTAGAACTCCGCCAGGCGCGACGGCAGATAGGCGGGGAAGCCCTCCTCCGCCGGGATCTCCTCCAGCCGGCCCGAGATCTCGCGCAGCGCCTCGGCCCAGCGCGAGGTCGAGTCCGCCATCAAGGCCACGTCGTAGCCCATGTCGCGGAAGTACTCGGCGATCGTGATTCCTGTGTAGATCGACGCCTCGCGCGCCGCCACCGGCATGTTCGAAGTGTTCGCGATCAAGATCGTGCGCTCCATCAGCGGACGTCCCGAACGCGGGTCCTCCAGGACGGGGAACTGTTCGAGCACGTCGGTCATCTCGTTGCCACGTTCGCCGCAGCCGATGTAGACCACGACCTGCGCCTCGCTCCACTTCGCGAGCTGGTGCTGCGTGACGGTCTTGCCGGTGCCGAAGCCGCCGGGGATGGCCGCCGTACCGCCCTTCGCGATCGGAAAGAGGCCGTCGATGACGCGCTGCCCGGTGACAAGCGGCTCGTTCGGCAGCAGCCTCTCGCGATAGGGGCGCGAGGTACGCACCGGCCAGCGCTGCACGAGCGGCACGTCGATCGGGCGGCCGAGCGCCGTCTGCACGCGCACGACGGTGCCGTTGGAGGGAATCTGCCCCTCCGGGATCACCCACGCGACCTCGCCCTCGACGTCGGGCGGGCAGACCACGCGGTGAAGCAGGAGGCCCGTCTCCTGAATCGTCGCCAACAGCGTGCCGGGCGAGATCATGTCGCCCACATTCACGACGGGCTTGATCTCCCACATCTTATCCGGATCGATCATCGGCACCTCGATACCGGGGGCGATGAACATGCCCTCTCGGTCCAGCAGCGACGAGAGAGGTCTGCCGATGCCGTCGAAGAAACCGCCGATCAGGCCGGGGCCGAGCGAGATCGAGAGCGACTCGCCGGAGCCGTCGATCGCCTCGCCCACCGTCATGCCCTGCGTCTCCTCGTAGACCTGAATTGTCGCCTCGTCGCCCTCCATGCGGATGATCTCGCCGAGCAGACGCTTGTTGCCGACGTGCACCATCTCTCGCATGGCGAAGTTCTTCATGCCGGAGGCTTTTATGACGGGGCCGTTGATCTGTATGACCCTGCCGTTTTTTTGGTTATCCACCCTATACGCCTCCTTTTACAGCAGCGACAGAAGCCGATCTGCCAGCAGGTCTCCAACTTCCTGCGTCCTTGCCTGCCAATCGGCGTTGACCTGGCGCCTGCCGTCGGCGGAGACCACCCAGCACCCGCCGATGATCGGGGCGGGGTCGGGATCGAACGTCATCCCTGCGTCCGGAACTTTCGCGCTTACGGCCTTGCAGACCCGTTCGCCCAGTCCCGCGTCGATCGCGGCCAGGCGCAACTTCACCGGAGTGGCGTCGGCCAAGCCGCGGGCCGCCGTCGTTGCGAGCCCGGCCAGGACATCGGCGTAGTCCGCGCGGTCGCGCAGACGAACCATCTCGTCCTGGAATTTTTTCATCGCCTGCTGCAACAGCCTGTTCTGCTGGCGCAGGGCCTCGGTCGATTTCTCGCGCTCGGCCGACAGGAGTTGCCGCCTGTGGATCTCCTCGGCTCGCGCTTTCGCGTCGGCCAGAACCAACGCGACCTCGCGCTCGAGTTTCTCGCTCTCCTTGGCAAGCCAGGCCTCGGCTTCCTTCTTGGCGTCCGACGCCAGCGCCGAACGCTGGTCGCTCGCCTGCTCGAGAATGATATTTTGCAGCGCCGCTATCTTTTCGTTGGATACTTCGCTCATCCCGCTCATTCCATTTTCACCCCGATTGCGTCCCGTACGTACTTCGTCAAAAAGTCGGCGCCGCGTTTCGTCCCGTGCCTGTCCGGAATCTCGACCACGATCGGCAGGTCGCTCTGCTCCCGCAGGGCCTGCATCGTCTCCGGAATCAAAGCCGCGGCTTTCTCCGTCACCGCCAGAATGGCGATATCCTCCATGGCGAGAGCCTCCTGCACGGCGCGCGACATCTCCTCCAGTCCGTGGACGACGACGCCCTCGATGCCGGCGAGCCTCATGCCGACCTGGGTATCGTGGTTGTCGCTGATCAGATACGCCCGCATAGCCCCGCTGCGACCTTATCCCAGTTTCCCGTAGATGAGTATCGAAATGACGATGCCGTAGATCGCAACGCCTTCCGCGAGGCCGACGTAGAGCAGGGTGATGCCGAGCATCTCCGGCTTCTCGCCGACCAGGCCGAGTGCCGCCGAGCCCACGCTGCCGACCGCGATCCCGGCGCCGATGCAGGCGAGGCCGGTCGCCAGCGCCATGCCGACGAAGCCGAGTCCGTTGGCGGCAGCCGCGGTCGCCGTGCCCGCCGCAGGGGCCTCCGCCGCGAGGGCGGGGGTCGATGCCAGCATAAGGGCGGCTCCGGTCAGAAGAAGACAGAAGGAGGCGGCGGTGATCCCGACGAACATCTTGCGGGTGCCCCGATACCCACTCCTGTGCATGAGATATCCCGTGCCGATCGTTGCTGCTACTGCGGTAATGCTGAGAACCAGTCCAAACATGCAAATCATCTCCTCGTTGATATATATAACTTTATCCTAAATCTGTAGTTTCGTGGTAGAACTCCCTCCGTCAGCGCTTCGCGCTGCCACCTCCCTCTAGGAGGGAGGCAAGAAAACCTGGGTGTCGCATACCATCTTTCAAGAATTGCTTTGGGTAAGGCAACGTACTTCGAACGAAAACAACCCTCCTCAGGAATCTCGCACTCGCCTGCGCGTCTTTTGCCTCCCTCTTCGAGGGAGGTGGCAGCCGAAGGCTGACGGAGGGAGTGCCCCTAGCTCTTCTGCGCCACAGACTTGTCCTTCTTCCAGGTGACCGGTTTGAAGACGTTGCCGCCCCCCTTGTAGAACTTACTGAAGAACTCGTAGTACTCCAGGCGCAGCGTCTGGATGAAGACGATCAGGCCCTCCAACCCCACGATCAGCAGGTTGCCGAAGATCAGGACGAGCCCCTTCAGCACGATGCCCGCAGGCATGTGGCGCACCATGTCGGAGATCAGAAGGACCGACAGCGACAGCCCCACGTGGCAGAGGGCGAAGGCGCCCAGTCGGATGAACGACAGCGTGTTCGAGAAGAAGTTGAGCAGGTTGTGAAAGACCTCGAAGACTTGCAGGACGACCGGCTCCTTCTCCGTGTGCTGGTGCAGCAGCGTGCGGGCCAGCACATCCCGGAAGAGCGTGATCACAAACAGCCCCAGCAGCGCGAACCAGACGTAGTCGACCGAGAAAGGGAGAGGAACTCCCGCGATCGATACGTAGAGCGCGCCCGCCGCACCCCAGTACATCAGGATGCCCGCCAGTCCCTGGCCGTCGAAGAGCAGCCGGCCGAAGTCGCGCTCGCGGTAGCGGATGATCATGTTGAGGATCATGCCGAAGCTGATCATCAGGACGCCGATCACGATCGCCACCGAGAGAAGCGTGCCGATGTCGTGCATCGGCGAGAGCCACAGCGCGGGGATCACACCTTCGTAGCCCATGATACTGCCGTAGAGCACGCCGAAGACCATGGAGCTGCAGGAGGCACACTTCATGACGTAGGCCAGCGACCGGTTCAGGATCTTCTTGTACTGCAGCAGCACGGTGCCCAGGAAGAGCAGCACGCCGTGCCCGACGTCGCCGAACATGAAGCCGAAGAAGAGGATGAAGGAGATCGCCACGAAGGGCGACGGATCGACCTCCCCGTACGACGGCACGCTGTAGATCGAGACGATGTCCTGAAACGCCTGCACCAGTTTGTTGTTGCGCAGCATCGTGGGGATGCGGACACCCGCGTAGGGGATGTCCTTCACCTGCTCCGCGATGATCGAGGTGCGAGGAGCCTCCATCTCGATGGTGGACTTCACGTTCATGAAGGTGTCCTCCGGGATCCAGCCGGAGAGCACGTACATGCCGCTCACCTCGCCGCGCCCCTTGCAGAGGTCGTAGACCCGCTGCATGGTGTACAGGCGGGAGAAGAGCGTCTCGTATTCGGCCCGGTTGGACTTGAGGACGTTCTTCGCCGCCTCCTCCAGGCCATGGATCGACTTTTTGTGGAGCTCGATGCTGCGCGTAATCTGCCCTAGCGGGTCTTCGCGCGAAAGCTGGTTCGCGATCTCCGTCAGCGAGAACGACTTGAAGTAGACCGTTTCGAGCAGCTTCTTAGCCCCCTCGATGTAGCCGGGGACCGTGATCACGAGGATCCAGACGTTGTCGCGCGTGCGCGACAGCTCGACCGCCAGGATCGGCGCGTCCTCCGTCGACTCCGTCAGGCGCGTGAAGTTGTCGGTCGAGACCCGGCCGAAGTAGGGCACCGCGAATTTCGACTCCGCCAGCTCGCCCGGCGACATGTGAAGGTTCGTCAGCGCCTCCACGCAGCTGCGGGTCGCCTCCAGGCGCTCCAGCTCGTCGGCCAGGACGTCGTGGCGCTTGTTCCACGCCTCCAGCTTGCCCGTGGTGTTCCCGACCGTTCGGCGCGCAGCGAAGAGGTTGAAATCCTTGTCCAGCGTGATCGGCTCCGGGTCGGGCAGGTGCTCGCCCGCGACCTTCCAGATGGTCGTCATCTTGCTCAACAGCTCGTCGTACGGGTTTTCCGACTCGGTCGTAACCTTCGACCGCAGGCTCCTGTCGTTCACCAAAAAGTCGATCGGCAGCGGCTGAAACCCGCCCGTCAGGACCATCTGCCGCGCGACCGGCTCCATCTCCTCGTGGGGGCCTATCATGGTCAGAGCGACCATTTTCATTACTGCCATTCCGTCTCACCTCCCGTGAGGATTTGCTTTATCAGGTAGACGGCCGCGTGTCGCCTGTCGTAGCCGTAACGTACGTCCTCTATGATGTGGACCAGGTCCTCTATCTCGTACTCCTTGATCACGAAGTAGCTCATCGCCGTGTGGAACCCCGGAGAGCCCCGCCCGAAGACGCGCATCGCCTGGGTATAGATATAGCGCTTGATGTTGCGCTCCAGCGCCAGCTGCGGCTCATCCTGCTTCAAGGTGCCAATCAGTACCTCCGCGTACTCCGGAAAATTCGCCTTGAGCATCTCGGCCATCGCGTCGTACGATTCGATGCGCACGGCCTCGCGCAGAAATTTGAGCGAGATCTTGTGGCGAACCGGCAGAAGCCTGTTCAGGGTCTCCTCGGGCGTCATGTTGTAGAAGACGAGGGCCCTGTACAGGATGTAGATGTTCATGAGGTCGATCCGCGAGCCGAAGATCGGCAGCAGCATCTTCCGCTCGTACGGCTCCAGCTTCCTCATCCAGCGGTAGAGCAGCAGTTCGACGAACGAATCGACGGCCATCTCCAGCGGGAAGAGCGTCTTCTCTTCGCCGGTCACAAGGCGCTTCATCGGGTCGACGATCACCTTGTAATAGGGCGTTCCGCGCAGCGCGTCGGACATCTCCGCGAAATCCCGCGCCGAGAGCACGTTATCGTACGCCACCTTGGTGCCGGGGATGGCGTACAAACGACGGCGCAACTCGTCGCGGTCGACGCGGCCGGCGGCGACGTGGCGGAAGATGCTCTTGAGGTTCTCCGCCTCGTACCAAGCCACCCACGCCCGGAAGAAACCGTCGCGCGGGTTGCTGAAGTGGATCAGAAAGGTCTTCGCCTGCTCCAGAAGGCTCGTCTTGATCGCGGCCTCCAGGTCGTAGCGGTGTACCTCCTGCGGAAGCTTGGAGAGAGATTCGCGATAGCCCTCGCGCGAGCGAAGCTTGTCCGCGATCTCCCCGACAGTATCGCTGCCCAGTAGAGACCAGTAGTCGTCCGCCGATAGCAGACGACTGTAGAGAACATGAGCCTTCACGCCGACGGAGAGGCACTCCCCGAGCGACGAATACGACAAACTAGTCGCCTCCCGTCAGAATCCTGTCGACCGTCTCCGTCACCACGGAGCCGACGACGGCGTCGATGTTCTCGTCGAAGCGCTTGCCGATGCGTTCGCGCTCCTCCTTGCCGAGGTCGAGGATCTGCTTGGCCTCGGTCTGAGCCGCGGACAGGGCGTTCTCCATGACGCTCTTGGCCTGTTCGCGCGCCGCATTCATCCGATTTTCCCGTTCCGCCGTGAACTTGTCCTGCGTGGTTCGGAGCAGCCCCGCGGATTCGCTCTTGGCCTCGTCGACGATGCGTTTCGCCTCACTCTCCGCCCCGAGCAGCACGGCCAGAACCTCCTGCAATGCACTCATCTCTTTCCCTCCAAACGGTTATGCACGTTTATACAGCTTCTTTCGCCAGTTTTTCCTCTTCCGCAGCCTTTTCCTTCTTCTCCCGGTTGTCCTTGGCGATCTTCATGCGGACAAAGTCCTCGCGATCGCCCTCCTCGAGAACGCTGTTGATGAAGATCGTCTCCGCCTTGCTCGCGGGGATGACGACCTTCTCCAGCGCGTTGACCCGGCGATGCGTCTTGCGGATCTGCACGGCCAGACGGTAGACGCTGGTCTCGACCATCGCCAGCTGCAACAGCAACAGCAGGACCTTGTGGAAGGAGAGGTAGGCATCGTCCATGGCGCTCGTCGAGCCATGGAACGAATAACTCGGTTTGACGGAGAGATCGAGTTCGTCGATCTCCGGAATCTCGACCCCCATGACGGAGCGCAACCGCACGACGACCTCCTCCATGATGGGCACCGAACGCGCGATGTCCTCCACCGTGTCGATGCCCAGCGAGACATTGGCCCGCTGGAGCGCTTCGTACGCGTTCTGAAAGACCGTCGATACGTCCGTCTGGACGACCTTCGCCACGTCGATGTGCTTGACCAGCTCCATCATCAAAACCTGGCGTTTCTGCTCGAGAAGGTCGTGCCCGTTTTGGGCCTGTTCCATCGATTTTTGCAGTTTGACGAGGTTACCTCTCGTCGGAGCAAGTCTCTTGGCCATCGTCGGCCCTCCTCGCGCAGGATTATGCGATATAATAACAACTGCCGCCCGGCAGGTGCGGCGAAGACTGGTTCGATTCTAAACCTCAAACCACAAAAAAGACAAGGGGTTTCTGGATGAAGACGGCTACGAAAAACAGCCACTTTTAAAATACGACGGGAGGCTCTTCTACAAATGTTCTTCTTATTTATCAGCGGCACGGAAATATCGAAAATACCGGGGCTTTCGGCAGCCGGGGCAAATCCCGAGATCGTCCCGCTCACGTCCCCCGCCGACTCCGACGTCATCCAGTTCGGTTTCCCCAAGGTGATCGACATCTTCCCCATGGATCCCGCCGGGCACCCGACGCCGGCGATCATCACGCGCGCCGCGGTCGTGGAGGCGAACATTCCCGTCTGCGTCGTACGCGCCGGCGCGTACATTCCGCCCAGCGCTCCGTACGTCGAACTGGGGGGCGAGTTCGGGCGCGACCCGCGCTTCGGAGAGGCCGTGCCGGACGCCGAGAAACTCTTCGAGTCGGCGCGCATCCTCGCAAAAAATTTCTCCCGGACGGATGGCCCCATCATGCTCGCCGAGTCCGTGCCTGGCGGCACGACGACCGCGCTGCTCGCTTTGCGGGCGCTGGGGTACGCGGACGAGATGGTCTCCTCCGCCAGCCCGCAGAACCCCATCGGTCTCAAAGAGCAGATCTGGGCCGAGACGACGGCCAGACTGGACGAAAGAATGGCCGCTCTCAAAGACGAGCCGCTCGCGATCGTGCGGGAGATGGGCGACCCGATGCAGGCATCCGTCCTCGGTTTTCTCGTCGGCCTTGGGGAAAAATCCGAAAAAACGAAAGTAACTCTCGCTGGCGGGACGCAAATGTTGGCCGTTGCCGCCCTATTTAAAAGATATAAAAAGCAAAACGCCTGCCGTTTCGAGGTCGCGCCGGACATAGCCACCACGCGCTACGTCTTGGAGGACACGAGCTCGTCGTTTGGCGCGCTGGCGGAAAAACTCGGCCTCCCGGTCAGCATTGCCGCGCTCGACTTTTCAAAATCGCCCTACAAGGGCCTGCGCGACTACGAAGAAGGCTTCGTCAAAGAGGGCGCGGGTGCGGGCGGCGCCGTCGTCTACGCGGAGCGCCTCGGTGTTGCGACAGCCCGCGTCGTGGAGCGGACGAACGCCCTCTATCGCGAATTCTCCGGCCTGGCGGAGCAATAACACACGTGACGACGCTGGATGCGCGGGAGCGGCTCAATCCCCTGTGGGGCTATATCGGGCTCCTCGCGGCGTTGATTTGTGCGGTTCTGTACGGGCTCGGATCGGGCGACGTGAAGATGAACCTGTCCAACGTCGTCAATATGCTGTCAGCAGGACCTCGCGCCCGCGTCGAAGAGGCATTTCTCCACACCGTGATCTGGCAGATACGCTTTCCGCGCGTCGTCGCTTCCGCCCTCTCCGGCGCCGTGCTCGCCGCCTGCGGCGTGGTCTTTCAGGGCGTCCTGCGCAACCCCCTCGCCGAACCGTATACGCTCGGCGTCGCCTCCGGCGGTGCCTTCGGCGCGGCCTGCGCGATCGTCGCGGGGTTGCCATGGGTAACCTCCGCCGCTTTCATCGGAAGCATGTCGGCGCTCTTTCTGGTGTGGGTCCTCGGACAACGCGACGGCGAAACGGATATCTCGCGGATCATTCTTGCCGGCGTCGTGGTCGGCAGCATCCTCGGCGCCGGCCTCACGCTGATCAAGGCGCTGGCGGGCGACAAAGTCACGCTGATCGTCCTTTGGCTGATGGGCAGCTTTTCGGCGACGGGCTGGCGCGACATGCTCCCGCTCCTCCTAGCGTTCAGCATCCTTCTTCTCTTCTCGCTCACCAGTTCGAAGGAGCTCGACATCATGGCTTCCGGCAGCGCCGGCGCGACGCTCGGGGTGGACGTCACGCGCACGCGCCTGATTCTTCTGGCGGGCGCCTCTCTCGCCGTCTCGTTCGTGGTCAGCCGCTTCGGCGTCATTGGCTTCGTCGGCCTCGTCGTCCCCCATCTGCTGAGGATCCTCTTCGGGCCGCCGCACTTTCGCCTGCTTCCCCTCTCGATGTTGGGGGGCGCGGCCCTTCTCTGCTCAGCCGACACCTTCGCCAAGGGGTGGAGCGAACTGCCCGTCGGCGTCCTCACCGTTTTAATCGGCGGCCCCGTCTTCTGCCTGCTTCTCTGGCGTCGCAGGTAAAGCTCGCCCTCCCGGCGAAGTCGAAACGAAAGGGCGTAACCATTATGAGCAGCGACAGACCCCTTCTCTCCATAAAGAACCTCGCGGTGACCCTCGGCGGACGTCCCATTATCCGGCCTGGCACCTCGCTTTCGCTTTTTCCCGGCGAGATCGTCGGGCTCCTCGGCCCAAACGGAAGTGGAAAAAGCACGCTCCTTCGCTCCATCTGCGGCCTGGCTCGGAAAAGCGTGGGAGCCGTGCAGTTCGGCAGGGACGCTACCGACTCCATGAAACCGATAGAGCGCGCCCGCCATTGCGCCTACGTGGCGCAGAGCGAACAATTCACCTCCGCCTATACGGTTCTCGAAAGCGTCCTGATGGGCCGCTATCCTCACATCGCGCGCTTCGGGTCCTATGGCTATGCCGATTACGCAGCGGCCCGCGCGGCCTTGGGGCGCGTAGACCTCGAGGAGTTCGAAGGGAGGAAGGTGACGGAGCTCTCGGGAGGAGAAGCCGCGCGCGTGGTCATCGCGCGGGCACTGGCGCAGGCGCCGCCGGTATTGCTTCTCGACGAACCGACGGCCGCGCTCGACCCGAAACATGCGGCGGCGATCATGAGTTTGATTCGCGAACTCGCGGACGAGGGCAAGGCAATTCTCATGGCGCTGCACGAGGTCAATCTTGCCCTCACTTACACGAACAGGATTATCTTTTTGAAGGATGGAGAGATCCTCGGCGATACCCCCACGTCCGCAGTGACTGCGGATCAACTTGAGGAGGTCTACGATATTTCCTGGGAAATATGGCAGCTGGGGGGCCAAGGAAGAAGGGTCGTCGTTCCACTTTAATTCAAATCAATGCTCGCCCGCTTATTCCCGAAAAGATCACCCTTTCTGGCAGGATTGTACAAAATCGCCGTTTTCGCACAGTCCCTATGAAAAGCAGGCTTTATGCCTTTATTTACAGGGCTTTATGGATCTACGGAGTATATACTTTTTTTAGAAAAAGATTTCGGGGCGACGTAGCCGCTCTTTCCCTTCGGTGTAGCGATCACCCACTGCTGCGACCTGCCGCCTTTCGGTTGAAACTGATAGTCGTACCACATGTAGAAGAAGCGCTCGGCGGGAAAGATGTAATAGCCGTCCTGCAGGTGATCGCTCGTGTCGTAGGGATCTGCGAGGACCAGAACGTCGTCCGAGGCATCGTCCGTCCCCATCGTATCGTAGCCGATCACGACCTGCCAGTGGCCGCCCCAGTCGACCCACTCCACCAAGATCGGCACGCCGTTGCGCAGGTTCCCCAGTATCCATTCGCGAAAATCCGCGACATCCTCGAAGGTCGAGCCGTCCTTCGAACGGGCCTCAAGGCTCGAGCGGACGTCGTAACCGATCTGTTTGAAAAACCGCACCACGCCCTTCGTCGCCGTCCCGTAGAAGACGCCCTCCCGCAGGACGCCGTCTTCCGGCAGCGGATTGGTCCCCATGGCGCCGACCGTGTCCAGCTCCCGCCAGTCGTCATTCCCGAAGTAGCGCAACACCATGAGAGCCGACGCGTTTGCGCAGCTCCACTCGGTGGTCTGCTGGCAGGTCTCGAATTTTTCGAGCAGCGTCAAAGACCCGCCGGTCTTGAGATTGTAGAAATCCGGGTGCGTAAAATAGGGGGAAACCCTGTGGTCAAGCGCCTGACAGGAGAGGCAGGAGAGCAGTAAGAACAGGAGCGCGGAGAGCGATCGCAGCGACGCTCGCATGTCAGAAACTCAAGATCCCCTTGAGCGCCTGCTCCAGCACTTGGCCGCCGACTTGGCCAGCCGCATTGCCATTCTCCCCCCCCCCGTCGCTTCCGGGGCCGACGGGGAATTCGAGATTGATCCTGATTTTCTCCGGATCCTTCTCCTTGGTGTTGTCCGGCTCGGCGAGCGCCTCGGGCATGAGGTCCAGCTTTTCCTGTTGCGTGACCTTGACGTTCTCGAACTTGATCGAGTCGGCCGTACCCTTGATTTGCAGGGTCACGTCGCGGAATTCGTTTCGCGAGAAACCCGTGATCGCACCGCCAAGAAAGTCCTGCAACAGCGTCTCCTTGCTGTCGATGGCGGCTGCCATCAGTCCCTGCAGTGCCCCCGCAAAAATGTTGAGAGCCTTGATGTTGACGTTTCCCACACAGGAGAGGTCGATCGACTTAGCCATGGAGACGCTACCGTCCACCATGATGTATTTAAAGACCGGGTCGCCCTTCGGCGCCGCGACGCGGCTGCCCGGCAAAAGATACAGCGTCTTGCCGTCGATGTTGAACGAAGCGAGGGCCGATTTGAAACGCAACGGCCGACCGCCGATCATCTTGGAGACGGCCGCAGCGCCTTTGAAGCCGACGACCTCGCCGTCGGTTATCTCGACGCTGCCCTCGCCGTCCTGCATACTCGTCCGGCGGCTGTCTCCGCCAAAGCGCATCTTGAAGTTGGTCTTCCCCGTAATCTTGCCGCCGGCGTCCGGCATCACGTCCGGCAAAACAGGACCAAGATCCGCGCTGACGATCTCGACGCGGCCACCCCAGCGGCTCATCTTGAGATCCTTCGCCACCTGCAACACGACTGTCCCGTTATAGGCGCGCGCCGAAGAATCTTCCACCATCACAAAACCGTCCGAGACAAAGAAAGGAGCCTTCACCTTCGTCAGCTTAAAGCCCATGACGTTCAAGGCCGGCATATACAGGGTACCTCTGCCCTCAAAGGCGGAGGGGGAGCCCCTTCCATCGAAGTCGAAGTCGAGCGCGCCCGTAATGGTCCTGCGCATTTCCTCCTCCAGCGAGAAGGTCATGCTTCGGATGTCGACACTCTTCCCGCTCGCCTTCAGGGAGCCCATCCAGATACCCTTCTCCTTCGTCATCTCTCCGCTCGCGTTAATCGTGCCGCGTCCGACGATCGCCTGGACCTCGGGCAACCTGATCGAAGCAGGTCCGCCGCTGACGTTGGAAAAACGAACGCGGGGGAGGAAAAGGCCAAACGCGCGTATGCCCAGAATGCTGCCGCCCGCGGAAAAGCGCGGTTCCCCTGTCGTGCCGAAAACGTCGGCGCTGGCGACGATCAACCCCTGATATCCGTGTGCGGTTGGAGAAAAGATGCGAGAAACGCGTCCGACGTCTACGCTGGTGACGTCGAGATGCAACTCCAACGGCAGCGCCGTATTTTTTCCGCTCTTTTGCCCCGGGGCGTCTTTTTGCGAGAGCAGATTTTTCACCAATCCGTTCACGCGCATGTTCCCCTGGTACAGACAGGCGATAACATTCGAAATTTTGAGATCGTCCCCCTGCAATTCAACGCCGCCGCTGAGGTCCATAATCTCCACTTTCTTCGTCTTGAGAGAGGACTTCTTGAAGAAGACGCGCGCCTGCGGCTTGCCGTCGTCGCTCGTCCACACGCGAAGATCTCCGTTCAGGTCGCCCGAGATATCAGCAGATGCCGGAAGGGCCTCTGTAACCGCGGGTATTTCGTGCGGGTTCAGGCCTTTGAAATTCCCCTTGAATTCATACGAGAGGGGGGTCTTTTCCGCCGGGAGCGTTATGCGCCCCTTGGCAGTCGCGGCGGCGCGCCCAAGCCTCGCGTCCGCCTTCGAAATCTCGACGTCCGGCGAACGATAGGCTCCCTGAACGCTCACGCGAGACAAAGTCGCGTATTTTCTAACCGCAAGCTGCGGGATGGCAAGATCGAAATTCACGACGGGGTTTTTCGTGTCGCCGCCCAATGCCCAGCGTCCCGAGACAACCCCGCGGATGTCGTTTTGTTTGATCGCGGCCACCTGATCGCCCAGGGCCTTCAGGTCGAGCCTGGAGAAGGCGCCGCGAAAATCGAGCGTCTGATCCGCGGACGAGAGCAGGTTTTTGCGCGAATCGCCGACGGCAGTGATCTCCGCTTCGTTCCACAGCGCGCGCGCCATCTTGAGCGACAGGCCCTCCGCCCCGTAGACAAACTCAGCCCTTACATCGTTGAAAGAATAAGTCTGCACGTTCAGCTGCGGAAAGGCGACAGCCCCGGTGATCGCCAAGTCGTTCGCCGGCCCCCGTACCTTGGCCGACGCGCTTCCGCTTCCGGCGACTTTCATCTTCGCAATCTCTGGATACTGCTTCGCCAGAGAGGCAAGGGAGAGAGGGAGAAGCGCGACGTCGATGTCGAGCCGGTTGGGGGAAGAGAGGGCTACGTCGCCGCTGCCCATGAGGGAGGAGTCGAGCAATTTCCCGGAAAATAATACGTTCAGCGGTTTCACCCCACGTAAGAAGACGCGCGCCTCCGCTCCGGTAAAGTCGAAGTCGCCCGCCTTCAACAGAGGAACGTGCAAATAAATGGGGCCGGACAATCGATCGACGCGGCCCTTGAGGTCGCAGGAGGCAAACTCGATGGTCGCAGGAATTTTTTCGAGGAAGTCGAACTCGGAGAGCATCTTCTTTGTCTCGAGCTTTTTGATATCGAAGCGCGCGGAGAGGTTCGGCAAGGCGCCCTCCGAGAGTGTGATCGCAGCATCGCCGTTCGCCAGCGCGTCGAAAATGACCGCCCTCACGTTCGAAAGCCCGATTTTATTCTCTTCATACGTGGCGTCCGCCTTAAAAGACGTAAAAGGAAGGCGCCAGACGCGTCCCGCGGCCGATTCGATCTGTCCCTTCACCACCAGCCCGTCCACTCCGCTCACCGTCGCTCTGCCGGAGTAGACGCCAAGAACCGTGGATTTCCTCAGAAAAGGCAAAACGGGGAAGAGCGCCTCGATGTCGATCTTCTCAAAATCGCAGGAGAAGGAGATCTCGGGCGAGAGCGTTCCCTCTGCCTTAACCCGCTGTCCGCCCCATTCGAGGTTAGCTCTGTTAATTCTCTCGATATTTTCTTCCTTTATATATACCCCCTTCGCTAAAAGCGGTTTGCCAGCAAAAGCCCCGCGAAGGTTCAAATCGTAGCGGTCTTTTCCGATGCCGACCGCACCCCGTTCGAGCGTCATCAGACCCCATTTCGTCTTGACCGACGCGTCCAGAAGAATCAATTTGTCGAGCGCGGGAGGCTCCGTGGATTTCTCCGCTTTTTTCTCCGGGAGGTGCCGCGCCACCTCGTCGTAATCAGCCTGCAGGTGGCTGAGTGTCATTCGAGCCAGCTTCGGCTTGCCGGAGAGGAGAGAGGAAAACGAGAGGTACATTTCCACGTCGGAGGCCGTCGCAATTGCGGCACCTTTTTGCGAAATCTTCACGCCACTTCCTATAACACCCGTGATCGGATTGCCATTCAAACGATCAACGGAGAGAACGTATCCCCCCGATGAGGCAAAAGCCGCCTGCACCTTTGAGAACACAAGATCGGGGTAAAATGTACGCGAAGAGAGCACGGCGTAAGCCGCACCAAGGGTCAGAAAGAGAATGACAAATACGACTGCCGCAAAACGATACTTCGCACTCTTGGACATAATAATCCTCCAAACCGCTACTAAACAGACCCGACCATGTTATCACCTTATAAAGCTTTTGAACAGAAATTGCAAGAGCGCGCCGGACGGCGAGGCAGAAATCAGCAAAATACACAGGTCGTTAAAGCAAATGCTCAAGGCACATTAAGAACAATAACCTATTTTCGTTAAGAATATCTGCGACGCTCTTGTGAAAATACAATTTATTTTTGTAAAAATGATCTTTGCTTTGCTTGCTCTGCTTTCTGCTTATGGATATAATCGGCTGTGTTATGTGGCAACCATACGGGGAGGTGTTTTGATTGAGAATATGTGCAATAGCAAACCAGAAGGGCGGCGTAGGAAAAACCTCCACTTGCGTCAATTTTTCCGCAGCGCTGGGCATCATCGGCAAGAAAGTACTCCTGGTGGATATGGATCCCCAGGGGAACAGCACAAGCGGGTTAGGGATAGACAGGCGCTCCGTCTCCGCCAGCGTCTACGATTTGTTGATCGAGAACGCGACGCTGAGCGAGTGCTCCCTCGGCACAGCGTGGAAGGGTGTCACCGCCGTCCCGGCCACGATCGACCTCGCCGGTGCGGAAGTGGAGCTCGTCTCCGCCATGAGTCGCGAGACGCGTTTGCGCAAAGTACTCGCCCAAGCAACGGACTACGAATACGTTTTGATCGATTGCCCCCCCTCGCTCGGTTTGCTCACCCTCAACTCCCTGGTCGCGGCGGACTCCTTCCTGGTTCCTATCCAATGCGAGTATTACGCCCTGGAGGGCTTGACGCAACTGATGAAGACCATCGACCTCGTGAAGGCCCACTTGAACGCGGCACTCGAACTGGACGGCCTTTTGCTCACCATGTACGACTCGCGCACGCGCCTCTCGAAGGACGTCGCCGAAGAGGTCCGCAAGCAGTTTGAGGACAAGGTCTACAAGACGTACATCCCCAGAAACGTCCGCATCAGCGAAGCGCCGAGCCACGGTATGCCGGTGCAATACTACGACGCGTCGAGCCCCGGGGCGCTCGCTTACAACAAATTTGCCAAGGAGGTCGTCAAGAAATGGCAAAGATCAGAGGGTTAGGAAAGGGCCTCGCGTCCCTCATTCCTACGTCCGAGCCTATTATCGAGGAGGTCGTCGAAGAAGTTGCCGCGGTGGACCCCTCACCTGCGGATTTTTTACGGTGCGACGATCTCTCCCCCAATCCCTACCAACCGCGCAAGGGGATGGATCGAGAGAACCTGAACAACCTGATCGCGTCCATCAAGGAGCACGGCATCATTCAGCCGATTCTCGCGCGCCCCGCAGCGGAAGGCTATCAAATCGTCGCCGGCGAACGCCGTTGGCGCGCCGCGCAGGCGGCCGGGCTCGATGCGATCCCGGTGCGCATTCTTGAGATCTCGGACGCGCAGGCCATGGAACTCGCCCTGGTCGAAAACCTCCAGCGCGAAGATCTCTCCGCCGTCGAAGTCGCACGCGGCATACAGGAGTTGATCGCCAAACTGAATCTCACGCACGAGGACGTGGCGCGACGAATCGGCTTCAGCCGCGCGGCCGTCACGAACAAACTACGCCTTTTGCAACTCCCCCTCCAGGTGATCGACATGCTGGAGCAGGGACGGCTTACGGAGGGACACGCACGCGCACTGCTCGCCCTTCCCGATGAAGGGAAGATGACAGAGATCGCACTGCTGACCATACAAAAAAATCTCAGCGTCCGCCAGCTAGAGGAGTTGGTTCGCAATCAAAGCGTCGCGTCAAAAATCGACGCAGCCCTACCCAAACGGGAAGAGATGCAGTACGAGCTTCCGGCGGAGATCGAGGCGCTGTGCAAAAATCACAAACTCACGATACGAATTGCCGGCGGCCGAAAAGGCATGGGAGTTTTGATTAAGGGTTTGAAGCGCTGGCAAGTACAGTTGCTGCTCGAACACATCGAAAAAAACCAGGAAGAGTTATTCCCAGGGGAATAAAAGGAGCTGAATCAAATGGAAGTCATTCGCGCTCCATGGAGGATGGGTTACATCAACGCCGCTTCGAATGCAAGCGCTCCGAAGAAAGACGACTGCTTTTTCTGTGCGTACATCGCAGAGAAGAACGATGAAGAAAACCTGGTTGTTGCACGTGGAACATTCTCATTTGTTTTGATGAACAGATTCCCATATAGCTCGGGGCATCTTATGATCGTCCCTTATCGACATACGGCAAATTTTTCGGATCTTCTTTCGGATGAATATAGCGAGATGTTTTCTTTCTCGCAAAAAGCCACAGATGTACTGAAGGCGATTATGCGTGCGGATGGATTCAACCTCGGGATGAACATTGGAAAAGTAGCGGGCGCGGGCGTGGATTCCCATCTGCATTTGCACGTCGTCCCCAGATGGAACGGCGACACGAATTTTATGACCGTCACAGCGGAAACGAAAGTTCTTCCAGAAGCTCTCTCAAAAACATACAACCGACTTTTAAAAGCATGGCGTTGATCGAAAACAATTTGTTGCCGGGACAATACTACACGATCGAAAAAAGTATCGACCGGGAAATGTCGATACAACGGTCCCGTTTTATCGGTTCGCTCCGCAAGGTAAAAAACCGGGACGAAGTAGATTTTGAATTGAAACAAATTGCCACCCTTTACCCCAAAGCATCCCACTATTGCTGGGCATATCGATTTGCGGGGGAACCAATTCTCGAACACTCCTCCGATGCGGGAGAGCCTTCTGGGACGGCGGGGCGCCCCATCCTTGGGGCACTAAAAAAACATGCGCTGGAAAACATTTTGGCGGTGGTAACCCGATATTACGGTGGGGTTAAGCTCGGCGTCAAAGGTCTGATTGCTGCATACGGAGACACGACACTGCTAGCGGTCGAAAATAGCAAAATTGTGATCGAAGAACCGTCGTCCCTTTTCTCTTTTGCCTGCACATACGACCTCTATAATATTTTACTCACAAAACTGGAGAGAGCTTCCATTGATCACGCGTTACTTCAAACGGATTTCACGGAAGAAATTTCAGGGCGCGCGGTCGTTCCCAATTCTCTTCTTGTCATCTTAAAAAAAGAGCTGGATTCGATCAACACGAGTAAAACCAATTTCACCTACACGATACGTCCTCTTTCCGATCGATAACTTATTCTCCGGGAAATAGAGCCCCTCTGTTTCACATGAAACATGTGGACTTCCTAGCGTTCGTCATTCAAAATGGGCGCGATGGTCGCCTTCTCTTTTCTTGTGTTTCCCTGAGCTACGATCTCAAATTCGATCGAGTCGCTTTCCTCTCCGGAGAGAACGCTCAGCTTATGGCGCCCCCGTTGTGCATCGACAAAAATTCCGTCTCCGTTGCTCCGTTGTACAAACTGGCCATCCAGATACCAGTATTGCTCTTCTCCGCTCTCTGCGGAAAGAAACAGCCGCAAACTTTTGGCCTCGGCCGCAAGAGGCATCTTGCTCCCATTTAAGGGTCTCGTAATGCGAACACTTTTTACGGGTGCCTCCGCAGGATCGTTTCTCTCGCGGATTTGAACCCACTGCTTCAACTCTTCCGGCCAGAGAGTCACAAGACGCCCCTCCCTGAGTTTGTGCAACCCGCAGATTGCCTGCGCGGAGACGTCTTTGATCGCGTAATCGTCAATCGTATGAGGACAGACTTCCGAGGGCAATCCTCCCGAGAGGGCGCAGACCCTCCGCGTGTAGATTCCCCTGGGAATAGGGCTTTTCGCGTTGCCCTCCTTCGCGAGTTCGTGCATGATTTTCAACGCAACGGGCGCAGCCAGTTCAAGCCCTACGAGTTGGGGGTGCGGTTTGCCGCTGGGATCCCCTAACCAGACGACGATGGTAAGGTTGGAAGTGCAGCCGGCTGTCCAGGCATCACGCGCCCCATAGGAAGTTCCCGTCTTGAACGCAACCGCCCGTCCCTCCTGCCCGAAGATCTGTTGATAGAGAGGGACAAGCCTCCGCTCGTCCCGCAAAATATCGATGGTCATAAATGAAACTTCCGCCGAAAAGAGAGCTCGCTCCTCGGAGGGGAGCGTTTGAGTCCAGCGAAGCTCGGCGTACCTGCCCCCGCTTGCGAGCGTCGCGTAGGCGGCGGCTAGTTGAGAAAGGCTCACCTCACACCCTCCCAGCACAAGGGAGTCCACGTAGTGGACGCTGTTTTTGTTGATATAGGAAAAACCGAGTCGCCTGTAGAGATCCAGCACTTTTGCATAACCGACCTCCCGCAGGACTCGAACGGCAGGGGCATTCAACGAAAGCGCGAGCGCGAGGCGTGTGCTGACGGGCCCTCGGTAGGTGAGGTCGTAGTTGCGCGGAGCGCTGCCGCGAAAAGCGACCGGCGTATCGGCGAGCAGGGTGGCCGGCGTCCGCAGCCCCTCGGCAAAGGAGGCGGCGTAAACAAACGGCTTCAGGGTCGACCCGGGGGAGCGAGGGGCATCCGCGCAGTCGACCTGCGAAGCGGGCGAGTCCGAGTCGTAGCGCGCGTTTCCCACGTAGGCAACGACTCTCCTTTTCGCGTGATCGACCACGATCCCTGCCGCCGTAACGTCGTGGGGCAGAGAGACGAGCGCCTGCTCCAGATTGCGCTCGAGCGCCAGCTGTGCGCCGGGATCGATGGAGGAGTCGATACGGACGCCGGGGAGGTTTTCCCGCGTCGCACGTTTCGCTGCCAGCACGGAGCGCCGCGGCATCGGATACCGTGCCGCCTTCATGGGCTCCAAACGGGCCTTCTCGGCGTATTCCCTGGAAATAACGCCGTTTCTCTCCAACTGTGCGAGCAGCTGGTCGCGCAGCTCTTTGGCCTTCAGAGGATAGCGGTCGGGGCGTAGCCTGCTCGGCGCGCGCAGAAGGCCTATCAAGAGCGTGCTCTCGGCGAGCGAGAGGGCACTTGCCGGTTTGTTAAAGTATGCACGAGAAGCCGCTTCGACGCCGCGGAGATTCCCCCCGAAGGGCGCCCTGTTGAGGTAAAGCTCCAGGATGGCCTCCTTCTCCAGCTGTGCCTCCAGTTGCCATGCACCCCAGAATTCGAGCAGCTTCGTCCGCACGGTCCGAGGACGGGGGTTGGCGATCCGCACGACCTGTGCCGCAATTGTCGAGGCGCCCGACCTTACCCTTCCAAGGCGCGCATTTTGATAGGCCGCGCGCAGAATGGCGAAGAGATCCACACCGCCGTGGCTGTAGAAGCGCCGGTCCTCGACCCCGATCGCCACGGCCGGGGTCCACTTGCCCATCTTGTCGATCGACACCGGAATACACCACTCGTCGTTCTGCGAGAGGGTCGCGTACATCAGGTTGCCGGGCGCATCGTAAACGGACGTGGAGGCCCTGTAGCGCAGGACTGAATCGGATAACGGGGGCAGGAAAGAGAGGCCCGCTCCCGCCAAAAGGCAAAGGCAGACGCACGATAGAAACAAGATACGTCTGCCTTTGCTCGAAAGCGAACGGGAAGCTTTTTTACGATTCGTTGCCACGCGTTATTTTCCCGCCGGCAAGATCGTGACCTGGGCCGAACCCGTGATGCTCCTCACGCCGGGGGAGTACATGCCCTCCGCCGAAATGGGGGGCAGGGCGAACGTGCCGGGCGTCACGGCGCGCATGGCGAATTTCCACACGAACGGCCCATTCAGCGAATCGATAAAGAGGAGCAGGCGGTCGTCCCGCATCTCCTGCCGCACGCCACTCCTCTCGGTCGACGCGTCGGAGGCGTTATCCATCAGGCGTGGATTTTCGATCTCCAAGCCGCCGGCGAGCGGGAGGCTCACGACGATGTTGCGCGATGCGCCGCCGATCGGGTCGAGGGTGATCGTTCCGACGACCTTCTGCCCGCGGGCAATCGAGTCTAGCTTAGTCGGGTTGCCCTTCGAATCGCTGTACTGCACCCTGGCGCGCAGCCCCGCGTCCTCGGGGGCCGGGGGCTTCAGGGGGACGCCGTCGACGCTCCAGGAGACAAAGCCCCTGCCGTCGCCCTTGTTCGACAGCGTCACTGTCGCCAGACCGTCGGGGAGCTGCGCCTTGTAGACGGCATCGTCGCTCGTAGCGGCCTGCAGCTGCACCGGCGACACTGCAAAATTGGGCTTGCCGGTCTCCTTGTTGAAGAGGAAGAAGTTGCCGAGGTTTGCGAGGGCAAAGGCCGCCTCCTGGGTGGTCACCCGCTCCGTCGCCCGCAGCGCCGTCAAAATATTCGCCGCGGCAGAAGCGGCGGCCGGGGCCGTCGGGTCGATCTCGTTCCACGCCATCAGGTGGAGCCCGAGCGTCCGCAGGTTCGAGTCGAGATTCAGGCCCTCCCTCTGCGATGGCTTGTAGGCGTCGATCGAGGGCGCGTTCTCCGCCAGCATCGCGCGCGCATAATCCTTCTGTCCGACGTGCGCGTACGCCGCCGCAAGGATGATGCGGCCGGAGGGCGTCATGGCGGAGAGGTTGTCCTTGAGATAGCTCATCCAGGCCAGCGGCGGCGTCCCCTTGCCGAGGGAGAGAACGTAGCAGGCGTACGCCCGCAGGGTGAGTTCGGCGGCGAAGCGGCTCTCATCGGTAGCGTCGGGCGCAATTGCGATCAGTTGTTGCAGGTAGTTGCGCGCGTATTTCAGCGTGTCTCCTGGCAGGGGGACGCCGGCCCCCTCGCAGGCGACGAGAAAGTGGGTCGTATAGACGCTGTTCCAGGCCGTGTACGAATCGTCTCCGCTGAAGACGCCCGGCCAGCTCGCGAACGCGCCGCTGTACATTTGCAACGACTGGATGCGGCGCAGCCGCTCCCCGAGGGCCGCCGAGATCTGCGTCGGCGTGGCGAGCGACGGGTCGAGGTTCTGCACCAGTCGAGGTTGCGCGAGAAGGGCCCAGCCGGAAGAGACGGTCTGTTCGAGACAGTAGTAAGGGTACTCGACCAGGAAGCGCGCGAGGTCGGCAAACTGTACCACCGGTATCCCGGACGCCGAAAGGACGCCACGCCTCGTGCCTGGCATCCAGTCGCCAGGCAGCGCCAGCCTCCTGGATTTCCCCGCCTCCAGCACCAGCGAGCCGGTCTTGGAAACGCGGGGGTAGGGCGGGCGCACGGGCAACTCGAGCGTCTGCAGAGTCGCCTTGCCCGCATAGCGCGTCGTCAGTTTGACGCGAGCCACGCCCGCGTCGCCGGAGGCGACCATCGCGATGGGGATCAGGGCGACACCACGGTCTCCGGGCGCAAGCGCCGCGCTCCCCGCCGATTTCTTCTTTGCCCGCAGCGGACCGGTCAGGGCAAGTTCGTAGCGCACGTCCTGCGACGTCGCGGAGCGGTTGAAAAGCTGCAGTTGTGCCGTGAACGAATCGCCGGGGGCGAGCGCGCGCGGCAGCGAAAGCTCGGCCACCACCTCGCGCGCCACCGTAAAGCGACTCTCGAAACCTCCGAAAGCGTTCGCGGAGGCGGCGACCGCCATCAGGCGCGCGCGGCCGGAGAACTCCGGCAGCACGAACGAGAAGTTGGCTTTTCCGTTCGCATCGGTCTTCACCCGCTTGTAGAGCGTGAGGATCTTGAAGCGATCTGCGCGCACGGGAGAGAGTTCAGCCTTGTAACGGGCCGCCATCTCCATATCCTCGCCCTCGCCCCCGCCGGGCGAGAGCAGCGGCGGCACCTTCCGATACAAGGGCAGCAATTGGTCGTAGACGTCGAACGCAAACATCCCGAGCGCGCGGCGTGAGGTGTAGAAGTCGAAGGGGTTCGGCGTTGCGTAGCGGGTCAAGGCCAGGACGCCGTCGTCCACCAGCATCAGCGAGACCTCGCCCGCGACGCCCCTGCCGGAGGCGTCCTTCAACTGCAGGGAGAAGTCGTTTTTGGCGCGCGGTTTCAGTTGTTCGGGCAGTGTTACCGCCACCCCGAGCCGCCTCGGAGAGCAGTCGATGCTGATCGGAACCGCGCCCGAGGCCCTGTGCCCGCTCCACTCCTCTTCCTCCACGGCGGGGCGCACGAGCTGCGCGGTGACCCAGGCGTTGGGCGACATATCCTCCGTCACCTTGAACGAGAATTCGGCTCCGCCCTCTTTCGCGGCCCCCGTCGCGCTGTGCACGACCCTGTCCGTCTCGACGGTCAGGAGCACTGTCCCGTCGAACGCGCCATGGACGCGAATTTTCGCGTTGTCGCCAGGCTTGTACAGTTCCTTGTCGAGCGTCACATCGAGGCGCTCGGGGAGCGTCGCCTGCGCGTCTCCCGTGGTCCACGACGAATCGTAGACGTAGAAGCGATAGGACGCCGACGCTTTCGTCTTCGGGTCCTCCACGGCAAGGACGTACTCGCCGCCCGATTTGAAGGTCGCCTCGACATTCGCCGTGCCGTTCGCCAGCGCGACATTTCTCTCCTCCACAGGGACGAGCTCCTCCTGCATTTCGAAACCCGTCTGTCCCGCGTGGCGCGAGACCTGCGGCTGATGCGACACCTTGAAGGTCTGCATCAGGACACTCTTCAGGCCGGTGGTTTTGCCGTTTTTGTCGATCGCCGCAAGGCGGAAGGACAGGTTTTCGTTCGTCGATGGCGTGCCCTGCGGTCCTTGGATGCCCAGCAGGATCGGGTAGGGATAGTAGGGAATCGTCGTCGTGTCGTACACCCAGCGCCCGCCGTCCTCCATCACGCCCGTGCGCAGGGCGACGTCGATCACGGAGGGGGGCGCCATCGTCTCCACGCTGAATTTGACGTCGGCCTTCCCCTCTGCGGAGAGATTGCCGTTGCCGATGCTCGTCGACTCCGGCTCGAACGCCACGCGGTCGTCGGCGAAGACGAAATTCGGCCAATCCTTGTGCGAGTATTTCCGGGGAATAAATGTCATCTCCGTCTCGTAGCGCAGGCCGTCCGCCGGCGCGCCGAAGAGGTATTGCGACTCGATGCGAAGCGTCCCCTCGCTGCCGGCGACAAGGTCCTTCTTATTCGCCCTGGTCTTCACGCTGATACGCGGGGGGGCGAAGTCCTCCACGGCGAAGCGCACGCGTCCGATGGCGCGCTCGTCGCCGGGAATGCGGACCTCCGCAGTCCAGGTTCCGGTCGGGGCCGCCTCGGAGAGCTGGATCAGGACGCTGCCCATTCCCATGGCGGAGAGCATCGGCGCGTACGTCTTCCACTCGCGCCCCGTGGGGGCGAATACCTTGACCTGCACGGGGAAGGGCTCCTTGAGAGACAAGTTTTCGTCGCGCAGGAGGAGCTGCACCGGCACGCGCTCGCCGGGGCGGAAAACGCCCCGCGGAACATAGCAGAGTGCCTGATAGCCCTTGCCGGGGTACGGCCGCCCTGTGAGGTCGAGCCCCGAGCGATCCCACAGGTTGTCGTCGAGGCGTAGCACGGCGGTGTCGTCGCCCAGCCGCAGCGTGGCGAAATCAGGCCGAAGCGTGCTGCTCCATCTCTCGTTTCGCTTGACCTCCCAGACGCCGTCCGCGTTCGTCTTGCCCTCTGCCAACGGTTGATGACTGGCGGACCAGATCGTCACCTCGACGTCTTTCAGTGGTTTGCCGCTCGAAATCGACGTCGCCCACGCAAGCGCGCTGTCCGGCCCCAGCCGCAACGAGCCCGCGATGTCGGTGATGTTGATCACGTGAGAGGCCTCCTGCCAGCTTCCCACGTTGCCGGCCCGGATCAGGAAGAGTCCCTTGCTGCCGGCGACCGCGCTCCGCAGGTCGATCGCCCGCTCGATGCTCTCGTTCAGCTTGCCTCCAACCGTGTAGGTCTTGTCGAATACGCTTTCGGAGAGGTCTTCGGGGTAGTATGGCCAGTCGCGGATCATGACGACGGCGACATTGTTGTCGTAGACGCGGTTCACGCGGACGCGCACCTTCTCGACGTTGACCGACTGGAGCGGCAGAAGGAGGCGCTCGCCGGCCGGCGATATGAAACGCCCCTGCGCCGTGAAACGAATTTCCGGCTCCATGTCCGATACGATGAACGCGCGCTCCCAGTCCTCTCCCAGCGCCGGCCCACCCGCGGAGGGGAGCCCCTTGCGCAGCGTCAGCGTCACGCGGTCGCGCGGCTTGAACGGGCCCCCGATGCGCGCTACGTTGCCCCAGGAGGCCTCGACGGTCACCTTGTCCGTCCCCGATAGCTTGATAAAGCCGGGCGCCTTCGCGATGTCAAGCGGCGCGGAGGTCTCCAGCTCGATGTAGCTGCCGCTGAGGTCGCTCCGCGTAGTGGCCCTGCGCACGACGAGCGAAAGGTCGCGGTCGAGCTTGAACGACTGCGTCTTCTCGAGGCCAAGCGGCCCGCTCTCCGCCGTCATGCCCTTCTCGACGGCCACCGTCACGGGCGAACCGTCGCCCGCCTTCACGCGGATCCCGATGCGCTCTGAGAGCGCCTCGCCGGTCATGGAGAAGGGGACCTCCTTCCCCTTCCCGTCGCGCACGCTCAGGAAGCCCTGCAGCCGCGACGCCTTCACCGGCAGAGAGAAGGAGAGCTCGTAATCCACGAAGTCGGACGCGGTGTCGAAGTCGACCTGCCGCGCGCCTCGAAAGGCGAGCGGGCTGGTACGCATCTCGAAGACGCGCTTGCCCTTCAGCCTGTTGCCCGCCATGTCGCTCAGCTTTTCGCCGATCGTGACCGTATAGGCCGTCGCCTGCGCGAGAAAGCCGTTCGCCGGCTGGTAGACGAACGTGGACGGATCGAGCCATTTGCCGTAGCCGGCGAGAGGGGGCGAAAAATCGACCGGAAGCTCGTCCGCCTTCAGATCTCGCCCGACGTCGCCGCTGGCGACCGCGTCGGACGAGAATTCGACGCGAATCTGGGTCGGCCCGTCGACAAGTCCCTGCGGTGAAAAACTTTTGACCGCGAAGTTGCGCGTCACCCCACCCGGCGCGGGCAATACACCGCCGAAGAAGAGGGCGAACAGAACGAGAAGGGGGATGAAGACAAACGCCAATTTTTTTCCTGCACGCGAACCAGTCAGACGCACGAGCGACACGCCCTTTCGATTTTTTGTCAAACGATCCGAAAAAGAGGGAGTTTTCTACGGCCTCTGCATTCTTCCTTCTATTATATAAGGAAGAAAAATGGCGCCTCTTTACCGTAAGAGTATAAGAAAAGCGCCCGTTCTTCACAAGAGCGGGCGCGCAATCATCTCAAAATTTCTAAGATTCGGTACGAATCTGCTTATTCGGGCGAACGCGGCGCTTCGTAGTGGTCGCCCATCAGTTTTTTCCAGTCGACGTTCGAGTCGAGGAGATTGGGGCAGGTCGAGTCGGGGTAGAACCAGTGGCGGCCGAGGCCCATCAGGACCTGCCACCAGTCGTGGATATCCGGCGTGACGATCTGCCCCTCCGGCCCGATGCGGCGCAGCTCGCGGTAGATCAGGGCGATCATCTGGTTTTCGTCCAGGCACGCAGTCGTCTTAGCGTAGAACTCGACGAGATAAAAGTAGGAACACGCGCCGAGCTGATAGAGGACGTCCCGCCACTTCTCCGACACGCGCGACGTACGCGCGAGAGTGATGGTCTTCTTGCTGCCCGCCGACTTGTGGTTGACGACGAATAAAATTTTGCTCACGTCGATGTGGCGCAACTCTTCGTATTTCTTGACAAGCTCGTCCGCCAGCGGCCTGATGCGGCTGTTGCAGATCTCGTAGTCGAACTCGTGACTGGACTCCATCTATACGTCAACTCCTTTTTTGGTGGGTCAATTATACATCAAGGGCCGGAGGGGAAATTTATTAGTCAGATTTTATCAATTGACTCATACGCAAAATCATGTTATCCAGGACCTCGCTTGAAAGGGGCTCGAAGAGAGAAAGGGCAAGGCATTGGGGGTGTTTTTTCTTTTTTTTGGGGTGCGCTGAGCGGAGTCGAAGCGCACCTCAAAGACGGAGGGCCAAAGGTCAAAAGAACTCCCTCCGTCGGCGCTTCGCGCCGCCACCTCCCTCGGGGAGGGAGGCAGGGGACGCGTATGTCAGCGCGTGGTTTTGTTTCAGGGGTATCGATCCGTGATGAGCATTCAAAGGATCAATACCCCTGATTCACAACTCGGCGACGGACAGGCGTCTTTTGCCTCCCTCTCAGAGGGAGGTGGTGGCGCGAAGCGCCGGCGGAGGGAGTTCGGTTTCAGGGGAAACTTTTCCAGACCGACGGCAAGAATTCAAACCAGGATCGAATTTTGCGTGAACACCTATTGATTAATATTAACCTTTATATCGAATCGACCGCTCTTTTTCCACAAAAAAACCCATCCAATAAAAAAGACGATGCCCAACGTGAGGAGGCATCGTCCGGAAGTGTTTCTTTAAAACCGAGACGGCGGCTTATTTCTTGTTCTTCCTCCACCGGTGTCCCCAGCACTCGGTGACGATCTTGCGGGCGGCGAAGAGCGTGATGTCGGAGGGGTCGGGCGGCGGGGCGACCTCGACGACATCGAAACCGATCACCGGGAGCTCCATCAGGCCGCGCAGGAGGTCGAGCAGTTCGCGCGAGTCGAGGCCGCCGAACTGCGGCGTGCCGGTGCCGGGCGCGTAGCTGGGTCGAGCGAGTCGATATCGATCGTAATGTAGAGCGCCTCGAAGCGGGCCATATTCTCGAAGATCCGGTCGAGCGCCCGCTCCGTTCCAATCCTTCTCAACTCGCGGGCACCGATCACGTGGGGCGATTTGTCGCGCAGGAACTCGACCTCGCAGCTCTCGGCGCTGCGGATGCCGACGAAGAAGACGTTCTCCAGGCCCGCCACGTGGTTCAGCTCGAGCGCCCGACGTTCGGTCGCGCGCGTGCTCCTCATGTGCTTCATGGTGCACCTCCGTGTGGTGGGATGGTTTGGGGTTATTATACAGGGGAAGAGCCGATCTATATCGAACAGAAAATGATACAATGTATCTACTTTGTAAAAGGAGGGATTGCCTTGATCAAAACGCTGACGAAACACGGCAACAGCCTTGCGCTCATCATCGACAAGCCGATTCTCGAATTGCTGGAGATGGACGCCGACACGCCCATTTCGATCTCGACGGACGGCAAGGTCCTCGTCCTGTCGCCCGTTCGAGACATGCAGCGAGAGGAAAAATTGATGCGAATCAGAGAGCGCGTCAACAAAAAATATGCGGGCGCTCTAAAGAACCTTGCGAACTGACATGCCGGATTTTTTCTCACTCGAAGAGGTTCTGGACTTTCACCTGGAGCAGGTCGCGCTTTACGGTGGGAACCCCGGAATTCGCGATCTCAACCTGCCGCAATCCGCCATCGCGATGCCATCGGCGGGATTTGGAGAGGAGTATCTGCACGAGGATATTTTTCTCATGGCGGCGGCTTATCTCTTTCACATCGTTCAAAATCATCCCTTCGTGGATGGAAACAAACGCACTGGCGCCGTGACTTGCATCTACTTTCTGGAGATGAACGACATCGAATTAACTGCCGAACCGGACGATTTTGAAAACATGGTCCGCTCCGTCGCCAGGGGCGAGCTGGAGAAACCGGAGATCGACGCGTTTTTGAGGGAACACGGCAAGTCGCCAGTTTAGGTTCGAATTTTCACATGAGCTTGTTCACCGGCACGCGGCACTGGCGCGCGAGCCATTCCTCTCCCCACTGCGTACCCTTGCATTCTCCCCCCCTGTCGTTATAATGACCCTGCGGTATGCTATTTACGTTTGTGCGGGAAAAAATAAAAATGTCATGGAGTGTCGAGCCAAAATGAATTTTTTTAACGAGGAGGACGCAGCATGAGCAACGAGACGGAGACAAGGACGGCGTCTGCCGGGACGGTCGAGTCGATGGACTGCCTGGTGACGATCGCCGCCACCGACGGGCCGCGGGTGATCGAGATCACAGGCGGCAGCGCGGCGCGATTCAAAAGCGCGATGGAACGGCGCATCAACGAGGTGCTCGATTCGATGAACGCCACACCGGTGCGCGTCGGCGTGCAGGACAACGGCGCGATGGACCTGGTGCTGGGCGCGCGGGTCGAGGCGGCATACCGCCGCTTTGCGGGAGGTGAGGCGAGATGAGGCGCACGATGCTCTACCTGCCGGGCAACAACCCGAACATGCTCACGCGCGGGCATCTCTTCGGATCCGACGGGCTGATCCTCGACCTCGAGGACGCCGTTTCGGCGACGGAGAAGGACACGGCCCGCGTCCTCGTCCGCGAGGTCTTGAAGCGAGGCGAGTTTGGCAGTTGCGAGGTGACGGTGCGCATCAACGGGCTGGACACCGAGTTCTGGCGCGACGACCTGGCGGCGATCGTGCCCGCCGGCGTCGGCGGCGTACGCGCGCCGAAGGTGGAGAGCGCGCAGACGGTGAAGGATCTCGACGAGGAGCTCTGTGCCGTCGAGCAGAAAGCCGGCATTCCGCTCGGCAGGACCAAAATATTCTGCCTGCTGGAGACGGCCTTCGGCGTCTGGAACGCCTACGACATCGCCAAGGCCTCGCCCCGCGTGGCGGCGATCATCCCCGGCGGCGAGGATCTCACCGCCGACCTGCGCACGAGCCGCAGCGCCGAGGGTACGGAGCTCGAGTGGACGCGGCGCATGATGATCGTGGCCGCGCGTGCGGCGGGCGTCGACGCGCTCGACACAGTCTTCCCGCGCATCACGGACGACGAGGGGCTCCGCCGCGAGGTCGAGTTCGTCAAGCAGCTCGGCTACGACGGCAAGAGCGTCATCCACCCCAACCAGATCGCGATCATCCACGACGTCTATCAACCGACGGAGAAGGAGATCGAGAGCGCGAAGAAAATCGTAGCCGCGGCAAAGGACGCGGCCGCTCGCGGACTGGGAGCCGTGTCGGTCGACGGACGCATGGTCGACGCGCCGGTGGTGCGCCGCGCGGAGTACACGCTGCTTCGCGCCGGTCTTTTGGGGGAGGCGAAATAGATGGCCCTGAACGCTGTAAAACGAGACATTCCCGACTTTATCGAAGGTTACGGAAGTACAACGGATAAAAAATTCGCGGGCGCCTTCGCGCGCAAGCCGGAGGGCTGCCGCGACGGCGGCGACATCCGCGCCGCGATCCCCGGCGAGGGCTGCAAGGTGCTGGCGAGCATCAAGGACGCCATCGCGGCCTCCGGCCTCAAGAGCGGCATGACCGTGTCGTTCCACCACCACCTGCGCAACGGCGACTACGTCGTGAACCAGGTGATCGACGCCTGCGCCGAGATGGGCATCCGCGACCTTACGCTCTTCCCGACGGCGCTCTTCGGCGTGCACAAGGCGATCATCCCGCACATCAAGAGCGGGGTCATCCGCCGCATCATGGGCTCGGTCAACGGCCCCATCGGCCAGCTCGTCTCCGAGGGCGGCATGGAAGTCCCGGTCGTACTGCGCAGCCACGGCGGCAGACCGCGCGCCGTCGTCTCCGGCGACGTGCACATCGACGTGGCGTTCATCGCCGCGCCCACGGCCGACAAGGGAGGCAACATCTCCGGCCGGGCGGGCAGCAGATCCGACTGTGGCTCGATCGGCTACGCCTTCACCGACGCGCAGTACGCCGACTGCGTGGTGGCGATCACGGACAACCTCCAGCCCTATCCGATCGCGCCGATCTCGATCCCCGGCATCCATGTCGACTTCGTCGTAGAGGTGGAGAGCATCGGCGACCCGGCCGGCATCGTCTCGGGTACCACGCGCGTCACGCGCGACCCGCTGCGCCTTCTGATCGCCAAATACGCGTCGAAGCTGATCGAAGCCTCGCCGTACTTCATGGACGGCATCAGCTTCCAGACCGGCGCCGGCGGCATCCCGCTCGCCGTCACCGCTTTCATGAAGGAGGCGATGAAGCGCCGCGGGGTCACTGCCAGCTTCGGCCTCGGCGGCATCACGGGCTACTTCGTCGACCTTCTCAACGAGGGCCTGGTCGAGAAGCTGATGGACGTACAGTCGTTCGACCTCGACGCGGTCAAGTCGATCGCGAAGGACCCGCGCCACATCGAGATCTCGGCCGACTGGTACGCCAACCCCTGGAACTGCGGCGCGGCGGTGAACATGCTCGACGTCGTCATCCTCGGCGCGACGGAGCTCGACGCCGACTTCAACGCCAACGTCAACACCGAGGCCGACGGCGCGCTGCTGCACGGCATCGGCGGGCACCAGGACACAGCGGCGGGCGCCAAGCTGACGATCATCGCCCAACCCCTGCTGCGCGGCCGCATCCCCTGCGTGGTCGACCGCGTGCACGCGATCACGACGCCAGGCGAAGTGGTCGACGCGCTAGTGACGGAATTCGGCGTCACGATCAACCCGCGCCGGGTCGACCTGATCGACGCCTGCAAGGAAGCCGGCGACGTGCCGCTGGTGCCGATCGACGAGCTGGTGGCCAAGGCCCACGCGATGAGCGGCCCCATGGAGCCGGTGGCCCAGAAGGACCGCATCGTCGGCGTCATCGAATGGCGCGACGGCACGGTCATCGACGTGGTGCGGCAGCTGGGGTAGAGAACAAATAGATACGTCGAAAGCCACGCAAAGGGGAGTGCCCGCTTCACGGGCACTTCCCTTTTTCATATTGACAGCCCAGCGCAACTTGGATAAAATCAAACTTATCAGATAAGCTGTTATCTTATAAGTTTTGCAATGGGAGATTGATCGACATGTTGATTTTGAGCGCTGAGGATATCAGGAATGTATTTACCATGCGAGACGCCATCGAGTCCGACCGGGAAGCGTTCGTCGTCCAGGCGGAGGGCAAGGCCGAGCTGCCCGTGCGCACCAACTTCGACGTCTGCGAGGGGGGCGTGTCGTCGTTCATGCCCGCGCTCGTCTCGTCGTTTCCGCGGGCGGGTCTCAAGATCGTCTCGACCTACGCGAAGAACGCCGAGAAAGGCCTGCCTGTCGTCTGCGGCACGGTGATCCTGCTCGACCCCGAGACTGGCATGGTCGACGCCCTGATCGACGGGACCGAGCTGACGCGGATGAGGACGGGCGCCGTCTCCGGGCTGGCGACGGAGCTGTTGGCAAACGGGGACGCGTCCGCGGGCGCGCTCTTCGGCACCGGCGGACAGGCCCTCTCGCAGCTGGAGGCGATGCTGACGGTCCGGAAGTTTCGCGAGGTCCGTATCTGCGACCTCTCGCCGGAACGCGTCACCGCTTTCATCGAGAGAGCCGCGCCAGTCGCGGAACCGTTCGGCGCGAAACTGATCGCCGTTCCGTCCTCCGACGCGGCCGTCGACGGCGCGGACGTGATCACCTGCGTCACCACGACGACGAACCCCGTGTTCGACGGCACCAGGGTCAAACAGGGCGCGCATATTAACGGCGTCGGCACCTTCATGCCTCACAAGCGCGAACTCGACGAGACGATCGTGACCCGGGCCGACAGGATTTTCATCGACAACACGGAGGCGAGCATGTCGGAGGCGGGCGACCTGATCATCCCCATGCGTGAGGGAAAGCTGAAAAAAGAGGGCATCGCGGGAGAGCTGGGTGAACTCATCGTCGGGCGAGCGGAAGGCCGCACCTCGAAAGAACAGATCACCATCATGAAGACCGTCGGCTTTGCCACGCTCGACATCGTCATCGCTCACAACATATACCGACGAGCGATGGAACGCGGCGCCGGAACCACGCTCTGAAAAAATTTATGCTCATAGTATAATCCCGTCATAAACGCTCACAGGGGGAGAAGTCACATGGAGAAACTTGGCAAGGGAGAGAATCTCTCCGAGCGCGTGCTCGAAAGAATCCAGAAATCCATACTCAACCGGGAATACCTGCCCGGCGAACTTCTGCCCTCCGAGAAGGAGATGGCGGAGACGTTCGGCGTCGGCAAGTCGAGCATCCGCGAGGCGATCAAGATGCTCCAGGTGCTGGGCATCGCCGAATCCGCGCAGGGGAAAGGAACCTTTCTGCGCGAGGCCGTCGGTCCACAGATCCTCAGACCTCTCCTCTACGATCTGATGCTGCAGCAGAGCACGGCTCACGAGCTGTACGAGTTTCGCCTCATGTTCGACGTGGCCTACCACTATCTCGCGGCGGAGAAGGCGACGGAGGGGGACAAACGCCTTGCCAGACAGCGTTTCGCCGAATACAAAAGCCTCTTCGAAATGAACCTGCCGGTCGCCGAGGCGGACATCGCTTTTCACAAAGTGATCCTGGAGGCGACGCGCAACCCCTTCATCGTCAAGGTCGGCATGCTGATCATGGAACTGTGCGACCCCTACTTCCAGGGGAGCGACGCCATCCACGACGAAAAAGTGATGCGCTGCCACGAGGAGATCCTCGATATTTTCTGCACAGGCAACACCGCCAACCTGGAAAACGCGATCAAAGGATCGATGTCGACGTTCAAGACGATTTTAAACAAGGTGTATTGATCGTTACGACAGCAAAAACATAACTCTTTGCCAATGCAGTCGATCTTGACAAAAGGGTAATAAAGCATACAATGACTTAGCAGATAACTGGTTTTCCGATAACCTAATAACCTCACACAACCTTACAGGGAGCGTGCTGTCCATGATGCGATTCGAACGAATCATCAACGTAGTCGACGCCCACACGGCCGGGGAACCCGTGCGCGTAATCCTTTCAGGGCTACCGAAAATCCCGGGAGCCACGATGCTGGACAAAATGAAGTGGTTCGAGGAAAACATGAGCGACGTCCGCAACCTCCTCATGCGCGAGCCGCGCGGGCATCGCGACATGTTCGGCACGATCCTCACGCCCGCCGTGACCGACGACGGAGATGCGGGAATTCTTTACACGCATACGACTGGTCAAGCGACGATGTGCGGACACGGCACGATCGGCGTCGTCACGGTACTCGTACAGACCGGCATGATTCCCTCGCACGAGGGCGAGAATGTCGTCCGCATCGACGCACCCGCGGGGCGCGTGACGGCAACGGCCACCGTCGCCGAGGGCAGGGTGACGCAGGTATCTTTTCAAAACGTTCCGTCTTTTCTTTACAAAGACAACATCAAAGTCGAAGTGCCCGGCATCGGCAAGATCGAGGTCGCCGTTTCCTTCGGCGGGGGCTTCTACATCTTCGTCGAGGCCAAGGACCTCGGCCTGCGCGTCGTTCCCGAGCACGCGCCGGAGATCGCACGGCTCTCGATGTGGCTCAAGGACTGGGGCAACCGAGAGCTCGACGTCGTACATCCGCTCAACCCCGGCATTCGGGGCATCTACGGGGTGATCGTGACCGACGCCTCGACACGTACCGACGCGGGCTGGAAGTCGAAGGAAACCTGCATTTTCGCCGACGGCGCGGTCGACCGCTCGCCCTGCGGGACGGGAACCTCGGCGCGCATGGCGCTGCTCTACGGACGCGGGCAGATGTCGGTCGGACAGATCATCGACAACGACAGCATCTTGAACACGACCTTCCGGGGAACCGTCGACGGCGAACTCGAGATCGGCGACAAAAAGGGCATCGTCCCGCGCATCGCGGGATCCGCCTGGATTACGGGCTTCAACCAGCTGGTGGTCGATCCGATCGACCCGCTCAAGAACGGTTTCCTATTATAAGAACAAAACGGAGAGGAGGACCGAGGACAGTTTCATTGCGAGAAGAAACGCAAGCCTAACGACTGTGAAGGAGAGAGAAAGATGAAGCGCAGTGGTATCATTGCAATCCTGACCATGGCGGCAGTTATGATGAGCCTCACCGTTATCGCGGGAACGGCGGCGGCAGCGGAGATCAGAGAACGTACCATCAAGGTGGCGCACGTCCTGCCCGTCGGCAGCAACTTCGACGTAGGCGCCAACAAGTTCAAGGAGCTTCTGGACAAGAGCAGCAAGGGAAAAATCAAGGTGCAGATCTATGCCGGCGACATGACCGGCGACGAAGTCGAGGCCGCTGAAATGGTACAGTCGGGCAACCTCGACATGGGCTGGCTCTCTACCGGCAGCCTCTCGGCCTTCGTCAAGGACCTGATGCTCTTGGATATGCCCTTCCTCTTCCGGGACACCGAGCACGTCAATAAAGTCCTCATGGGCCCCGTCGGCAAACAGCTACTGGAGAAATTCAACGGCACGCGCATCAAGGCGATCGCCTTCCACGAGGACGGCTGGCGCGAGATCACGAACAACAAGCGCCCGATCAACACCCTCTCCGACCTCAAGGGTCTGCGCCTGCGCACGATGATGAACGACATGAACGCCGATATGTACAAGGCACTCGGCGCCATCCCCACTCCGATCCCCTCGGGCGAGATCTACAGCAGTCTCCAGACCGGCCTCGTCAGCGGTCAGGACAACGGTGTGATCGTCGCGAACTCGGTCGGCTATCTCGCGATACAGCCCTACGTCTGCATGATCAAGCACTTCTATTCGTCCGGCGTGGTTCTGGTGAGCGAGAAACTGTGGAACGGACTCAACGCCGATGAGCGCAAACTCGTGCAGACTGCGGCGGTCGAAGCCGGCAAGTACCAGCGGAACTGGTTCTGGAAGACGGAAGTAGACCTCGCCAAGAAGCTGGAGAGCGAGAAAAAGATCTCCCTTACTTACCCGAAGGACCGCGATGCGTGGGTCAAGGCTGTACAGCCCGTCTACGAGAAGTACTTCAAGACGTACCCCCATTGGAAACCGCTCGTCGATCAGATCAACAAGACGAAGTAGCATCGACATCGAAGACGATCGTTCGGGCGGCGCGCTTAACCAAGGCCGCCGCCCGAATCGTATCCCCACGAAAGGCGGGGTTATTCAAATGGAGCGATTGATCAAACAAATGCAGTCACTCGAAGACAAGCTGAATTATTACACCTCCATCGTCACCTGCACGACCTTCGCGCTCATGTCGATCGTCGTCGTCATTCAGGTCATCGCCCGCTCCTTCCTCGGGTTTTCCTTCCAGTGGGCGGAGGAGATGGGCCGCTACTTCTTCATCTGGAGCACCATGACCGCGGCGGCCTGTGCAACGCACTCGCACGTCCACATCGGCGTCGACGTGCTGGTATCTTACCTGCGAGGCGGCATCCAGCGCACGGCCAAGATCGTGGCCCAGCTTCTGCTCCTGTTCGCCGTCGCAGTCCTCACGATCTACGGCTCGGAGCAGACTGCAAACGCATTCTCCTCGGGGCAGACGGCCACTTCATTCCCAGTGTCCGCCGGCGTGTTGTACCTCTCGATTCCGGTCAGCGGCGCCCTGATGCTCTTCTATGGCCTCACGCAGCTGCTGGAGCTCGTTCATTTCGGAAAATACAGAGATGTGGAAGTCGCGTCGGATTTCTGACGCCGAAACGAGGTAGATGACAATGACCTGGATCATGTTCGTCACGTTCTTTCTGTTCCTTTTCCTCAACGTCCCCATCTCCTTCGTGCTCATTCTGGCGACCGTCTCGTATATCATCTCGATGGGGGGCGACGTCTCCTGGCTGCTGGTGCCACAGCGCGTCATCCGCGGTATGGACTCCTTCCTGATGATGTGCCTGCCCTTCTTCGTGCTGGCAGGCAACCTGATGAACAACGGCGGCATCACGAGGCGGCTCATACGCCTCGCCCAGACCTTCGTCGGTCATATCAGGGGCGGGCTCGCCATTGTCGACGTCCTCGTCTGCGCCTTTTTCGGGGCGGTATCGGGCTCCGCGGTCGCGGCGACCTCCGCCGTCGGCTCCATCATGATCCCCTCCCTGAAAAAGGAGGGTTATCCCGCGGATTTCAGCGCGGGGCTCACGGCCGTCGCCTCCACGATGGCCCCGGTCATACCGCCCAGCCTCGCGTTCGTCATATACGGAGCTGTCAGCCAGGTCCCGATCGGAGACCTCTTCGTGGCGGGGATACTGCCCGGCATTCTGATGGCTTTCTGCCTCTCGGCGCTCGTCTACGGCTACGCGCGGCGCGACAACTACCCTCAGCTCCCGCGCACGCCTTGGATCGAGCGCTTCCGCGCGGCATGGCAAGCCGGACCCTGCCTACTGCTCCCCGCCTTTATTCTCGGCGGCATCGTCTCCGGTCTCTTTACGCCCACCGAGGCCTCAGCGATGGCGGCACTGTACGCTTTTATCCTCTCGATGTTCATATTCAAGACCATCACGTGGAAGCAGATGCCTCGCATCCTCCTGGAGAGCGCGATCGACAGCGGCTCGGTCATGCTGCTGGTCGGCACCTGCTACGCCTTCGGGTGGGTTCTGACCAACGAACGGGTCGCCTTCAAACTCACCGAATTCATGCTCGCCATGAACGTAGGGGTATGGGTTAAACTGCTGCTCATCAACCTCGCCCTCCTCGTCGTCGGCATGTTCATGGACAGTGCGCCCGCCATCATGCTCGTGGGGCCCATTCTGGCGCCCGCTATGCTGAAGATGGGGCTCAACCCGGTTCACGCCGGCGTCATCGTCTGCCTGAACCTCACCATCGGGCTGGCGACTCCGCCCGTCGGAGTCTGTCTCTTCTCCGCTGTCAACATCGGCAAGGTGCCCTTCGAAAAGGTCTCCAAGGCGGCGCTGCCCTTCCTGGCGGCGGTCATCGCCGTGCTGATGATCGTCACCTACGTTCCCTGGGTCTCGTTGGCGTTGCTGAACCTGCGCGCCCTCTTCATGTAAAGGGGCGTGAGGGGACATGCGGCAGACACAGTCGATCTTCGCGGTGGACGCCCACACGACCGGCACGCCGATCCGCGTCGTGACCGGCGGCATTCCGCCGCTGCGAGGGAGCACGGTCACGCAAAAGATGGAGTATATGAGGGTGAACCACGACTGGATTCGCACCTGTATCATGCAGCAGCCACGGGGCTTCGCCTCGCTTGTGGGCGCAATCCTCACGGAGCCCTGTTCGCCGGAGGCAGACTACGGCCTCTTCTACATCGACGCGCTCACCTATCAGCCGATGTGCGGCGCGGGGACGCTCTCGGTGGCGAAAGTGCTGGTCGAGACCGGCATGGTCCCCCGCAGGGAGCCGCAGACCGAGATCCGCCTCGATACACCGACCGGCATCGTGACGGTCTTCGTAGAGATGGAGGAGGGCGAGGTGGCGAACATCTCGCTCGAAAACGTGCCCGCCTTCCTCTACCGCCGGGACCTCAAGATCGACGTGCCCGGCGTCGGCGAGATCGAGGTCGACATCGGTTACGGCGGAAATTTTTTCACGCTCGTGGACATCGACGCGGTCGGACGAAAGATCACGGCCGCGGGTATGGGTGAACTGCGGGAACTCAGCAAGGTCATCCTGGCCGCCTCCAACCGGGCGGTGGAGATCGAGCACCCGTACAATCCCGACGTCAATTACATGGATCAGCTGCTCTTCTGCGAGGACAAGCCGAACGAGAACGGCGAGTACACGGGTCAGTGCATCTTCGGCGACGCGCAGGCGGACATCTCGCCCTGCGGAACGGGGACCTCGACGCGCATCGCGCAGCGGTATTTCCGCGGACTCATCGGGCTCGACGAGCCTTTCTACCAGAAGAGCGTCTATGGGGGCGTCTTCAGTGGCAGGGCGCTACGCGAAACGAAGGCCGGGGATTACCCGGCGATTATTCCGAAAGTATCATGCCGCGACGTCCACATCACGGGTTTCAACCACCTCGTGATGGAACAGAACGACCGCCTGAAAAACGGATTTACGAGCTGGTAAAGGAGATTACCAATGGACAAACTTCCCTCGAGTATCTTTAACGACGTCATCGGGCCGGTCATGCGCGGACCCTCCAGCTCGCACGTGGCGGGCGCCTCGCGGATCGCGGCGATCGTCCGGCAGTCGCTGGGAGGCGATGCGAGCGAGGCCCTGGTCGATTTCGACGTGAACGGATCGCTGGCGGAGTCCCACGACGGGCACGGTACCGACATGGGTTTTGTGAGCGGCATCATGGGCATCGAGATGACCGACCCCGCCGTGCCCAACGCCGAGCGGCTGGCGAAGGAAGCGGGGATCCCGGTTCGGTTCCGCGTACTCGACTACGGAGCCGTACATCCCAATCACTACCGAATCGCGGCCACCGGTAAAAACGGCGTCTCTCACGACTGGGAGGCTATCTCCGTCGGCGGTGGCATGATCGAAATGCAAAAGTACGACGGCTTCGACGTGCGCATCGAGGGCGACTTCTACGAGCTGCTCGTCACGGCGGACACGGGCCGTTCGATCGACGACCTCGTCAGCGCGATCAAAAAAATCTGCCCAGGATTCGATTTCATCGACGCGAAACAAGTATCGCATAAGTCGCTTGTCGCGCTGAAATTCGCCGCGCAACCAGACCCCTCGGCCACGGAGGCCCTGCGGGCGCTGCCGGGCGTCCTCGATGTCGTCCAGCTGGAGCCGATTCTGCCGACGCATTCGCGCGCGACCTGCACGGTTCCCTTCCGTACGCCGAACGAGCTGGCGGCGCTCGCGAAGACCGAGCCGCACGCACTCTGGGAGTTTGCCGCCCGCTACGAAGCCGCCAGAGGCGGTACCACGCCGGACGAGGCCTTCGAGAAGATGCGCGGCATCGTGGCGATTATGGAAAACGCCGTCACCGAGGGACTGCGCGGCACGGCCTACGAGGACCGCATCCTCGGCCCTCAGGCCTTCAAAATCGACGAAAGCAGCACGAAGGGCAGGCTGATTCCCTGCGACGTGCTCAACACGACGATCAAGTTCATCACTGCCATCATGGAGGTGAAGAGCGCCATGGGGGTCATCGTGGCCGCACCCACCGCCGGATCCTGCGGCTGCCTGCCGGGGACGATCCTCGGCGTCGGCAAGACGCTAAACCTGCCGCAGGAGGAGATCGTGAAGGGAATGCTGGCTGCAGGCATCGTCGGCGTCTTCATCGCCGAGCTGGCGACCTTCGCGGCGGAGGTCGCGGGCTGCCAGGTCGAGTGCGGCGCGGGATCGGGCATGGCGGCGGCAGGTGTGGCGCAGATGATGGGCGGCTCCGTGGAACAGTGCCTCGACGCGGCCTCGATCGCCCTGCAGAACATCACCGGGCTCGCCTGCGACCCAGTCGCCAACCGAGTGGAGGTCCCCTGTCTCGGGAAGAACGTCATGGGCGGCGCCAACGCCATCGCCAGCGCCAACATGGCCCTCGCCGGCTACGAGAGAGTCATCCCGTTGGAGCAAACGATCGGAGCGATGTACGATATCGGCACCAAACTGCCGCTGGAGCTGCGCTGCACCTTCGGCGGCCTCGGGAAAACGCAGGCGTCTCTGGAAATCAGGGAGAGGCTGGAGAAAGCAGTCGGGACAAAGAATTAGCGCAACACGCGCAAACGCATATCGCCGATTGCATCGACAGCGACAGAAGAGCGAGGCAGAGGCAGCAGAGCCGGATTTAAGCGGAGAAAGAGTCGATGCAACGGGATAGAAGAAGAGGAGAATTTCGCCCCAACCCCGGCGGAGTTCTCCTCTTCGTTTTCGGGTTATTCTGATTCTAAATCAATATGACAGTTATTATTGTAGGGGCGAACAGTGTTCGCCCGTTTTGCACTGAAGGGACCATGCTTTTTGGCGGGCGCACACTGTGCGCCCCTACACAAAACGGGCCATTTGAAATAGAACCGGAATTAGAATTATTCCCCCAGCAGCTCCCGCAACGCCAGCCACGCGCGAAGTTTGTCCTCGAAGGTCCGTATGTTCTTGCGCGGGATCGGGCTCGACGAGGGGAGCAGGATGTATCGTATACCTTCGCGCGTTTTGAAGTGGCGCAGGAAAATGTCCCGCGACTTCGCGCCGTTGAAGCAGACGGCTTCGATCGTCGGATGCTTGTCGAGAAACGAATCGATGTCGTTCGACGTCACATCTTTGATATCTTTGTCGAGCGAGCCGGAGCGGGTACATTTTTCAACCGAATCCCACAGGGCGATCCCGTTCGCCTCGACCATCGCGATCTTTTCTTTGTAGCTCTGGGGCAACTCCATGTCCAACACGGCCGCGATGAGCCGCCAGAAATGGTTGCGCGGGTTCGCGTAATATTCACGTCGCGCCAACGACTCGACGCTCGGCATCGTACCGAGGATCAGGACCCTCGGCCCGTCGCCCACGACCGGCTCGAACGAATGGACGGCCTTCATCTCCACACCTCCCCGTCAAACGATGTCGAAATACGGCACCCTGGATTTCCTGTACCAGACGACACTTTCAAAACCCCATACGCAGGCGATCCACCATGCCGTGTTCGCCAGCGCGAAGAGGCCGAGGGGAAATAAATCCAAGAGAGGCAGCCTCCACGCTGTGTGGCGTAGTAGTCACCTGATAGATTCCATAACATCCGCCGATTCACATTCACACAGTCATCTTCGGGACGGACGCGTACAGCTTCTTTCTCTTCTGCACAATGTTATAAGCAGGGTTCGCCTCCTTGATGAGAGAAGCAAGCACTTCCGGGTCGTCCGGTAAATGATAGGTACAGATCGCCAGTTTCGGGGCGAAGCGCTTGAGCGTTTCCCTGGCCCCCATGAGCATATAGCGTTCGTGTCCCTCTATATCCGCTTTGACGAAGTCGACTCGGCTCAGCCCATTATCTCTCACAAAATCGTCGATGGTAGTGATCTCGATCGTGCCTTCCGCATCACGATTCTGCTGGGCGTCAATTTTCAAAGAGAGAGAGTTCGAGGCTGTTTCATCGATATTCACTTTCGCAGGGACATCGCCAAGCCCCATTTTTACAGGATAAATGTTTCCATTTAACGCTGCGGTTTTCAAAAGGGTATGGTTATAAAGTTTGGAGCCGGGTTCAAAGGCATAGACGGTCGCCTTTTTGGCAGAAGCATACGCGGCAAAATCCCCCACCCAGCTCCCGACATCGAAAACAACGTCTCCCGGCTCGACGCGAACATCGACGACATCGTTCTTGAGACAGTACGTCCCCTCCGGCAGAGAATCGTAAAAACCGACCATGGCCTCTTCTCGATAGTCATCGTCATGTTCCAGATAGGCATGGTAGATGTCGTCGAAAACCCAGCCAAAAAAAAGACTTTCATCCTCCGCCTCCAGCAAGGGAAGGCGGGCGTCCCTAAATGCAAATACCCCGTCTTTCAAATATTGCCCTCTGAGGCGGTTGGCTTTGGCTGAATAAGCCAAATGCGATTTGCCTCGCGCGGGTCTCCTCAGGAGAGCGTTCAACAGCAGCAGGGCAAATTCTTTCCCGGTAAGAAAACCGCACGTTCTTGCCGTGCGAAAAAATTTCAACCGCTCCATTGCCCAGCGTAAAGGAATCTTCATCTCATACCTCCAGCGTCTCCCCCGGTTTCAAGACCTCCACCCGCGCGTCGGCGCCGAGGCGGTTCATGTGTTTTTCGAACGCTGCCGGGTCGGCCTTGATCGGCGGGAAGGTGTCGTAGTGGATCGGGATCGTCACGATCGGTTTGATGAAGCCGACCGCGCGCGCCGCGTCTTCGGCGTCCATCACATAGAAACCGCCGATGGGCAGGATCGCGACGTCTACCTCGTCGTACGCCAGCAGCTTCATGTCCATTGCCAGGCCCGTGTCGCCCGCGTGGTAGATCTTCTTGCCGTCCACCTCGATCAGGTAGCCGCAGGGCACGTCGGAGTAGACCATCTTGCCGTTCTCGAAGATCGACGAGCCATGGTGCGCCGGCGTCAGCTTCACGCGCCCGAAGGGAAACGACGCCCGTCCGCCGATGTGCATGCCGATCGTCTCGAGGCCTTTATTCGCGAGATACTGCGCCAGCTCGTTGGTGGCGAAGACCGAGGCGCCGGTGCGCTTCGCGATCTCGACCGTGTCGCCCAGGTGGTCGCCGTGCGCGTGCGTCACGAAGATGTAGTCGAGCTCCTTTCGCGCGTCGGGGCCCTCCGGGGCCATCGGATTGCCGGAGAGGAAGGGGTCGACGAGCGCCCGGATGTTCTCGCCCTCGATATAAAACGCCGAATGCCCGAGATAGGTCAGCTTTGCCATGTTCATACCTCCCTTGTGGTGTTGCGAAATATTATAACAGTTTCAGGCGCGCGAATATATTGTTCTATTTTGGTATAATGCGCGGGTAAGCCTCGACTGGAGTGGGTCTGCATGCGGCAAAGAGGAAACGCCCAGACACTGTGCTTCGCTCTGTTTTTCGCGTTTTGCTTCATCGCCCCCTGCCGTGCAACGGCGGGAGAAGTCGGGATCGTTTCCGCGGAGCCGCCCTCCTTCATCGACGAGTACGCCCGGGAATGGTGGGATGCCCGCAACGACGAAGAGAGGGATGCGGCGAACCGGAAACTGGTGCAGGAGCTGGAACGACGACGCCGGGAAGAGCAGCCGAAGCGCGCCCCTCTTCCGATGCAGCGCGTCCCCGTTATCGACGCGCCGCCTGCCGCCGGTTCTCCCGCCTATCCGTTGAACCTTCCGTACTTCATCCGCTATCCGGGCACCGCCGACGGGATCGACCTCACAGCTGCGCTGCTGATCGCGCCGGTCGGCATCGCCCTTTCCGGTCAAATGGCGGATCTGATCGGCGTGTTGGCGTTGCTGTACGCCGTCTGCCGCCTGGGCGCGGCGCTCTATCGCAAGGACGCGGGGATTCTCCCCTATGTGGCCGGGGCGTATGCGTACGCCGTCTACGTCTGCATTCTTGGCGCAATCATGGACGGCCGCGTCGTAAACCCGCCGAGATATTATCTTCTCTTGCAGAACACCCCGGTGCCGGCGGGAGAACCCACAAACGCGGCGGCCGTCATGATCGGTTTCGCTTTCACCGCCATGTTCGCATTGGGCGTAAAATACGCGGTCGCCCGCTGGCGCTGCCAGGATGACGAAAGCGCGGCCAAAACGTGCGTTTTCGGCGGCATCCTCGTATTCGCCATCCCCGTGTTCATCCGCACGCTTGCGAGCCTCGACATAGGAGGAACCCGCGTTCTGGCTTCGAAAGGAGGGACCGGCTTATTTCTGCTTCTCGCCGCCCTCGGGTTGTTGTTCGACGCCGTGTTGCTGCAGCGTACGCAGGGTTACGACAAGGAATCGAGCGCCGACCTGGCGCTCTGGACCAACGCGGCGGCGGCGACGCTCACCGTGACGGTCGCTGTCCTCTTCAAGGCGTTTTTCGTTTAAAACACCCATGGCCGCATTGCGTACCCGCCTTAACCGTAGTTCCGACGAGCGAATTCCTTTTCAAGAAGGTATAATCGGGCGAGCGGGTATCAAAAATTACAAACAGGAGTTGGTGTCGTATGCAAAAGAAAGTCTACCTGATCGGGTTGTTTTTTCTGGCGTTCGTTCTGGTACCGGAGGCGAGGGCGGCGATCATCCCCGAGCCGACGGCCACGGAGATCTCCTTCACACTGCCGGCGCCGCAGAAGAGCGGCGGACAGGGAGTCTTCGACGCGCTGGCCTCGCGTTCTTCGGCGGGGCAGGCGGATTTCCCCACCGGCAAGATATCGCCGAAGGAGCTCTCCACAATCCTCTGGGCGGCAAGCGGCCTCAACCGCCCCGAGCGGGGCTGGACCGTCCCCATGGCGATGGGACGCGAGCCGTACTGCAAGGTCTACGTGCTCGGCCCCGACGGCGCGTTTCTCTACGACTGGAAGAAACACGGGCTGCTCACGGTCGCGAAGGAGAACGTGAAGTCCAAGATCAGCGGACAGTCCTTCGTCGCCCAGGCGCCGTACGTGCTGGTCTTCGTCGCCGACGGCAAGGCATTGGGCGCGTTCAACAACGCGCGCGCGGCGGGCTGGGGCGAAGTCCTCACGGGCGCGATGACGCAGGACGTCTATCTCGCGGCGGGATCTCTCGGCATCGGCACGCGCTACATGGCCTCGCTGAACGAAAACATCGCGCGCGAAGCGCTCAAACTCGACAAAGCCGACACGCCGATCTGCATCATGCCGCTGGGAAAGAAGTAGCAGGCTATCCTATATCGCCGTAGGGGCGTGCAATGCGCGCCTCTACGAAAACAAGACAGCACAACGAGGTGTATTCCGCATGAAAAGGCAATCCGGTATCCGCCCTCTCTTCTTCCTGACGACTCTTCTTCTCGCCCTGCTCCTTTCCTCCATCGCCACGGCCGACATCATTCCGATACCGCCTTCGAAGCCCAAACCGCTGCCTCCCGCAAAGGGGAGGATCGTCAAACTGCCCGCTCCCAGGCAAAAGGGGGGCTTGGGGATATTCGACGCCCTGCACGCCGGTCCGACGCCGGGAAGCCGTTTCCCTGACAAAAAGGTATCCCTGCAGGAGTTGTCGACCATCCTCTGGGCGGCGACCGGACGCGTCTACGCGGACCGCGTCGTGGAGGACACGGAGAAAGGGGAGGCGCTCGAGCGGACCTACACCGTCTACGTCCTCGGCGACGACGGCGTCTTCGTCTACGACCGCAGGAAGAACGAGCTGCGGGAGGTCTCGAAGAAAAAGATCAAATCGCTGAAAGCGCCGAAATCCCCCGGGCCCTTCCAGGCCTTCGCGAAATCCTCGCACGCGCTGGCTTTCGTGCTCTGTCACCAGGCTGGGGATGGAGCGGACGATATCTTTTACATCGACTGGCCGCTGGTATTGATACAACGGGTGTACATGGCGGCCGAGTCGCTCGGCGTCGCCGCGACCGCCCTGCCCCTCGGCGAAGAGACAGCCGAAGTGTTCGCTTACCAGGTCGCCTACGACGTGATCAACCTGCAGGAAGGCGAGCGGCTGCTCACCGTCATGCCGCTGGCGAAGAAGTAGCGTATGATGCCTCGTCTGGAGGGCAAGGGCTCTGCCCTTGCCGTGCCGGATGGAAAACAAAGCCGAATCGGGAGAGAGCGGCAAGGGCAGAGCCCTTGCCCTACAATCATGCATGTTTCGTTCCGTAGGGTACCGTCGAACCCTTAACAATCCACCGGTCATTTTAAAGGAGAGTGTTTCACGTGGCGCAGGAGAACGAATCCCTTCAGGGCATCGCAAAACGCATGAGCGAACCGGGTTGCAGGACCGCCGTCTTCACAGGGGCGGGGATGAGCACCGACTCGGGGCTGTCGGATTTTCGGTCGGCGAAGGGAATATGGAGCAAGCTCGACCCGATGGAGCTCGCCACGGCGTCGGCGATGCGCAACAACTACGACCGCTTCCACGAGTTCTACTCGTTGCGGCTCGAACAGATGAAATCGGCCGCGCCCAACGCCGGGCACAAGATCCTCGCCGACTGGGAGGCGCGCGGCTTCGTCTCCTGCATCATCACGCAGAACGTCGACTGCCTGCACGCCGCGGCGGGCTCGCGGAACATCTTCGAGCTGCACGGCTCGGTCGGCAAGGTGCGCTGCATGGACTGCTCCTGCCCGGCGACGGACGAGGACTTCATCGCCAAGAAACCCTGCGAGCGCTGCGGTGGACGCCTGCGGCCCGGCGTGGTGCTCTTCAGCGAGAATCTGCCGGATCGTGCGCTCGACGACTCGTGGAACGCCGCCGAGGAGGCGGGCGTCTTCATCGTGCTCGGCTCCTCGCTGCAGGTCTCTCCCGCCAACCATCTGCCCGTGATCGCCAGGCGCGCGGGCGCCATGCTCGCCATCTGCAACCACGACGCGACCCCGCTCGACCACATGGCCGACTACGCGACGAACGAGGGCATCGCAGATTTTCTGGCGACGCTGGATGCATTGCTGCCGGCCAAGAGAGCGTAACCCATGACCGTCCGCATCGTCGCCTGCGACATCTTCAGGCCGGAGCTCGAAGCCGTGCTGGCGCGCACGGAATGTAAGGTCGAAGTAACTTATCTCTCCGCGCTGCTGCACAGCGACCCCGGCGATATCGCGGAGGCCGTGACGCGGGCGCTCGACGAGCGGCCGGGCGTGCGCACGCTGCTGCTCTACGGCGCGAAGTGCCATCCGCAGTGGGACGAGGTGCTGGCAGGGCGCGACGTCGTCCGCTTCGCGGAGAGCAACTGCATCCACCTGATCAGCGGACGCGAGGCGGAGGTAGGGGGCTCGCGCGACCTCTATCTCACCGCCGGCTGGCTCGCCCGCTGGCGCGACTTCCGAAAAAACGATCCCGCCAAAGACCTCGACCCCGAAAAACGCCGTGCGATGTTCGCCCGCTACTGCGACCGCGCCCTCTACTACGACACCGGCGTACGCCAGCCGGACGAGGCCGAACTGGCCTATATCACGGAGACGACCGGCCTGCGTGTCGATGCAGAGCCGGTCGGTCTCGATGTCTTTATGGGGAAGTTTCTGGATGGGTTGAGGCAATAGCGTCGGCCATCCATTCTACCGCCGGAATACGCCAGGACCGGCGGACGCGCAATGCGCGTCCCTACGACAGAACATAAATAGCATTACCGCAGACCCGGCTTTTTCCCCGCATCCAACCCCATGTAGGACGCGACTTGCGAGTGGTCCTCGACCCGATAGCGTTCCAGAAGCTCCTCCAGCCGCTCGACGCCGCCGACGAGGTTCCGCGCCTCGACGGCCACTTCCTCCGACAGGTGTCCCGTCTCGCCGATCGTGTCTCCGATCTGCCGCATGTAGTCCGATATCTCCGCCGTCGAGCGCTTCACCACGTCCACGATCGACTGCATGTCCTGGCTGCATCCGGCCTGCGTCTCCGAGGCCGCGACGATCTGCTGGATCAGCGCGTCCGTCCGCTTCATCGATTCGCCCATCGTCTTCAGGCGCGACTGCATGGCGAGGGTCGTCTCCATGACGGTCTCCGTCAGGCCGACGGCCTCGTTGGTCGAGCCGCGGCTCTCGTCGGTGTCCTCTTTCAATACGACGATCAGTTCGTCGATGCGGCGGGCGGCCACGTTCGACTCCTCGGCCAGCTTGCGCACCTCCTCGGCGACGACGGCGAAACCGCGTCCCGCCTCGCCCGCGCGCGCCGCCTCGATGGCGGCGTTCAAGGCCAGAAGGTTGGTCTGGTCGGCGATCCTGCGGATGATGGCCACGAACTCGACGATGGAGCCGACGGACTCGCCGACCTTCTCGATGCTGGTGAAGACGGCCCCGGCCTTCTCGCGGACCTGCCGCACCTGTACGGCAGTCTGGTCGACCTGTTCCAAAGACTCGACGCTGAGGCGTGCGGCCTCCGAGGAGAGTTGCGCACCGTCATGCGCCTTGCCGCTGACCTGTTGCGCGCTCTGCATGACGGTGTCTGCCGAATCCGAGAGCCGCTCGAAGGCGTCCGAATTCTTATGCGAAAGGCCGTTCACCTGGTCGACGGTGCTCTTGACCTCCTCGAAGGAGGCGGTCGTGTTCTGGGCCAGGTCCTCCAGCCTTTCGGACGAATGCCGCGTGTTGCTCGACTCCTCGCGAATGGCGGCGACGCTGTCGGCGACGGCCTTCTTGAAAATCGTGATCCCCTGCACCATCCCCGCGACCTCGAGCTTGGGGTTGAGGGCGTAGTTTCGCAGCCACTGATGCTGCGGGTGCACGCGCAGGTCGAGGGTCGCCAGCAGCGAGAGCGCCTCGGAGAGGCCCTTCACGGGCTTGATGATGCTGCGCGCGGTGAAGAAGATGAGGACGAGCGAGGCGAGCGTCATCAGGCCGCCGACCAGGATCTGCCACCAGGCGATGCCGGCGATCTGTCGCTGCAGCTCCTCGCCGGGGTAGACCGTCCCGAAGATGACATCGCCCGTCTTCGCATAGAAGATGAGGCGCTCGGAGCCGGTGATGTCGGTCTTGAGGCTGTCGGTGGGGGTAAAATGATAGACGACCTTGCCCTCGGAGCTCGTCGACGCGACCATCTTGCGCCCCGCCTCGGCGAGGTTGGGGACGATCTTGTCGGTCGCGACGGCGATGTTCTCGCCCGCGTGGTTGGGGAGCGTGGAGACGATGAATTTTCCGTCGAGCAGCGTGGCGAAGGCGTAGCCCTTCCCCTGCACTCTCTGCTCGCCGACCAGCTCCTGCAAGCGGTCCGGCGCGATGTCGACCGCCGCCACTCCGTAGAAGGCGCCGCCGGGGAGGAAGATCGGTGCAGCGCAGGTGATCACCGGCTTGCCGGTCTGGCTGTCGACGTAGGGCGAGGTGATGATGGCGCGTCCGGCCGCCTTCGCCTCGAGGTACCAGGTCCGCGTGCGCGCGTCGTAGTCGGCTGGCTCCTCCCATTCCGAGGCGTCCGCAAGACGCCCGCTGCTCTCCAACCCCACGTAGAGGGGCGTTATGTCGGGGTCGAGGTTCTCGTTCTGCTGGGCAAGCAGGAACTTCTGGAGCTCGTCGTCGTTCGTCCACTTGTACTGCGCCTGCGAGCGGGCGATCCGCGACGAGATGTCGGTCACGATCGTCTTCGCCTGGCGCAGGTAGAGATCCACGATATGCGCGCCGCTCCTGGCCATGGCGGCGGCCTGCCGGTCGGTGAAAGCTGTGAGCATCCTGCCCGACTGGTAATACATCATGGCGGTGAGGACGACGAGCATCGTGATGACGGTGCAGCCGAGGACGATCATTTTATTTCTGATGGACATGGTACGGCAATAACCTCCCGAGTGGGGCTCGATATTTTGAGACTCGGGGGCATTCTACATTAATTTTTTGAAGTGTCGCAAGTGAAAAACTACGGTATGTAAAAACGAAAAAAATTTTTCTGTATAAATTTATTCCACCGTGCGCGGTACTGCGGAGGGGTTATGCTTCCCCAGGGTGGAGCAGGCGACGGCGACCATGATGATGGCGCTTCCGATCCACTCTTGGACGGTGGAACCCCGCCCGAGCAGCCAGGGCGTCAGGGAGATCGCGATGACGATCTCCAGCGAGCAGATGAGGCTCATCGCCGTGGCGGAGATGTATTTGAGAGACGCGAAGAGGCAGAGGAAGGCGAGCAGCCCGCTGCCGAACACCATATAATGCATCAGCGCGAAGGTGTGCGGCGTAACGCTGGCGATGTCGCCCCAGCCCATCAGGGCGCTCTTGCCGATCAGGAGCATGATCCCCCCGAACAGGTGCACGAAGAAGACCTGCACAAACGGATCGGCCGTCCCGTCCTTCGAGATGACGCGCGTCATCAGCGCCTGCCCGGCGAAACCGAAGACGGAGATCACGCCCCAGACGACACCGGTGGCGGAGATGCCGACGAGCCCGGTCCCGCCCATGTCGAAGCCGATATAGACGCCCACGAGAATCAAAATCGCCGCCACCACCTGTACGAATCGAGGCCGTTCGTGCATGATCCAGGCGTCGCCCACCAGCGTGAGCAGAGGAAAGGTGTAGTGCAGAATCACCGCCTGCGGCACGGTCAGGTAGGCGCAGGAGACCATGTAGCCGCCCCCCATGCAGACGATCGTCGTAAAGCCGAGCACGACGTAGATCTTGAGCATCCGCTCCGACGGCAGGAGCGCCCGCACCCCCCTCTTCGCGCAGAGCCACCCGCCGAGCACGATCGAAATGAGGATACACCGATAGACCATCACCGAGAGCGGGCTGAACCCGTCCGCCGAGATGATCTTCGTGATCGGAGCCGACGCCCCCCACACCAGAGCCGTCGTCAGAGCAAGCCCAACCCCACGCCAGTAATTCGCGATCATATAAAGCCGCCTCCCATACGAGATTAAAGAGGAATTGTCGTCTATCGCGCGATCATATCACAGAAGAGCGGAAATTGTCACTAAACAGAAGGTTATTCCACAATATGGAAGTAACGAAGAAAGCAGAAACACTAGACCCGACCTCTCCCCCCGACCCCCTCCCCCGAAGCGGGGAGGGGGAGAAAGGCAGAGTCAAAGGCAGCAAAGAATTTTGTTTTTCGGTTTGGCTTTGCTCCCCTCCCTCCCCGGTTTGGGGGCGGGAGGGGCCGGGGGAGGGAGAGGTCGGGTTTGGAGGCACAGAAATTTTCGAGAGACAGAAAATCTCACTGCTCATTGCCAGTATAATGACGAACATGGACAGGGGTGCTCTTTTGATGACGAAAAAAGCAACAAACAGGGAAACGTGGTTCTTCTTCGCCGTACTCGTGCTGGGATTTCTCTACAGCAATCTGATGCGGATCGCGGGCGTCGTCGTGTTGCCGCCGTTCGCGGAGTCGCTCGGCATCGGCGCGGGCGCGGTGGGTTTCATCTCCAGCCTCTTCTTCTACACCTACGGCGGCAGCTTCGGCGCCTGGGGCATCGTCGCCGACCGCAGCGGGTCGTTCAAAACCTGCGGGATCTCGCTTCTGATCGCGGCCGCGGGATCGTTCGTCCTGATGTTCGCGAACTCCGTCTTCACGGTCGGGCTCGGGCGCGCGCTCTCGGGTCTCGGGCTGTCGAGCGCCTTCACCGGCGTGCTGCTCTACAGCGCGGCGGCCTTCCGGAGCGAGAACTACGCCTTCTTCGTCGGGCTCTCGATGGTGATCGGGCACGCGGGGACCGTGCTCGCGGTCGCACCGCTGGGGGCGGCGCTCGACGTGGTCGGCTTCCGCGGCATCTATCTGATTCTGGGCCTCTTCCCGCTCGCGCTCGGCCTCACTCTGTTGATCCATCGTTCGCGCGATCCGCAGCTGTCGTCCGAGCACCGGACACAGGCCGCGTCCTCGCCGATGGGCTTCCTGCGCGATCTTCGCGACGGCGGCGTCATGATCTGGCGCTCGTTCCCCCTGCGGGTGATCGGTCTGACCTGGGCCGTCTCGGCGGCGACGATCTCGACGCTGCAAGGCCTCTGGGCCGTGACGTGGCTGCAGACGACGACCGGGGCCGGGGTCGCGCCCGCGCGGATGTGCGCGACCTGGATCAGCATCGGCATGGTGGTCGGCCCGGCGATGGGCGGCATGCTGACGCGGCGCTTTGCCGGCGAGAGGAAGGCTTTCTTTGCGATGTGCGTGCTGACGGAGGCGAGCTGGGTGCTCTGGATGCTCCTCTCGCTCCTCGGATTCGGCCTCGGCGCGCTCTCGGCGGCGGGCTTCGCGATCGGCTTTTTCTCCTGCATCGGCTTCGTCTTCATGGGCAACGCCACGCGCGAACTCTCGCCCGCCGGCAAAAACGGCGCAGCCATCGGCATGATCAACATGCTGCTCTACACGATGGTGATCGTCTTCCAGTGGGGCACGGGCCTGGTGCTCGACCTCTTCCCCGCCGCAGTGCCCGGCACCTACACGCAGGCGGGCTACCAGATCGGCTTCGGGCTCATCGTGCTCTTTCAGGGGTATCTCTTCTATCTGATCACGAAGGTGAGGACGTTTCGGTAGAAGAGGAATCCGTCCATCGGGGCCAGCGGACTCCCCGCAGCAAATGCAGAAGACGATCCGCCAGCCCGGGCCTCCGGGTTGCGCGCCCCGAGCGTGCTCTTCGCGGCGGGCGGATGGTCGGGCGGTTCTGCGGCTCGGCCAAGGCGGGCACTTCCGGCAGCGCTTCGTCCGCAACCGGCTCCGGCTCGCCCCAGTAGCCGCACTCCCCGTTGACATCGTATGCGAGGCGCCGTTCCTCGTCCCCCAGGACATAGACCGCCAGCTTCAGAAGCGCGGCGCGGCGCTCCTGCTCCCGGGGCGAGACGTCGCTCCCGGCAAGCTCGATCATGCGCACCTCGTAGGCCACCCGGATCATCTCCAGGGAGGCGTTCGTCGGCACGTCCAAAATTGCGTAATAGTCGAAAAATTTGCTCACAGCCATCACCCCGTCAATTTCGTTAATTATCTTAACATAAAACCCGGCCAAGCGGTTATCTTGATCGTGGTGATAAACTATTGTCGCTACGACAAAAACGAATGGGGAGGTTTTTGCCGGTGGATATTACATTCAGGCTCGAAGAACCTTCGGACTACCGCGAGACGGAGAACCTCACGAGGGAGGCGTTCTGGAATCATTATGCCCCGGGGTGCGACGAGCACTATCTGCTCCATATCATGCGCGACTGCCCGGCATTTTTACCGGAACTCGATGTCGTCGCGGTGTCGGGCGACAAGATCGTCGGCAACGTCGTCTGTCTGAAATCCTTCATCGAGGCGGACGACGGAAACAAATATGAAACGTTGACCCTGGGACCGATCTCGGTACTTCCGGAATACCAGCGTAAAGACATCGGAGGCCGCTTGATCGAACACACGAGAGCGAGCGCCCGCGAAATGGGGTTCCGTGCCATTTTGCTGTACGGCTATCCGGATTACTATTTACGACAGGGCTTCGTGCCCGCCGAAACATTGGGGATTCGAACTGCGGACAATATGTACGCCGTGGCGCTCCACGCCTGCGAGTTGTACGACAATGCCCTCTCCGGCATCAGAGGCCGTTACTTCGAGGACAAGATATACGAGGTCGACAAATCCGCCGCCGCCGCATTCGACAAAAACTTCCCGCCGAAGGAACTCGTCGCCGGCACCCCGTCGCAGAGGCGCTTCCAGGAGACTGTCTTGATGCAGAGGAAGGCGGAGTGAGCGCTTGTTCCGAGAAGGCCGCAAGTTGGCATCGTCAATTATGTTCCTCATTTCTTTATGCATGATAAACTTTCCGTAGGATCCGAACCATCACTTTCGGACAAGGAAGGTGCGGTCATGAAAGAAGTCGTCGTCGAAAAGAGTATGTCAAAGATTTTATTTCTGGCTTGTGGGTCGCTTCTACTGGGGTTTTTCTGGCTTTCCAGGCTTTTGCAAGGCAATATCGTGGAAAAGGGTTTCGATGTTTTTTTTATTTTCTTTTGCGCCATGTTCTTGTTCGTCCTTCTGAGAGCTTTATTCAAACATGAAGGAGCGATGGTCATTAACGAAGAGGGCTTTGCAGACAATATCTCACTGCCGGGCATCGGGATTGGTTTTATCTCGTGGGAACAGGTGGAAGAAGTACGCCTATCGACCTTTTTGTGGATGAGATTTATCTCCGTTAAAATCAAGGATGCCAGGAATTTCGAAGCGCGCATTCCAGGATATGCAAAAATATGGATCAAACTCAACAAGATTATTGGATACTCGTCGGTCAACATATCACTCGGCGCCGCAAAGAAAACGTATCGCTACAAGGATGTCGTCGGCATCATGCAGGGTTTTCTGGACGCTTCACGCGAGCAGCACGGCCACGTAGGTCCAAGCGCTCAGTAAAAAAACCACCTTGTGTATGAAAAAACGGATATTCGTCGCGTAAACGATCACGGCCGCCAGAACTTCGGATTCACACCGATTTTCAGCAGGATTTCCTCGTCGATCGCGATCGTGTTGTACTGCCAGAGGGCCGAGTTGTAGGCGTTGAAGATGAAAGCGGCGCCGCCGGGATCGAGGAAGAAATTCTCGCTCTTCCCATCGAGATCGTAGATGAAACCGTTCATCTCGTCCGGCTCGCACCCCTGCGCGGCAATCTCGTCGCGAATGAGCTTCATCAGCTTCGGTATGGCGATCTCCCAGTTTGGAAAGAGATCTTTGACGGCGAGCCTCCGGCCGGTTTTCAGGTCGAAGGTGAGCGCGTAGCGATCCCAAGACGGATGAGGACCGCCGAGCACGTGCCAGTCGGAAAAGACGACGGAGACATAGCCGTGCGAGGGTGAAAAAAGATCGAACATCGTGTCGAGCTTGTCCGGCTGTTCCTCGTCCTCTTCGCTCCCGCCAGAAGGTTCTGCCCTCGCGAGGTCGGCTACCTGTTTTTTTACATAGTCACCGAGAATCTTATCGACGCCCTTTATGCCGAACCGTGGGTAAAGGATTCTGTAATACCGGTTCTCCGACCACGCACGGCTCGCGACGCGCACGGTAAACGGCGGAACCGGCCCCTCGACGGAGGGGGGCTCGTCGTCGGCAATCACCGGCGAGACGCACAAAAAAAGGAATCCGACAAGAAAGAACAATAAAATGGGAATTCCTGCCGCCTTGCGGATCATCAGAGGACACCCCCGGACGATTTTCGCATCAAATCACCATCACCAGCGGCGAGTAATCCGCCAGCAGCGAATCCCCGGTGATGAAACGCATGGGCTCCGAGATGGCCTGGGCGACCAGCATGTGGTCGAATGGGTCGTTGTGCAACCTTGGCAGATTGAGGAGATTCTCGGCGTGAACTCCCGACAGCGGCAGTTCGATCAGGCCGCTGTCGCGCGCGGCAGCCCGCAATACCGACAAGTCGACGTCGAGTTTGCCGATGCGGGTCTTGATCGCGACCTCCCACCACGAGACCGCGCTGACGAACACCTCCGTATCGTCGCTCTCGATCAACTCGCGGACCGGCTCGATGCGCGGAGAACCGGCCAGCATCCACAGAAGGGCGTTCGTATCAAGGAGGATCCGCATCTATCGCCCCTCGAAGGAGTCCAGCACGTCGTCGGGCAGGGGCGCGTCGAAATCGTCCGGCACAACCAGGCGACCGGCCAGAATACCGATCCTCTTTTTCGGTTTCATGCCGTCCGCGGCGGTCAGCACCACCTGCGGTCTGCCGTAACCGCCGATATAGATCGTCTCGCCCTCCGTCGCAAGTTTGACCAATTGAGACAGGTTGCTCTTTGCCTTGTGAATCGTCACGGTCTCCATATTTGACACCTCCTGGTGGATCAATATTATCTTAGCTAAGACTTAGTTCAATGTCAATGCGGTTATTGCCGGGCAGGGGCACGATCAATCGGTGGCCAGCCTTCCTGAACGAATAAAAACGGGCATGTCGCCGAGTATAGAGAGTATAAAAACGCTCCGCTTAACTTGAAAATTCACCATTGCTCTCTCATTCGAGTACATCCATCCCTTCGCCGACGGCAACGGCCGCGTCGGCCGCACGCTCCTGAATTTCTTCCTCATGACGCACGACCACCCGCCGTTGATCGTGTACGACGACGACAAGGCCGCCTACTACGCGGCGCTCCTGCGCTACGACGAGGACGAGGAGATCGACGAGCTATACTGTTTTCTCAGGGAACAGACGATCAAGACGTGGGAGAAGACGTTAAAGAGGAACAATAGCGGATAAGCGGAGAACATCTCCTCGTCGAGTGATGAAAAAAGAGGCACGAGCGCGTTTTCTACACGTCACTTTTGTAGAACACGAACCTCGTCTTCCGTGAGACCCGTGGCAAGGGCTATTTTATAAGGTTCCAGGCCCATTTCCAGAAGATTGCGCGCCGTTTCGCGTTTTCCCTCGAGCAACCCCTGCTGTTTCCCTTGTGCCATGCCTTTGGCCTCGGCGAACCTGCGTATGGTCTCGTCTTTGTTCGCCTCGTCCATCATCTGTTTCCAGCTCTGGATATAGGCCAAACGCTGCATTCTGTCCATCAAAAACAGTTTCTCCATATCGAGCGCTTCTCCGATCATGGGGTCCTTTTCCGCTATTTGTGCCATCATTGCTCCCTCCTGCCCCGCAAGGTATGCCATCCATCGCTCCAGCTTGTTCATCGGCTTGCGTCCGGAGCGACGGTACTTTGGTATTTCGAGGTAAATGATCGCAAGGTCGTCGCACAGGCGGTTACCGCTTATGTCATTGCGGATGGAAAAACTGTTGCGGAAATCCGGCTCGCCATCGAAAAGATCGAAGGCCAGGATGTTCACCGATATCGACGTTCTCGGTCTTGAAAATTATAACAGATGCTCTGCGCACCAGCATTTCCGAAGACGGCAAAAACCTGACGGCTCGGGACTTTTGCCCCGTTGACAAAAACAATATATTTAGGTATTGTGGTTCCTGTTATCTCTTTTATCGAAACAGGACCATTATCTTACATCTGGGGGATGAAATCATGTCGGTCGAGGTTGGTAGAAACGTTCTGGAGGTCAATTGCCGTGGCGCTCTTCGTGATTGTGTGGGGTACTTTTTTGGTTTTCTCTTTTGTCTCGTCCTGACACTGGCCATGCTTTTCGCAAACGATGTCAACCCGGATGCGAGGGGTGTCGGCGCGGCCATTTTCGGCATTGCGGCTCTTATCATCGGTTATCTGCTGTGGAAACAGTACAGGGGAGAGAGGGTCGTGTTCGATCCCGCGGCCAAAACCGTGACGTTCTCGCCCATTTTCGGCAGACGTAAGGAGACGCTACGCTTCGACGAGGTCGTGCGCATCGCGCCCATGACCAACAAGTCTCTGCTCTTCACCCGGCACGGCTACTGCCTCGTGTCGCAGGGCAAACCCATCTTCGGCAACAGGCGCATCTCCACCTTCTGGGGACAGAACAGCAGCGCGCTCGAGGAATTCCGCCGCCGGACGGTCCCGGCGATCGAGAGCATGATCGGCCTGCAATCCGAGAGGACGTCCACGCCGCCGGAGGCGGCGGACATGAGCCGCGCCGGATACGTCAAAGAGGGAAGCCTCTACGTCAAGAGCTTCACCAAGCGCCTCGCCGCGCAGGCCGCGATCGCGGTCGTGCTCTTGCTGCTGGGCGGCAGCATGCTGGGGTCCATCTACGAAGACGAGGTCGGCTTCGGCTTCCTGCTCGCTCTCGGTTCTCTGATCTGGCTCTTCGTGATCCTCTTCGGCCCCGTGAAGAGCGTCGCGATCGACACATCGAGAAAGTCCATCACCGTCAGACGCGGCCTGCTGCCGTTCAGGAAAAAGTCGTACTCGTTCGACTCCGTCACCGGCTTCGAGGTGCTGAGTTTCCACGGCAACTGGGCCACGAACGCCACGCGGCACCTGTCGATCAAATTCGCCGGCGTGAAAAAACCGCTGCGCCTCTCCGCGGGAAGGGTGAAACTCAGCGAGAAGATGAACCAGGAGCTCTTCGGCCTGGCGGCCCTGGTGGGCTTCGACCCGCTCCCGAAGATCGACTATCGGCAGAAGAGAGTCGGCGGAGGAATACTGGACATCCTGTAGCGAGAAAATTTCAGACGCTCCATCTCTGTATTGACACACAGCCTCTCGAACGGGCCTTGCCAATTGAGAAGCCGTGTGTCATACTATGTGTGATAATTAATCTCCATAACCGACGGGAGGCATCCTGTGAAAGTCTTCAAAAATGCCGTGTTCGAACGCTTCGCTCGCAAACAGAACATTTCCGACGCCATCTTATGGGAGGTCGTCGAACGCGTCGAAAAAGGGCTGATCGACGCCGATCTGGGCGGAGGGGTCATCAAACAGCGGGTGCCTCGCAAAGGACAGGGCAAAAGAGGCGGATTCCGCGCGATTATTCTGTATCGCAACAACGAGCGCACTTTTTTCGTCTACGGATTCGCCAAGAACGAACAGGGCAACATATCGAACGAACAGAAGGAAGACCTTAAAGAGCTGGCGGCTCACATTTTCAGGATGTCGGACATGCAACTGGAAAAGTTGATCAAAAGCGGGCAGTTCCGGGAGGTGCACAAAAATGGACAGGAAGTATAAGAACGATCTGGCGGCAGCGATCCATGAGACGGCGGAGGCGCTGCACAGCGTCGATGCGATCGATAAACAGACGATGAAACGATTCGACCGCTCGTGCCTTGCTCCAGTACACACTCTCACACCCCAGGAAATCAAGACTTTGAGAGAGCGGGAAAACATGTCGCAACCAATATTCGCGCTCTACATGAACGTGAGCAAAAACCTCGTATCCGACTGGGAACGCGGCGTCAAAAAACCTGGGGGACCGGCGCTTCGTCTGCTGAACATCGTGCAGGAGAAGGGCGTTCAAGCGATCGTGTAAACCGGCCACTTCTGGGTAAAAACGCCAACTCTGTTGCCTGCGACGGCCGCCCGCGTTATCGCCTCCTTGGCGTATTTTAACGACGGGCGGCTCCTGTTTTCTGCTTTTTCCGGACGGGGAGGCATGCGTTAGAATTCTCCCGAAGCGGCCCCAATGGCCGGACTTCGCGAGGAGGAGATGCATTTGAGAAAAACGGCGTTCGTATTGTCATTGGCGGCTTTGGTCGCGATTCTGGTCTGCGGTGCGGCATTCGCGGCGATCTTCGTCGGGAGGCTTGCGATCGAGGACACTCCCTTTCACAGCACGATGCACACCATCGAGGGGAGCTTTCCGAAGTTCACGGACACCGCGGGCAAAGATCGCGCCGAACGGATCAACGACCTCGTGGGGCGCTTCTACAGCGAGGTCATGACCACCGCCAAGCCCCAAAGCAGCGGCGGGCCGTATCCGCCGGTCCGTTTCGCCTACGACATCTTCGACAGCGGGCGATACCTCTCGATACTGCTCCACGGCAGCGTGAACGCGGGGAACACGCAGTCGCACCTCGTGCGGACGATCGTGCTCGACCGCAGGACATTCCGGATTCTCTCCCTGGGCGACATTTTGGGCGAGGACGCCCACGCGAAGGCCGAGAGGTTCATCGCGGACGAGATGCAGAGAGAACCCTCCCGCTACCTGCGCGGCGCCAAGCCCCCGAAGGTCGGCGACGACACTTCGTTCTACGTGAGCGGCACCGGCGATCTGGTCTTCGTCTTCGACAAATACGCGATCGCGCCCGGCTCGGCGGGGACACCCGAGATGGTCTATCCGGCGAAGAACTTGCCCGAACGGGCCGGACGGCCCGACCATCGCCCGACCAAGCCGCGCCCCTCCCTCGTGTCGGGCCGCATTCTGGACGCGACCATGAACACGATCGTCATTCGGGCCGACGACGGCCGCAAGCTCTCGTTCGCCACCGTCGACGCCGACAAGACGAAGAGCCG
>JAVBQG010000015.1:0-105792 GCA_031549185.1 Synergistaceae bacterium | reverse complement strand
TCCGCGTTGCCTCACAAAAAAAGTACTCGAAAAGACATCGTTGCCTCACAATAAAGAAGTACCTGAAAATCGACCTACCTCAGCCAGAGGAAGTGTCGAAGATGCCGCTATCTATGAAAGAGAAACAATCAGTGACCAATGTGCAACGAGACGAGTACCGCAAAGCCAGCAAAAAAGAAAAAGGGCAGATATTGGACCATTTCTGCAAGCTGACAGGATTCAACCGAAGCTATGGAGCCAGAAAACTGCGCTCCAGCAAACAAAGAGGCCCCGTTCAGAAAAAAATGAAAGCACCTCCAAAGCCACGGGGCCGAAAACGACTGTACGGACCGGAGTGCCTTGAACCTCTGGCGACCGTGTGGGCCGTGATGGATTTTTCGTGTGGCAAGCGGATCGCGGCTGGAATGCCCGACATGCTTGAAGCCCTGTCACGATCCGGCGAGCTCTCTCTGGATAGACCGCTTGAGGATAAGCTGCGCGCGATGTCAGCTTCCACCATCGACCGCTTGTTGAAAGAAGAGAGGCGACGAATGTGCCTGAAAGGACGCGCGACCACAAAGCCAGGCAGTTTACTGAAAAACCAGATACCGATCCGCACGGGAACCGAATGGAACGAGAAACGCCCGGGATTTGTGGAGATGGATACGGTCGCGCACTGCGGCGAAACCACGCGCGGTCAATACGTCGTAACGCTGGATGTGACCGACATCCATACCTGCTGGACGGAGCAGCGGGCGGCGTTCAATAAGGCGGCCAGGCATGTTTACAGCGAATTTCAGGAGATACGTACCCGTTTCCCATTCCCCATTCACGGAGTCGACAGCGACTCGGGTGCTGAGTTCATCAACGACCTGATGTTCCGTTACTGTAGAGACGAGGGCATCTACTTCACGCGCGGAAGGCCCTACAAGAAAAATGACGGTTGTCATGTGGAGCAGAAGAATTGGTCGATCGTACGCCAGACAGTGGGTTACGGGAGGCTTGAGACCCAAGAAGAATGCGCGCTGCTCAACGAGATCTATGATCGCCTGCGTCTGCTCACCAACTTCTTCATGCCCTCGCAAAAGCTCATCGCCAAGAGGCGCGACGGAGGCCGCATCATACGAAAACTGGACACGCCTCTGACGCCGTACCGTCGCGTGTTGGCGTCAGAACACGTTGACGAAAAGAGAAAGATGCTTCTGCGCGAAATCTTTGCGAACTTGAATCCTGCGGCACTGCGTCGCGAAGTTACCCGCTTCGTGGGTGAACTACGCAGGTACAAAGTGCTGTCTGGGAACCTACAAGTGCCGGAGAGCGACAATACACCTGACCTTGGACTGAATGACGATGGAATATAATCACATGGATACGCCCCACAAAGGGAAGGGAGGGAAGAACGGCTTCAGGTACTTTCCCTTTGTGAGGCAACGATATCAATTCAGGTACTTTTTATTTTGAGGCAATACGGTTTCATGACGCTCCCCCTATCATATTTCAAGACGCGATGTATACTATACACGAATATGACGCGCCGGCGGAGTGGGGGAGATGAAACATGATCAGAGGAATAGGAACCGACCTGTGCAGAATATCGCGCATGAAGAACGCTACGAAAAACGCCCACTTCGTGGAAAAAGTCTTCTCTCCCGAGGAGATCGCCTACGCAAACGCCCAGGGAGACCCGGCCCGGCACTTTGCCAGCGCCTTCGCTGCGAAAGAGGCTCTCGCCAAGGCCGGCGGATGGGGCGTCTTCGGTGTCGGTTTGCGAAGCTCGTGGGTGAAACGCACGCAGTCGGGCCCCGTCATCGTCTTCGACGATAATCTCGCCAGGAAATTCGAAGAGAAGGACATCGCGCAATGCTGGCTCTCGCTCACGCACGAGGGGGATTTCGCGCTCGCGTTCGTCGTGCTGGAGTCCTGAGATGAAACGCTACTACGCGAGCGAAACCCTGAGAAAAGCGGACCGCCTGGCGGAGGAAACATATTCCATACCCGGCGTTGTGCTGATGGAAAACGCCGGGCGCGGCGCCGCCGAAACGATTCTTCGCCATTATCCGCGCGCCGGAAAAATTCTGATCCTCTGCGGCCCTGGAAACAACGGCGGTGACGGTTTTGTCGCCGCACGCCACCTTTCGGTCGCCGGACGATCTGTACAAATTCTTTCGACGCTGGCGCCCGAGGGATACAAAAACGACGCGGCGACGGCGGCAAACGTGGCTGTAAAGTGCGGCCTGAGAATCCTCCAATCCAGCACGCTTGAAGACGAGGAGACTTCGAAGATGGTGCGCGACGCCGATCTCGTTGTGGACGCGCTGCTCGGCACAGGATCTGCCGGCGCTCCCGGGGGAGAGGTCGCGAGGCTGATTTTCCTCTGTTCTTCCACGACAGAAATCGTGTCGCTGGACATCCCCAGCGGCGTCGACCCCGATTCGGGGGAGACGGCGGGGCCCGCGATCGAGGCCTCCCTCACCGCAACCTTCCTGACGGAGAAACCGGGCCTGGCAATCGCGCCGGGGTCTCTGCACGCCGGAGAGATCGAGGTCTGTCACATCGGCATATCGGCAGACCGGGTTCTCGCGGACGAGCCTTTCCTGCTCGGTTACGACCGCTCGGACATCCCCCGTCTGACGCCCCCTGTGCGGAGGGACGCGCACAAAGGCGACAGGGGATCGCTCCTGATTGTGGGAGGGTGCGAGCATTATCGCGGCGCGCCGGTTTTGGCGGCGATGGGCGCGTTGCGAGCGGGATGCGGCCTCGTGGCGCTCGTTGTCCCGGACTTTCTTGCCGGCGCCGCAAGTTCGCTGCTGCCGGAGGTGATCTTCGAGCCGCTGCCTATGGAGAGCGCCGATGCGCTGAAGGAGCGGATCGCATCCCTAATGGGGAGGTACAACGCTGCGGTCGTGGGCCCCGGCATCGGACGGGACGAATCTGCCGCAAGGATGACCGCTCTCTTCTGGCGCCGCTGGCAAAAACCGCTGCTCGTCGACGCCGACGCGCTCTTCCATCTTTCGTATCTCGCCGGAGACGAGTGTTTCAGGCGCAGAGAGGATGCGATCCTCACCCCGCACGCAGGGGAGGCGGGGAGGCTTCTGAACAAAGAGTCCTCTTTCGTGGCAGACAGGCGCCTCGCCGCGTGCCGCGAGCTTGCCTCGCGCTACGGCGTCGCGCTTTTGAAGGGCCCGGGCACGCTGATATCTGACGCGCGAGAGGAACGGGTCGTGCTGGAAGGCTCTCAGGCGCTCGCGGTGGCTGGCTCCGGCGATGTTCTGAGCGGCGCGATCGGAGCATTTCTCGCCATTGGGATGCCCCCACTGGACGCGGCGACGCTCGGCGCGCTGCTCCATGGCAAGGTCGGAACGGACGCGCAGGACGCGAAAAAAGCCCTCCTGGCGAGGGAAATTGCGAATTACATCCCCGTGGAGGAGCAATAGAGATGGGATTCAAAGAAGAACGGCGGAAGAGACAACGACAGGGGGCTAAATTCCTGGACGGCAGAAAGACGCCCATGCGGAGAGGGCAGAGATTCACGCTGCTCAGCTTCATCATCCTGATCGCTTGCCTCGCAGTGATGAAAGCGATCAACCCCGAGCTCTCCCTCAAATCCCCGCTGCTCATGGTCGCTAGCGTCGGGCTGGCATGTGTGATCATGCTCCTCATCGGCAAGCGCGGGGGGCGGGAGTGAAGGTGCTTCGCGTCGCGCTGCCACACATTGCGAGCCGCTCCGTCCGGGACACGGAGATCTTCGGCTCGATTCTCGCGAAGAGCATCCGCTCCGGGCTTCTCGTGTTGCTTTACGGCGATCTCGGCGTCGGCAAGACACAACTGGCTCGCGCCGTCGGCGGCGCCCTCGGAGCGACGAACGTCAAGAGCCCCACGTTCGCCGTCGAATCCGTGCACACCCTTCCGGACAAAACGTTCTTGTTCGTACATGCCGACCTCTACAGGCTGAAAGAGACAAGGAGCGAGACCATACAACTCGAGGAGTATCTGCACGACGGAGGCGCCGTACTCGTCGAGTGGGGGGAGAAATGGAAGAGACCGCCCCTTGCAAACAGGTGGGACATCGCCATTTCTCAGGCCGAGGGCGATGTCAGGTTCATGCAGTTTTCCGCCTTCGGAGGCGATGCGATCGCGTCCTTATCCGAGGCGTACACGGAGATCCTGAGGTTTTTCGAGAGGGATTCACCATGTCGTTGACACTCGGAATCGACTGCTCCCTGCGCTGGCTCAATCTTGGGTTGGCGGACGGAGAAAAGGCCCTCGCAGAGACAAACCTCGACGTCGGCAGGGGACAATCGGAGTTGCTGCCCGGCGAAGTGGAACGATTCCTGAGGAGAAGTAAACTCTCGCTGAAGGACGTCGACCTCGTCGCCGTAACCGTGGGCCCCGGCTACTACACAGGCATACGCATCGGCGTTGCCTACGCAACGGCCCTCGCGGAGGCGTTGCAAATCAAAGTCGCGCCCATCTCGTCTCTGTACGCCCTCGCGTACGACCTCCTGAACCCGAGCTGGGCCGTAGCTCCCGTGCTGCGAGCGAACAGCAGGGTTCTGTACGGAGCTCTGTACTGGGGACACGCGGAGGTCTTTTCAGGGTGTTACGAACCCACGCAATTTGCCGATCTATTGCGCGCTCACGCCACGCCGCGCGAGAGGCTGGTCGTCGTAGGCGCAGACTCCCTGTCGTGGCAGGAACTGTCCCCACTCGATGGCGTTCGACTTCCCCGCGTTCCCTCCATCGGCGTCAATGTGGCGCTGGCCGCCGTGCGCATCGCCGCGCTGGAGCCGACAGAGATCGGCGCCGTGTACATGAGAGACCCGGATTAAGTTTCACACAAAAAATTGTTCATAGTACCACCTCCCTCCAGCAATCACGATATTCACATAACCCAGTAATACCAATATATTTATCTGGGATGCATATAATTCGCCTCTTATATTCACCTCCAGGGATTGACAATTTTTTGTCTGCTATTTAGAATTCAATCACCAAGGAATGCACACAAATAAACTGTTCGCAATCGGGAGGGACGTTCGTGCACTTTGAAGTAGGAAAACAGATGCATTCGTTCCTCCGCCCGTTTGTTCAAGTCGTGAGAGGCCTGGCGGCCATCCTGGGGGATGACTGCGAAATTCTGCTCTACGATGTCGGCGTACTGGAACATTCGATCGTAGCCTGCGTAAACGGCCATATCACCGGGCGGGAGCTCGGTTCGCCCATGACGGGGTACGGCCTGCAGCTCCTGAACACGGCGGATCAGTACCGCAACGGCGTTCACACCTACATGGCCCACGCCAACAACGGCGTTCTGATCAAATGCGGCGTCATTTTTCTGCGGGATGAAAGGGACAAGGTCGTCGGACTTCTTTGTCTTCATTTCGACACGGCGAAAGCACAGATCGCCAAGAAGTTGGTCGAGCAATTTTTCTCCGTGGGGATGGATTTAGAGGAATCCGAGCCGATCAACGAATTTTACGGACTCGAGATAGAGGACGTTTTCAAAAACTCGCTTCAAGAAATCAAAATCGCCTCGGGAAAACCGCTTCACGCACTCTCCAAGGGGGAGAAGAAGGAGATCGTACGAAGCCTCCTGGACAAGGGTTTCTTCCTGATGAAAGGCTCGGTTGAATTCCTGGCAAGAGAGACGGGCAACAGCAAGTTCACGATATACGCCTATATGAGAGAAGTGCAAAAAAATCGAGAAGAGGAGGCATAACGACTCAAATCCAACAGGCTCCCACGGGAGCTCCGAGAGACGAAAAGCCTGAAAACCGACAACCGCCGGTACTGACCTCAAGAAGAATGGGAGGATTGTGCGTATGGAGCTTATCAAGGAACACCCAGTGCTTGATTTCAAGCACAACGAGAAGGTCGAATTCACCTTCGACGGCCGCTCGATGGAGGGGTTTGCCGGGGAGCCGATCGCCATGGCGTTGCACGCAAACGGCGTGCGTATCTATCGTGAGACCCCGGAGATGAAGCGCCCGAGGGGGTTTTTCTGCGCGATCGGCAAGTGCAGCAGTTGCTTCATGGTGGTGGACGGCATTCCCAACGTCAGAACGTGCGTCACGCCGCTGAAAGCGGGCATGGAAGTCGAAACCCAGCACGGCAAGGGGAAAGTTCCCCTGAACGTGAAGTGAGGTCATGACGATGAGAGAGATTACAACGGATGTTCTGGTCGTAGGAGGCGGGGCGGCCGGCCTTTCCGCCGCGGCGGAAGCGGCATCAGCTGGGGCGAAGGTCGCGGTCATCGAAAGCGACCTCCAACTCGGAGGGCAGTTGATCAAACAGACGCATAAATTTTTCGGCAGCAAGGACGAATACGCGGGCACGAGGGGATACAAGATCGCGGATATCCTTCTCGACGAAATCGACGAACACAGGAAAAACGTCGAAGTTTTCACGAATACGACGGTCACGGGATATTATCCCGAGGATGAAATGTTCACGGCTATGAGGGGCGAGGAGTCCTACTTCCGCATCAAGGCGAAGAAGGCCATCGTCGCCACGGGCGCACAGGAGCGCCTCATTCCATTCCCCAACAACGACCTGCCCGGCGTATACGGGGCAGGCGCGGTTCAGACCCTGATGAACGTCTACGGCGTTCTGCCGGGGCAGCGCGTCCTCATGGTCGGCGCCGGCAACATCGGCCTGATCGTCAGCTACCAGCTGATGCAGGCGGGTGTCAAAATCGCAGCCGTCGTCGAGGCTACGCCGCGCGTCGGCGGCTACTGGGTGCACGCGGCGAAGATTCGCCGGCTCGGCGTGCCGATCCTCCTCCAGCACTCGATCAAAGAGGCGCTCGGCGACAGGGTCGTGGAGGGCGCGATCATCGAGGAACTCAACGACAAATTCTGCCCGACGGGCAAGGAGAACAGGATCGACTGCGACATCATATGCCTCGCGGTCGGCCTCACACCGACGACCGAGCTGCTCTCGCAGGCCGGGTGCGAGATGAAGTACGTCCCGCAGCTCTGCGGCTTCGTCGCGGAGCGCGATCGCACCATGCGCACCTCCAACCCGAGCTTCTGGTCGGCGGGCGACGCGATGGGCATCGAGGAGGCCAGCGCCGCCATGGTCGAGGGTCGCATCGCAGGCCTCTGCGCCTCCAAGAGCCTCGGGCTGCCCGTCAAAATGGAGAAGTTCGAAGAATACTGGAGCCGCCTGGATCACCTGCGCGCCGGCGAAGTCGGCGAGAAGATCCGCGCCGGTATCGACAAAGTGCTCCGCGACAAATGGGGGGATCAGTAAGATGGCACTGTCCGAAAAGGAACGACTCTTTAACAGCGGCATCCTCACCGACGAGCGTCCGGGCGCGATCATGCCCCCCAAGGATCTCTGGGAGGGGAAGAAGAACGGTCTCGTGATCGTCGAGTGCCCGCAGCGAATCCCGTGCAACCCGTGCAACACAAGCTGCCCGACCGGCGCGATCATCCCCTTCGAGGATATCAACGACACGCCGCGCATCGACTACGCGAAGTGCACCGGCTGCGCGCTCTGCGTCGCCGTCTGCCCCGGGCTCGCCTGCTTCGTGGTGGACATGACCTTCGCCCCGGACAAGGCCCTTTACAAATTGCCGTACGAGATGCTGCCGGTACCCAAGAAGGGCGACCAAGTCGAGTACCTCGGCAGGGCGGGGGAGATTCTCGGGAAAGGAACCGTCGAAGCGGTCACCGAGCCCAAGAAGGACCGCACGATGGTGATTCACGTCTCCGCGCCTAAGGATCTGGTTGGAAAAATCCGCGCGATCAGGGTGGTGAACTGATATGAGTGACAAACAGGAACAAGTCGTCGTCTGCCGCTGCGAGGAGATCACGCTGAAGGAAATTCGCGAGTGGATCGACCGTGGTTACGACACCGTCAACGAGCTGAAAAGGGTGCTGCGCGTCGGCATGGGCCCATGTCAGGGCAGAGGCTGTCAGGATATCATCATGCGCGAAATCGCGCGCAAGACCGGCAAACCACTGGATCAGGTCGAGCCCGGAAGCGTCAGGCCCGCCGTGAAACCCGTCAAGGTCGGCCTGCTGGCTACGGGGGGAGAATAGTCATGGACTGGAAGAATAAAGCGGATGTTGTCATCGTCGGCGGCGGCATCGTAGGCACCGCGACCGCGTACTATCTCGCCAAACTTGGCGTCAAGGACGTCGTGGTCGTGGAGAAGGACACCGTCTGCAGCGGCTCGACAGGTCGCTGCGGCGCCGGTATCCGCGCTCAGTGGGGCACGGAGATGAACTGCCGCCTAGGCATTGCGGCGCTCGACATCTTCGAACAGCTCGACGAGGAGCTCGGTCTACCCACAGGGCTGAACCAGGGCGGCTATCTGCTCGTCGCCTACAAAGACAGCGAGTTCGAGACGCTCAAAAAAGGCATGGCGCTACAGAACAGCCTGGGAATCAAGTCGAAGATCGTCTCTCTCGACGAAGCGCGCGAGATTTGCCCCGCACTCGCGGCGGAGGACGCGGTCGGCTTCACCTACCACGCGCGCGACGGGCATGCCGACCCGTTCCTCACGACCTTCGCATTCCTCGAGGCCGCCAAGCCCCTCGGCGTCGTTTATCACCGCTATACGGAGTGCACAGGCATCAAGGTGAAGGACGGCAAAGCGTACGGTATTACAACCGACAAGGGCGATATCGACGCGAATGTCGTGATCAACTGTGCGGGTGGCTACGCTCAGTTCATCGCCAAGATGGCGGGGGTAGAAATCCCCAACTGGGGCGAGCGCCACGAGATCATGATCACCGAGCCGACGGAGCCGGGTGTCTGCCCGCCGATGCTCATGAGTTTCTCGGGCAACTACTACATCCAGCAGCGTCCGCACGGCTCGATCATCTGCGGCATGAGCCCCGCCGGCCATCCGCAGGACTATCAGAACAAGACGACTTGGCAGTTCATCACGGAGATGAGCAAGGTCCTGACAAAGCTTCTGCCCTGTACGAAGGGCATCCGTGTAGTCCGGCACTGGTCCGGCCTGTACGATATGACTCCGGACGGTTCTCCGATTATCGGCGAGACCGACGTGAAGAACTTCTATCACTCGACCGGCTACTCCGGGCACGGCTTCATGCTCGGCCCCATCGCCGGCAAGGTTCTGGCGCAGCATCTGACCGGCAACAAACCCGACATCGATTTCTCCATGCTCGACTATCGCCGTTTCGCGCGCGGCGAGCTCATTCTGGAGCCGAACATAACCTAAGCGCCCTTTTTCTCTCAAAAGAAGAAGCGCTCTGCGAAGGGCGCTTTTTCTTTTTATGCGATATCTGCGATTCGCGTTCGCTTGTTCATTTACCCATGCACAATTATCCGAAATTTGTGTGAAATCAAAATTTCTTCTTCTTTGGCTTGATTTGTGCATACATTTTGGGTATATTCACACATAGACGACTATTCATAGTTGCGGCTGTATTTTACGCGGAAAATAAGCCGCAGGGGATAGGCTGCCGGTGATGATCCGGGAACGCAAGCTGTGAGGAGGAAGGTGGATTTTTTGGCAAAGCAACACGATGTAATCATCAACAAGAAATGGTGCAAGGGCTGCGGCCTCTGCATCGGGATCTGTCCCAAAAAAGTGCTGGAGCTGGACGCGCAGGTGAAGTGCGAGGCGGTTCGCCCCGACGACTGCATCGGCTGTCACCAGTGTGACAATGTGTGTCCGGATTTTGCAATCACAGTGAAGGAGCGTGCATAAAAGATGCCAAAACCTGAATTCTGGCAGGGCAACAAGGCAGTTGCGATGGGTGGCATTGACGCCGGGTGTCGTTTCTTTGGGGGATACCCGATCACCCCTTCCACTGAAGTAGCGGAGGTCATGGCGGAAGAGCTCCCAAGACTTGGCGGCAAATTCATCCAGATGGAGGACGAGATCGGCGGCATCGCCGCGACGATCGGCGGCTCCATCGCAGGCATGAAGGCAATGACCGGCACGTCCGGCCCCGGTTTCTCCCTCAAGCAGGAGCTCCTCGGGTATGCCTATATCGCGGAAATTCCGATGGTCTGCGTCGATGTACAGCGCGGCGGCCCCTCGACGGGCCTTCCGACCAAGGTATCCCAGGGCGATGTCATGCAGGCCCGCTGGGGCACCCACGGCGACCACGCGACCATCGCATATTCTCCCTCCTCCGTTCAGGAGTGCTACGACCTCACGGTGAAGGCGTTCAACATGTCCGAGCGCTTCCGCCAGCCCGTCCTCATGATGACGGACGAGGTCATCGGCCACATGCGGGAGAGAATTCTCATCCCCGACGCGGGCTCCCTCACGATCGTCGACCGCAAGAAACCCGCCTGCCCGCCGAGCGAGTTTGTCCCCTATCTGGCGGACGCGTCGGACGACATTCCGCCGATGGCGAAATTCGGCGACGGCTATCGCTGGCACGTCACAGGCCTCACGACCAACGACTGGGGCTTCCCGACGAACAACGCCGCGGACATCGAGAAGAAGAACCTCAGGCTTCTTCGCAAGGTCGACCGCTACCGCAACGACATCGTCGAGTACCAGGCCGAAACATATGAAGATGCCGAGATTCTCGTCGTCTCCTACGGCTGCGTGGCGCGCTCGGCATTGCGCGCGGTTCGCGAACTTCGCTCGAAGGGCGTCAAGGTCGGGCACTTCCGCCCGATCACCCTCTGGCCGTTCCCGGATGTGGAGCTGGAGAAGATCGTCTCCGACGCGAAGATCAAACATGTGATCGTCCCCGAGCTCAACCAGGGGCAAATGGTTCTGGAAATAGAAAGGGCGATTCACGGCAAGGCCGAGACGCACTGCAAGCCGCTCCTGAACGGCGAGCTCTTCAAGCCTGCCCAGATTATGTCCTACATCGAGGAGGTGGCCTAATTATGCCCCGCGAAGATGTCATGAAATGGCTGCGCTCGCAGTTCATGCCCCATATTTGGTGTCCCGGCTGCGGTCACGGCATCATTATGCACGCGATGGTGCGCGCTCTTTGCGCGCTCAACAAGGATCCGGACAAGACCGTCATTTCCTCCGGCATCGGCTGCTCGAGCCGCCTGCCCGGCTATATCGACTCGTGTACGCTGCACACAGCCCACGGCCGTTCGCTCGCGTTCGCGACCGGCGTGAAACTGGCGAACCCCGAGCTCACCGTCCTCGACGTGATGGGCGACGGCGATTGCTCTGCGATCGGCGGCAACCACTTCATACACGCGTGCCGCAGGAACATCGGCATCTGCGCGATCGTCATGAACAACAACATCTACGGCATGACGGGCGGTCAGGCGTCTCCGACTACGCCGCAGGGCGCGATCGCGACGACGACACCGTACGGCGCGGTCGACCCGGCGTTCGACATCTGTAAACTGGCGATCGGCGCCGGCGCGACCTTCGTGGCCCGCGCGACCATCGCACAGCCCCAGATGTGCGAGACGCTCATCAAGAAGGGCATCCAGCACAACGGATTCTCCGTCATCGAGATCATGACCCACTGCCACACGCAGTTCGGCCGCAAGAACAAGCGCAGCCGTCCGCTCGACAACTTCAACTTCTTCAAGGACGGCAGTGTGATGAAGAACAAGGCGGACTCCATGTCGGAGGAAGAGCTGAAGGGCAAGATCGTCATCGGCGAGCTGTACTACCAGGAAGGCAGTAAGGAGTACACTGAGCGCTACGACGAAGTCATCGCAAAGGCCAGGGGGTAACAGAAGATGAGCGACCGTTATGAAATTCGCGTTGCGGGCTCTGGCGGGCAGGGAGTAATCCTTGCGGCGGTTATCATCGGCCAGGCCGCGGCTTTGATGGAAAAAGACCTGAACTCCGTGCAGTCCCAGGCGTACGGCCCCGAGGCGCGCGGCGGCGCGTCGAAGTCGGAAGTTGTCCTCGCCCGCGGCGAGATCGACTACCCGAAGGCCGCCAATCCCAACCTGCAGGTTATCCTGACACAGAAAGCGTGCGACGAGTACTCACACGACACGGCAAAAGGCGGTACCGTCATCCTTGACGACTTCTTCGTGCAGGAAGATCCGAAAGTCGATGCCGAGATCTTCCGCCTGCCGATCGTTCGCACGGCGAGAGAGACGCTCGGCAGAGAGCTCGTGACTAACATGGTCGCACTCGGTACTGCCGCTCGCATTCTCGAGTTGCAAGGTCTGATGAACCCGGAGTCTATCAAGCGCACGATTCTGGAGAATGTGCCGAAGGGCACGGAGGAGCTCAACGCAAAGGCCTTCGACGAAGGCTACGCGATGATGAAGGCGAAGAAGTAAAATTTCCTCCGTTTCTGCTATACTTAAGAGAGGGGCCGAGTGCCCCTCTCTTTTTTATTTTACGAGACAGGTGGTAACCAATGCGTCCAGGAGAAACAATCACAGTCGACATCACATCCATCAACAGCGAAGGGGAGGGCATCGCCCGCCACGGAGACGAGGGATTCGTCGTCTTCGTGCCCGGCGCCCTGCCGGGGGAACGCGTCATCTGCCGCGTGGCGAAGACGAGCAAAAAGTACGCCACTGCCCAGGTGACCTCGGTCGAGGCCCCCTCGGGCTCCCGCGTCCTCCCTCCCTGCCCGATCTACGGCAGGTGCGGAGGCTGCCAGCTTCAGCACGCCTCCTATCCGATGCAGCTGGAGATCAAGGCGACGATTCTGCGCGACGCGCTGCGCCGGATCGGAGGGGTCGAATGGGACCGCCCACTCGTCTGCGAACCGTCCCCAAAGGAGTGGGGTTACAGGAACAAGACGACGCTCCCCGTGCAGAACAAGGGCAGGGGCACCAGGGCTTCGCTCGCGAGCGGCTACTACGAGCGCCGCAGTCACAGGGTGGTTCCGTTCACCACCTGCGCGGTGCTGGAGCCCGCTCTCGAGCGCGTCGTGCGCGATACGATCGACTTCCTCGCCGTTTCCGGCTTCAAGGGATACGACGAAGCGGCCAAGACAGGCGACATTCGCCACATCGCCGGACGGTGCGAATCCTCGCACGACCTCGCCGAGCTGCTGGTCGGCTGCGTCTGTGCCAGGGACCCCGGGTCGCGCGAGTACGGCAAACTGAAAAACCTTCAGCAATCGCTCGCCGGACGTAACCCAGGGCTGAAAGGCACCGTGATAAACATCAAGACGGGCACGGACAATTTCATCTGGGGACCGCTGTTCAAGACCCTCAGCGGCAAGCGCTTCCTGCGTCAGCACCTTGGGGAATACGAGTTCGACGTCGATATATCCGCCTTCTTCCAAATCAACACGGCACAGGCGGAGCGCCTCTTCTCGCACGTTACCGCGCTGGTCGCGTCCTTCTCGCCGAAGAAGGCCCTCGAGCTCTACAGCGGCGTGGGGAGCCTTACGGCCTACATCGCGGACTCGTGCGACGCGGTCGACGCGGTGGAGGAGTGGCGACCCGCCGCGCAGCAGCTCTCCGCCAACATGAAGCTGAACGGGATCGAAAACGTCTCCCTCCACATGGACGCCGCCGAAAAATTCATGCAGGCGGCAGACGCCCCCTACGACGTCATCGTGCTCGACCCGCCGCGGACCGGCTGCGACGAGGCCGTTGTAGCGGGGATCCGGCGGATCGCGCCGAAAGGCGTCGTCTACGTCTCCTGCAATCCCGCGACCCTCGCGCGGGACGTCGCGCGGTTGACCGCCGACGGCGAATACCGGCTCGAGGAGGTCACAGCGTTCGACATGTTCCCGCAGACGGCGCACGTGGAGTCCGTGGCGCTGCTGCAAAAAAGGTAAATTTCAGGCGCGCCGCACTTGCCATCGGACGCGCCCGATTATATAATGGCTCTCGTCGCGGGAGCGACACATAAACGACGCGGAAATAGCTCAGCTGGTAGAGCATTGGCTTCCCAAGCCAAGGGTCGCGGGTTCGAATCCCGTTTTCCGCTCCAGAAATAATAAGGGCTCAGGGGATTTACCTCTGAGTCCCTTTTATTGCTTACACCACATTTACACCCAAGAGAAAGTAAGCGCGCCGCCTTAGAGTTTCACTGGGTGATGGATGTGACGTTCCATGAGGACTGCGCCCGCAACAAAAAGGATAGCAGCGCAGCGAATATGTCGACGATGCGGCATTTCTCTCTGAACCTGATCAAGCAGGGCAAAACGGCTAAGGGCAGTATCAAGGTCCGACGAAAAAGGGCGGGCTGGAACGATGAATATCTGCTCCAACTTATCGGGTGTCGGAAATAATTTCGTCCGTCTGCCCTGACTTGAGTCACCTCGCGCTTGACAAAAAGAAATAGGGATATATCATATGTGGCGTAAATTGCACGTGCAATAAAAGCCACAAAGGAGCCGTGACATGATGGAAAAAACAAGAGACGGGCATTTAGAGGCGAAGGCGGATATTCTGAAGGGTCTCGCTCATCCCGTGAGGATCGCCATCGCGGAGATGCTGGAGGACAGAGAAATCTGTGCCTGCGACATCGCCGATAACTTTTCTATAGACAGGACGACCGTCAGCAAGCACCTCGCGCTCATGACGCGACTCGATATCCTCGAGGTCCATAGAGATGGGCAGAATCTTTATTACCGCTTGAAAATGAAGTGTCTTCTCTCCGCACTGAAATGCATCGACGGCGTGATCGAAAGAGGCGTATGTGAGAAAAATTAACCGCACCGGAAGTGTGTGTTTTTTCGTATCCAATATGTGGCAAAAACACCACGTTAGGAAGGAGGTACGATGCAATGATCAGAAAGATGCGTATAACGTCCGAATCCTGGCTCCGGAAAATTCGCGACGGCGGTGGGCTTTTCCATGTGAGGATCGCCGTCAATCTTGCCGGCTGATGAAGCGTCTTCAGAAGCCCGTCGGGCTTCATCGGAGAACCGCTGCAGACCAGGGAGATACCCGAAGACCCAAGAGATTATTTTGAAGTCACCCCAGTCGACATAGAGAGAAATGCAATAGAAGGCATCAGAGGGTTGATGCACCCGGATGTTTTGAAATATATGGCTGATGTCGGCCCCCGCCTGGAAGAAGATTACCTCTTCTACGCGAATGCGGGGCGTTTGCGATACACGCTCTCGGAAGAAATGGATCTGGAGGAAATATCATGAAAAAAATCGAAATTTTCGATCCGGCAATGTGCTGTTCGACGGGCGTGTGCGGGCCAAGCATCGACCCGGAGCTGTTGCGCGTTGCTACTGTGCTCAGCGCGCTGCAGGAGAAGGGTACATCGGTCAAGCGTCACAACCTGGCGAGCGAGCCGCAGGACTTCGTCGCGAACAAGACCATCGCTGCCATCCTCGAAAAAGAGGGCGCCGACATTCTGCCGGTCACCTTGGTAGATGGCGAGGTCGCCAAGAAAAAAGCGTACCCGAGCAACGTCGAGTTCGCCGCCTGGACCGGGGTCGTCGTGGAAACGGAGAGCCCGGAGCCAGATGTTGGCGGCACCTGAGGCCCGAACTGCGGCCCGTCGGGCTGCTGCTAGTTGTCAAAGATGTAATCTGATTAAAACCATCAGACAAAAATAGCTTCTCTTCGGGAGTGATCGAAATGCATAGACCGTTTGAGCTGCATCGGACGGTACTGACGAAGTATTTGTTTTTCACGGGCAAAGGGGGCGTCGGCAAAACCTCCATCTCCTGCGCTATCGCCGTCAATCTGGCGGACGGCGGGAAAAAGGTGCTGCTGGTCAGCACCGACCCCGCCTCTAACTTGCAGGATGTCTTCGAGACGAAATTGACGAGTGAAGGCGTGCCCATCGCAGGCGTTCCCGGTCTCGTCGTCGCGAACCTCGACCCGCTCGAGGCGGCAAATGCCTATCGGGAGAGCGTCGTCGGCCCTTATCGCGGCAAGCTGCCCGATAGCGCCATCACACAAATGGAGGAGCAGCTCTCCGGCTCGTGTACCGTTGAGATCGCCGCGTTCGACCAGTTTTCGCGCTTCATCACAGATCACACGATGGCGACCGCGTATGATCATATTATTTTCGACACGGCCCCGACCGGGCATACCCTGCGGATGCTTCAGCTGCCGTCGGCGTGGACCGACTTCATCAGCGAGAACACGCACGGCGCTTCCTGTCTGGGACAGCTTGCCGGCCTGCAGGAGAAGAAGGACATGTACAGGTACGCCGTCGAGAACCTCGCGGACGGCAGAAAGACGACGCTAGTTCTGGTGGCCCGCCCGGAGGAGACGCCGCTGCTGGAGGCCGACCGTTCCAGTAAAGAACTCTCCGAGTTGGGGATCGTCAATCAGATGTTGATTGTAAACGGCGTGGCGGAGGAGGGAACCGACGAGATTTCCAGAGGGCTTTTCGAGAAGCAGCAGAAGGCGTTCTCCCATATGCCGAAGGCGCTCACGGAGATGCAAATTTTCACGCTGCCCCTGCGTTCATATAACATTCTGGGATTGGAGAATATCCGGGCGTTTTTCACGAAGAGCGCGTGCGGGATTCGAGCCGGCGGCGAGGCCGAGACGAAGCTCCGGTCGCTGCACGACCTGACGGAAGATCTTTACGCGTCGGGCAAGACGGTGATCTTCGCGATGGGCAAGGGCGGCGTCGGCAAGACGACGATCGCGGCCGTCATAGCGCTTTCGCTTGCGAAGAAAGGCGTCAAAGTCCATCTGACGACGACCGACCCCGCCGCACACCTGCAGTACGTCGTCGGGAAGCCAGAGAACGTCTCGCTCTCGAAGATCGACGAGGAGAAGGAGCTCGCCAAGTACCAGAACGAGGTGTTGAGCAAAGCGCGCGAGACGATGAGCACCGACGACCTCGCCTACATCGAGGAGGATCTGCGCTCTCCCTGTACGCAGGAGATCGCTGTCTTCCGCGCCTTCGCCGAGATCGTGGAGAAAGCGAAGAGCGAGGTCGTCGTAATCGATACCGCTCCGACCGGGCATACGCTGTTGCTTCTCGACGCCACGCAGAGTTATCACCGAGAGATACAGCGGACGAAGGGCGAGATCCCGCCCTCGGTCGCGGAACTGCTGCCGAGGTTGCGCGACGCGAGCCAGACGGAGGTCGTGATCGTGACGCTGCCCGAAGCGACGCCCGTCTTCGAGGCGCAAAGGCTGAAGGAGGATTTGGAGAGGGCCGGCATTTGCAACACGTGGTGGGTCGTCAACCAGTGCCTCTCTCTCGTCCGGACAGATAACCCCATTCTGGCGGCGAGAGCCGCAGCGGAGAAAGAATGGCTGCGGAGAGTCGGCGAAATTAGCGGAGGGCACATCGCCGCCATCGGTTGGAAAAAGGACGTCTCCGTCGGAGAAATCGCGTAGCAGTATGAATAGTCGGAACCTTTCCGGGAAAACCGGATCTTCAGGAGGTGAAGAAGATGGGCGACATTCGAGAAGCGGTGAAAAAAGCCTACGGTGACGCGATTCAAAATAAACAGAGCGACGGCTGTTGTTGCGGAAGCAGCGACTCCTCCTGTTGCGATAGCGGAGCGTTCGACGCCTCCGATATCACGAAGGACAACTACTCGCGAGAGGAAACGACGGGGATGCCGGAGGAGATCGTGGGGCAGTCCTTCGGATGTGGAAACCCCGTACACGCGGCTTCTCTGAAACCAGGAGAACGCCTGCTCGACCTCGGAAGCGGTGCTGGACTCGATCTCATTCTGTCCGCGAGGATAATCGGATCGTCGGGACACGTGTATGGACTCGACATGACGAAGGAAATGCGCGACCAAGCGCGAATCAATATCGACAGAGTCGGATTGCGCAACGTCACGCTTTTACAGGGCTACATGGAGGATATTCCGCTGCACGACGGGAGTGTCGACGCCGTGATTTCGAACTGCGTCATCAATCTCTCTCCTGATAAGGACAAGGTACTGGCGGAGATCTATCGCGTGCTTTCGAATAGCGGTCGCTTCTGTATCTCCGACGTCGTTCTTTTGAAACCGGCGACGGAGAAGATCATGAAGAGCCTTATCGCCTGGTCGGGTTGTCTTGCGGGGGCGTTGTCTCCAGAAGAGTACAGGGAAAAGTTGGAACGCGCCGGGTTCAAAGACGTGAAAATCGAGATAACCAAAGTACATAACATAAAACCCGCCGAGTCTTCGACGCCGGAGGACATCGAGGCGATGAAAGATCTTTCCGCCAGTGCATTGGTTACTGCCTCGAAATAAAACGCGGTGCCTATAAAAAACGTGACAGCCCCTTGGCGAGCCTGCAAAAGATCGACAAGGGGCTGTTATTACTTCGCGTTCCTCAATGCCTCGGCGTTGGCTCCGTTTTTGACCGCGACAATCTCCGACATAATGCAGAGCGCGACTTCCGCCGGCGCTTCGGCCTTGAGCGGCAAACCGACGGGGCTGTAGACCAAATTCAGAAATTCTTCCGATACGCCTTCCGCCTTCAGGTGTTTGTCGACGAATGCCTTTTTCCCTCTGGAACCGATGACGCCGATATAGGCTACTTCATGGCCGGCCATCAGGCGGATCGCGTTCATATCCAATTTGTGCCCCCGGGTGATGACGGCAACGTAGCTGTTTTTGTGGAACAATCTACCATATTTCGACTCGTCGAAAAGCTCTTCCATCGGACAGCAGATCGTCCGCGCCCAGGGGATATTCTTTTCGTTCGCGTGTTCCGGCCGGTCGTCCCACACCATCACGTCAAACTCGCAGAGGGCGGCAAAGCGGGAGAGCGCTTTGCCGACGTGCCCGGCGCCGAAGATGAAGACCTCGTTGTTGGGCGCGACCAGTTCAAAGTACACCTTGCCATCCCCGCCGCAGACCGCATTCTCGGGGGAACTGCCCTCATTGAGGCCCGCGCCGAGATTGAAATCCTTGACCCTGACCTTGTCGCCCTTCTCCAGCATATCATGGGCCTCCTCGACGCTCTCGTATTCCATCGGACCGCCGCCGATGCTGCCCTCGACCGAACCGTCCTCGTAAACCCACATCGACGCGCCCGCCGTGCGGGGGATCGAACCATGCCGCTCGATCAGCATGCAAAACACGCCCTTGCGGCCGTTTCCGACTTCGTTCAGAATTTTCTTTAGCATGGCAATCTGCAATACCTCGGACCCCCATTTCATGTGTCAGTTCGGTAGAGTGTTTCGTGTTTCTTTTTTCGCTCTTGCACCCTCTATATCACAATCTCACAACATGTGTAAAGTATACAACATTCTCGGGTCGCATTGACAAAAATCGGCAGACTATGAAACATACATTTACATGATTAAATCATGAGCGATCCGGAGCTGGCCTCACGAATCCAGCAAGCAGCCTTGCTGTGCGGTTTCGTCGCCTGTGGTATCATCAAAACGTCGGAGATGAAAGGAGACGCCACGGCAGAGCGCACCCTGTGCAACGAGCGGCCAGAGGTAAAAGAGATACGAAATGGGTTCTGGAGGAGGTTCGTTCGAAATGAAAATCGACAAGGCTCGCCACATTATCTTCAGCCCCTGTGGGGGAACGGAAAAAGTCCTCGAGGCCATGGGACGGGGTATACCCGCCCCCACAGCGAAGCACAATGTCACGCTCCCGGGAAACCGCACCGACAATCTGTCTTTTGCGCAAAGCGATCTCGCCTTTTTCGGTTTTCCCGTCTATGGCGGACGCGTGCCCAGGAACACGGCGGATATTTTCGCAAAATTCACGGGCGACGGCACACCCTGCGCTCTGGTGACAGTCTACGGCAACCGGGCCTGGGAAGGAGCTCTGCTGGACTTGCACGCCGCCGCTTCATCCAGGGGGTTCAAACCGGTGGCGGCTGTCGCCGCGATCGCGGAGCACTCGAGCTCGCCGCAGATTGCGGCCGGTCGTCCCGACGGCGACGATCGTAAGTTGTTGGCCGAATTCGGCCTTCGGATCCTGCGCCGAGCGGAGGAGGGGAGCCCGGCCATCGAAGCGCCGGGGGCATACCCCGATTGGGGAACACCCTCCAAAATCGACCTCTTCCCCAGAACGGACTCCGAAAGATGTACCCGGTGCGCGCGCTGCGCACAGGTCTGCCCGAACGGCGCGATTGCAAAGAGGGATCCTGTGCGGACGGATACGCAACGTTGCATCGTCTGCGGCGCCTGCGTCAAGTACTGCCCGGAAAAAGCCAGGACGCTCGGAACGCCCGAGGTAAGGGAGATGCTGAAGCCGCACTTGCTGGACGCGGTCGCGAGAAAAGAACCGGAGCTGTTTCTCTGAGAGACGGCGAACGGCCACTTCGAAGGAGCGTGACATTCGCACGATGCGGTTTCGCGAGCTGTTGTCAGAAGAGTACGGCATTCGAGATTACGACGTCTCCGCCGAGCAAGGCGGTTGGTCCGCGCTCGCTTATCGCGTCCAAACACCGCGCGCATCGTATTTTTTAAAAGCCTATCGAAAAGACAGGGCCTCGCCCCCTGCGCTCACGGCACACTTGGACGACCATCTCTCCGTGCTGGCGAAACTCGGCGGCGGGCGCCTCGCGGGCAAAGCCGCCGAGCCCGTGCGCACGCTGAATGGACTTTTCAAATGCGAGGACGCCGAAAACGTCTGTGTCCTCTTTAAATGCGTGGAGGGCTATGTTCTGGCGGACCGAGATCTCACGGATAATCAAATCGACTCCCTCGCGGGAATCGTCGCCGACCTTCACGACGCCGCGCCCGATGTGAGGGAAGTGTCCGGAGCGCTTCCCGTCGAGGATTTCACGACACCCTTTTGCTGGAAATTGAAACACTTCCTGAACGAAGAACCTCCGTCATGCGACGAGAAGATACGGCTGCTTCTCTTGCCAGCCTGCGAACAACTAAAGAACAAGATGGGCGTAGACGGGATCGATGGAGGAGAGCGAAAGGCCGCGCTTGCCCACCTCGCGGTGGAGTGCAGGGCGCTGTAACTTTCGGTATTACGCCTCGAGCGTTGCGAAATTCGCGTCGAACGACGCCATGAGGTGCCCCTGGAGATATTCCTTCGCCTCGCTTCGCCTCCCTGCCCCGATCAAATCCAAAAGCTCCCGGTGCTCGTCGGGGTAGCGGGCGCCCGCGATGTCCCTCTCCGGCTCGAAAAGGAGCAAGTAGGCGTACGTCGTCGACATGACACTTTCGATGCTGTGCACGAGATAGCCGTTGCCGCAGTGCCGGGCCAGCTCGCGATGGAAATCCAGCCCGGCTTTCACATAGTTGATCTTTTCTCCCAGCCTGAAATACTCTTGCTCCAGCTCCACGTACTTGCCGAGCCCGATCAGGGAGGGTGAGGAGATCCGTTCGAACGCCAAATCAAGCGCCAGCGCCTCGAGAGCGGTGCGCACGACGTAGACGTCGCGGATCTCCCGTTTCGTCGGGTCGATCACCCAGGCCCCGTTGCCGGACTTGAAGACGACGATACCTTCGTTCTCCATCCGTTTCAGAGCCTCGATCACGGGCGTGCGGCTGACGCCGAACTCCTCGGCGAGGGGGATCGAGGGGAGGCGCTCTCCCGGCTTTATCCTGCCGGCGGAGATCATGTCCATCAATTTATCGTAAGCCAGCAGCGCGTGGCTCTTGGAGTCTACTGTCATAACCAGTCAAGAGAACTTCTGAAAATATCGCCCCAGAACGGCGAGGCCTTCCTCAAGCACATCAGCATCTACATACCCGTATCCCAGACGAAAGGATTTCGGGATCTCGAAACAATCCCCGTGACAGAGGAGGACGCTCTCGTTCTCGAACAGATCTGTGCAGAGATCGACGCAGGAGAGGTCGAAGTCGTACTTGACGAACGCCGTGGACCCGAAGCTCCTGTTCCCGCACCGTAGGCGCGGCTGTGTTGCCAGCCAGCGGTCCAGAACGGCGCGGTTCTCGCGCACGATCTTTCTGTTCCGCTCCAGGATTTTTTCTTTCTGCTCCAGCGCGATCGCGACCAGTAGCTCGTCGAACACACCACAGCAGATCGTGTCGTACGAACGGCGGTTCTCCAAACGTTTGTAGGTCGCCTCGTCCCTGGTGACCGTCCAGCCGATGCGCGTCCCCGCCATCGAGAAGACCTTCGACGTGCTGCTCGTGGCGATGCCCCTGTCGTAGACATCAACGACCGAGGGCATCCGTCCGTCGCCCAGCCCGCGGTAAATCTCGTCGCTGAGGACATAGGCGCCGACTTTCGCCGCCATGTCGCAGATCGCCTTCATCATCTCCCCGTCGATGAACGCGCCCGACGGGTTGTTGGGGTTGGAGAGGGTGAGCATCTTCGTATTTTTGTCGATCAACCCCGCCAGCTCGTCCAGATCCGGGAGGTAGCCGTTCTCCTCTTTCAGTTCTAGATAACGGACCTCGATGCCGAGCGACTCGGGGATGGAGTAATGTTGTTGATAGTTGGGGATGAAGGCGACGACGTTGTCACCCGGCTCCAGCAGTTCGATCATCACCGCACTGTTGGCGCCGGTTCCCCCGTGGACCGTCAGCACCCGGTCGGCGGGGAGCGACTCGTACAGACCGCTCAGAGCAACGCGTAGACGCTCTAGCCCGAAGAAATCCCCGTAGTGGAGGCTCATCTCGCGAACTTCGGCCAGGAAATCGTCGCTGTCGAGACCGATGCAGTCGAAGAGCTCCTCGACCGTAAACGCCTTGACACAGCTCGAGCCGAAGTTGTAGCGGCAGAGGTGCGCGCGCGGGTTGAGCCATGTTTCGACCTTGAATTCCCTGATTTTCATTTCGGACTCTCCTTTTCAAGTTGAGATATAAGTATTGAATACATGAATTCAATGAGATGGTATCACCTGCTGACAAAATGTCAACGACAGGCGATCCTGAATGCTACAATTGAGAGAGCACGGGTTTCACCCGATCGTCGATCGAAAAACAAAGCGAACGAGGGATTCAGCCATGGCAAGGACAAAACCGGTTGTCGCGATCATGTACGACTTCGATAAGACCCTCTGCACCAAGGACATGCAGGAGTACAGCTTCATCCCGAACCTGGGCATGACGCCGCGGGCGTTCTGGGCAGAGGCGAGCGAACTCTCGGAAAAAGAGAAGATGGACAGGATCTTGGCCTACATGTACCTGATGATCCGGAAATCCAAGGACAAGCACGCCCCCATCAAACGGGAGACGTTCGTCGACCTCGGAAAGTACATCGAATACTATCCCGGCGTCGAAAGCTGGTTCGACAGGGTATCCGCCCACGGCAGAGAAAAGGGCGTCGTCGTCGAGCACTACATCATCTCGTCGGGGTTGAAAGAGATCATCGAGGGGAGCAGTATCGCGAAGAAATTCAAGGAGATCTACGCCTGCGAATTCTACTACGACGAGAACGGCGTCGCCGACTGGCCCAAGTCCGTCGTCAACTACACGACGAAGACGCAGTTTCTCTTTCGCATCAATAAAGGCGTGCTCGACGTGTCCGACGACGACTCGCTGAACCGCTACGTCGAGGATGACGAGCGCAAGGTGCCATTTCGCAATATGGTGTACATCGGAGACGGCCTGACGGATGTCCCCTGCATGAAGCTCGTGAAGGTAAACGGAGGGCAGTCCATCGCCGTTTACCCGAAGAGCAAAAAGAATAAAGTGCTGGAGCTGCTGCGCGACAACCGGGTGGACTATATCGCCGTCGCCGACTACTCCGAAAACGGCGAGCTGGAGACGCTCGTCAAGAACATCGCCTCCAAAATCGTCGCGGTCGACGCGCTGGTCGACCTGCACGGGAGACAGATGAAAGAGGTCAGAAAATAATCGGCAGGGACTGACTGAAAAAATGACCGTCGAAAGCGCGAAGCTCTCGACGGTCATCGTTTTTACTCCGAGCTGGGTGCTCCATTCTGCTCCGAGGTCGGTTTGGGTGGCGCGGGCGCTCCCGATGGCGGCGTGGCCGACGGCGTCCCGGCAGGAGCCGGCGTAACCGCCGGAGCGGCGACATCCGGGGCCGTTCCCCAGTTTTCCGCGCTGCCGCTCGTCCTCGTCGCAGGCATATTCTCCCGCTTGAAAAACGACACCTTCGTGCCCGGCCGGTACAGGACGTTCGTCCTCGTGTTGCCGACGATCATGATCTCCTTCGTCTCGAGATGCTTTGCGTCGACTGTCGCAATCGCGAGCGGATGCACCTCGACAACGGCGCGCTGCGTCGCCTTGCCCTTCAATGTAACTTTGCAGTCGCGGTCGATAAAGACGGCCGGGATTTCAAAATCCCCCCAGCAGGATGTGTCGACTCCCGCGATGTTCGCGATCTTCGCGCCGGAGATGAGAATCTGCCGCGCGCTCGTCTTCAATGAAAAACTTCTGCTGCCGATATCGAGTTCCACCGTACTTTTCCTACACTCCAGGGGGGCGTCGTCGTCCATGACATCCGGAACCCGCTCTGCCCTCCCGTGCGTTATAATTAAAGCACTGTCCGAGATGCGGGCCATTTTGATGTGCAGGTTTTCTCCGCCATTCAGAATCAGACGATCGAGGTGCTTTTTCTCTCCAGCCGAGCCGGTCGAGAAGCCCGTGACTACGTAAAACGCGAGCAACAGAGCCGGCAAAATCGAACAAGTGCGAAACGATACCATTATAAATTCCTCCCATATCATCGCACGAATGCATCGACGACGTATGTTGCAGGAGATGATACTATACGATTACAGTCCTTTTGAGAAGGGGAAAACACAAACCGCATCACCCCCGTAAACAAACTTCGGCGGTTTACGCCAGACGATGGAGGAGAGCGACATGAAGAGCAAGTTTCTGCACAGCAACATCAACGTCCTGAACCTGGAGAAGAGCATCGCGTTCTACGACAGGGCACTGGGCCTGAAAGAGGCCAAACGCAAGGACGCCCCCGGCTTCACCCTCGTATACGTGGGTGACGGCGTCTCCGACTACTTGCTCGAACTGACGTGGCTGAAGGACCGCACCGAGCCCTACGACCTCGGAGACAACGAATCGCACATCGCGTTCCAGGTCGAGGACTACGACGCCGCCCATAAACTGCACGAGGAGATGGGCTGCATCTGTTTTGAAAACCATGAGATGGGTCTTTATTTCATCGAAGACCCCGACGGCTATTGGCTCGAAATCCTACCCGCAAAGCGGTAGAGGAGAGAGAGTCGTGGGGCTCTGCCACACACCTCGCGAGGGGACACCGTCCCCTTGACCCCTTAAGGGTGTCCAGAGGGCTGTTCCCTCTGGCGGGTGTGGGCAGAGCCCGCGACGTTCTCTCTCACTCTCCGTGAATGACCAGGTCTGTGCCCTGGTTTTCGACGACGATCTTTCCGCCGTCGGAGACGTCGCCTTTGATCAGGTCTCTGGCAATTGCGGTCTCCAGGTGGCGCTGGATGTAGCGTTTCAGCGGCCTCGCGCCGTAAGCGGGATCGTAGGCGTTCCGAGCGATCTGCGTGAGCGCGGACGGCGCCACCTCGAGCGTGATGTTTCTCTCGACAAGACGCTTTTGAACGCTCTCGATGATCAGGGCGGCGATCTTCTCGACCTCTTCGATCTTGAGCGGTTTGAAGAGGACGACGTCGTCGACTCTGTTCAGGAACTCCGGCCGGAAGTGCCCTTTCAATTCTCGCATGACCCCGTCGCGCGTCTCCTCCCGGACCTCCCCGTCGCTCGCCAGGCCGCTCGCCAATAGGTGGGCGCCGATGTTGCTGGTCATGATGATCACCGTGTTCTTGAAGCTCACGGTCTGCCCGTGGCTGTCCGTTACACGCCCATCGTCGAGAATCTGCAGGAGGATGTTGAAGACGTCGGGGTGCGCCTTTTCGATCTCGTCGAAGAGGACGACGGAATAGGGGCGCCTGCGCACCGCCTCCGTCAACTGCCCGCCCTCGTCGTACCCGATGTAACCGGGCGGCGCTCCGATAAGGCGCGACGTCGCGTGCTTCTCCATATACTCGGACATGTCGATCCGTATCATGTTCTCCTCCGAGTCGAAGAGCGTCTCCGCGAGCGTGCGGGCCAGTTCAGTCTTGCCCACGCCAGTTGGCCCTAGAAAGATGAACGAGCCGATCGGGCGCCGCGGGTCGTTGATGCCGGAGCGGGCGCGAAGGACCGCGTTGGAGACGAGTTGCACGGCCTCGTCCTGGCCGACGACACACTGGTGCAGAATGTCCGCCAGGCGCAGGAGTTTCTCGCGCTCGCCCTCGACGAGTTTCGTCACCGGAATGCCCGTCCAGTTCGCGACGATCTGCGCGATCTCCTCCTCCGTGACCTCCTCCCGCAACAGACGCGTCCCAGTCAGGGAGGATTGCGCCTCCTCCTCTGCCTGCAATTTTTTCGTCAACTCCGGCAGCGTGCCGTGCCGCAACTCTGCCGCCTTGTTGAGGTCGTACTCGCGCTCGGCTTTCTCGACCTCGCGGTTGACGGCTTCGATCTCCTGCCGCAGCTCCCGGACCCTGGAGATCGAGGCTTTCTCGGATTCGTAACGAACTTTGAGGCCATCGGACTCCTCGCGCAGGTCGCTCAACTCCTTCGAGAGAACCTCGAGACGATCGGCACTGGCTTTGTCTTTTTCTTTTTTAAGGGCGGCCTCCTCGATCTCCAACTGCATGATTCTGCGGGAGACGGAGTCGAGCTCCGCCGGCATCGAATCGATATCCGTCCTGATCATCGCGCACGCCTCGTCGACGAGGTCGATCGCCTTGTCCGGCAAAAATCGGTCCGTGATATAGCGATTGGAGAGTACGGCTGCGGATACGAGCGCATTGTCCTGGATTTTTACGCCGTGATGGACTTGAAAGCGCTCTTTCAAACCACGCAGAATGGAAATCGTGTCCTGCACGTCAGGCTGCTCGATGTAGACCGGCTGGAAGCGCCGCTCGAGCGCCGCGTCTTTCTCGATATGAAGGCGATACTCTTCAAGCGTTGTCGCGCCGATACAGTGCAGTTCGCCGCGCGCCAACATCGGCTTGAGCATGTTGCCGGCGTCGAGCGCACCCTCCGTTTTGCCGGCACCGACGATCGTGTGCAACTCGTCGATAAAGAGGATGATGCGCCCCTCGCTCTTCTGAATCTCGGTCAAGACGGCCTTGAGGCGCTCCTCGAACTCGCCGCGGTATTTCGCGCCGGCGATGAGAGAGCCCATATCGAGCGCAAAGAGTGCCCGATCTTTCAAACTTTCCGGAACGTCGCCCCGTACGATGCGCATGGCGAGACCTTCGACGACCGCCGTCTTGCCGACGCCCGGTTCGCCGATCAGGACGGGGTTGTTTTTCGTCTTACGGCTCAGAATCCGGACGACTCTGCGAATCTCCTCGTCTCGCCCGATGACGGGATCGAGCTTGTTCTCCCGCGCCTCGCGCACGAGGTCCCTGCCGTATTTTTCCAACACCTCGTAAGTATCCTCCGGCGTCGCGCTTGTGACGCGCTGGTTGCCGCGCACCTGGGCAAGGACGGAGAGAAAGCGCTCCTCGGTAATACCGAAGAGAGAGAGAAGTTTGCCGACCGACGAATTGACCGGCAGGGCGATAAGCTGCGCAAAAATATGCTCGACCGAGACGTACTCGTCCTTCATCCGTTTGGCGCCATTCTCAGCAGCTACCAGCAATTCGGCGAGTCGCTGCGAGATAAATATTTTGCCCGGCTGGTAGCCCGAGCCGGAGACCCTTGGACGTCGCTCGAGCTCGGACTCTACTTTTTCTTTTAATGCGGAAAGAGAGACGCTCATACTTTCGACAGCGCGTGGGATCAATCCATTTTCCTGCTGTAGCAGGGCCAACAGCATATGCAGCTCGTCAACCTCCTGATGTCCCATGCCAATCGCCAAATTCTGCGCGTCCAGTATTGCTGCTTGCGATTTTTCCGTCATTTTATTAAGATCCATGTGTGCATCCCCCATTAATCCATATATTTAACATATGTTGACTATTTTGATATAATCTTGTTTGTCACGCAATGTCATTAATCAGCGATGAGATCGTTAAAAAATGATAACACCGGATAATAGGTTGAAGAAAGGGCCTTTATCTATCGCATTCTTGAAAATTTGCCTATTTTCTCTTCGCAATGAAAAAAGTCCCAAAAAACCGGTAGAATTTTGCATAAATTAGGCGTATGGATGTGAATCACTACTTGACATATACTTAAAATTCAACTATTGTGAACTGGCTGGCAGGCGCCGCTAGCGATAACTTCTTGTTGGGAGGCAACACGTTTGAAAAGCAACGGAACGGTAAAATGGTTCAACGCAACCAAGGGCTATGGTTTCATCACGACCGACGAGGGCAGTGATGTTTTCGTCCACTTCAGCGCCATTCAGGGCGAGGGTTTCAAGACGCTTGATGAAGGTCAGAAAGTTTCTTTCGAGATCACACAGGGTACAAAAGGACCTCAGGCTTCCGACGTCGTCAAAATCTAGTTGGGCAGTATTCGACTTTATTTAAAGCCTTACTGTCGGTCAAGTTCGTGTGACCTGCTCTATGCCATTTCATAGTTCCCTAAACAGGTGACATTAAAAAAGACGATCCGATTGCGGGTCGTCTTTTTTTATTGTCCGGTAAGTCCGCATGCACCCCTTGTCTCTTTTTGCATTTCGCGTATGATGTTTTTGTTGCCCGAATTTAAGAGTGGGGGGATTGTAATGTCCTTGATAGAATCAAAAAAGTTGTCTCTGGAAAAATTACGCCGCAAGACAAATGTAGCCTCGCTCGGCTTTAAAACGACGAAAGAGCTGGCGTGCCTGAAACAGTTGATCGGCCAGGCACGCGCAGTCGGCGCGATCTCCTTCGCGCTCGAGGTGAGCAGCAAAGGCTACAACCTCTTTGTCGTAGGCGATCCAGGCAGCGGTCGCACCACCTATACCTTCGAAGAGATGAAGACCAGAGCTGCCAAAATGCCGGCGCCCGACGACTGGGTGTACGTATACAACTTCGACGAGGCGGGAGAGCCCCTCGCCATCAACCTGCCGGCAGGGTGCGGCAAGGACTTCGCCAAGGCCATGGACGATCTGGTGGAGGAGCTCAAAGTCAATCTGGGAAAAGCGTTCGACAACAGCGAATACGAGGACAGCAAAGCCCAGCTCGTAAAAGAGTTTCAGGAGCAGGTGGGAGAGTTCATGGAAGCGCTTCGCAATTACGCGCTCGAGCAGAATTTCTCCATCAAGAGGACGCCCCAGGGGTTCGTCAACCTTCCGCTCGTGAAAGAGACGCAGGAAGAGGAAGAGGGTAAAGAACCCAAGGTCGTCACGCGTGAAATGCAGCCTGACGAATTCGAAAAACTCTCCGAAGAAGAGCAGGGCGTCATCCAGAAAAAATCGGAGGAGATCGCGCAGAAGACACTCGAAACCCTCCGCCAGATGCGCGAGAAGGAGAAGGAGCTCAAGGACAAGATCAAGGCGCTCGAAGGGCAGATCTGTCGCAACGCGACACAACCTATTCTCTCCGAGCTGAAAGACCGCTTCTGCAAGATCGAAAAACTCACCGAGTGGATCGACAAACTGACGGAGGATATCATCGAAAACTTCGGCATGTTCGTCGCGGCCACGAGAGACGAGAATGCAGAGGTCGACTTCACGCGCTATACGGTCAATGTCTTCGTCTCGAACGACCCCGAGCAGGGAGCGCCGGTGATTCGCGAGACCAACCCGACCTACTACAATCTGATCGGCAAGATCGAGTACGAGAGCCGGCAGGGTTACCTATACACGGATTTCCACAGAATCAAGGCCGGCGCTCTGCACAAGGCCAACGGCGGCTACCTGCTGCTCGAAGCCGAGAACGTCCTGCGGCAATTCATGTCCTGGGAGGCGTTGAAGCGCGTTCTCTCCTCCGGGGAATTGACGATCGAGAATCTCGGCGAACACCTGGGCTATATACCGGTGGCGTCCCTACGCCCCGAGGCGATACCGGTCAACGTGAAAGTGGTGATCGTCGGCACGTACTACCTCTACTACCTGCTGAATCTCTACGATCCCGAATTCCAGAAGATTTTCAAAATCAAAGCGGATTTCGAGTCCGACATGCCGCGCACGACGGAGATGGAGAACAAGCTGGCGTGTTTCATCGCACACTTCGTAGACAACGAGGGCGGCATTCCTTTCACAGTCGAAGCCGTTGCGGAGATCATCGAATGGGCATCGCGGCTCGTAGACGACCAGGATCGCATGTCCACGCAGTTCAACAAAATCGCGGAGGTTCTGACAGAGGCGACGGTGTGGGCCAGGATGGCAGGCGCCGAAGTCGTCGAGTTCGAGCACGTCACCAAGGCAATCGACGAGAAGATCTACCGGTCCAACCTCTTCGAAGAGCGCAACCGCAGAGCTTTCGAGACGGGCGTCATCCGCATCGACACCGAGGGCAGGGAAGTCGGCCAGATCAACGGACTCACCGTCATGTCTCTCGTCGACCACACGTTCGGCCATCCGGTGCGAATCAGCGCGAACGTCTTCATGGGACAGGAGGGCATCGTCAACATCGAGCGCGAAGTCAAGATGACCGGCCCGATCCACAACAAGGGCCTGCTCACGCTGTCCAGCTATCTCGGAAGAAAGTACGCGCAGGACATGCCGATCGCCGTTTCCGCCAAGATCGCGTTCGAGCAGACATACGGCGGCATCGAAGGAGACAGCGCTTCCTCCACCGAGCTGTACTGTCTTCTCTCGGCCCTCTCCGGCACTCCGCTGCGACAGGACATCGCCGTAACGGGCTCCGTCGATCAATTCGGCTACGTGCAGCCCATCGGCGGCGTGAACGAAAAAATCGAAGGATTCTTCAGTTACTGCAAATCGAGAGGGCTCACGGGCACACAAGGCGTCATGATCCCGGAACAGAACGTACGCCATCTGATGCTGCACCGGGAAGTCCTCGAGGCGGTGGAGAAGGGCCTCTTCACCATCTGGGCAGTCTCCACGATCGATGAAGGAATCGAACTCCTGACCGGAGTATCCGCGGGCACCCCGAACGACGAGGCCGTCTACCCCGAGGATAGCATTCACGGCAAAACGAAGAGGTGCCTGAAAAACTGGCTCGAGCGGTCCGCGAAGTTGAAGAGCGAGCTTTCGAAGATCGGCAAGAAAAAGAAGGAGAGCGGAGAAGACGATGAGTCGGATGACGACGAAGGCGGATCCAAAGATTCCGACGACAACGACGAGTAGCGCGGACAAGGGTTCCGTCTACCCGATCGACGTTTCGGAGCGCATCGTCATGTCGCTGGATCTGCTCGACGCCGTTTTGAAATACGATTCGCTTCCGTCCGACGCATACGCGACGGGAGAGCCGCTCGACGGACTGATGTTGACGCTGCTCTCGCAGAACACGAATGACCGCAACCGCGACAAGGCGTACGAAACCCTGCGCGAGGCCTGTCCGGCATGGGAGGACGTGGCGAAATCCTCCGCCGGAAAAATCGCCGGGCTGATTCGCTCCGCCGGTCTCGGGGACACGAAGGCCGCGCGCATGAAGGATATCCTGGAGATCATATACAGGGACTTCAATGCTTACTCCCTCGTCGCGATGAGCGGCTGGGAACCGGGGAACGCGAGGGAGTACCTCTCGAATCTCCCCGGCATCGGCCCCAAAACCGTCGCGTGCGTGATGATCTTCGACTTGGGCATGACGGCGTTTCCAGTCGATACGCATGTTGCGAGGATATCCCGCAGACTCGGCTGGGTTCCCGAGAAATGGCCTCCCGAAAAAATCCAGGATTTTCTGGAGGACGTCGTCCCGGCAGAGCGATGCCCGGGCGGACACTTGAACATGATCGAACACGGCAGGCGAGTCTGCCACGCCCGCAAACCCGAGTGCCCCGCCTGTGTCCTGCAGGGGCTCTGCGATTACCGCAAGACGATGCTCGAAACGGGAAACGATGGATAAACATCTCTTGGGTGCCGCGCAATGCGCGAGCTACGACCCCGCTGAAGTTCGCCGGACCCTCTCTCTCGCAGTCGAACGAGCGGGAGGGCTACCGGACTTTACCGCCCCCGAGATACTGGTCAAAACGAATCTGCTCGCCCCCTCTTCGCCCGAAAAGGCCGTCACTACGCACCCGGAAATCCTGCGGGCCATCGTGGGAGAAGTCAGAAAGGGAAAAAGCGATGTGCGAATCCATATCGCCGACAATCCAGGCTATATCTTTACGGATATGAAAAAATTGCACGAGACGACGCAGGTCGCGCAACTCGGAGAGATCGAAGGCGTGACGCTTGGCGTCCTTTCGAACCTCGGCGTTCGCGAAGTCGTTCGCGAAGATTTTCGCACGCTCTCGTCCGCGAGAATCGCAAGTCGTTATCTCGATGCAGGCTACTGTATCAACGCGGCAAAACTCAAGACGCACGTCGAGACGGAGATGACCGGGTGCATCAAAAACATCTTCGGCACGGCCGATACGGCGACGAGGAAGAGAGCCCATCAGTCGCTCTCGCAGGCTCATCTTGCAAACGCCATATCCGATCTCTTTTCGATTCGCCCTCCGGAGTTCAACATCCTGGATGCAGTCGTCGGCATGGAAGGCGACGGCCCCTCTCACGGCAAGGCAAAAGAGCTCGGCTGGATACTGGCTTCGAGAAACGCCCTCGCCGTAGACTGGGCGGGCGCGATCATCATGGGCTATCGAAATCCTCTCGATATTCCCCTGATCGAAGCCGCGGCAAAACGAGGACTCGGCCCCGCGTCGTTCGACGAGATCGAATTGAACGGCACGTCGTGGGACGAGCTGCCCGCCAAGAAATTCCGCAAATCGCCGGGGGCGATCCGACTGCTGCCGACCTTTTTGCGCGGCATCGGTTATGCGCTCGTGTCGCTCAAACCCGTTCTGAACAGGGGGACGTGCGTTCGCTGTTGGATCTGCCAAAAAGTCTGCCCTGTGGACGCGATAGAGAAGGGCGGCGATTCGTATCCCAGTATCAAGCGGGATATCTGCGTGAGATGCCTCTGCTGTCACGAGATGTGCCCAACGGGAGCCATGGGCGTTCGAAAAAATGCGCTGGCGGCGCTTTTTTCTCGTCTGAGGGGCGATTAACGCACAAGACGCATATCGTGTATAATATGAACAAGGCCGGTACGGGTTTGTGATAAAATATCCCGTGCCGGTTGTTTTATGTGACCGTTATGGAGGCGAAGAGAAAAATATGTTGAAAGGCGTGCTCAAAGCGCTTGGGTTGGACCCAAACGACAGAACGGTGAACCGATATAGAGACAAAGCGGAAGAAATCGGTACTTTGGAGCGTGAGGCGGAGACGCTGAGCGATGAAGAGCTGAAAAAATCGGCCGAATTTTTTGGCTCTAGGCTCGCCGATGGCGAAACATTGGACGAAATCATGTCGGAAGTTTTCGCGCGTGTCAGAGAGGTCTCACGCAGAACGCTCGGCATGCGACACTTCGATGAACAGCTCATAGGCGGCATGGCCCTTCACAACGGCAAAATCGCCGAAATGAAGACAGGAGAAGGAAAGACCCTGGTCGCGACACTCCCCGTCGTACTGAACGCGATGGGCGGTAAGGGCGTGCACGTCATCACCGTCAACGACTACCTCGCAAAACGCGACGCCGAGTGGATGGGACCGATATACAACGGCATGGGCCTCTCCGTGGGTGTGATCTCCCCCTTCATGGACCAGGGCGACCGCAAGAGGGCCTACGACGCAGATATCACATACGGGACGAACAGCGAATTCGGCTTCGACTACCTGCGCGACAACATGGCCCATGACGCGGAGACGCAAGTGCAGCGCTCCCATGCCTTTTGCATCGTCGACGAAGTCGACTCGATTCTGATCGACGAAGCGAGGACGCCCCTCATTATCTCAGGCCCCTCCGAGGACAGCATCGAGCCGTATCGCAAGGCGGACGCGGCAGCACGCGCTCTGCAAAAGGGTGTAGATTTCGAGATAGACGAGAAGGAGCGTAACGTAGCCCTGACCGAGGCCGGCATCACGCATTGCGAAAAGATATTGAACCTGCCGGAGCTCTTCACAAATTACGCCAATACGGAGCTCGCCCACAAGATCACGCAGAGCCTGAAGGCACACCATCTCTTTCAGCGTGACATACACTACGTCGTCAAGGATGGCGAGATCGTAATCGTCGACGAATTCACCGGCCGCCTCATGTTCGGCCGTCGCTATTCCGAAGGGTTGCACCAGGCGATCGAGGCCAAAGAGCGGGTCAAAATAGGCAAAGAAAACCAGACGCTCGCCACCATCACCTTGCAGAATTATTTCAGAATGTACCGAAAATTGGCGGGCATGACGGGCACCGCTCTGACGGAGGCCGAGGAGTTCAAGGAGATATACGGCCTCGACGTCGTCACGATCCCGACGCACCTCCCCATGATCCGCGCCGATAACGCGGATGTCATCTTCCGCACGAAGAAGGAGAAATTTAACGCGGCGGCAGACGAAGTGGAGGAGAGCTACAAAAAAGGACAGCCCGTGCTCGTCGGCACCTCGTCGATCGAAAACTCGGAGCAGATGAGTAAGTTGCTCAAGGCACGCAGGATTCCGCACAACGTCTTGAACGCCAAGGTGCACGACAAGGAAGCGGCGATCGTCGCACAGGCGGGACGCCTGAACGCCGTCACGGTCGCGACAAATATGGCCGGGCGAGGGACGGACATCATCCTCGGCGGCAATCCGGAATTCATGGCACGCGAGGAGGCCGAGAAAGAGGGAATCGAATACAGGCCCCCTTCGCCGGAATATCTGGAAATTCTCGCGCGTTTCAAGGAGCTGTGCGCGGCCGAACATGAAAAGGTGATCGAACTCGGCGGCCTCCGCATCATCGGAGTCGAACGCCACGAGTCGCGTCGCATAGACAATCAGCTGAGAGGACGCTCCGGTCGACAGGGAGACCCCGGCGAAAGCCGTTTCTACGTCGCCCTCGACGACGACCTGCTCAGACTTTTCGGTGGAGAAAAAGTGCAGGGAATCATGACGAAGCTGGGCATGGAGGAAGGCGAGTCCGTCGAGCACTCCCTGCTGAACAGAACCATTGAGGGGGCCCAGAAGAAAGTCGAGTCCATGCACTTCGACATACGCAAACAACTTTTGTCCTACGACAATGTGATGAATCAACAGCGAGAGGCCGTCTACAGAGAGCGCGAGGCGATTTTGAGGGACGACAACATCAAGGAGCGCACTTGGGGCATCCTCCAGGATACGCTCGCGGCGCAGGTCGAACCGGAAAAAGTTTTTGCCAACCCGGAAGAACCGGAAATCCATGCGGCGGAACTTCGCCTCAAGAATCTTTTCTGGCCGGGCATCGAATCCTGCCTGGAAAATGTCGAGACGCCGGAAGAGTTAAACGACGCGACCGAAGAGATGCAAGCGGAGTTGAAAGACCGTTTCGAAAAAAAAGTAGAGGAGATCGGTGCCGAGACGGCAGATTTTCTCTTCAGATACATTCTTCTACAGGTCCTGGATGCACACTGGCGCGAACACCTGCTGGGAATGGACGAATTGCGTCGCGGCATCGGCCTGCGGGCCATCGGGCAGAAGGACCCGCTGGTTGAATACCAGTTCGAGTCCTATAACCTCTTCCAGCAGATGCTGAACAGCGTCAGGGAAAACGTGACGGAGTACGCACTGCGCATCACTGTCGTCACGGAAGAACAGCATGCCCCCAGAGAGCGCGTTTTGCGAGAGAGCCGGGAAATGCTCATGCCGGGCAGTTTCGACGCGCAAGAGGTTGCGATGAGTGCTGGCGACGTTAAACCGCAGCCGATCCAGAAAGGCCCGAAAGTCGGCAGAAATGATCCCTGTCCTTGCGGCAGCGGGAAGAAATACAAGCATTGTTGCGGCAAAGATCAGGCAGCATAGAGCGCAATGCACAAGTGGGGGTAAACATGAGACGCAAATATTCTTTCGTCATCGCCGTCATTCTGTTCCTGTTCACTTTGGAAACGGGTTTTGTATGCACTGGCTTTGCAGCCGAGAAAAATGATAACTGGAATATCTCCGGAGAGATCAGGCGACTTTACAAGGAGGCGCCTTCGATATCCGCATATCCGGACGCCAGAGGCGTGGTTTGGCTGAACTCTTTTCAATACAACCTGGCTTCGGATGGAACAATGGAGAAGACTCACAGGTTCCTGATGCTCATGGGGCAGCATCGCCCCGGGGACGAGACAACACACGTCATCCCCATCCCGCAGGACGAGGGCGCCTCGCTTGTCGTCACGGAAGCCGCCTGGTACAACCCCATGACGGGGATGAAAGAGGGAACTTTACCGGTAAAAAAATCCGATGAAAGTGGATTTGCCCGCATGACGATCGAGTTCCCACGGGAGGCAGAGGGTAGGGTCGTAGCCGTCTCGACGTACGAAACACACCCACAAAAGTCTTACCTCGACGATGCCCTCTTCCTGGCAGACGCATATCCGATCTGGGAGCAGAGCATAACTGTCGATATACCCGACGGAATGGACCTGTACTGGCAGGGAGTGGGCGTCAGAGAACCGATTCGTCGTAAGTCCGTGGGGCGGGAGACAACCACCTGGACCTTGATGAACCAGCCGGTGTGGCAGGACGCAGGCATTGTCGACACGAGACGCCCGTACCTCGTCTTCAGCCTGCGCAAAGGCACGACCACGTACCTGCGCGCGCTGCAGGAAGCGGCCGGTAAATTTCAAGCCCCCCCAATGCCCTCCGACCTCGAGATCTCCGACAGGAACAACCTCATTAAAACAGGCGAGAGCATAGCCACCTATATGACAAAAAAATCTCTGACCGTACCGGGGCTCGCGCCGCAGCAGATGAAAACGAGAAGCATCGTTCCCACGAACGGGCCCTGGACACCGTGGGAGCAAACCCTCATCGCCGGTAAATGGATGGAAAGCATGGGGTACCCTGTCGAAATCTACTGGCGTCAGCTCCTTCCCACCCCAGAGGACGGCCCCAGTGCATCGGACATCTGGGCGGAGCCGGTGCTCTTGTTCAGGACACAAAACGGCAGCAGTGGAAAAGGAAGAGAAATTTTCTTCGAGGCGGGGCAAGCTACGGAATTCGGAAAAACAGCGCCCTCTTTGTGCGGAACGACCGTCTTTCGCGTGAATGTGGGTAACGTGGAAAAATTTAACATACCGGCAGGGAATGCGGCAGAACATATTCTCAACCAATCATGGAAGCTGACTCTCGACGAAAAGGGCATTGCAACCGGTTCGCTGGAAATCACAGTCAACGGGGCGTGGGTGGACACCCTAGCGTATGGACGCCTCCCAACGCCGGACAACCTCGTGGAGGCAATTTCGAGACGCTTTATATTCAACACACCGGGGCTGACGCTCTCATCCCCATCGGTGAAGCAGCTCAATTCCGGTTATCGTATCATCTTTGCGGCCAGGTCGGCGCTCGGCATCGTCTCAGGCAATGATATCCTGATGCGTGTCCCCTCGGTCGTGCCGCAATGCCTGGAGGAGGTCAGCTCCGCCGGGGAGAAGTATTCACTGCGGTTTCCGTTCATGCTGGAGCAAAGTGTAAATATCGCAACACCTCGAGGTTACAGGATCGTCGGCGCCCTTCCTGCGGAAAAACAGGGCGACTCGAAAGCCCTGCTGGAGGAATCCATGAATCACTGGCCCAAAAGAGGGCTGCTGGAAGCCACGGGCAAGTGGACCGTGCGTGTGCAAAATATCGACGAAACGCTCTCCAAAGTCCTGCTCGGGCAGCTCAACAGCTATATTCGCTGGTCGCAGACGACTCTGCCGTTGCGCAAACGATAATTTTCCGTTTTTACGAAGACCAACTGGAGGGAATGAGGATGGAGAATAAAAAGGATACCCTGGCGCTGTTGATCAAAGAGGCGATCGACATCGTCGCCGTCAATCGAGGCATCGAGTTGCCGGAAGGATTTACAGTTCAGCTTGAACGCCCCAAACGCGACGGACAGGGCGACTGGGCGACAAACACGGCCATGCAGCTGTGTAAAATCTTTAAAATCGCGCCCACCGAGCTGGCAAACGAGATCATCTCCAACATAAAAAAAGGTGATTCGATCGAGTTCATAGAAATTGCAGGGCCTGGATTTATGAATTTCAAACTCTCCAACGCCTGGATCGAAGATACGATCAAGAATGTCCTGAAGCTGGGCAAAACATATGGACGCAACAACCAGGGCCACGGGAAACGCGTGCAAGTCGAATTTGTCAGCGCAAATCCCACAGGACCGATTCACCTGGGACATGGCAGAGGCGCCGCGGTCGGCGACATCATGTCGTCCATCCTCGAATTTTCCGGCTGGAAGGTGGAGCGCGAGTACTACATCAACGACGCGGGACTCCAGATGGAAAACCTCGGGAAATCGACGCAGTCCCGCTATTTCGCCCTGCTTGGCAAGGAGGAGCTGGCGCCGTTTCCCGAGGACGGTTATCCAGGCGACTATATTGACGACATCGCAAAAAGTATCGTCGAAAAACACGGAGAGACGCTCTCTGAAAAACCACTGAACGAGACCCTGCCATTTTTCAGAGACGAAACGGCTCGTGTCGTGCTTGGGTTTATTCGCAAGGACCTGTCGGACTTTGGCGTGGAGTTCGATGTATGGTTTTCCGAGAAATCCCTGTACGACGACGATCTCGTCCCGCGAACGATCGACTTGCTAAAAAAAGCAGACTACGCCTACGACGACGAAGGGGCCGTATGGTTCCGTTCCACCGCGTTCGGCGACGACAAAGACCGCGTAATGATTCGCGCAAACGGCATGCCGACCTACTTCACATCGGACATTGCCTATCTCCAGAACAAATACGAGAGAGGTTTCGACTTTCTGATCTACGTCTGGGGCGCCGATCACCACGGGTACGTACCGCGCATTCGCTCCGTGAACAAGGCGCTGGGCGCCAAGGACGAAGCCCTCGAGTTTCTGCTGATCCAATTCGTAAGCCTGCTGCGCAACGGCGTCCCTGTGGCGATGTCGAAGCGCGCGGGAAGCTTTGTCACGCTGCGCGAGGTCATGGACGAGGTCGGCAGAGACGCGACGCGATTCTTCTTCGTCAGCAGAAAATCGGACAGCCATCTCGACTTCGACCTCGAACTCGCAAAGCAGACTTCGTCGGACAATCCAGTCTACTACGTTCAATATGCTCATGCGAGGATCTGCAGTATTTTGCGCGAGGTCGGCACACGCGGCTTCCGTGTTCCGGCAGCCTCCGAGCTGAGCTGCGAGGCCATCTCCGAGCCAAGCGAAATACAGCTCGCAAAGACGATCTCACGCTTTCCCGAAGAGGTGACGAAAGCGGCGAGCAATCTTGAACCACACCGCATCGCATTTTACGCCATGGACCTTGCGGAGGCTTTTCACGCTTTCTACAACGCGCAGAGAGTGCTCGGAGTAGAGGAGAACGTCATGAAATCACGCCTTTTGCTGGTTGAAGCCACCAGAATCACACTGGATAACTGCCTTGGCCTGCTTGGAGTAACGGCACCAGAGAGTATGTAACATGCCACGCCTGCGCTGGATTCTTGTCTATGCGGTAGCTGCATTTATCGTCGCGGTAACCCTCGTAACCTTCTTCAAGGAGCTGGGGCGAATAGAGCGATTGTCTACCGCGCTCGAATCCCGCATGGAGGAGCTCGTAGAGTTGACGCGAAAGAACCAGGAGCTGCAGGAAAAGATCAGCTATTACAAAACACCGGCCGGCATCGCTCATTTGGCACGAGAGGAATTCAATCTCGTCAAATCTGGGGAGAAAATTTACAGGATCGAGGTAATTTCTGACGATCCCTTGCAAAAAGAGTAATACAAAGATATAATCTACTGCTGTTATCCCTGCTTCTTCCGACAGGAAGAAGCCAAAGGACTCGGGTTTCAAGGGTTCACAGACCAAAGGGAGGAGGTGATGAACGTGCGACTTTACGAATTGACGGTCATACTGCTTGCGGAGATGGAAGACCACAAGGCGGCGGTTGACGAGGTAGCAGAGGTCGTGCGCGGATTGGGTGCGGAGGTTGAAAAGATCGACCTCTGGGGTAAGCGCCGCTTTGCTTACCCCGTCAAGAAACAGCAAGAGGGTTTCTACGCGTTGCTTACGATAAAGATGGAGCCGGCTCAGATCAAAGAGCTCGACCGAGTTCTCGGACTGCGCCAGCAAGTTCTGAGGCATCTTGTCGTGGCGCTCGACGAAGAGTAGAGGTGCCGCCATGTCAAGAGGCTTTAACAAAGTCATTTTGATGGGCAATCTGGCACGCGATCCGGATATCAGGCACACTCCGAACAAACAGAAGGTCGCGCGCATCACGGTAGCAGTAGGACGCCAGTGGAAGAACAAGGTGACGGGCGAGCTACAGACGCAGACCGACTTTATTCCGGTCGTGGCTTGGGCGTTTCTCGCCGACATTTGCGATCGCTATCTGCGCAAGGGCAAGCCGGTGTTGGTGGAAGGTCGTATGCAGGTTCGGGAATACGAGGACCCCAAGACCGGAGGCCGCAAATGGGCAACAGAGGTGATCGCGGAGAACCTTACCATGCTTCCATCCGGTCGCAGGGATGACGATATGTACGGCGATATGCCTGCCCCTCACGGCCAGGCACCACAACAAAATACCGGCGCTCGCCAACATGGAAACGCTTCGACTACAACGTACAGTCACAGCGATGTCGGCAGCCTTCGGGACGAGGCGGACTTCGAAGAGGACTTTCCTCTTGATTTCTCCGAACTTGGAGACCAATCCGAGGGACCGGGCGATGTCGATGTACCATTTTGATTGATGGGAAGGAGTTGATTGACAGTGGACAACCAGTTCAGAAAACGCCGCAAACGCCGCCCAAAGGTGTGCCATTACTGCGTCGATAAAATAACGCACGTCGATTACAAAGACGCGGAGAAACTGAAACGGTATATCACGGATCGAGGCAAGATCATTCCTCGCCGCGTCACGGGTGCCTGTGCCAAACACCAGAGACAGCTGACGAGGGCGATCAAGAGAGCCCGATTCCTCGCGCTTCTGCCGTTTACTTCTGACTAGAACGACTTGGAACTGCTTGTGGGGGAGGGCCTTGGCTCTCCCCCTTTTTGCAATGTTTTTCGGCGCACACGCCGCGCATTTCAGTGGAGGGTTTCAATGGTATCCTCATCAAAACAAAAATGCTGGACAATCTGCACGCTTCTCAGCGTATTGATATTTATCGCGGGCACACTGGTGCCTTTGCTCGGCTTGCCGTTGATGTTTCTGTACTCCGCCCCGATACTCGTCGTTACCATGGAAGCGGGCCTTGGCTATGGGATCGCCAGCGCTCTGATATCGACGATCACGATCTTCTTTACGTTCGGGCCTGCTTTTTCTTTGATTTTCCTCCTCTCCTTTGCCTTGCAGGGCATACTCCTCGCCTTGACGACAAGAAAGTTGAGCTCCGGGACGGACCTCGTTCTGGCCGGCCTTCTGATCGCATTGTGCTGCAAGGTGGTAACAGTGCTGCTGCTCGCCCGCTTTACCGGCGTCAATTTCCTGTTCCCCGGAGCGGAGGAGATCGAGAAAGCGGTGTTGACGTTCTGGCAGTCTCGGCTGTCATCGCTCGCTCCGACCGAGGCGTTAAAACTTAAAGAGCAACTGAAGGCCGCCGCTTTTCAATTTGCCCAGCTCGTACCCTTCGTTTTAATTGCCTTCTCCAGCGTCGAGGTTCTCACAAATTACTTCGCCTCCTCGTATGTGCACAAAAAAATGGCCGGCAGCCATTATTTTGCACTGCCTGCGTTCGGTACGTGGAGTTTCCCTAGAAATATCCTACTGGCCCTCATGGTCGGTTTCTTTTGTGAATACCTCGGAGAAAAACAGGCAAACGCCGCTCTGCTCAAGCAGATTGGAATCAATTTAAGCACAGTGACACGGGCACTCTTCGTCATTCAGGGGCTGGCCGTTGTGTATAATTTAATGCAACGACGCGGTTTTCCCAGAACTTCACGTATAATAATGCTCATAGTGACTCCGCTTGTCACTTTTTTATCCGATATTTTTTCTATCGTAGGTATTATCGACATCGGTTTCGACCTCAGAAAACGACTTGGGAGGAATAGCAAATGAGAGTGATCCTGACACAGGATGTCAATAAGGTCGGACGCAAGGGCGATTTGGTGGAGGTTTCCGACGGGTATGCTCGAAACTTCCTCTTTAAGAAAAACCTTGCACAGGAGGGAACACCCGCCAAGATAAAGGAGTGGGAGGATCAGCAACGCTCCAAGAAAAATAAAGAAGCAAAAGCAGAGCAACACGCGATCGAGGTAAAGAAAAAAATCGGCGGCAAAAAAGTTTCAGTCAAGATGAGCGCAGGCGAGGAGGGCAAGCTTTTCGGCAGCGTCACCTCGCAACAGATTGCGAGCTCGATCGAAGCACAACTTGCCGTGACCGTGGACAAGAAGGACATCAAACTTGACGAGGCTGTCAAACAGCTCGGCATGTACCCGTTCAAAATCCGACTTCACACGGGAGTGGAGGCGGAGTTGACTCTCAGCGTCGAGGCCGAGTAGTTTTGTCCATCTCCGGAATTGATCGAGTACCTCCGAACAATCTCGAAGCCGAGAGGGCGGTTCTTGGCGCATGCCTGCTCGATGGAGATGCGCTGCTGGTGGTAACGGAAACCCTTCAACCGGACGATTTTTACGAACCGAGGCACGGAATCGCACTTGAAATTATGGCGGACATGGCGAGCAAGGGCCGGGCGGTCGACTCGCTTACTTTCCAGGAAGAGCTGACCAAACGAAACCTGCTCGAACGCCTTGGGAGCACCCCATTTATCGCCACGCTCGTCGATTCGGTGACGACCACTTCCAACATCGAACACCACTGCTCGATCGTCCGCGATAAATCGATTCACAGGGGCCTTATCAAAGTCGGCTCCGACATCGCCAAAATTGGCCTCAGCGAAGAGATAGAGAGTTCCGAGGCCTTGGCGACAGCGGAACAACAGGTCTATGAGATCGCAAAACACGGCGCGACAACTTCGTTCAAGCATGTTTCCAAGGTTGTCGTGGAAACTTTTGACAACTTTGAAAACAGCATTTCGGAGGATGCGGTAGGCAAAGGAATCCCGACGGGTTTCTCCGATTTCGACAAATTGACGGGAGGACTTCAACCCGGCAGCCTCAATATCATAGCCGCTCGTCCATCGATGGGCAAAACGGCATTTGCTCTGAACATCGCGCAATTTGCTGCGTTGCATAAAGAGGTTCCCGTTCTGATTTTCAGCCTCGAAATGTCCGCCGAACAACTTGCATCTCGACTGCTGAGCGCCGAGGCAGAAATCAACCTCAAAGAGCTTCAGCAGACGAAAAATGTCCGCCCCGATCAATGGAATTCGTTGACGAATGCGGTTGCGCGCCTCAGCAAATCGCCAATTTACATCGACGACAGCTCGATGCTGAGCACGCTGGAGCTACGTTCCCGCTGCCGGCGTTTTTTTGCGAAACAGCACAAACAAAGATGCCTGATCATTGTCGATTATCTCCAACTGATGGCCAACGCCAGAAAATCGGAAAATCGCCAACAGGAGGTCTCCGACATTTCAAGGGCGCTGAAGGGCGTGGCACGCGAATTCGAGGCGCCGGTCATCGCTCTTTCTCAGCTCTCCCGAGAAGTTGAAAAACGCGGCTCCGACAAGAGACCGATGCTCTCGGATCTGCGAGACAGCGGAGCAATCGAGCAGGACGCCGATCTGGTCGCCTTTTTGTACAGGCCCGCTTACTACGAACAGGATAAAGAATCGGCCGACCCCTCCGCCGAGGTCGCGGTGGCCAAACATCGCAACGGCCCGACAGGGAAGGTCGATTTAATTTTTTATAAAGAATTTTCTCGATTCGTGAACCGAGAGTACTCGAGGAGAATGGCTTAGACTCGATTGTTCATATATACTTTATCAACAAATGGAAAAAGAATAACCGTTCGCGGGGGGCATGGCTGTGGCAGATAAAATGTGGGACATTCTTCGTTTCTTAAAAAACCCGGGAGAAGAAGCGATACCGGAAACACCGCTTCCTCAGGAGTCGCAAATCGAAAAAGACAAAATCAATACTCAATTGATCGACGCGCTCTCCAAAGCGGAGGAAGCGGCAGATGCCGCGATCAAACAGGAAAAAGACAGCGACGCGGGCGTAAGCGAAGGAGAAAGCGTTCTTCTTGCCGACATACTGCGTTCGGCTTCAACCCAGGAAGAGGGAGAGGCCACATCGACATCCCATGGGGAAACAATCGAAAAACAGACGGAGCAACAAGACGCACAGGAAATAATTTCCCCCTTGGGGCCCAGCGAGAACACCGGTGAAAAACTGCTGGAGATCCCTCTTTCCCAGATCATGCCCAATCCTTTTCAACCCCGCAAGTTGATGGGCGAGGAGGAGATTCTCGAGCTCTCCGAGTCCATTAAGGAGCTCGGCGTGCTGCAACCCATTCTCGTCAGGCGCACGGAAAATGGTTACGAATTGATCGCCGGCGAAAGACGCTTCAAAGCTGCCCAAAAGGCGGGGCTGGGAAAAATTCCCGCAATGGTTATGGAGACGGACCCGGTTCATCAGCAGATCATTGCGCTGGTGGAGAATATTCAACGCAAAAATCTGTCCGCGATCGAAGAGGCGCGCTGCCTGCAGGACATCCTCGCCAAAACAGGCTGGAGCCAGACGGAACTGGCCAAACGAATGGGGCGTTCGCAGGCGGCCATCGCAAATAAAATACGCTTGTTGAAACTGGACGGCTCCGTACAGGATCTTGTCATCGCCGGCAAACTGGGCGAACGCCAGGCGCGATCTTTACTCGGCCTCTCCCTTCAAGAACAAGGGGAACTGGCGCAAAAGGCCATTGCAGAGGATTTGAGCGCGCGAACCCTCGAAACCCTTTCGGAGACCTGGCAGAACAAAGCAGGTTCCGGCAAACGAGTCCCCAAAAAAGAAAAGAGCGTCTCCGACGGCCCGGCAGGAGAACTTTTGCACGACCTCGCGGCCCTCATCAACAAACATCGAGACCATGGCGTTCCCGCGCAATGGAAAGTAAAACAGATGGATCAGAGTTCATTGATTGTAGAAATATCCGTTGATTTAAACCGCAACAAGGGCCAATATGGCTTTGAGGATACGGAGGCCGCGAATCGATGAAACTCTTTGAAAAAAACACGTCACCCCAGCAGAAACAGGAGAAATTCAAGGGCAACGCCGGTACGATAAAACTTTCTCCAGGCAACATACCACTGATGCCCAAGTGGATGTTTTATATCGCGTTCTTCATCACTTTTTCGATCCCCAACCTCGTATTCTCCGGCAGATCCTGGTACGATACGCTCCATATCATGAAATGGTTTGTTGCGATGATCCCCATTGCGCTCCTTGCGCTCGTTGCCGGAGTGCAACTGCTTCGCTACGGTGCCAGGCGAACGAACTTTACACTGGATCCGTTTGCGGGCGTTTGGCTTATATTGATTCTTCTCATCACGGCGCAGCCGCTTATGATCAAAATTCCGTCCCTTTCTGGATACGTGAAAGAATGGTTCTTCTTCGCTACGCTCTTTGCGGTATACGTTCTGACATACAATATGCCGATCTCTAAACAATTTCACCGCGCGTTGCTCTGGGGCAGCAGCGTCAACGCCGCGGTCAACATACTCTTTGCCGAGTTGCTCATCAGAAGCCTGAACAAAGGATTTCCGTTCATTCTCGATGTCCCCGGCAATTACATCGGCAACACAGCTCAACAGGAGATGTTCGGCCTGTGGACCGCGATGGCCGTTCTGAACTGTATTTATCTTCATCTCTCGTACATGGATGACGCGGAGGAGGAGAGAGGCCTGCTGAAGAAACCGGTTGTGCTTCTCAATCTCTTCTTTCTCGCGGTGAATTCATGGGGACTATGGAGCTCGACCACCAGGGGCGCCATCCTCTCTCTGATCGTCGCTTTTGCCGTTTTGATCGCCGGGCTCTGGAGAACCGGCGAGGGCAGGGCCCTGAAGAGGGCGTCCAAGCTGTTTGGTGTCGTCTTTTTGCTGCTCGTGATCGTCCTGGCCGGGGGTTCCATGTTGGGAACAGGTCGCAATATCGCGCTTGTCAGCAAAATGAAGGATATGGTGGAGAATCCGACATCCATCGGGAATCGGATCAGCATCTGGCGCACCAGTTGGGAAGTTTTTCTCCAAAAACCAATGACAGGAGTGGGGCTGGGGCAATATAAGTGGCACTTTCTGGACGGACAGAGGATCATGTTCGCGAAACACCCCGAACTTTTGAACAACCCCGAATACGAGTGGCAGTACACCTATTGGGCTCATAGTGAATACATACAGTGGTTATGCGAAACGGGGCTAATCGGAGCCATTCTCTTGGGGCTACTCGGTCTCTGGTGGCTGTACAGACTGATGTCTGCGCTGATAAAAAATGAAAAGCTGCCCCCCGAATGTATCTGGGGCGCGGCCATGTTGTTTCTGCTCTGGTTCGATGCGCTCTTCAGCAGGCCCTACCATAGAATCGAAAATGCCGTATGGATGTCCCTGGCTTTCGCCATGGCAAATAAGGCGTTGTTACCAAGTGTGACGAAATGGACGAAGATGAACAACGATTTTGTCTTCAAATGCTTCGGGGGACTTATGGCCGGCGTATCGCTGTACGGATTGATTTTCATGTACGGAGGGATGCAAGGAGACCAATTGATGTACAAAGCCCTGGCACAGCCAAGCACAATACAACAGAAGCACGATGAGCTCAAAGGGGCAGAAAAATACCTTATGGCACGAGATGAAGCCCGCGAGCAAATGGGATATTTATATCTAAATGTTGCGCAGGCCCAAAAGAATCCAGATGCGTTTGTCAATGGAATGACCGAACTTTATTTATCGTTTAAAAAGAGGCCCACATCGAAACTCCTTTTCGAGCTTGTCGGCCTGGCAAAGCAGATTCACAATAAAGAATTGCTTGAAGACCTGGCTACATATTTGAAACCGGGTATGTTCGGAATTTCCGCCGACGGAGAGATCATATCAGAATAATGCGCAACAGGGCGTTCACACTGGTCGAAATACTCGTTGTCGTCGGAATCGCGGGCATTATCATCGTGGCCGCTGTCACGCCTCTTACTTATACCGTCAAAACGATCCGGCAGGCGCAGAAAAATTTTTCAGCCAGCAACAGAGAGCGTTTTGTGATCAACCAAATTTTCCAGGACGCACGTGAGACGGTAAACATCAACGCATCGTCTCCTTTTCGAGTGATCCACCAAGACGAACTGGGGAGCAACGCGAACGACACGCTGCTGTTATGGGCGAGAACGCCGTCGTACGAAGGTAGATCGATGACCTGCGTGGCGTACAAGATGTTGCCCAAATCCGTGCTTGGCACGGACCTCCCGGAGGGCCTCTATCGTTGGGTTTTATCGGGAGATGAGCAACCGGATGCCGTAAAGGAAGAGGACTTGAAGCCTGAGGAGGGGAAGCTTCTTTTACCCGGCCTTACCGGTATACGATTCTCCGTGATGGTGAAGTCCGAATGGGTGGATGATTACGAGGGATCCAGCCCACAGGCTCTGCGGATCGTACTTGAAAAAAAAGAGGGAGACGAGGTCAGTTATGAGGGCTGGCTGCCGCAATTCTAGGGAGGGATTTGTCCTTGTAACGGTTCTTTTCATCGTTACGTTGCTGCTGAGCGCGGCGGCTGCTTTTACCTGGTTCGCAAGACAGGAAGTAAAACGGGTTGCCCGCGAGGAGTACGCCCTGAGGGCAAGAAGCCTCGCCTCGGTTGCTGCGGCTACTGTTTCAGGTTGGATCGCCGGCGATACCAACGACTACGATTCGTTGCGCGAGTTGTTGTATTCTCCCAGCATCCCCAAAATACTCAACTACGGGAAATGGAGCGTTCTTATCAAAATCACGCCGCAAAATTACCTCATCCCGATCAACGGCCTTTTTTTGCCCGACGGAGTGACACTGCGAAAAGAATATGAGTACGCATGGAAAGAGATCTGGGAACTGCTGGACAAAAGAGAGCTCTCCGACTTGGTGCTGGACTTCCTCGACCGTGATACAATAGCGAAAGCTGGCAGCAGAGAGGAAGATTTTTTCCCCAACCGGCCGATCAGCGATCTGAGCGAACTGCTCAGATTGCCCGAGATCGACGTTAAAACTTTATACGGGGATAAGAATTCGCCGATCGCGCTGGACAAGTTTTTTACCGTCTATGGGGAGAATGCGATCAACGTAAACCTTACGCCCAAAATATTGCTTTCGATACTGGACCAGGAACTCGATTCCGATAAGGCGGAATCGCTGGCGCTTTATCGACAGAACGCAAATCTAAAGAGTTTTGCGGACTTGCTCAAATCTCCCGGATTCCCCAAAGGTGTACGCGCACGTTTGGAGAATGTCATTGGCTACAAGAGCACCTTTTTTCAGGTGGAGTTGAAGATTCTCGACGGAGAGGGACAGGAGCGTAACTTCACCGCGATTATGAAACGCGCAGGTTCCGAGCAGTGCGAGGTTGTTTCCTGGAGAGAATAGGGGACTGTGATGAGGAAAAAAACGGTCAAACGTAATTTTATGTTGTATACGGAGCAACAAGCAGGCAGCCTCCCTTCAACAGGCGATCGGATTCTTTTGTACCCTTTTAGAAATCTGTCCGTTCAGCCTTTTTCATTTCCCTTTAGTGGAATGCCTCGCGTACGAGATGCGTTGAAAATTCGCTTTCGGCCGCTATTGGGAGAAAGGGCAGAGGATGTCTCGCTGATTCCGCTTCTTACGAAATCTGAGAAAAAAAACTCGTCCGGTGCGACATTTCTGCTTCACGGGGAAGATTCCGAGACAATCGAAACCCTCATGAACGCAGGCGGAGGAGAATTGGCTGTGTGGCCCTTGCCGCTTGTTTTTGCCGCCGAGGTGGACGGATCGGGACTTGTCATCTGGAGCGACGATGAGCAGATTATCTCCTTGTGGCTGGAAGACTGGGTACCTATGCTCTATCGGTGGAGCGATCGTCGGGAAAACACCGTGGAGGAAGAGAGAAGGCTGATCGAGGCATATGCAGCGGGACAGAATTCGGCTATAAATCGAGTATTCGTCGGCGATCGTTCGTCGGTGAATGTCCAGTCGTCGGGCGAGAACACGTTTTCCGCGTATGGTGCGTATGAACACCTTGATCTGTCGAACAAAGGAGCAAATTTGCTCGAGCAAAGAGAAAGGGCTCTAGGTCTTCTGGTAAAAACCGCACGATTTGCCCTCGCAGGAGGTCTTCTTTTCGCGGCGGCCAGTGGGGCACTTTTTTGGCAGCAGACAACAGCAAGTGACATCACCACCTCCCTTCCGGGAAACATATATGCCTCCGCCTTTGGCGAAAGATCCGGCCAGCCGCTGGTATCGATTCGACAAAAAATGGCGCAACTTCAGGGTATACGGCAGGACACATCGCTTCAAGGTTTCCTCAAAGCGCTCGGCCCAGTCTGGGAAGAGTTGAATTCTTCCGGTGACATTGTCGTCGAAACGATGAAGTATTCGCTTGAGCAAGAAAGAACGGACCTGCTCGGGACAGCCAAGGACAATAGCGCGATACAGCGCCTGCGCGCCCTCTTGGAAAAACAGGGATTCTCGCTCAAAACAGATAATATTCAGCAGGTACCGGGTGGAGGAGTGCGCTTCAACCTGTCGATCACAAAAGGAGCAAGATCGTGATGACTCTTTCGGAAATAAGAGAACTCCCGGAGGCAAAGAAGCTCTTCAAATTGATACTCGGTGCCGTGTTGCTCTGGATCCTTGCGCTGATTTTGTTTTTGCAGGCACTTGACCTGAATGCCCAGGCACGGCGCGATCTCACAGACGCAGACAAGGTTATCAATTCGTCGATCGTCTACAAGGCCTACCCCACAACGAACACCCCGAAAACCGGAGACTCCGTGGACGATCCGTATGCGGCTGTCTCCGAGATCGTCGCTTCGCTGGGGTTGGAAGACAGAATACTGCAACTCTCCACCCAGTCTTCCGGCGTCCTTTTGCAGGTGGAACGCCTTTATGGCGAGGAAATGGTACAGCTCGTCACTCTTTTCGAGAGTCGGGGGTTGCTCGCTAAAACCGCCGAGTTGAAGGCCCTCCCTGTCGACAAAGAACGCCTGTTGACAGGCACATTTCTATTGGAGACGGCGAAATGAAATACATCAGACATATCGTGACCGCTTTGATTTTCTGTTTTTTTCTGGCCCTCGGCCTGTGGCTCTTCGCTCCCTGGGAGACGATCGGACGTTATGCAATGGACAAAATTAGGTTGGGAGCCGCCCAAAATGGTATGTTTATTTCGTATGCAGACTTCGGGGAAAGCGGCACGATTTTCCCTACTTACGCCGTCAGGAGCCTCGATATCGACCAGGGGATGGCGAAATTTACCCTCGCGGAGGCCAGCGTGAAAGTGCTGCCCATCTCGAGTCTTCTCTTCGGTGGAATGAGCTGCCACATCTCGTTTGTGGGTGGGGAGGGAGTCATGATTCCCGACAGCAAACTGAAGTTAGAAGCGGGCAACCTCAAGCTCTCTGTCTCCGGCTCGACAATCGCCGTCGCAAATACAAACGTTACAGGTGAACTCGAGGCCACCGGCAAACTCTCCATCAACCGCAAGCAGGGCCGCGTGACGACAAGCACTCTTACATTGCGGGTCCCTCAGACCATAGACAATTTGCTGAAAAACCCCGTCTTAAGCGGGAAGCTCCACGAATATTTCGAACCTGTCTCGAATGGCGAATGGAGGGTGAAACAGAATGCGACCCCGAATTCCTAATTTGAGCGATTATAAGGAGAAACTGAAGCTCGCCCCCGTTCTGAAACTCGGGAAGGGACTTCCGTCGGCATCCTCCAGGAGGGTCTCCCGTTTTCTGAAACCTGCCTGGGCATGTGCCGCCATCGCCGGCCTCGTCGTGGCGTTTTTTGCGGGCAAGGCGACGGAGGCTTTTCTCATCGAATCCCTGTCGCAGACCCAGAGGGAGATAGCCAGGATTGTAAGCACTCGCCCCACAAGTATCGTTATCACGCAGTCCCAAAAGAAACAGGGCAACGAGGTTGCGTTTACGCCCTTCAATGTTGCGGAGAAATCTCCCATTGCCGCTTCAAACCAGCCACAACCAGCCATAAGCGCATTCACCCTGGTAGGGACGCTGCCAAATATCGGCGCGTGGCTCAGCGCAGGCGGAGAAATGGCCCTCATTCTGAAAGATCAAGACTACAATGGCTATACGCTGAAATCGATCGAAACGGGAGAAGTGCTTCTCGCAAAGGGCGAAGACTCTTACCCGCTGTATCTGAACCTGGGTGGGCAACCCCAACCCAAAGAACAGGCCGCTCCTCCCCCAATCAAACTAGGCGCCCAGGAACCCGGAGGGGCGGGAGTAGTACGAGCTGCGGAGGGAAGTCCTGGCTCCATCAAAAAGGAGATCATCGACGGACTGCTGATGAACCCCTATGACGAGATCGCCAAGATGAAACTTGCTCCGGAAGGGGACGGAATGAAGCTGATGTATGCGGCAGGCGACAGCCTCTTCTCACAGCTAGGGATGAAGGAAGGGGACGTACTCGTCAGCATCAACGGCCTCCCGCTTAAAAACATGGCAAACGTAAACAACGCAATCGCATCTCTATTGAACAGCAGTCAGTTCAACCTGGGCCTTGTTCGCGATTCGAAACAGATGCAACTGGACTACGCGGTAAAATGACGAGAGGGTTCACGATGATCGAAGTCCTGGTCGCCGTGTTGATACTGGGGCTTGTGGTAACGGCCTCCCTCAAATTGATTGCTCTTTCGGAACATGGCTTATATACTGTCAGGCAGAAGGAAAAGCTGATCGACGAAGCGAGTCGCCTGCAGGTCACGCTGATGAACGACCCTACTGAGACTTCCGGCACAAGCGGCGACGTGTCCTGGAAAATAGAGGAGATGAAATCTCCGCTGTGGGTGGACGAAACGATCGATTTAGACAAACTTACGCTTGAAAGTGACCGCTCAGACGATAAATTCAAAAAAAAAGAACTGCGTTGGAGAGAACTCGAGGTAACGAAGAACGGCATGTCCATAACTTTGTTTTTACCATATCGGATCAACCTGAAAGACGCGACATCCGCGGATATCATGAGTCTTTTTGAAGGAAAATGATTGATCGGCTGACGAAAGAGCCAGTTTAAGGAGAGAAAAAGTATGGAATTTGCGAAACAGAAGAAGAATCTCATCACCGTTTTTATTTTTATCCTGATCCTGTTTTCGTCGACCATCACGTATGCTGCAGAGCCAAGTGGTGCCGGGGCAGCAGGGCCAGCCGATCAAAACGAACAGAACTTGGTCACGGCGGCACGTGCTATGCGTGCATCGGGACGGGTTCAGTTCAATTTCAAAGACCTCGAAATGGCACAGTTCATCCGTTTTATGTCGGAGCTTCTCGGGGAAAACATTGTCGTTGACCCCGGCGTCAAGGGCACCGTCTCGGTCGTCTCGCCAAAGGCGATCTCGATCAAAGAAGCCCGCCAGGTCATGTTGTCCGTACTGGAGATGAACGGCCTGTCTCTGCAGGGGATGGGCAGTTATTCCAAGGTGACCCCGATCAATCAGGGCGCATCCAGCAAGGGCGAAGTGGTCAAGGGACCGCAGAGCGTCACGCCGGGAGAGCAGCTAGTCGTTCAGATCGTTCCGCTCGAATACGTCAAAGCCGGGTATGTAGTGGATCCGGTAAAGCTTGGTGTGCAAGGTGTGAACGTCACCCCCATCTCGGACGGTTCGTCGGTTCTCCTGACGGGCAAGGCCGTGCTCCTGAATAAGGCTGCCACCATTATCAGAGCACTCGACGCACCCGACAGCATTCGCGCAATCAAGACAATCCCACTGCAGTACACCTCCGCCAAACTGGTCGAGGGGCACCTGAACGCGCTCGCCAAGGACACAGCCTCCAAATTGTCGAACCTCATCGCGATCGGGGACGAACGCAGCAACAAGGTGATCATCGTGGGCACCCGTCAATCGCTGCGCGAGGCGGAGCGAATTCTCATGGAACTCGACGTCCCGGCGACGGTCGGGAATTTTCACGTTTACAGACTGCAGAACGCGGATGCCAAAACGGTTGCCGAGCAGCTCAGCCAGATTCTCTCCGTAGCCGCCAGACTTCAGCCGGATCAGAAGGGTACGTTTCCTTCGACCGTTGTGCCGGACCTGCCCACGAACAGCCTCGTGCTGACCGCATCGCAGGAACAGTTCGCAGCCATCAAGGGGATTCTCGAGGAGCTGGATATACAACCCAAACAGGTGCTCCTGCGCGGTCTGATCGCTGAGGTCAACCTCACTAAATTGAACAGCGCCGGCATCGATTGGTCTGCGTGGGGCGGCGACCAGTCCGACAATCTGCTGATCGGTGGGAACGCGCAGTTGGGCGCCACCGGCGTACCGCAGCAGTTCATGCAGTGGTTCAGCGAAATGACAAAACAAGAGGACGTCTACTACGACGCCCAGGGCAACGCCGTCACGACGACCAGCGTCAAAGGAATGGGGCTCATCTACGCGTATATCAAGATGTTGAACCAGTTCAACTCCATCAACATCCTGTCCATGCCGCGCCTTATGTGCACAGACAACATGCCGAGCGCGTTGCAGGTCGGCCAGGTCATTCCGCAGCTCAAGGGATCGCTCACCGATATCTCCAACCCTGCGGCCCAACAGAATACCTATGAGTACAAGGATACCGGCCTGATTCTCAAAGTAACGCCGCACATCAGGAGCGGCAATCTCGTGGCCCTCGACATCGAACAGACGATCGAGGAGGTTGTGAGCACGTCGGGATCGACGACGCCGGTTACCTCCAAGCGCCTGATCAAGACGAACGTGCTCGTCGGCAACAACCAGACGATCATCCTCGGCGGGTTGATCAGAGAGGTCGAGAAGACCTTGAAGAATCGCGTGCCGGGGCTATCCTACATCCCTCTGGTCGGCAATCTTTTTACATCGCAGGAACGTCAGCGGGAAAAGATCGACCTGATGGTCTTTTTGACGCCGCAGATCATTGAGACGCCTCAGCAGGCCCAGGACGCGACCATCGGCGTCACGACGGGCGGGGATCGACTCAGCCCGGGAGAAATAGAGACCATCAAAAAGAACTACGAGAACTTCATCAAGTCAAACAAACAGGAGGGCGTCTCGCAAAATATGTTGCGCCCCGACGGAATGCCCACCGACAGCGCGATCACGTCTCAGGACAGCGGTACGAAGTAACGTAATGGATAACGCGGTTGTAAATGAAAACAGAACAAAGCAGACCCTACCGCCGCCCGAGCGGGTTCTTGAGCTGATACCCAGCGGCGTGAGCATCGATATTCTGCGGGAGAAGGGGATCGTTCCGGTCGACTGCGATGAAGTCACACTATACGTCGCGGCATCGCACATCGGTGCTACGCCGGATGCGCAGATTCTCGCGATGGGGGTTGGGCTCACCGCCCAGTTGGTTATCTTTCCGGAGAATGTCATATCGTCACTGGTGCGCGCGCTTTACGACCTGAAGAGCGGCGTGGCACAGGACACGTTGAACGCCATCGAATCGGTCGAGGATCTCTCGCAGTTGGCGAGGCAGGAAGTATTGAGCGACACCGTCGACGCTCCGGTCATTAAGCTGGTCAACGGCGTGCTGTTGGAGGCCGTCAAGGAGCGGGCGACGGACATTCACCTGGAGCCGTTCGAAAACAAACTGCTGGTGCGCTATCGGATCGACGGCGTCCTTCATGATCGCTACGAATTGACGAAGGGACATCAATCGCCCGTGACCAGCCGCATCAAGGTCATGGCGAAGATGGACATCGCAGAGCGCTTCGTTCCGCAGGACGGCAGAATCGGCATCGCCCTGGGGGACCGGGCGGTGGACATCCGCGTCAGCTCTCTCCCTACACAGCACGGTGAGCGAATCGTCATGCGACTTCTGGACAAGGCGAGAGGGCTTTTGACGCTCGAAGATCTGGGCATGGCAGCCGACGAAAAGACGAGGTTGGATGCGCTGATTCGCCACCCGCACGGCATGATCCTGCTCACCGGGCCGACTGGCTCCGGTAAGAGCACCTCGCTCTACGCGATTCTGCAGGCACTCGCCAGGCCCGAGGTCAACATCATCACAGTCGAGGACCCGATAGAATACGATCTGCCCGGTGTCGGACAGGTACAGGTCAACGAAAAGGCGGGGATCACGTTTGCGACCGCCCTCCGTTCAATTTTGCGACAGGACCCGGATATCATCATGATCGGAGAGATGAGGGACTTCGAAACGGCCCACATCGGCGTGCAGTCGTCTCTCACGGGACACCTCGTGCTCTCCACGCTGCACACCAACGACTCCGTCAGCGCCGTTTCCCGTCTCGTCGATATGGGAATCGAGCCTTATCTGCTGGCAGGCTCTCTGCTGGGCGTCGTGGCACAGCGCCTCGTGCGCCGCGTTTGTCCGAACTGCAAAGAGGAGATGGAGGCCCCGGCGACGATGAAAAAGTACGGCGTCGAACGCGTATTTCGCGGCAGGGGTTGCGATATCTGCAAAGAGTCCGGTTATAGAGGGCGCTTCGGGCTCTATGAACAGTTCGATGTCGACCCCGAGATCGCAGAGGCGATCTCGACGAATGAGCCGATCGCCGCATTGAGGGAACTCTCGAAAAATCGCGGCCTCAGGACGCTGTTGGACCTCGGCGTGGAGAGGGTCGCCTCGGGCGACACGACGCCGGAAGAGATGTTCCGCGTGGTGGGAGAGGTATGACGTGCCGCTCTTCAAAGTAAAAGCCTACGATCCCGGCGGCGAGCAAAAAACGTTACGCCGCGAGGCACAGAACGAGGACGAGCTCCTTCGCACACTGGGACTCGAAGGCTATGTTCCCGTGTCCGTCGAGATGGAACGTTCCAAAAAGAAAACCAGCGCAACCAAACTGCTCGCCCTCAGCGACCAGCATATCTTCTGCACCATGCTGTCGGCGTTTTTGCGCAGCGGCCTTTCTCTCACGGAGGTTCTTGGGCTGCTGCAAAGGCAGACGCGCGACAAAAGGCTCCGGCCCGTCTACTCGGAGCTGCGCGAGTCGGTCGAGGGAGGACACTCCCTCGCTCATGCGATGCAGTCACAGGGCGTGTTTCGCCCCTCGCTGGTTGGCATGGTAGAATCCGGTGAGCGTTCCTCGTCACTACCGGACATTCTCGAACGCGCAGCCTCTCTTCTGCAGAGCGAGATCAACCTGCGCCGAAAGATACAGTCCGCACTGACATATCCGATCATGATGCTGATCGTGGGAACGGGTGTCGTCGCATTTCTGATTACATACGTCGTTCCGCAATTGACGAGCATTGTCACAGATTCAGGCGGAACCCTTCCCCTCGCCACGCGCATGTTGCTCTTTCTCTCTTCCTCTCTCAAAGTCGGAGGACTTCCGGCTCTTCTGCTGATCGGACTCGTGCTCTATTATTTCCGAAGAACGGGGAAGAAAATTTCGCTCCCGCTTTTCAGGGACATTCGTACGCACCTGAGCGTTTCGCTGATCTTTTCGCAGATCGCCACGCTCCTCAAGTCGGGCGTCCCTCTCGTGCAGGCGCTCGAGATGACCGCGCCCATCGACTCCAGAAAGGGGCGAATTCCGGCCATCGCAGAGGAGGTTCGCAAGGGCTATCGTTTTTCGCAGAGCCTCGAGCGGGAGGGCTCCTTCCCCGAGGACATCGTTGCGATCGTACGCATCGGTGAAATGGGGGGCAACCTGCCGGATTGTATGGATCGAATCGCCAACAACTCGTGGGAGTTTGCACAGACATCGATGCAGAAATGGTCGAGCTTGGCGGAACCGATCATCATTCTCGTGTTGGGCGTGGTCGTCGGTTTCGTCGTCGTAGCCGTCCTTCTCCCCATTTTCAGCCTTTCCAGCCTTGTAAGCTGATTTTCCCTTTCAAATTCGCGCAAACTCCCGCAGACTCGTTATATATCGGCCCTTCGTCGGCCGATATATTTATATAGAGTGGTAACCACAAAACGAGAGGCAGGTTTTTTGCGTGAAGAAACGTTCACTGCGCGTAATTCTAACTTTTTTTTGGATATTGCTGTCCGTTGCAGCCGCATGGGCTGCAACGCCTGTTGTGACGGTTCCCACCTACAGGTTCGATGATATTTACGGACCGAGCGGATCCGGCGCACAGTGGGTGGCGATTACGGACGCCGGGGGAACGGTTGGGGCGGCGACGCGCTTCACGATGGAAACCACGGCCAATTTCGTCAATTCGAGGGATCACGTATATATCCTGGGCGGCAACCTGACGACGCCTCCCGCGGTCGATGCGATCTTCCTGGTGTTGCCGGGGAGCGCCTCGAGTATGACGGTCGCGTTCGACTGGATGGCTCCGATCCCCGCAGGCGCCTCCTATACGCAGGATGTTCTGACGGACTTCTACGCCTATCAGGTCGTCAAAGACCCCCTGAGCACGACGTCCGGTGCCAGGAAACTGTGGCAATTCGGTTTCACCAAAGTAGCGAGCACCAACGCATACGATACGAAACGCGGAAACATGATCTTTCAGCAGAACCCGGACAATACTCCCTCCCAGACGCTGCAGATCCCGATGATCGTGGCCAATGTCTGCAACAACACGGCCGAGGGAAACCCGCTCCTCTTCAGGTCGACGATGAGGGAGACATATTCAGGCGCCAAAAGCGGAAACATTGTCGCATACGACCGCTTCACCTGGAACGTCGTCGGCGATCTGGCTGTCGGCGGGAGCAATTCGGACTGGGTCTTCGTACCGGTCAAACAGTTCCCGATCGACTCGAACGTCGTCAACTACCTCCTGAGCACGGAAATCACGAACTACTGCGGCATTCGCTATGCCTTGCAGCGCTACGACGGCGTGGGCAACACCACGCTCATGCTCCCCTCGAAGTGGACCATGGATCTGCCTGCGGACGTCAAAGACGTGAACCCCAACATCGTACTGGACGAATTGAGCCACATTCCCCCGGGCCTGATCACCACATACAACCAGAATTTCAATGTCGTGAGCGGCGTGCAGAGCATCTTCGACATGTACCCGATCGACCCGACGGGCGGACACCGCAGATTGGAGCTCTCGCACCCCTCGATCTTCGGACTGGATCTCGGTACGGGATCTGGTAGCGATTATGCTGTGACCGGCTTTCAGTTGCTCGCTTCGGACACGAATTTTCTGAAAAACGTCGCCTCGGCGATGGACGTGAAGGGAGCCGCAATGCCGGAGGCGTCGGACAGCGTCATGAGCGGCGCGGTCAGCCAGTCGTATGTCGCGGGGGACGCGGTCAATACCATCGCGGTCGAGGCGAAAGTGCCCGCCAAACTGGTGACCTCGGGAGACACTGCGGGCCTCCTGCCGCTGCACATCACAATGAACCTTCCGCACTCCAACAGGTTTGTGGCGCCCAAGTGGAACTCGTTTCTCTCGGAGTGGAAGGAGACGGGGAACATCAAGAGGACCTTCGCGAACAACTTCAGCCTCTACACACACGACGCGGAGGGCAAAAACATCGACCTCTTCAAGTGGCTCGAGTCCAAAAACACCTTCGACCGGACGATCAAAGTCTTTATGGACGAGGACAAGGATTGCATCACGGTCAGCTTCATCGTCATGCTGATGGACGGCAAGGAGCGCACGATGGCCATGGTGCAGGACAAAACCGTCACGACGGATAACAGCTATCTGGTGATGAAGGACGGAAATCTTAACGACAAGTGGGATATGACCTTCTTCACCGCCCCTATGAACTACGTCCCCTCCGATCCTCCCGCCTCGGGCGGCAGCGGCGGCGGCTGTAATACGGGGATCCCTGTTCTGGGGCTGTTCTTCGCGTGCGGCTTCGCTGCAATTCGCCTGTGGAAGGGTGAGAGGAAATGAAGAGGCGGTTTCCCCCGTTTCTCGCCTCGCTTCTGATTCTTGTAACGGCAAATATTGCATCCGCCGCCAGCGTCAATATCGCCTATGTGAGAATGAGCGGCATTCCCGGCACGATGACCAGAATCGGACAGACCTGCAGCCTGACCGCGATCGTGTATTACCAGAATGGCGCGTATTCGTCGATCGAGCCGATGACCTGGGAGAGCAGCAATCTGAGCGTGGCCCGCGTCGACCAATACGGCAACGTAGTGTCGCTCAGACAGGGCACGACCGTCATCTCCGTGACCACCACAGCGCTCGGGGCAAACGGCCTTCCTGCTTCGGACTATGCGACGCTCAGCGTGACGGACCAGTTGAGTTACACGAACATACACCCGGACGTATGGGCCCGTCTGAGGCTGTACAACGCAAATATGTCGCAGTACGACGAACAGCTCAACTTCGCGGACATCGACCCGGCAAATGTTGCGGCGCAGTCCTTTCAGAGCGACTTTGCCGGCAAGTTCGGCGTTTCCGCCTCGCAGGTGACGGACATATCGGATGCGGGGGCAATTGCATTCGATTCGAGTTCTTCTTTTGGAAAAGCTGGGTACTTGGCGCTCAAACCATCGATAAAAACCTCCCTCTCCTCGCTCGCACCGACGGGAGGAGCGCTCCTGCCGCTGGAATTCACCTACAGCCTGAGTTGGCAGGAGGTCGGCGGCATTCTCGGATACAGCGTGACATCGATCGCCGACAACGACGAGCTCTTCGAAAAGATCGGGCTCGTCTTCGAAGGCGATGCAGGCGCGACAATACCGGTGATAGACCAGAGTTCCTGGTCGCGCGCGATATTCGCCGGCGCTCTGAAGATCGTCAATGGGAATAAAGGGCTGACGCTCACACTGCAGATCCTGCTCGCGGATGTGGACGCGAAAACGGCGGCTCGCGCGGAGTGGATCGACGATCGCCTCGTCGTACCGGACGGAGCGGCAAATGGCGTCGGCGAGGGCTCGTTGTGGCTCGTGAAAAAATCCGGTGACGCGGGCAATTCGGACTCCGGCGGCGGGGGAGGGTGCGACACCGGCGCGGGCGATTTGCTTCTTGCAACTGCGGGAGCGGTCCTCGGGTTCCGGCTCCGCGCCCCGGGGCGGATGCGGTAGACGTCGCAAGCGCTTCGCGACATGTCTTTTCTTCGGCGGCGAAGACGCGTTCTTCGCCGCCTTTCGTCTGCCGGATGGTAAAATTAGGCGACTCAGGAGGAGGTGGAGACCATGCCCGGCGTCATACGAATCGGAACGTGCTCGTGGACGGACAGGACATTGCTCAGAAGCGGCTTCTATCCTGAATCCGTATCCACGCCGGCGTCGCGGCTCGCTTTTTACGCCACGCAATTCGACACGGTCGAGGTCGACAGCTCCTTTTACGCCCTGCCAAACCCCGAGAACGCCGTCCGTTGGCTTACGAGTACGCCTCGCGCGTTCGCCTTCGGAGTCAAATCGTTTGCCCTCTTCACCTTTCACAGGACGAAAGTCGCCGCCCTCCCCAGGTGGCTGCAGGAGGAAGTCGGACGCGGGCCCTCTTGCCTGATCCGGCGCGAGGAGCTCTCACCCGAGCAGAGGCTGCGCCTGTACGAAGAATTTCTGCAGACGCTGGAGATCCTCCACAACGCAGGGCGACTCGCCTATCTGCTCTTTCAGTTTCCGCCGTACTGGCATTTTTCGCGCGAGTCGCTCGCGTATATCAAGCGGCTTCGCCAGGTCAGCGGCCCGATCCCCCTCGCGCTTGAGGTTCGCAACAACACGTGGCTCGCACCGAAGAACAGGGGGAAATTCTACGAAGTGCTGCGGGACGAAAACATCGCCTACGTCGCGGTGGACGAGCCGCAGCTCGATTGGACCGTTTCGAACGAATGGCCTCTCACGGCGGAGTGGGGCACAGTCGTGCGTTTTCACGGGCGCAATCGGGCCGGGTGGAGCAACCCGCGCGCTTCCGTTCTGGAAAAGTTCGATTACGAGTATGACGCCTCGGAGCTCGGCGAATGGGAAGAGGCGATACGGGAGACGCAACGCAACACGAAGAGCATCTATCTCATGTACAACAATTGCGTTGCCGACAAAGCCGTACGGGGCGCAAACATGATGAAGGAGATCCTGGGATTTTCGCCGCCCTCCGGGCTTTACGGGAGACAGGGGCACCTCGATTTCGGTCCGCCAACTTGAGCGAATCAATTCCACATGGTTTATAATGACACGATAAATCATTCGACTGCGCGGCAAACGCGAGGGGAGAGGAAAATGTTACTGAAAAGAGAATTCACCTTTGACGCGGCGCACAACCTGGTCGAATACCACGGAAAGTGCGAGCGCCTTCATGGACACACCTACAAGATGGCGGTTGTCCTGAGTGGACACCCGGACAGAGAGGGGATGATCCGCGATTTCGTCGACGTCAAAAGCATCGTGAACGATCGCGTCATCTCCAAATTCGACCACGCTTATCTCAACGACATCATCCCGCAGCCGTCGGCGGAAAACATCGCGGCCTACGTGTTCAAGACCCTCGACCCGCTGTTGCGGGGCCCGAACTTCGAACTCCACGAGATACACGTCTGGGAGTCCCCTCACTCCTCCGTAATCTTCGGAAGGGACGACCTGAGGTATTACGAAGACGAGGCCGGGACGATCTGATGGAGATACAACCGGTCGCGGCCGTGCTCTTCGACTTCGACATGACCCTCGTCGACAGCAGTTACATCATCACCGAGTGCACCAACTTGATGGCGGAGGCAAAGGGGCTTCCGCTCGTCACACGTGAGGACCTTCTCAAAGTGATCGGGCTGCCGATCGACGAGTCGTGGCGTGCGCTGTGGGGGCGATTCGAGGAGGAGTGGCTGGAGTTCTACAGGAACCATTTCAGAGAGAGAGAGCAGGACGGCTTTATCAAGTTCCCCGGCACGATCGAGGTACCGGAACTTTTGAAGGAGATGGGCGTCAAGGTCGGCGTCGTCTCGAACAGAAGATTCGCGTACCGCGCGGTCGAAGTGAGCGGGCTCGCCCATCTGTTCGACACCGTGATCGGCCTGGAGGATGTGAGCAACGCCAAACCGCACCCCGAGTCGATTCTGCTCGCGCTCGAGCGCCTTGGCGTGGAAAACGGGCAGGCCGTTTACGTAGGCGACACCGACATCGACATGAGGACGGCCGTCGCCGCAGGTGTGCGCGGCATCGGCATGACGACGGGCGCCTTCGGGAAGGAACAATTGGTACAGGTGGGTGCAACCTGGGCTTGCGATGATTTGAGGGAAATTCCCGATCTCCTTTGCATTCAAAATGTATGAAAACTTCAGATAGAGGAATAGGAGTCGTGTTGCGATGGAAAAAATGAAGGCTCAATTCTCGGAAAACGCCCTGCGCGTGCTCGAAAAGCGATATCTCAGAAAGGACGACGAGGGAAAGATCGTCGAGACGCCGGAGGAGATGCTCTGGCGAGTCGCCATCGCCGTTGCGCAGGCCGAAAAGAACCATGGGGAGAAGCCCGAGGAGTGGGCCCCCAAATTCTACGAAGCGATGGCGCGACTCGAGTTCCTTCCGAACTCGCCGACGCTGATGAATGCAGGAACACCGATGGGGCAGCTCGCAGCCTGTTTCGTACTTCCAATCGGCGACAGCATGGACGAGATATTCAACTCGCTCTCAGCGACGGCCCTCGTGCACAAAAGTGGCGGCGGCACGGGCTTCAATTTCTCCAGCGTCCGGCCGGCGGGCGATCGCGTGAAGAGCACCTCGGGCGTGGCGTCGGGACCGATCTCCTTCATGGAGCTGTTCGATCACACGACAGAAGTCGTGAAACAGGGCGGTACGCGCAGGGGAGCGAATATGGGCATTCTGGAGGCGTCGCACCCCGACGTCATCGACTTTATCAAGGCGAAGACGGAGAGCAACAAACTGACCAACTTCAACATCTCCGTGGGCGTCCCCGACGCCTTCATGAAGACTGTCCAGGAGAACGGCGATTGGGACCTGATCAACCCCCGGACGGGTGACGTCACAAAGACGATCAAGGCCACCGAGCTCTGGGACCTGCTGATCGAAAGCGCGTGGAAGACAGGCGACCCCGGCGTGGTTTTTCTCGACCGCATCGAGGCAGAAAATACGGTGCCGGCCTGCGGGAAGCTGCACAGCACGAACCCCTGCGGAGAACAGCCCCTTCTCCCTTACGAAAGCTGCAATCTCGGCTCCATCAATCTCATTCGGATGGCAGACAAGCGCGGCGAGATCGACTGGGACCACCTCGAGGAGACGGTCCACACAGCCGTTCGTTTCCTCGACGACGTCATCGATTGCAACAACTATCCGCTGAAGAAGATCGAGAAGATGACCCTCGGCAACCGAAAGATCGGGCTCGGTATCATGGGTTGGGCCGAGCTTCTTTTCGCGCGCGGAATCCGCTATGGCAGCCGGGAGTCCTTTGAATTCGCCGAAAAAGTGATGAGTTTCGTCCAGCGCATCGGACACGAGGAGAGCGAACGTCTCGCGGAGACAAGAGGATCGTTCCCCAACTGGCAGGGCAGTCTCTGGGAGAAGCGCGGACGGCCCATGCGCAACGCGACCGTCACGACGATCGCGCCCACCGGTACGATTTCCCTGATCGCAGAGTGTTCAAGCGGCATAGAACCCGTGTTCGCCCTCGCGTTTCGAAGAAAAGCGTTCGACAACGATACGCTCGTATACGTAAACAGTTACCTCGAAGAGGCCCTCGCACGTCTCGGAGAACCCTCGGCGGGCGTCCTGGAGCAGGTCCTCTCGCACGGCACGCTGACGGAAGCCGACGTTCCCCGCGGTATGAAGGAGATCTTCGTGACGGCGCACGACATTCCCTTCCGCGAACATGTGGAGATGCAGGCGGCGTTTCAAAAGTACACGGACAACGCCGTCAGCAAGACGATCAACATGCCGAACGCGGCGAGCGTCGACGACGTGAAACAGGCGTACCTTCTCTCCTACGACAGCGGATGCAAAGGTATCACGATCTATCGCGACCGCTGCAAGGAGACGCAGGTCCTCTACCACGGGACGGAACCGCAGCAGGAGCCGTTGGTCCCCGGCAAAGGCCTCAAACCGCGCAAGCGGCCCTCAAACCTCGTGGGGAGCACGGTTAAGATTCGAACAAGCTTCGGCAACCTCTACCTGACGCTCAACCACTTCGAGGGAAAGCCGTTTGAACTCTTTGCCACACTCGGCAAATCGGGCAAGGATACACAGGCGCACACGGAGGCGCTTGGGCGCCTGATTTCGCTCTCCCTCCGCAGCGGCGTCCCCGTGAAGGAGATCATCGAGCAGCTCAAGGGCATCGGCGGCAGCCAGCCGATCTTCGAGGGGGACGGCATTATCCTGAGCCTGCCCGACGCCATCGCGCAGGGACTCGAGCGCGCGATGGGGGAGACCGTCGAAATCGCCGTGGACGACATGTGCCCGTCGTGCGGCGCGCCGACCGTACATGCCGAGGGCTGTGTTCGTTGCGTCTCCTGCGATTATTCGAAGTGCTATTAGATAAGGGCGAAGCTGTCTCCGACATTCGAAGATGAGTCGCCCGAGAGAGCCGAAACAAGGGCTTCGCCGCTTTTTCTACTTCGCCGGCATCATCGTGATCGCGGTCGTGTGGGTCGTGGCATTTCGCTCTTACTTCCGGCACTACGACAGCATGCACCCGGAGATCACATGGGCCGTGCCGTGGGTTCAGGTCGACGTCGTCAAGGCAAAGGGGATTTTCCTCTGGAACGAGGCGAAGCTCGTCGCGCCGACGAGCGGAACGATCAGATACCCGAAGGGAACGGGACCCGTCAAAGTAACGACCGGAGAGGTTGTCGCCAGGGTTTCCACAGGAAAATCGACCGTGGACGTGAAAGCGCCTCAGGAGGGATATTTTCTGGCCGGCCTGGACGGCGCCGAAGGGCAGTGGCGATACTCTGCGATATGGCCGGGAGGTTCGGAACTGCCGGAAGCGGGGCACGTCAAGATGATGAAGGACGGTGGAAACACACAAAAGGGAAACGCCGTCGGCAAGATTATCTTTCAACCGCAGGACCTCCGTTTCATCGGCTACGCAGATCTCTCCGTCTCGTTGAAAAACGAACTGGAACACAATAAGATCATGGTAAAGATGGACGCGCTCGACACTCCTTCGAAAGCGCATGTGCGCGTGTATGAAAATTTCGGACATCGCGCGAAGATCTACCTCAATCTGCCGTGGTTTCCGCCGCAGATCGTGACCTCCAGGAATTACGAATTGCTGATCGAGGCGGGAGAAGCCCACGGCGTAGCGATACCGGAGTCCGCGGTGATAACCCGAAGCGGCAACAGAGGGACCTTCGTACTGAGGGGCTCCAACGCAGTATTCATGCCCATTGCGGGGCGTTCGATCAGCGGTTCCCGGTTTCTTGTCACGGAGGGGTTGAAGCTGGGGGATGCGGTCATCGTAAACGGAAGCGGCGCGAAAGAGGGCAGGGTCAAACTATGGTAAGTCTCTCGCAGGAAGCCATACGCGACAACGTTGACCATGTGCGCGAGCGCATAGAATCGGCAGCAAGGCGCTCGGGGAGGACGGCGCGCGAGGTGACGCTGGTTGCGGTCTCGAAGTTTCAACCGCTCGAATCGCTGTTGGCGGCGGTACGTTGCGGCATCCGGCTGCTCGGAGAAAGCCGCGTGCAGGAGGCCGAGGAGAAACGTAGCGTCTGGACCGGAGAAAACCCCACGTGGCACATGATCGGACATCTTCAACGGAACAAAGCGCGCAAAGCCCTCGCCCTCTTCGACTGTATCGAAAGTTTGGATAGCGCGGGTCTAGCGGAGGCCTTGGAGCATATTCTGGAGGAAACGCGGGAGTATCGCCCTTTCCCTGTTTTCGTGGAAGTCAACACCTCCGGCGAAGCGGCGAAACATGGTGTGCATCCAGACGGAACTCCTGAATTATTTGATACAATAATGCGGCGCTGCCCCAGAATCTCAATAGAAGGACTCATGACGATCGGTCCTCTGGGAGGAGACGAGCGCGCAGTCAGAACCTCGTTCTCTCTTTTGCGGGAGATGAGAGAGGCCCTGCAAAACTATACGGGGCTGCCTCTGAAACGCCTGTCGATGGGCATGAGCGGCGATTACGAATGGGCGATCGAAGAGGGGAGCACTTTCGTTCGTGTCGGTACAGGAATTTTTGGTGCCAGAACACCATAAAACGAATTTTTTTGATATGATTATATAGATTTGAGGAAAAAGCCGATTCGACCGTTTCGACAATTTTCCGTAATTGCTTTTGCAAGCTCTGAGACCGTTGAGGTTCCGTCTTTGCCCCTTCGGCCTCCGATGATAAAACCAATATTTTCTAATAAACAGCCATCGGGGAGGATTCGTGATGAGTGAGTTACTGACTTCGTTAGATATAGTGAATCAGGCGTTCAAAAAAACAATGCGCGGCTACGATCCGGCAGAGGTCGACGAGTTTTTGGATCGGGTCGCCGAATGTCTTCAGGTGTACGCTCAAAAGACGAAGGACTACGAACGCGATATCGAAACTCATCTTGAAAAGCTCGCCGACTACGAAGGATTGAAGGATTCTCTCCAAGAAGCGCTCGTGATGGCACAAAAGACGGCGGAGGAGCGAATCTCCAACGCCACGGAGATGGCGGACAGCGTTGTGGCCGAGGCGCGCACAAAAGCGGAGGGGTTGATTTCCGACGCAAGGGCAAGAGCGGAAAACATCATCCGCAAGGTGGAAGAGGACGTCGTCGTGATGACCAAAGAGCTGGAGAAACTCGACGCGTTGCGCACCGCCGGATTCGCTGCTTTCAGGGATCTCATGCATCAGATCTCGTCTGCGATCAACAACGCGGAATCCGAGGGCAAGCTTCACCTGCCGGAACTTGCTCAGGGCAGGGGATCCAGAAGCTCTGCGTCCTCCTCCTCGCACGAGAGACACGAGAGCGCGACCGCAGAGGCCCCCAGAGAGAAAGAACCTCCGAAAAAACTGGGGATCGCCGATACGCTGACCGCGCTCGGCATCGACCCCAAATTGCTGGAAACGGATCCGACGAAAAAATAACACGGAAGATCGTTGCTCCTATCCGACCCTGTTGAACAACTGAACGGCGTAGGTCCCAAGAGGAAGGCGGCACTCGCTTCCCTTGGGATCGATTTTGTCCGGGATCTCTTATTTCATATGCCGATGCGATATGAGGACCGCAGGAGCGCTACTCCGGTCGAGCGGCTCGTCGCCGATAAAACCGCAATCGTCAGAGGAACATTGGAAGATGTAAATCGCCGCAAGGCGCACGGGAGGCAGAACCTCTGGATCACAACCGCGGAGGTCCGGGACGCCACCGGCTCGGTGGGCATCGTCTGGTTCGGTGGATGGGCGAACGACATGACGGCACACGAAGGCCGGCGTATCGTCCTCTGCGGCGCGCCGGCCCTTAAGGAGCGTGTGCTCGAGTTCGCCAGCCCCGCGTATAAAATTCTCCCCGACGACCCCGGAGAAGCCCTTCTTCCCGACGCGGAGTGGAACCGCATCGTGCCGATCTATCCCACCACCGAGGGGCTGCCGCGCAAGTGGCTCGCGCGCATCATCTACGAGTGCGCGACATCGCCCACCCTGCGGGTGGAGGAGACGCTCCCCGAGCCGCTGCTCGCAAAACGCAACCTCCTTTCGCTGCACGATGCGCTGTGCGGAATTCACAACCCCGCCTCTCGCCAGGAGATCCTCGAAGGCCGCAAGAGCCTCGTCTATCGCGAATTCTTCGCCCTGCAGAAGGCCCTGTGGGAGGCACGCGTTCGCCGTGCCGCGCCGGGCGCCCCCTCTCTTGTGGCGGGGAATCGAGCGCAGAAACTCTTTTTGCGCTCTCTGGGCTTCGACTTCACCCCCTCGCAGAAGGACGCCCTGCATGAGATTTCCGAGGATCTGGACCGCAAAACACCGATGTCGAGGCTCCTACAGGGAGACGTCGGCTCCGGCAAGACGGTCGTTGCGCTCGCGGCGGCGGCAAAAGCCCTCGGCGCGGGCTATCAGGTGGCGATCCTCGCCCCCACTACCGTTCTCTCCTCACAGTTGCAGGCGGGGTGCGAAAGATACCTGGCGCCGCTGGGTTTTACGTGCCTGGAGATAACCGGCGGCATGAAGCCCTCGGACAGAAAAAATCTGCTGGCTCGTGTCGGACAAAGTGAGGCGCTCGTGCTCACCGGAACGCACGCCCTGCTCGAGGAGAGCGTCGTTTTCGGAAAGCTGGGGCTCGCGATCATAGACGAACAACATCGCTTCGGCGTGACACAGCGTTCTTTGCTGCGGGGTAAAAACGAACGCGCCCACGCGCTTATGATGAGCGCGACGCCGATACCCAGAACCCTGTGTCTCGCATTGTACGGCGACGTCGAAAGTTCCCTCATCAAGGAAAAACCGCTGGGACGCAAGTCCGTCGCGACAAGAATCGTCGACGTGCGGCGCATCGACGAAGTCTATCGCTACATGAGAAAGGAGATCTCGTCGGGCGGGCGCTGTTACTGGATCTGCCCCCTGATTGGCGACGAGGACGAGGGAGTGCTCTCCCGCGCGAAGGACATGGCGCGCCATCTTCGTGGAGTCGATATCGCCGCGCTGCACGGCGGTATGCCTGCCGGCGAAAAAAAGAACGTCATGGCACGCTTTGCCGCCGGCGAAGCGCAGGTCGTCGTCTCGACCACCGTCGTCGAAGTCGGCGTCGACGTGCCGGAGGCAAGCGTCATCGTGGTCGAGTCCGCATCGAATTTCGGCCTCTCGCAACTCCATCAGCTGCGAGGGCGAGTGGGACGCGGCGACAGAAGGGGCGTTTGCCTTTTGCTGGACGAGGTGCAAAAAAACGGGGTGGGCGAACGTCTCGCAATTCTGGAGAAATGCGACGACGGCTTTGCCATCGCGGAGGCCGACCTGCAACTGAGGGGAGCCGGCGAGTTGACCGGCCTGAGGCAACACGGAGAGGCCGGGTTCCGCGTGGCGAATTTTGCAAAAGACACACATTTGCTCGAATGGGCGAAGGAAGATATTACGTGGCTTCGTGAGCGGAATAAACGCTGAATATTTGCAAAAGACATCTACGTATACTTGAGCTATACGCAGTTTCACGGTACAATACCTCTGTTAAATATTTGTCCAAGGAATGTTTTGCACTCCAAGGACAATGAATTGTACCTTGACAAACTATAGATGAGGTGATTGAAAAATGGAGTTAATCCTGTTAGCAATTTGTGCCATCATAGCAGGACTTGTGGGAGGTTTTTTCGTTCACAAGACCCTGTCTGTTAAAAAGGAAGACGGAGCCGTTTCCAGAGCCGAAAAACTCATTCAGGAGGCGGCCGAGAAAGCGGAACGTTCGAGCAAGGAGCTCATGGCGGAGACGAAAGACGAGGTTCACAGGCTTCGCCAGGAGTTCGACAAGGAAACGAAGGAACGCCGCAACGAACTTCAACGCTCCGAACGCAGGCTGGAACAAAAAGAGGAGAACCTCGACAAGAAGCTGGAGAACGTCACCCGCCGCGAGGACGAGTTGAAACAGAAGTTCGATGAAATAAAGGACAAGATGGCGAGCCTGACCGACAAAGAGGGCGAACTGCTCATGCGCCTTGAGGAAATCGCTCAACTCTCCCGAGACGAAGCGAAAAATCTACTTCTCTCGGAAGTGGAGCAGGAAGCGAACCATATCATCGGCCTAAGACTCAAGGAAATGGAAGAAAAGGCAAAACGCGACTCGGACAGGAAGGCTCAGGAGATCGTAGCGGTCGCAATCCAACGGTGCGCCGTGGAGTTCACCTCGGAAATCGCGGTGAGTGTCGTGCAGATACCCTCCGATGAAATGAAGGGGCGCATCATCGGAAGAGAAGGTCGTAATATCCGCACTTTCGAAACGCTGACGGGGGTCGATCTCATCGTGGACGACACGCCGGAAGCGGTGACGCTCAGCAGCTTCGATCCGGTTCGCCGCGAAGTGGCGCGCGTTTCACTGGAGCGCCTGATACAGGACGGACGCATCCACCCCGCAAGGATCGAGGAGATCATCGAAAAAGCGCAGAAGGACGTGGAAGTACAGATCATCGAGGCCGGAGAAGAGGCGTTGATCGAAACCGGCATCAAGCACATGCACCCGGAGTTATCCAGGCTGATCGGACAGCTTCGCTTCAGGGCAAGTTACGGTCAGAACGCCTTGCACCACAGCCTGGAGGTGGCGCACCTCTGCGGACTGATGGCGGCTGAACTGGGCCTGGATGAAACCATGGCAAAAAGAGCGGGCCTGCTGCACGACATCGGCAAGGCCGTCGACCATCAGATCGAGGGACCTCACGCCGTCATTGGAGCGGACATCGCCAAACGATACAACGAATCTCCCGAGATTATCAACGCAATCGCGTCTCATCACGAAGACGAGGAACCGCAGTCGCTGTACGCTCTGCTGGTAAGCGCGGCGGACGCCGCGAGCGCGGCACGCCCCGGCGCCCGTCGGGAAAGCCTGGAGGCTTACGTCAAGCGCCTTGAAAAACTCGAGGAAATCGCGAAGTCGTTCGAGGGCGTGAACAAAGCGTTTGCCATACAGGCCGGCCGTGAGGTTCGCGTGGCGGTATCCCCGGAGACGACGGACGACGGGTGTATGCAAAAACTGGCTTACGACATCGCGCGCAAGATCGAAGCGGAGATGAAGTACCCGGGCCAGATCAGGGTCACTCTGATCCGGGAAACACGCGTTGTAGACTACGCGAAATAAGGCCGATGCGAGTCCTTTTTATCGGAGACGTTTTCGGAAAACCGGGCAGGCAGGCGCTGGAAAAAACCTTGCCCGATCTTCGCAAAAGCGACGGTCCGTTCGATTTTACGATCGTCAACTGCGAGAACGCGGCTGCCGGTTTCGGTATGACGGAACGCCTGATGAACGAAATGCTTGCGCTCGGCGTCGACGCAATGACGTCGGGCAATCACATCTGGGACAAAAAAGAGTTTGTCTCCGTCCTGGGCAGAGAGCCGAGGGTTTTGCGGCCGGCAAACTACCCGCCGGCAGCACCTGGCAAAGGACACGCGCTCCTCGAGAAAAGTGGCCTCAGGCTCGGCCTGATCAACCTGCAGGGAAGGGCTTTCATGCCTCCGATCGATTGTCCCTTCAGATGTATGGAGGCCATTCTGGAGGATATGCAGACGATTTCGGCCTTCGTGGATTTCCACGCGGAGGCGACCGCAGAAAAGGTCGCTTTGGCGAGATTCTTCGACGGGCGGGTCTCGGCAATCGTCGGTACGCACACGCACGTCCAGACGGCCGATGCCGCCATACTCCCCGGCGGAACGGCGTACATAACCGACGTGGGCATGACCGGCGGACATGGCGGAGTCATCGGTATGCGATTCGATTCCGTCCTGCCGAAATTTATCGCAGGTACACCGAGCAAGTTCGAGGTCGACGAGTCCGACGTGCGTTTTCAGGCGGTAATCGTGGACATCGACGACGAAACAGGACGAGCTTTGGATATTCGCCGAATCGACAGACCTCTGGAGTAACAAACATAAAAGCGCGGAGGGGAGGATAGTTCAGCATGTCTTCCCTCCGCGCTTTTTTATATACATCGGCAAGCGCGTTCCCGGCTACTTCTATCGAAAGAAAGGAGTTTTGATCATGGCAGAGAACGGTTCACGCGGACAATGGGGGAGCAGGATCGGTTTCATTATGGCGGCAGCCGGTTCGGCGGTCGGACTCGGCAACATATGGCGTTTTCCTTACCTGGCGGGCATGAACGGCGGAGCGGCTTTCGTTCTGGTGTATATCATCATCGTTGCGGTAATCGGCTTCTCCGTGATGATCGCGGAGCTCAGCCTGGGCAGGAATTCGCAGTTGAACGCGCTGGGAACGTTTCGCACCATAGCAGGCGGACCGTGGGTCGCCGTCGGCTGGCTCAGCATCGCAATACCTTTCTTCATCCTTTCTTTTTACGGTGTCGTCGCAGGCTGGACGATCAAATACACGATCATGTCCTTCGGCTCGCTCATGAACGAAGCTGCGGCAGGCAAGGCAGGCGATATTTTCGGCGCGTTCATCGGCGACTGGAAGAGCGTCGTCTTCTACCAGCTTCTCTTCATGCTGGTCACGATCGTCATCGTCGCCATGGGCATCGAGAAGGGCATCGAGAAGAGCTGCAAACTCATGATGCCCCTCCTCTATCTGATCCTCTTCGTGCTGATCGCGCGTGGCGTCACGCTGCCGGGCGGCAGCGCGGGATTGGAGTTCTACTTGAAACCGGATCTGAGCAAGATCAACGGAAAAACCGTACTGGACGCCTTGGGACAGGCCTTTTTCTCCCTCTCCCTCGGCATGGGCATCATGTTAACGTACGGAAGTTATCTCAACAAGAACGAGCGCCTGCCGGGTTCCGCAGCGCTGGTCTGCGTGATCGACACCTCCGTGGCCTTCCTCGCCGGATTCGCGATCTTCCCCGGCGTCTTCGCGATGGGCATGCAACCGGCACAGGGGCCGGGGCTCGCGTTCATCACCTGCCCCGCGGTCTTCTCGCACCTTCCCGGCGGCATGTTCTTCTCGGCGCTGTTCTTCATCCTCTTCTTCCTCGCGGGCCTGACCTCGGCAATCTCGCTGCTCGAGGTCTGCTGTTCCTACGTCATCGACGAACTGAAGTGGAGCCGCGCCAAGACCGCCTGGGTTGTCGGCCTGATCATTACGGCCGTCGGTGTCCCCTCCGCGATGTCGCTGGGCGGACACATCCCGACGATCCATCTCTTCGGCAAGGATATGGCGTTCATGGACGTCGTCGAGCAGATCGCCAACAACATCGGATTGCCCGTAGTCGGCATATTCATCTCGCTCTTTGTAGGCTGGTTCTGGCACAAGGATGCGAAGATCGAAATCACGAACGACGGGAAGGTCTCTTTCGAGTTCTGGACGCCGTGGCTGTGGATCTGCCGCGTCATCGCGCCCGCGGCGATCGCGATCGTGCTTTGGAGCGCCCTGTGATATAAGAGGACGTGTTTAGGCGTAAAATGCTCTCGGCCTCTTGACTAAGTCACAAAACCAACTATGATGTGATGTATCCCGGATGAAGGTTGCGGGAGAGACCCTACATGCAATGGCAGGGCGCCGAAGGGGCAAAGATCTCTCGTATAGAGAGGTTCGAAACTCTCAGGCGAAAGGATCGCAACCGGACGGGCCTGTGAAGACATTAACGACACAGTGTAAGACCTGCGCTTTTCGAGGTCATTACACTGTGTCGTTTTTTTTGCGAAGGAGGTGACACCATGCTGGAAGTGAACAAGGAAAATTTCGACGTGGAAGTGCTAAACGCGGGGACGCCTGTCGTCGTGGATCTCTGGGGCCCGAAATGCGGGCCGTGCCTTGCGTTGATGCCGCAGGTGGAGGAACTGGCCGGATCCTACGGCGACAAGATCAAGTTCTACAAGCTGAACGTCGCGGAGAACAGGCGTCTCTGCGCGACACTGCGCGTGATGGGCGTTCCGACTTTCCTCTTTTACAAAGGGGGCGAGCAAACTTCGCGCATCACCGGCGACGAAGTTACGATCGAGGCGATCAAGGAGAACGCGGATAAACTCCTGTAACGCAAGAGCTTAAACACGGCAATCCGGACGTATAAAACATTCGGAAGGAGGTGAAACAGATGGGTAAGCTTGCGGGTAAAAAATTGTTGCTTCTGGGCGAACGCGATGGCGTTCCCGGGCCGGCGATGGAGGCATGTTTCCAGAATAGCGGTGTGGAGATCGTCTTCTCCGCGACCGAGTGCTTCGTCTGAACGGCGGCAGGGGCAATGGACTTGCAGAATCAGCAGCGCGTCAAGGACGCGGCTGAGAAATTCGGCGCCGCAAACACAGTCGTCATCCTCGGTTCCTCCGATGCGGAGGGAGCCGAGCTCTACGCGGAGACTGTAACGGTCGGCGACCCGACGTTTGCGGGTCCATTGGGCGGAGTCTCGTTGGGACTCCCTGTTTATCATATTTTCGACGAAGCGATCAAGGCGGAAGCGGATCCTGCGGCATGGGAAGAGCAGGTCAGCATGATGGAGATGGTGCTCGACACCGAATCCTTGGCTTCGGCCGTGGCAAAGATGCGTGAGGAGCACAGCGTGGCGAAGCTCTAAACGCGGGGCGTACAAAGTGCGGGTACAGCCCTTTGCCGGGCTGGCCCGCTTTTTAAATCGAGGGGGAACACCGATGACACGTGCTGCTGTCAAAGGCACTGCCTATTGTTTGAACTACGCGTCCGAGCTCGGCTGTTATTACGGCAACACGCCGTATGTCGAGCGAATGGAACACGGAGAATCCGAATTCATCCGGAAACTGCCGGCGGGCGTACAACCGTACGAGGCCGCCGCGAGTTACCCGCCAAACCTTGCCTATATCGGCGCGATCTCCATCGACGATCTCGAATCGTCCGCGCAACCGTGGTATCAAAATTTGAAAGAACAGTCCCGCTTCGGCCGATACGGCGAGATTATGCCAGAGGATGAATTCCTCGGGCTGATGGACCTCTGCGACGTCTTCGACCTGATCTGGCTCGAAAAGGCGTTTGCGGCCGAAGTGCGGGCCAAACTCGAAAAACACCCGCTTCTGAAAAAAGAGCAGCTCGACCGCCTCGAGGCGGGACACGAACCCGCCGAGATCGAATCGGAGGCGGCAAACGCGGGCGCGCTGCCGCTCTACTTCGGAGGCAAGGTCGTCGCCTGCTGCCGCAAGGGGCACGACGTCGACGAAAACCTCGCCGCGCACATCCTGCTCGAGAACCTGGCGAGCAAGGCAGGCGGCGTGCTGGCCCTGCTGCACCTTCTGGAGAACGCCGGCATGGCGCAGGAGGAGGTCCGCTACGTCGTCGAATGCTCGGAGGAAGCGGTGGGCGACATGAATCAGCGCGGCGGCGGCAACATGGCGAAGGCCATCGCCGAGATCGCCGGCTGCAAAAACGCGAGCGGCTGCGACGTGCGCGGTTTCTGCGCGGCGCCGGTCGACGCGCTCACCATGGCCGCCTCCCTCGTCGCCTCGGGCGCGCAGGAGAACGTGGCTGTCGTCTCCGGCGGCGCAGTCCCCAAGCTCTTCATGAACGCGCGCGACCATATCCGCAAAGAGCTGCCGGCGCTCGAGAACTGCCTCGGCAACTTCGCCGCGATGATCGTACCCGCGGACGGAACGACGCCGGAGATCCGCCTCGACGCCTTGGGCATCCACACGGTCGGCGCGGGCGCCTCTCCGCAGGCGGTCACGACAGCGCTCGTCTTCGAGCCGCTGCAGAAGGCCGGCCTCTCCTTCACCGACGTCGACAAATACGCGCCCGAGCTGCACATCCCCGAGATCACGCTCCCGGCGGGCGCGGGCAACGTGCCGGAGGCCAACTACAAGATGATCGCGGCGCTCGCCGTCATGAAGGGACAGCTCGAGAAGGCCGCGATGCCCGAGTTCATCAAAAAACACGGGCTCCCCGGCTTCGCGCACACGCAGGGGCATATCCCCTCCGGCGTTCCGTACCTGGGGCACGCCGTCGGCGCGATCAGGGAGGGCAAGATGACCCGCGCCATGATCATCGGCAAGGGGAGCCTCTTCCTCGGACGCCTCACGAACCTGGCCGACGGCCTCTCCTTCCTCGTCGAAAAGGCCGCGCCCCTTGGAGCAGAGCAGGGGAGCGGGACGGGAATGACGAGGGACGAGGTCAAGACGGCCCTGCTGGACGTCCTCGCGGAGTTCGCGGAAAAATTGAAGGCGTAGCGCCATGAAAGACGCGAGAAACGCAAAAAAGATCGTCGGAGAGATACTGGGCGAGCTGGTCGAAGGACTGCGCAACGGCGGAACCGGCGCTCCGAAGCTCCGCATCGGCCTCATGTCGGCGGGCAGCGAGCTCGTCCGCGACGGCGACGCCGGGCAGGGCGAGTTGATCGCGGGCGCGATCGAGGCCATGCGGGCCGACAAATCGATCGACGTCGTGATGATCGGTCCGAAAAAAACAACGGACATCACGAAGGACCTCTCGTGGATCGAGACGGACGACTGCGAAGCCGACATCGCCGAGGGCGTGAACCGCGCGCTCGCGAACGGGGAGATCGCCGCCGCCGTCGCGCTGCACTATCCCTTCCCGTTGGGCGTGACGACGATCGGCCGCGTGGCGACTCCGTTCCACGGCAAACCGATGATCGTCGCCTCCACGACGGGAACGGCCTCGACCGACAGGGTCGAGGCGATGGTGAGAAACGCCCTCTACGGCCAGGCAGTCGCGCGCGCGATCGGAATCGAGAAGCCGACGGTCGGGATTCTCAACACCGACGGCGCGCCGTCCGTCTCGCGCATCCTGGGCAAGCTTCGCGACGCGGGGTACGAGATCCGCTTCGGCGAGAGCGTGCGCAAGGACGGCGGCTCCCTGCTGCGAGGCAACGACCTTCTCGCGGGAGCCGTCGACGTTTGCGTGACGGATACGCTCACCGGCAACATTCTCATGAAGATGTTCTCGGCCTGGAACAGCGGCGGCGCCTACGAGTCGACCGGCTTCGGCTACGGCCCCTCGACTGGCGAGGGGTGGGAAGGGATCGTGTCGATCATCTCCAGAGCCTCCGGCGCGCCCGTGATCGCAAACGCGCTGCGCTACACGGCCGAGGCGGCGAGAGGCGATCTGCCCCGCCGCGTATCGGCGGAACTGGCCGCGGCGAAAAAGGCGGGGCTCGACAGCCTGCTGGCGCCGGCGAACGCGCAGCCCGCGGTCGCAAAGGAGATCGCCGCCCCGCCGGCGGAGCCGACGGGCGAGGAGATTCACGGCGTCGACGTTCTCTCGATCGACGACGCGACGAGGGCGCTGTGGGAGAAGGGCATCTACGCCGAGGCGGCCATGGGCTGCACCGGCCCGGTCGTCAAAGTACCCGAACGGGCGTTTGCGGAGGCGAAGGAGCTGCTGGTCTCCCTCGGATACATCTAAATGCGGGCAGTCTGCGTCACGAACAACCCGCTCTGGAAGATGGAGAGCGACTCTCTCCACTGCATCGAGGGAACGGCGGAAGCGGTTTTCGAAGCGGCGAGGGATCTGGTTCATCGGGGCTGGCGCTTTGCCGCGCACCCGCTCTACGGCAACTTCAGCCCCCTGCGGCACCCGTATCGCACGCTGGTTCTGACCGCGCCGGACGACGAGAGACGTCTCGACATGGAATCCCTGACGATGCTGGAGCTGGCCCTGGAGGTCTGCCGCAATGACAGGGAGAACATCGGAAGGATAAAGGAACTGCCTCAGGCGATCAAAGATGATTTTGCACAACTCGACCGCTCGCTGATGGGAGAAATCGTGGAAAGGTATATCGAGAAAGGAGGAAGGTTATGAAGCTGGAACTGCACAAGGCACACGTCCGAGGCATCCAGTGGGGGGACAGGACAGCCCTCGGAGGCAACCGCGTCCTGCAGGTCAATCGCGACGAACTGATGGACCTGCTGGCGGAGGACGGACGATTCGATTTTATCAGCATGGACATTGCCCGCCCCGGCGAGAACGTACGCATCGTCCCCGTCAAGGATGTCGTCGAACCGCGCTGTAAGATCGAAGGAGGGGGAGAGGTCTTCCCCGGCATGGTGGGGGACGTCGAGTCCGTCGGCGAGGGCAAGACATTCGTCCTCGAGGGCGCGGCCGTCGTCACCTGCGGCAAGGTCGTCGGCTTCCAGGAGGGCATCATCGACATGTCCGGCGACGCCGCGGAGTACACGCCGTTCTCCCGCACATACAACCTCGTGCTGATCTTCAAGCCCAAGGAGGGACTCGAGGTCTACGAGTACGAGCAAGCGTGCCGTCTGGCGGGACTGAAGGCGGCGCTCTACCTCGCGCAGAAAGCGCACGAGGCGGGCGCGGGCGCGGACAACGTCGAGGCGTACGAGCTTCCGTCGATGACGGAGTCGTTCGCCAAATACCCGGCGCTGCCGAAGGTCGCCTATCTCTATCAGCTGCAGACGCAGGGACTGCTGCACGACTCGTACGTCTACGGCCTCGACGCGAAGCGCCTGCTTTCGACGCTGATCCATCCGAACGAGACGATGGACGGCGCGATCGTGTCGGGCAACTGCGTCTCCGCCTGCGACAAGAACAGCACGTTCGTTCACCAGAACAACCCGATCATCAAGGCGCTCTATGCGCGCCACGGCGTCGACCTCAACTTCGTCGGCGTCATCCTCACCAACGAGAACGTTACGCTGGCGGACAAGCGGAGGAGCTCGGCCTACGCGATCAAACTCGCGACGATGCTCGGCATCGAGGGCCTCGTGATCAGCGAGGAGGGCTTCGGCAACCCCGACGCCGACCTGATCATGAACTGCCGTCGGGCCGAGAGCGCGGGCATCAAGACGGTCCTGATCACCGACGAGTTCGCAGGGCGAGACGGCGCGAGCCAGTCGCTCGCGGACGCGGCGCCGGAGGCGGACGCGGTCATATCCAGCGGCAACGCGAACATGATGATCGTCCTGCCGCCGATGGAGCGCGTGATCGGCTATACCGACTACGTGGACGTCATCGCGGGCGGCTTCAGCGGCTCGCTGCGCGCCGACGGCTCCATCGAGGTCGAACTGCAGGCCATCACCGGCGCCACCTGCGAGCTCGGTTTCAACAGAACGGGGGCGAAAACATTATGAAACCCTATCGCATCGTACACTATCTCAACCAGTTCTTCGGCGGCGTAGGCGGCGAGGAGAAGGCCGACGTCCGCCCGGAGTCCCGCGAGGGCGCAGTCGGCCCCGGCGTCGCCTTCAAGGCCGCGCTCAAAGGCGAGGCGGACATCGTCGGCACGGTCATCTGCGGCGACGGCTACTTCGCCGAGAATATGGACGCTGCGACGGAGGAGATCCTGGCGCTGATCTCGTCCTTCGACGCCGACGCAGTGATTACGGGACCCGCCTTCAACGCCGGGCGCTACGGCACCGCGTGCGGCGCCGTGGCGGAGGCAGTGAAAGCGAAGCTGAACCTGCCCGTCGTCAGCGGCATGTACGAGGAGAATCCCGGCGTCGACCTCTATCGCAAGAGCGTCGTCATCGTGCCGACGGCGGACAACGCGCGCGGCATCAAGGACGCCGTGCCCGCCATGTCGCGCATCGTGCTGAAGATGCTCTCCGGCGAGGCGCTCGGCTCCCCGGCGGAGGAGGGCTACATGGAGCGCGGCATCCGCGTGAACTGTTTCCATCACCGCCCCGGCGCCGAGCGCGCGGTCGAGATGCTGCTCGCCAAGTTGCGCGGCGAGCCTTTCACGACCGAGTACCCGATGCCGAACTTCGACCGAGTCCCGATCGCCCCGGCGGTGGTGGACATGAAACACGCGACGGTCGCCCTGCTCACCGACGGCGGCATCGTCCCCAAGGGCAACCCCGACCGCATCGAATCGTCGAGCGCGACCCACTACGGCACCTATACGTTTGCCGGCATCGACAGCGCGACCGGCGAACTTTACGCCACGGCGCACGGCGGCTACGACCCGACCTACGCCAACCACGACCCGAACCGCGTGCTGCCGCTCGACGTCATGCGCGACCTCGAGCGCGAGGGCGCGTTCGGCAAGCTGTACGAGACGTGGTACTCGACCGTCGGCAACGGCACACCTGTCGCCACGGCGCGCAAATTCGGCGAGGAGATCGGCCTTAAATTGAAAGAAGCGGGAGTGGACGCCGTCATCCTCACCTCTACCTGAGGCACCTGCACTCGTTGCGGTGCAACGATGGTGAAGGAAATCGAAAGGGTCGGCCTGCCGATCGTACACATTTGCACGATCATCCCCATCTCGCTGACGGTCGGCGCCAACCGCATTGTCCCGGCGATCGCGATCCCACACCCTCTGGGCGATCCGAGCAAGTCGCCGGAGGAGGAGAAGCTGCTGCGGAGGAGAATCGTCGAAAAATCTCTCGAGGCGCTGCAGACGGATATCACGGAACAGACCGTGTTTGGCGACTAATTTTTTCACGCCGCGAACGGCCCGCTCGATTTTCACAAGATCGAGCGGGCCGTTTTTTACCAAACCGCCTCAAGCCCATTGACCGCAAGAGGGATCGTCTGCTAATATGTATCGCATTCTGCGGGCGGCATAGCCAAGTGGTAAGGCAGAGGACTGCAAATCCTTTACCCCCGGTTCGAATCCGGGTGCCGCCTCCAATTTTCCCTTCAGGCAAGCCTGATACATGCCCAAACAAAGACAACAATGGTATAATCTTTTCGCATACGTCAACGCTTGGGCTGACTCAATCCTTGGCAAGGAAGTCGGTCCTTTTTTTGTCCTTGCGAGTTCTTCGTAAAGGGGAGTTGCCAATGAAATCCGCCCTGCTTATTTCGCCGGGAACGCTGGAGATAATCGAACATGCCCCTCCGGTCTGCGGCCCCTTCGATGTGCTTGTGGCCATAGAAGTCTGCGGCGTCTGCCGGACCGACCGCAAGGCATTCAACATGGGGCAGCGCGACCTCCTGCCGCCCCGGGTTCTCGGCCACGAAATCGTCGGAACTGTCCGGGAAACCGGCCGGGAGGTAATCGGTTTTCAACCTGGCGACAGGGTGCAGGTTTCCCCCGGCGTCTCTTGTGGATCCTGCGATCACTGCGTCTCCGGCCTCGACCATTTGTGCGCCGATATGCGAATTATCGGCTTTCATCTAGACGGAGGCTTCGCGGAGTTGCTGCGCGCCCCCGGCAACGGATGCGACCCGGCGGTTTTGAACAAAATTTCGAAAGACCTGGACTCTCGCACCGCGGCGTTGACCGAGCCGTTGGCGTGCTGCGTCAACCTGCAAAAACGGCTATCCGTCGGGAGCGCCGAAACGGTCGTCATATTCGGGGCAGGACCTCTGGGAATACTCAGCGCGGAACTTGCCCGCTTTATGGGTGCGGGGGCGATTGCCGTAATCGAGCCGATGGAAAGACGCCGTGTTGCAGCCGCCCCTTTCAGCGACCGGCAGTTTGCTTTCGACGCCCGGACCAAAGGGCAGATCCTGGAATTGACGCACGGGCGTGGCGCGGATGTAGTGCTGCCTTGCTGCCCCGGCAACGACCCGTTTCTTATGGGACTGGAGATCGCCTCCAAACGGGGACGGATCGGTTTCTTCAGCGGGCTCACCGACAGCGCCGGAATGACGAACGCAGCGCTCAACGCCATACACTACAGGGAATTGACGGTCGCAGGCTCCTACGGCTGCTCCTTGTCTGACAACCGCGCGGCGCTCGATCTGCTGGCTTCCGGACGAGTAAGCGTCGCGCAGGCCCCCTCTCTGGACATATCCTGGCCGGAGCTCCCCGAAATCCTGTCCAGTATGGATCCCTTTGAACATGTTTTTACGTATTTCGTGCCGTAAATCGAATCAAGAGGGTTAAAGAACGATGACAGAAAAGGACTTTGGAGCACAAATAACGAAACTCATTCATAAAACCAATCTAACAAGAGAAGACGCGACTGATTGCTTCAATGACATGATACGAAACGTGCAAAGCGACATGCAACAGGGGGCCTTCCTTGCCGCCATCGCCGCCAAGGGGGAAACCGCGGAGGAAATCGCGGCGGCATGGCAGGTCATATACGAACAGGATACGGTGAAAGTCAGCATCGACACGGACCAACCGATCGTGGAGAATTGCGGTACCGGCATGGACGCCATCAAAACCTTCAACATCAGCACGGCGGCCTCCATCATCGCCGCCGCCGATGGCGTGCCGATGGCCAGGCACGGCGCGCGGGCCATTACGTCCGCCTGCGGCACGGTCGATATCGTCGAGGCGCTGGGCGTGAACGTTGAGTGCTCGCCGGAGGTCGTAAAAAAGAGCGTAGAAACCGTCGGCATCGGCATATTCAACGGCATGTCCCCGCACGTTCACCCAAAGGCGCTCGGCAGAATCCTCTCGCAAATATCCTTTGGCTCGATGCTGAACATCGCCGCGTCTCTGGCGAACCCGGCGCGGCCGAAGATCGCCGTCCGTGGAGTATATAGCCCCGACCTGCTGCGCCCGACCGCAAGAGTCATGAGAGAAATCGGATACACCCGCGCCCTTGTGGTTTACGGCGAGGGCGAGCCCGGCATGACGGGGGGTATCGACGAGGCGTCCACAATGGGGCAAAGCCACATTTGCGAGCTGACCGCCGACGGGCGGATTTCCCGATACGAGATCAGCCCCGAGCAGTTCGGAATAACGACTTCTCGTTCTACGGACCTGGCCGGCCTCGATCGATTCACCGAAGCCGAGCGCACGAAGAATCTTCTGGCCGGGGACGAAACGCAGGCACGGATCGACATCGTCTGCCTCAACGCCGGGCTCATCCTGTACACGGCAGGGAAACAACCTTCGATCAAGGCCGGATACGACCGCGCCCGGAAGCTGCTTTCCACGAGCAAACCGATTCAAAAATTGAACGACTGGGTCGGTGTTCAACAATGACCGAAACGATCGTTTTATATGCCTTGAAGTGCAAGAATGGGTACGTCAAAGCCGAGGAGGACGGCTTCCGAATCGTAGATATGCAGAAAGCCAGCGTGTTTAAAGACCTCGATCGTTTACGGTCGGTAAAAGGCGGCCTGCCCGATTCGCTCGACATCCATGCGGTGGAGTTGACGATCACGGAGCGTAGTTTGGCGGGCGTGTAATGTACCCTGTCCCGATGAACACCGTGATTTATGCGTGAAGCGTGTATAATATCGTCGTAAATATTTCAGGGTGCGAGAGTTCTCCGGCGGCATTTCAATCGGATGCAAGAGCGGATACAAGATAAACACAGGGATTCGCGAGACGGCTTTTTTCCAATGCATGCACAAGCGGGAACAGCGAGGAGAGTTTTTTTGGAACAGGGCAGATCGTTCGATTGGTTTTTGAGGCTTGTAAAAGGGATGTTTATCGGAGCAGGCTTCATATTGCCCGGGGTCAGTGGGGGAGCGCTGGCAGCAGCTTTTGGCCTGTATGAGAGGATGATCTCGTTTCTCGCCCACTTGCGCGTAGATTTTGCGAAGAACTTCCTCTTCTTTTTTCCTGTGGGCCTTGGGGGGCTCGTGGGTATCTTTCTGCTGTCGTTCCCAGTCAGCTACTTTCTGGAGACGGCGGAAGCGGAGGTCCTCTGGTTCTTCATCGGCTGCATCATCGGCGTACTCCCCCCCCTCTTCCGCGAGGCCGCCAAAAAGGGCAGAAGCGCCCGACACTCCGCCATTATGCTCGTCACCCTCGTATTCGGCTTTCTGTTTCTGAACAACATGCGACACCTGATCGACGGTTCGATTCCTCTCAACGCCTTCACCTGGCTCGTCGCGGGAGGTATCATAGGTCTTGGAATGATCGTTCCGGGGCTCAGCCCCTCCAACTTTCTAGTGTATTTGAATATGTACAAACCCATGACGGACGGCATCGGAAACCTGGATCCGACGATCATCGCCTGCCTGGGCGTTGGAGCGGCCGTTACGGTACTGGCGTTCTCGAAGTTGATCAATCATATCTTCCAGGTGGCATATACAGCTTTTTACCACGCCATTTTGGGAATCGTCCTCGCGTCCACACTCATGATCGTCCCGCGAAACGCCGACTACACGATTCGGACGGTGACTGTCTGCGCGATCTGCTGCCTCGCCGGGATTCTCCTCGGATTGTGGATGAATCGACTGGAGGAAAAATATAAATAACGAGACGCTTGCCCTGCGGATGTCTTCTCACGGAATTTTCTCATCACTTTACCCCTGCATCGGAAAATTTTTATATAAATAACGGTTGATTTGAAAAAAATTACCTGTATAGTAACTATGTGGTAATTTGAGCGGACGTTTGGAGGACGTCCAAACCAAGAGGCAACAACCGACGATTGGGGGGGAACGAATGAGAAAAAGGGCAAATAAACTCTTTGCGGCTGCAAGCGTGATACTCGCGATCACGCTTGCGATGGGTTCGTTCAGTGCGGCATTGGCCGCCCCGGCTAAATTTCACATCGGCATCGTAACGGGTACGGTATCGCAAAGCGAGGACGAACTTCGCGGAGCGGAGAGAGTGATCGAAGAGTACGGCGACGTCGCAAACGGTGGAATGATCCGCCACGTCACCTATCCGGATAATTTCATGTCGGAGATGGAGACCACGATCGCGCAGATTTCGGGCCTCGCCGACGACCCGCTGATGAAAGTCGTCGTCGTAAACCAGGGCATCCCCGGAACGGCGGAAGGACTGCGAAGAGTCAAGGACAAGCGACCGGACATCATTTGCCTCGTGGGGCAACCGCAGGAGGATCCGGCGGTCATCACCGAAGTCTCCGATTACACGGTCGTCGTGAACAACATCATCCGTGGTTACCTCATCCCATACATGGCAAAACAGCTCGGGGCAAAGACGTTCGTCCACATCTCCTTTCCGAGGCACATGAGCGTCGAACTCCTCTCTCGCAGACGGGCCATCATGGAACAGGCGTGCAAGGATCTCGGTCTCAAATTCGCCTTCGAAACGGCCCCGGACCCGACGAGCGACGTCGGCGTCGCCGGAGCGCAACAGTTCATCCTCGAGAAAGTTCCCGCGTGGATCGAGAAATACGGCAAGGACACAGCCTTCTTCTGCACCAACGATGCTCACAACGAACCCCTGCTGACGCAATGCGCGGCGTACGGAGGCATCATGGTAGAGCAGAGCCTTCCCTCGACATTGATGGGCTATCCCGGCGCGTTCGGCATCGACCTGAAGGGCGTGGCGGGAGACTGGGTCGCAATACAGAAGAAAATCGAGGATGTCGTTGTCAAGACACCCGGAAACAAACGCCTCGGTACCTGGACGTACTCCTACAGCTGGAGCACGTCGTGTGCGCTGGTCGAGTACGGCAAGCGCATCGTCGAAGGCAGGGCAAAGCTTGGCAACGCCAAGGATCTTTGGAATTCCTACGCGAAATATACCGGTGGCGCCCAGTGGAACGGCTCGATCTACCGCGACGCAAGTACCGGCGTAAGAATGAACAACCTGATGATGGTCTATCAGGATACTTACGTCTTCGGCAGGGGGTATATGAAGGCGACCTCCGTCAAAGTCCCGGAGAAATACTTTATGATTAAATAGCCCTTTCTCGAAAACCGGTACCTCGGCCGCTCGCTTCGCCTCCTTCCGGGAGCCGGGACGAGCGGCCCATTTCTTTCACGACAATTGCTTGTACCAAATTGAAATCAAAGGCCTGAAGGGTGAAGCGTTCAAGCCCGCCTGCGGAGCGGTTCGCCGCGCTCGAAAACATCCTTTTGACTGCAACTTGGTATCAGACAAAATATACAATTCCTTTGCTTTTCTCTCGGTAAGCTGTCGTTTGACATGCCTTACATGGCACGCTTATATTTGAAGCAGGGGATCCGATATGAGAACACAGGCTTTTTCTTCGAGAGGGGTTTTGATTGATGGGTATTTTTCTGGTATTTTTATTGATCGCAGGCGGCTCCTTTTTCTCCCTGGCCGAACTTTCGCTCGCGGCCTCGAGGCGCGTAAAGTTGAAAGTGATGGCAGGCGAGGGGAGCGACTATGCCGCTCGCATTCTTGCCTTTCAGGAACAGCCCGGCATGTTCTTCACCACAGTGCAGATCGGCGTGAACGCCGTCGGTATTCTGGGAGGTATCGCCGGGGATTATTTTTGGGCGCCGGTGTTCGTCGAACTCTTCGCAAGATTCCTTTCCCCCGAGTTGGCGCGAAGCGCTGCCTTCATGCTCTCTTTTGTCTTGGTGACGACGATGTTCGTTCTCTTTGCCGACCTGATACCCAAGCGCATCGCCATGGTGGCGCCGGAAAAAGTCGCGCTCAAACTCGTCAATCCCATGGTCAAGGTCATTTTTTTGTTGAGTCCGCTGGCAAAATTGTTCAACGCGTTTGCCAACGGCATCTTCAAGCTCCTAAGAATGCCGCAGGATCGCGACAACGCCATTACCTCTGACGACATCTACGCGATGATGGACGCGGGCGCAATGGCCGGCATTTTGCGCAAGCAGGAGAAGGAGCTGATCGACAACGTCCTCGAGCTGGAAACGCGCACCGTGACGTCCGCCATGACGGCAAGAGAACAGCTCATCTTCTTCGATGTCGACGACGCCGACGACGTCATCAAAAAAAAGGTCCTGGAAAACCCGCACTCCACATACCCCGTCTGCAGAAAGGACATCGACCATATCATCGGCTATGTGGACTCCAAAGATCTCTTGGATCGCATTCTCAAAAACGAGAGCCTCAGCCTGCAGGGCGACGTGGAACTCCAGACACCCCTCGTAATCCCCGACACCCTCACGCTGGCGGAGGCGATGGATCACTTCAGGGGCATGCGGGGCGTTCTCGCGATCGTTCTGAACGAATACTCCCTCGTCGTGGGCATTATCCTGCTCAAGGACATTATGGAAATGCTGATGGGAGACCTGGTGGGCGAGGAAGCCCAGATCATGAAACGGGAGAACAATTCCTGGCTGGTAGACGGGGTCACTCCGATCGACGACGTAAGAACCGTATTCAACATCGACGAATTCCCGGATGCCGAGAACTACGAGACGCTGGGGGGGTTCCTTACCTATATGCTGAGGCGAATTCCACATCGCATGGACCATGTGAGCTACAGAGGATATAAGTTCGAGGTGCTGGACGTGGATCACTATAAAATCGATCAAGTCCTCGTGACAAAACTGGAGGACAAGACGAAAAAAGAGAGGACTCCACAAGAGACGACGACAGATTGACGATTTGAGCCGAGGGTGTGATAGAGGCAATTCTCGCCTTGACGCGAAGACCGCCTATGTTAATATTGGTTGCAATATATGTCATATCCACTACGAGGAGTGAAATAAATGAGTGTTATCGTCTATTCTACAAAGAGTTGCCCGTGGTGCGTCAAGGCGAAGGAATACCTGGGCTCCCTGGGCGTCGCGTATGAATCGGTCGACGTCAGCGTCGACAAGGAAGCCGCGGCGGAGCTGGTGCAGAAGACGCGCCAGCGGGGCGTGCCCGTGACGAAAATCGGCCAGCGTTATGTGGTGGGCTTCGACCAGGACGCGTTGAACTCCGCGCTGAAGGAAGAAGGTCTCATCTGAACCCCTGTGAGAATCCGTTCAATCAGGATATAATCAAACCGTGAGGAGCCGGCTACAATCCTCACGGTTTCGTTTTTAAGCAGAGGCCGATTTATTGTTAGAGGCCTGAGTCGACGGAATGAGCGAGTCAATTCTCAAAAAAATGTCGCATGGGAGTGATCGGTATGCAGGGCAAGTTTTGCGTCAAAGGAATGAATTTTCACGCTTTTCACGGATCGCTGGAAGTGGAGAGGGAGCTAGGCCAAGTCTTCTCGATCAACGTTTCGCTCGGATTCGCGGTCGACGCTGGAGACATCGCGCCGTCGACCGAGGCACCGATTCGCGGAGCGGACGTCTACGACGAGACCAAGAGCGTCGTAATGGGCTCGAGATTCCACTCCCACGTCAGCCTTGCTCTCGCGATCGCAAAGGCCATGTTCGAACGCTTCAAAGCAGCCGAGACGGCCACGGTGACCATCGGCCGCAAACAGCTCTTCATCGCGGGAACCGTCGACGAGGTGACGGCGGAGGTTACCTGCGAACGCAAGGACTTCGTCAAATAACACGGCGGGGGGCGAAGACATGCAGAAACGCATGGGACTCTCGTTTTCGTTCGGGGCCGCCGCTGGAACGGGCGACGAGGCAGGGTATTTCGCCCAGTGTCTCGCCCGATTCGAGGAACCGCTGACAGAGGCCGCGAACTGGATCAGAGATAACGCGGCGTCGAACGAATCAGGTTTCGGGTGGTACAACCTTCCGGAGGCGAACGTCAAGGAGACGATGGAGACCGCCGAATGGCTGGCGTCGTACGAGGCGGTTGTCCACGTCGGCATCGGAGGCTCTTCGCTCGGCAACCTGATGCTGCATCAGGCGTTGCTTCCGATGTATTACAACGAAAGACAGAGCGACGGCCGAAGACCACGGTTCTATCTGGCCGATAACCCGGATCCTGAGAAAACCATAGCCATCTGGGAGCGAGTTAAAGGTATCCGCGTCGCCCTGATCGGCGTCAGCAAGTCCGGAGCTACGGCGGAGACCATGTCGCAATTCCTGTGGTTCCGAACACAGCTACAGGCCGCCTATGGGGACAGGGTGGACGAAAACATTCTCGTCATCACGGACCCCAAGGGAGGCGTCTTCCGGGCATTCGCCGCGGCGACCGGTTGCAGGTCGCTCGAGATCCCGCCCTCCGTCGGCGGACGATACTCCGCGTTGTCGCCAAGCGGTCTCGTAACGTTGGCGACCCTGGGCGGAGATATAGAATCCCTTCTTGCCGGCGCGAGCGAAATGAAAGCCCTTCTGGAGCCCAAAAACACGGTCAAAAGCAACCCGGCATGGTACCTGGCGGCAATCCACAGATTCCACGAGCGGGCGGGCAGGCCGATGGCCGTGCTGATGCCGTACGCGAACAGGCTGGAGACCTTCGCGGAGTGGTTCGCCCAGCTCTGGGGGGAGAGTGTCGGGAAGAAAGGCGCCGGCACGACGCCTGTGCGGGCTCTCGGCGCAATCGACCAACACTCGCAGGTGCAGCTTTACACAGAGGGACCGGACGACAAGCTCTACACATTGATCAACGTGGCCGACCGCGGGGCGAAGATCACCCTGCCCCCAATATCCGAGCCCTCCCTCGAGTCGCTCGGATACCTCGCGTCGCAAAAACTCGGGGTCATGCTGAACTACGAAGCGCAGAGCACGGCTGCCGCCCTCGTCAAAGCAGGACGCCCGCTCGTCTGGATCGAGATGGAGAAGATCGACGGGAGGACGCTCGGAGCGCTGATTTTCTTCTACGAATACGTCACGGCCCTGACGGGACGCATCATGAAGATCGACCCCTTCGACCAACCGGGAGTGGAGCAGGGAAAACGCTACACTTACGGACTGATGGGGCGGCCAACCTTCGAACAGGACGCCGCAGAGGCGAAGAAGTTCTTCGAGGTCGCGAAAAAAGAGAGCATTTCGGTCTGAGCGAAATCGCGCCATTCACATGAAACGCGTAGCGTTGATTTATACCAAGTTGCAATCAAAAGGGCGTTTTCGGATGCGACGGACGATCACACGCACTGGTCTCGACGCTTCACCCTTTGGGCCTTTGATTTCAATTTGGCATTAGAATTCGAATCTTAAAAGGCCCCAGTCATCGACCGGGGCCTTTGGATTCCGTTTTCGGAAAAGAAAAATTCAACGTCAATTCTTGTCGCAATTTTTCCCCGACATCACGATGCCCATATTCTGATCTCCGCTCATGTAAACGGAGAAGCGTCCCCGGTACACCCTCACTGCCTTGTGTTCCCCATACTCGAAGGGCGTCTCCTCGAACCAGCGCTCGTTGTAGAGGTTATGCTGTTCGCCCATGAAAACCGGCATGTAGAGCACCTCGTCCGTCTCCAGATCGGAGAAGAAGTGCGTGCCATACGACAACTCCGGCATCTGCCCCGTCTTCGGTATCCCAACTTCGACGATACAGGCGCTGCCGGTGATCTCATCGTAGCGGACGGGGACGCCCAGCTCCGGGCTGCTGGAGCCGACGCGCCCGGGAGCGACCAGAATGTATTTCTCCGGCGCCAGTTGCTTGTTCATCTCGCCCAGCGCCCTGGCGATGTTGTAAAAATCGCCGGTGGCGGAGTAGAGGTTCGGATCGACCAGCACCAGACAGGGGATATTCTCTTTGAAGCCGTCCGTCACCATGCGGTCCGCCCTTAAAAGGACCTCGCAATCGTCGGTCTCCGGGCAGGAGAGAATATCTTTGCAGTCGTTGACCCACAAGGGGCGCGATTGAAGCAGCTCCAACCTGTCCTCGAGCGGTTCGTACGAAAACTCGATGTCCGCATAGGTCCCCATGCTCCTCTGCAACAGGGGGAGCATGGCTCCCATTCTGGTGAAGAAGATTTTGTGCGCCCTGGGAAACGTCTCGAAGGGCATGCAGACTTTTCCTTCGGCAGGGGAGAAGATGCTGGCTTTGTCGAGAGAGGAGAAATAACCCTGTTCATTGTCGTAGTAATAAAGGCTCGCGTAAGTCGAAAAATCGGGGTGCCAGTGGAAGGCGTCGCGCCAGATCTCCTTGATGTCGACGGTCGCCAGTTCGCCCGTCTCTCCGTCGAGGGCGTTGAAGTGCTCCTGCGAGTGCTTCATGACCTTGAAGGCGTTGGAGCCCTCGGGCCGGAGGAAGGGGTTGGAGAGCGAGTACGTTCGCGCGTAACCGCGCTTGGTGCTCATGGTGCCCAGGCCGAAAACCATGCGGATCAGCCCGTCCTCCCGGTTGATGCGGGTTGTCCATCGCCTTCCGTTGTAGGAAAAACCGACGCCGGCCGTAGTGGGGTAGTAGTATCTCCCTCGCCAGCGACCGGAGATGCGCATGATCGCAATCCCCATCATATCGTCCCCGAGCCCGTGTTTCCTGCGATAGCTTACGCCGGCGGGGAAGTACGTCCGCGCGTAGACGCGCTTGATCTGCGTCTCCAGCGCCCGGACCCTCGTGTCCAGCGAATCCTCGTTGTTCAGGAGGAAGGGCGAGAGATATTTGCCGGCAAACGAATATTTCAGGGAGTCCTCCAGCATCGAGCTGCTTCGAATCGCGACGGGATCCCTCATCTCGGCCAGATAAACGCGAATGGCTTTCGTCACGTACTCGGGCAGAGAGAGGGTCAGGAAACGCGCCTCGATCTCCTCGGGGGTCGCGCGATGCCGCAGATCGTCCAAATCCGGTATCTGCGCGACGAACTCCTGAAAGACGCCGACACCGATGTACCTCGACCTCGGAAGGACGACCGAGCGCAACGTAGGATCGTCGGAATCGCGCAAAACGCGCATCGCGTAAAGCAGCGAACGACCTTTGCCACCGATCGTTCCCTCTCCGATGACGAGGGGAGAGAACTCCGGGTCTTCCGAGGGATTCCAGGCGAAATACGCTTCTTGCACTTTTGCAATGGAATTCATGGTAGCACCTCTTCCGACGACCAGGCGTCGCTTCTCTGGCAGTGTTTCAATGCGTGAACGACGTTGCTGACCATATCCGGCGCGATCAGCGAGAACTCTCTTATCTTCTCCTTGATCAAAGCCCTTCTCGAGCCGGCGGCGTAGGGACAGCCGAAATCCAAAATGGGCATGGCCCGCCGGCTCGTCTCTTTTACAATTTCCGCCTCTCTGACGTATACCATCGGGCGAATCACGCGTATCCCCGTGCGGCTCATCGTCATGTTCGGGTGAAAACAGCGGAAACGCCCTGCGTAGAAAAGGTTCAGCCAGACGGTTTCGACCGCGTCGTCGCAGTGATGCCCCAGGGCCAGAACATTGCACCCAAGTTCGCGCGCGTTCGACGCCAGTATCCCGCGCCGGATGTTCGCGCAGAGACTGCAGGCCGAATCGGAGACGCCGCTCTTCAGGACCGAGAATAACGGATACCGGATACGGTGATGCTCGACCCCCAGCTCCGAGACGAATGCCGCCAACGCCGAAAAATCGACGCCCTCATCCGTCGGATCCACCGTAAGGGCGGCGAGGTCGAAGCGAACCGGGCTGCGAAACTGCAAACGTCGCAACGCGTAGAGCAAAAGAGCGCTGTCTTTTCCCCCCGACAGACCTACCAATATTTTATCACGTTCGCGGATCATTGAAAAATCGGAAACCGCTCGTCCGATCGCCCTGGCAATATTTCGGTCGAGAGTCGGAGTTTTTTCTTTCGACAATCGAATTCCTCCCGCATTCTCTTCATTTTTTCAAACACAAATTTTCAATAATAACCGGATTAAATGGAAGAAACCCCTATGAATAATTCACTCACCCGTTATAATATAATAAAGAAACAACGGGGAGGCAAAGCTTACAACATGGTTGAGGTCACGTTCAAGAACAAGCTGCAGAACGTTCTGGATCGAACGAACGAATTTTTGAATTATAGTATAGACCATGTTGTAGGAATCCGTGACGACGTATTGCATGGTTTACGTGATTTGTACGCCGAACTCACGGATGTCAGAAAAGAGGTTGCAGAGGTCGTAGCGGCGAACGACGCCGTCACGGAAGCATACAAACAGGCCCGACAGGCCCTCGCCAAAGCCGAAATAAGCCGAGATTACGACGCCCAGGCCCGCATGTACGAGGAAGCGGAGCGGTATATGCGATTGCGCGCTTCCTTCGAAGAGCGCGAACGCTATCTGCGACGCCGCCGAGACGACCTGGAGCGCGAAAAAATTCGCATGGAAAGAATCATGGGGCACAGCACCAACATGATGGGTAAGTTGCGCCTCGCCGTCGAAATTCTCCGCAACAGAATCGACTCCATGGAATCGCTCAAATCGACAGGAGACCTCCGCACGGTCGCCCTCGCCCTTCAATTTGCCGAACGTGAAAACAAGCGCCTCGCCAGAGAGATACACGACGGTCCGATACAACAGTTCGCCGCGTCGATTCTTTCGTTCGAATACCTCGAGCGGGTGGCGAAGGCCGGCAACGTTGACGCGATTATGCTTGAAATATCGCGCATCAAGGCGCAGATGCAGGAGGCGCTTGGCGACTTCAGAGGTTTTCTGTTACAATTGCAACCACTGGGACTCGACAAAGGTCTGGGTAAAGCAATCAGAAGATTGGCCGAAAATTATAGAGAGAGGCACAGCATCGATTTCCAGGTCGATATACCGAACGACGAGGATTCCTTCCCCTCCGTCCTGCGCTCGAATGTCTTTCGCGTCGTTCAAGAGGCGGCTTCCAATGCATTGAGGCACGGAAACGCCACAGCCATCAGCGTAAAATATGCATACAACGAGCGGGAACTCAATTTGAGCATTTCCGACAACGGATGCGGTTTTAACATCGAAAAGGGCCGCGCGCTCGCTGCTGAAAGAGGTTCGTTTGGCCTGACCAACATGTCGGAGCGAATTCATTTCGTGAATGGCACGTTCAAAATCGACAGCAAGGCCGGAGAAGGCACTCACATTCAGATAACGGTACCTTTAGGGAGAGATGGCAATGAACAAAATTAGACTTCTGCTTGCCGACGACCACCGTCTGTTTCGTGATGGCCTCAGGAGACTTTTGGAACTTGAGAACGACATCGAAGTCGTGGGGGAGGCGAAGGACGGACTGGAGGCCGTGGAACTGACGCGCGCGACCAACCCGGACATCGTCCTGCTCGACATCAACATGCCGAAAATGGATGGCGGGCAAGTCGTCAAGGAGCTCAAGAGCGAGCAGTGCCGTTCGAAATTCGTCGCGATAACAGCCTACGACGACGAGGAGCACTTGGCTGCCCTCTCTTCGGCTGGCATCAGCGGCTATATTCTCAAGTCATCGGGTATGCCCGATCTGCTCTCGGCGCTGCGTTCGGTTTTCGAAGGCGAGTCGTACGTCGACCCGAAGGTCGCCGGCAAACTACTCAACACCTTCCAGAAACACCAAGAGGAGAAGGACGTCATGATGCTCCTGACACAGCGGGAGAAAGAGGTGCTCTACTGGCTGTCGCAGGGTTTCAACAACGCGGAGATCTCCAGTAAGATGGTCCTGTCGGAGAAGACCGTTAAAAACCACGTCAGCCACTTGCTAAAGAAGCTGAACCTCAACGATCGCACGCAGGCGGCCGTCATGGCCTGGAGGATGGGGCTGGTGCAGAAGGCCTCCGCCGGGATTCAATTCTAGAAAAAGACCGATTTATCGTCAGGGGCCCAAAGGGCAAAGATTGCAAATCTTAGAGATATAAAAAAGGAGCGCGAGCAAAAAAGCACCGCGCTCCTTCTTTATTTTCCGGTATAGCCCCACTACGAGCCTTTTGAACTCGCGTTGTTGAAATACTGCGACATACTCGACATCTGCGCGTTCAGCTTCTGGATCGCCTGCTCCATGTCCGTATAGCGCTTATACATGGCGGCCTGCTTCTGCTCCAGCGATTTCTCGAGCTTCGTGATCTGCTTGTTCAGCGTGCCGATCTCGGTGTCGATCGCGTTTAGCTGGGTCGCCACGCGCCCCTTGGTCACGACGGACGATCCGACGACGATACTGGTCGAGTCGACCAGGTTGCCGATGTACGTATCCATGATGTCGCGCATGAAGCTGGTCATGACGGTGGATACGGCCTTCGGATCCTCCTTCAGCGCTTCGAAGAACTTGTCGGAGTCGAACTCGAGCAGACCACTCTTGCCGTAATCCGTGCTCTCGGTCGTAATTCCAAACTTGGAGAGCAGAATCTTGCTGGAGTCCTGGTGCAGACCGAGCTCGGACAGGCTCCTCGAGTACCCGCCACCGGGAGTCGACGACGAGTCCTCAATAAAACTGTACGAGATGGCTGAGCCGTTATACCCGTACTCGACGTTGTAGTACTCTCCGGTCTTCGGCGCCTTGCCGCCGTCGAGCCACACGATCTTGCTCTGGATCACGCCGCTGGAATTTTCCTCCCTGGTGACCCGGAAATCCTTGCCCTCTTCGTACATCGTGTTGCCCTGATAGACCGCAAGGACGCCGCTGACGGGGCTGGCGCTTTCCGTCACGACGGGTAGATAGTCGTATTTTTCCGTCTTGCTCCGCAGCGGTTTGGACGACAACTGTGTGCTGGTGGAGGTGGTCTTGGCCGTGCTGATGACAAGCTGGCCATCCTGTATGGTCACATTTAACCCCAGCGATTTGGGGGACGGCGGAAGCGCCCCGCTCTCTGAGGCAACCGCGTTGGTCGCCTGCTGCAGCTTTTTCTGGATGTCCTCCAGCGAGTCCGTCTTCGAGACGTTGATCTTCGCCGACATACCGCCGACATTGATGTAGAACGCCCCCTGCATGCTCAGCGCCTCGGCGGGGTGCAGGAACTTCTTCGAGTTCAGCGTACCGGACAGCGTGGTAATCGGATTGGCCATCAAATTGCGCATCTGGTTCTTGATCGACCAGAGCAGCTGGTCGCCGTGCAGCAGACCGAAGACCGTATTGCCCTTGCTGTTCTGGATCAGCGAGGAGAGATGGTCTTCATCGTCCGTTGTCGTCTTTTTGTCCGACTTTTCGTTGACATACGTGTTGATCCATGTCATGACCTGGTTGTACTGGTCGATGAACGCCTGCACCCCATCGACGGCCTTCTGGGCGTCCTGCGTGATGTCCATCGTCAGCTTGCCCTCGCCCTTCAGCTCGAGCGTCACGTTCGCGACGATGTCGTCGATGGTGTTGGTCTGCCGGGTGATGGGGACGCCGTTGACCTTGAGTTTGGCGTCCTGCGCTTCGATGTAGCCACCCTCCGGGTACAACCAGTCGCCATTGTCGTCCATCGTGATGAAACCGAGCTTGGCGAGGATAGAGTTCGACGTCATGTCGTCCGCTTCCATGTAAAATTTGTTCTGGGAGGTCGCGTAATCCGACTGCGCGCCGATTCTGATCGTGTACTTATCGCCGCTCCCCGGAATCGTAGCGCTGGCCCGCGTACCGGGATTGGTGTTCCAGACGATCTCCTCGGTCGTATAGTCGACGTAGTAATCCCAGTTGCCCGCCGTGCTGGCGAGGACGTCCGCCTTCGTCGCCTGCGTGTATTTTTTGCCGTCCGATTTGTAGATGTCGACCCTGGTCCCGGGATCGTAGGCCGCACCGGAGGGCATGTGCGGCAGCGAATCGACGCCGGTGCCACCGTATGTGACCTCGGTATCCTTCATATACAGAATATCGGCGTCCTCGCCTGTGGAGGGCCGTTTCGTGCCCGCCCCCGTCTTCCAGGTGATGAGCCCCTTGGATGCGTCGTATGTGTAGTCGACCCCCTCGATATACGTGGTGCTGCCCGAGGACACCGACAACAACTGTGGGGGATAGGAAGTCTGCTCCGCCGGGTCTTTGGAGTAATTCATTCCCGCGCGAGGAAGGTACATGAGGTCGGAGTCGCTCATGGTAATCGGTTCAAGCGTCTTGACCCCCGTGTTGTTGAGTCCCCCGTTGAGGCTGTCGATCACGAGACGGTTGTCGACGAGCTGCGCGGTGATCGGCATACTGTTGCCGAACTGGTCCTTGGCATTCTGCAGCTTCTGGTTGATCGTGCGGATCGTGTCGCCCTTTTCGATCTCGATCGTGGTCCACCGCTCGTCCGCCATGATTCGGAACTTGCCCTCCAGATTGAGGGCAGCCGAGGGATCGCTGACCCTGCCGGATATGTGGCGTTGCGTTCTGGCGATCTGCTGGATGTCCAAGTCCCACGAGGAGATCGCGGCGTCAGTCTTCACGGTCGCCTTCACGATACTCGCCGGATCCGCGCCCGCAGGCGTTCGCACCGCGAATTCGGCTGTCTTGGCCAGATAGGTGGATTCGAGTTTCAGGGGGGTCAGCGTGTTGCGAAGCTTGTAGAATTCGCTCGACAGTTGCTGATAGAGCGTCTTCTTCACCTCGAGCGTATCGATCTTGTTCTGCCACTGCGTGGCGGGCTTTTTGGCAGCCTCTATGGTTTTGTCGATGATCGAGCCCCAGTCGATGCCGGAGCTGATGCCGGTGACTTGAAACAGCGAGTCTCCCATTCGAATAGCCTCCTTCAATCCGTGAAGAATAACCAACTTCATATTGGTTATCGGCTATTACAGAGTGTAGCTGAAACATTTCGCACGTCAAGAGAGAGACAATGTTTTTTATTTCCGCACCGGAGGCTCCCGCAGCGTAAACTTAACGAACTCGGATACGAGCACCAGCACGCAGGCGCCAAGCGCGACCGGCGTGAAGACGAATCGATACCCCTGCGAGGTCGTAAGGGCAAGCAGGCTCGTCGCCGCCGCCGGCGGATGCATCGTGTCCGTGAGGTCCATCACGGCAACCGCCAACGCCACGCAAAGAGCGCTGGCAAACCAGTGGACGCCGAAGGCCGCGTGTAAAAAAACGCCGATCGCCGCCGACAGCACATGTCCCAGTATCACGTTCTTGGGTCGGGCGAAATGACTGTGAGGAACCGCGAATAAAATACACGCCGAAGCGGCGAGAGGCGCGATCAATACGGGAAGAGCCCGTGCGAAGGCAAGGTAGGAGACAAAGCCGAAGGCCGCGACGATACCGACGTACAGCCTGAGTCGTTTGAAAATGTCCTCTCTGATCTTGCCCATCACAGCGCCCCCGCACAAAAAATTCAAACGACCACGACATTATCGCACACATGATTCCAAATACAGAGGCTATGGTGTAAAATTTACGATATCGCGTACAAGGCTACGTTCTTGCAAATGGAGGAGCGACTTTGATGGGCAGAGGGCGTGAAGAAAGAGAGTTTGCCGGCGCATTACCCAAAAACCGGGCTATCGTCGAAAGAATCAGAAAAGACGGATATTATGGCATGTTGTTCAACAAAGCGGATTTTATGGACGCTGTCGTGTGGGCTGCCAATGTCGTATACGATTACAAGGATTTTTATCGCCCCCACAGGGATCGGATCGTCGTACCCGAGGCGGAAATGCCGTTTCGCAAGGACGATTTGATTAACGCCCATTTTCTGATGATCGTATACTATAAAATGAGAGAGAACCTCGTCCTGATGGAGGAGCTCAAACAGAGCCTCTTCAGTGTCGCCAAATTTCAGAGGGTGCCCGACGAAGACGTCGAGACCATGAAGAGGTGGGACAATTACATCCTGCTCGCAAGACAAAAACAGGACTCCGGGGACCTAAGCGGAAAGGGCATCGGCTCTTTGCAGGGGACGGAAGTAAAATACGAACGTTATTCCGGCGTCGTGACAAAAGAGGTCACTAAATATCAGGAGGATCTCGCAAAACTATAGTCGTTCTTTTTCGCCAAAGCAGTTGACAAGAGGCCGGGATGTCAGTAGAATGCTTCCTCGTTGGGTGATTAGTTCAGAGGTAGAACGCTTCCTTGACACGGAAGAGGTCAGAGGTTCGATTCCTCTATCACCCACCATACGACCATGACAGCCCGGGCAAAATTGCCCGGGTTACTTTTTAAGAGACCTCCTGTCGCATGCGGCGTTTTTATTTTACGTAATACAAATTCTGGCTTGGATTCTTAAACGACAAAGCACTTCACCTATTTTTCAGAAAAATCGGCATTTTAGCCCCATGCGATTTGACGCCTTTTTTTTTGAAGGGTAGAATCATCGCATTATCGTGAATGTACGCACAACATCACAGCTTATTTTCGAGAGGGGGTGGAGTGATTGGCCGGAAACGTGGCAGACGACATCAGAGCCAAGGAAGCGGAAGGAAAAGAGATCGTGGCGAACGCGAAGCAGGAAGCCGCCAGGATTACGGCGTCCGCGAGAACGGCTGCCGAACAGTCCATCAAAGAGGCGAAACAGAAATCCCACAGAACCTTCAGAGAACAAGTCAAGGAAACGGAAGCCTCCGCCGAACAGAATGCCGTGAAGGTGGTCGAAACAGGAAAAGGCGAAGCGGATGCTTTCTATCGCAGTAAACAAGCCGATACCGCCAAAGTTACCGATTGGCTAACCAAAGAGGTGATGGCAACCAATGGCGCTGACTGAGATGCAAAAAATCCACATGGCCGTACATAAATCCGTCTCCGAGGAGCTGATTCACGAGCTGCAGGAACTGGGTTGCTGTCAATTTATCCAGCAGGACAACGATCTTGTGGATGAAAAAACGCTGGCACCTCTGAGAACCAAGTTGCGTCATGTGGAGGACCTGCTGGGGGAGATCAGATTCGTCGCGCGTTTTCTGGAGCCGTTCGCCACGGAAAAGGGCAGCGGCATCGCAAGAGCCATGGGCGACGTTCCCGAATACACCCTGAACTCCTTGGCTGAACTGGCTTCCGAGGACAAATTCCGCGACCTCTCTTCGCGCTTGAGAGATCAGGAGAAGAGGTTGTCGGACGCGAGAGCGGGCATGTCGAGGGTGCGCGGACTCATCACCCAGCTTCAACCCCTCCACGGGCTTCCGTACCCCTTGGAGCTCTTCAACAAGGGGACAGAGGGAGTGACGGGGCTGTTGCTCTCCGCACCCAAAACGCAGCTTTCGTCTCTTGTCTCCGCGCTGGAGGAGGCGCTCGGCGAGATGGTGGAGGTCTCTTACCTGCCGACGACCGAGAAGGAAACCAGCCAGACGATTGCCGTACTTTACGCGAGAGAGCGCAGCGACGATCTTCAGTCCGCGCTGGAGAAACATGCGGCGTCTCGAGTCGACGTCCCCTCTCAGTTCGCCCTTCCGGTCTCGGATGAGCTCGATGCGCTGAGGGCGGAACTCGCAAAACTGGAGGCCGACGAGAAGGAAGTTTCGGCGGAGATCTCCGGGATAGCCAACGAAGGATACAGGACATCCCAGCTTTGCAGCGATTACTGGAGCGTGCAGAAGGCGAAGATTGATTCCCTGGCCTCGGGTGAACAGACCGAACAGATTCTGCTCCTGTCGTTCTGGCTGCCTGCACCCTGCCTGGACTCGTTCGAATCAGCAATGAAACCGTACGAATCCCTTACGGAGATCGCTCTCGTGGAGCCGGAACAGGAGGAAAGACCCCCGACTCTGTTGCAAAATCCGGCGTGGGCATCCCCCATCGAACCGCTCACCGAGATGTATGGAACGCCTACATACGGCGGGGTGGATCCTACGATGGTCGTCGCCCCGTTCTTCTATCTCTTCTTCGGCATGTGTTTCGGCGACGCCGGCTACGGCCTCATCATCGCGGGCATCCTGATCTTTCTCATGATGAAAAAGCAGCTGTCGGGCACGCTCAAAAAGTTCTTTCTCATCCTGACGATCGGCAATGTCGCTGCCGTCGTGATGGGTGCGATCACCTTTTCGTGGTTCGGCGACAGCATCGCCAGTTTCCCGTTCCTCAAACCGTTGATGCCGATCAAATCGTTGCAGCTGCTCGACCCGATGAACGATCCGATGACGATGCTCTATATTTCGCTCTCCCTCGGTTTCATCCAGATCATGGTCGGCCTTCTGATCGCCATGAGGGGGAATTGGAAGAAGGGCGACAAGCTGGCGGCGCTGGCGGATCAGGGTGGGTGGATTATTTTTCTGTGCGGTCTCGTGCTGGTGGGTCTCTCCTCTGCGGGAACGCTTCCCATGCCGACAAAAGCCAGCGGGGCAATCGCCGCTCTGGGCGCCCTGATCCTCGTGGCGACACAAGGACGCGAGAAGGAGAATATTCCTGGAAAACTCTTCTCCGGCGTCATGAGCCTGTACAACGTAACTGGTTACCTGGGGGACGTCCTGAGTTACAGCCGCCTTCTGGCCCTGGGACTCGGCTCCGCCGCAGTCGGCATGGTCATCAATCTACTGGCGAGGTTGGTTGCAGACATTCCGGGCATCGGCGTTCTCCTCGGGATCCTGATCTTTGTGCTTGGGCATCTTTTCAGCATCGCCGTCAACATGCTGGGCGCATTTATCCACTCTCTCAGGCTTCAGTACGTCGAGTTTTTCGGCAAGTTTTACGAAGCGTCGGGGGAAGATTTTTCGCCTCTGCGCATATCCACGCAATATGTAAAGGTCTCAGAACCGACACCGAACAACTAAATTCGGGTTACGATTTTCTAATACGCTAAGGAGGCGTGATGTAATCATGGAAAGTGTACTCGCAACAATGGCAGAACAACTCGGTCCGGCACTTGTCATACTTGGGGCGGCTCTCGCGGTTGGCTTTGCCGGCTCTGGCTCCGCCTGGGGCATCGGTATCGCAAATGAAGCGGCCGCCGGCATCATGACCGAGGACCCGAAGAAGTTCGGTTACGCGTTGGTTCTTCTCGCGCTCCCCGGAACGCAGGGCATCTACGGGCTGCTAGTGGCTGTGCTCGCCATGCAGAAGGTGGGCCTTCTCGGAGGCGGCACCGTTGCTTTGACCGTATGGCAGGGCCTTGCCATCGGATGCGCCTGTCTGCCGATCGCAATCTCCGGTTACTATTCCGCCATCTGGCAGGGCAAGTCCTCGGCCGCTTCGATCCTGATGATCTCCAAGCGCCCCGAACAGATCGGTAAGGCGGTCATCCTTCCCGCCATGTGCGAGACTTATGCAGTTTTCGGCCTTCTGATGAGCATTCTGATGCTGAACGGAATCAAGCTTTAACAGCCGGACAGGGGGAGATACCATGTCGCTGGCGCAGATTACGGAAAAAATAGAACAGGACGCAAGGGCGGAGGCGGAAAAAATTCTCGCCCGCGCACGTGAACAGGAAGCGGAGATTAACAAAGAGGCCCAGGTCGAAATCAACAAAATAGAGGCCGCAGCAAAGCTCCGTTTCGACCGCGAGCGCCCGGAAATATTCCGCAGACGCGACATCGTGGCAAAGCTCGACGTAAGCAAGTTGATGCTGGCCGCTCAGAGAAAGTTGATACAGGATGTCTTCGACGGCGCGCTGAAAAAAATGAACGAGCTGGGTAGAGACGAGTATCTCGCTTTCTGCGAGCGCTTGTTGAAAGCGGCGATCGAGACCGGGGACGAAGTCATGGGGCTGTCGGCAGACGAAAAGTACATCGACAAAACCTGGCTCGACGCTTTCAACGCAAAACATGGAACGGAAGTAACACTGGCGGACGAGCGTCAGAATATCTCCGGCGGTTTTCTACTGGCAAAGGGGCGCATCTGTATCAACTGCTCATGGGAGATGCTGGTGCAGACAGCACAGGAAAAGCTGGAGACGGAAGTCGTAAAGCGGCTCTTCCCGGCGGCCTGAGAGGGGTGATCTGATGTCCCGCAGCGAGGCTTACGGCTATGCAGTAGCACGTATCCGCGCAATGGAGCACCTTCTCTTCGATTCCGGCCAGTTCGGGCGATTGCTCGAAGCGGACGACCTCGGCAGCGCCCTGAAAATCCTGGGGGAGACGAGCTACGCAAAGGGACTCGCAAGCGTGGAGGGAGAACGGTACGACAGCGCCCTCGAGGCAGAGTTGCTGTCGACCTACGCAGAATTGCAGACGTTTGTTCCCGACAGGGCGTTGATCGATCTCTGCCGCATACCCTATGACTTTCACAACGTGAAGGTCCTGCTCAAGAGCATCTTCAACGCCAGAACGGGCGGTAAAAAACGATGGGATCTCCTGACGTCGCTTGGAACCATCCCCGTCGACGACCTGATCACGAACGTGGAATCTGAGGATTACAATCTGCTGCCGTACGGACTGGCGTCCGTCATTCCCGCCTGCGTCACACAGTGGGAACAGACGAGAGATATCGTCGAAGTGGAGCGGATGCTGGACGAACAGATGTTCCTCGCAATGCTGCAACTTGCGAAGAACCTGGGCGAGCCGGGTATCGTGGCTTGGGCCCGCGCGAGAATCGACGCGGAAAATATTCGCAACCTCCTGCGCCTGAGGCGCTTCGGCATCGACGCGGCGAGGGCGTATTCCTTCCTGCACGCGGAAGGAACGATTTCGTGCGATGTGCTGATCTCGCTTCTTCCCGAGCCGTTCGACAGCTGGGGGAGAATGCTCTCCTTCTCGAACATCGGCAGCGCCTTATCCGCCGTGCAGGACGACGGTAACTTCGACAATCTGATCGTCTCTCTGGAAAAAGCTCTGGACGACTACTGCCAAGCGGTGCTCGCGGGAGCCCGCTACAGCAGCAATGCCCCCGAGAACATCCTTGCCTATCTTTGGGGCAAGGAGATGGAGGTCAAGAATATACGGACGATTCTCGTCTCCAAAGGGATGGCGGCGGACAGGGAAGAGGTAAGGAGGTCCTTGAGACATGGCTACTAACAGCGCCGAAGCCCCAATGGCGGCCGTGGGCAGCTACGACAGCGTACTCCCGTTTCAGGCGATCGGAATCGAAACCGTGGTGTTGACTGCCGAAAATCAGGCCGAGGCGCCGCACCTTATCTCCAAATTCGCGCGAGATGGCTATGCGATCGTCTTCCTCGAGGAATCGGTCTACGCCGCATTCCAGGCAGATATGGACCAGATCAACGAGACGGCGATGACGAGCGTCATCCCTGTCCCGAATCAGACAGGTTCGCTCGGAATAGGCGTCGAATCGATCCGCAGAAGCGCCGAGCGAGCCGTCGGCATGGATATTTTCAACGTCCACTGACGTTTGAAGAGTACATTTGTTTATGGAGGCGATGTGAGTGGCCACAGCGAATGCGATACAAGGAACCATCGCGAAAATATCGGGCCCGCTTGTTGTGGCGAAGGGCATGCTGGGCGCCTGTATGTTCGACGTGGTTCGAGTGGGAAAGGCCGGGTTGGTTGGGGAGATCATCGAGCTTCGCGACGACACGGCTTCCGTGCAGGTATATGAGGAAACGTCGGGGTTGAAACCGGGAGAGGCGGTCGTTTGCACCAGCGAACCGCTCAGCGTCGAGTTGGGCCCCGGCTTGATCGAGCAGTTTTACGACGGCATCCAGAGACCGCTGGAGAGCATTGAGGCGGTCGCGGAGAGCCCGTATATCACGCGCGGCATCTTTGTCCCCGCGATCAGCCGCACGAAAAAGTGGAATTTCGAACCGTCCGTCTCGTCCGGAACGGAAGTGGAGGCCGGCGACGTGCTCGGGATCGTGAAGGAGACCGTCCTCGTCGAACACCGCATCATGGTACCGCCGGGGGTGAAAGGTACCGTCGCCGAGATCAAAAGCGGCGAGTTCACGGTAGAGGAGACCATTGCGGTCCTCAAGGAAACGAACGGAAACGAGTGCAAAATCGCCATGCTCTCCCGCTGGCCCGTGCGCTCGCCGCGCCCTGTGGCGAAGCGCCTGCCGCCGGAGGTTCCACTTTCGACAGGCCAGCGCGTCGTCGACACGTTCTTCCCGATCGCGCGCGGAGGAACCGCCTGCGTCCCCGGTCCGTTCGGCTCCGGCAAGACGGTCATCCAGCACCAGCTGGCAAAGTGGGCGGACGCCGAGATCGTCGTCTACATCGGCTGTGGAGAACGCGGCAACGAGATGACAGACGTTCTGCTTGAATTCCCCGAGCTGGAGGACCCGCGCTCCGGACAGCCCCTCATGAAGAGGACGCTGCTCATCGCGAATACCTCCAACATGCCGGTCGCTGCCCGCGAGGCGTCGATCTACACGGGGATTACGATCGCAGAATATTTTAGAGACATGGGATACTCGGTCGCGCTTATGGCGGATTCCACGAGCCGCTGGGCCGAGGCGCTCCGCGAGATGTCCGGACGACTCGAGGAGATGCCCGGCGAAGAGGGCTATCCGGCGTATCTGGGAACGCGCCTCGCCTCGTTCTACGAACGCGCGGGACGCGCAATCTGCCTCGGCAAAGACGGGCGCGAGGGCGCCGTCTCCGTCATCGGCGCGGTCTCCCCTCCGGGCGGAGACCTCTCCGAACCGGTTACCCAGAACACGCTCCGCGTGGCCAAGGTCTTCTGGGGGCTGGACGCGCAGCTCGCCTATCAGCGCCACTTCCCGGCCATCAACTGGCTCACCAGCTACTCACTCTACGCGGAGACGATGGGGGAGTACTGGGACAACGAGTACGACGGCGAATGGAGCGAGATGCGCATCCAAGCGATGTCGCTGCTTGAGGACGAGGATCAGCTCAAGGAGATCGTGCGCCTGGTAGGCATCGACGCGCTTTCCAAGGAAGAGCGCATGGTCATGGAGACCTCGAAGTCGATCCGCGAGGACTTTCTGCACCAGAACTCCTTCCACGAGATCGACACCTACGCGTCCATGGACAAGCAGGTGAAGATGCTGCGCAACATCCTGACGTTCCACCGCCTAGGAATGCAGGCGTTGAGCCGCGGCGCGCTGCTTCGCGAACTGATCGGCATGCCGATTCGCGAGGAAATCTCGCGCATGCGCTACGTAGAAGAGGCGAACATCGCGGGCCTCGACGACCTGGAGAACAAGATCAAAGAGGAACTCAGCAAATTGACGGCAGCCGGAGGTGAGGAAGATGTTGCCTAAGGAGTACAGTACCATCTCGAACCTCTCGGGGCCGCTGATGGTGGTCGATAAGGTCGCAGACGTCAAGTACGACGAGCTCGCGGAGATCCGCCTCGCGACCGGCGAGCGCCGGCGCGGCAGAGTCCTCGAGATCACGGAGGACAGGGCGCTCGTGCAGGTTTATGAGGGAAGTACCGGCATCGATGCCGACACGACGAAGATTCGCTTCCTGGGCGACGTCCTGATGCTGCCGGTCGCGAAGAGCATGCTCGGCCGCATCTTCAACGGACGCGGCGCTCCCATCGACGGCGGCGCAGACATCATCCCCGAAACCTCGCTCGACGTCAACGGCAACCCGATGAACCCGTATTCCCGCGATTACCCGTCGGAGTTCATCCAAACGGGCATCTCTACAATCGACGGCATGAACCCGCTCGTCCGCGGGCAGAAGCTGCCGATCTTCTCGGGCAGCGGTATGCCGCACAACCGCATGGCGGCGCAGATTGCGCGCCAGTCTACGGTTATCAGCGGGCACGCCGCTTTCGCCGTCGTCTTTGCGGCGATGGGCATCACCTTCGAAGAGGCGTCGTTCTTCATGGAGGACTTCCGCAAGACGGGCGCGCTCGAGCGCACCGTCATGTTCGTCAATCTGGCGGACGACCCGGCGATCGAACGCATCGCGACGCCGCGCCTCGCGCTGACCTGCGCGGAGTATCTGGCGTTCGAGCACGACATGCACGTCCTGGTCATCCTGACCGACCTCACGAACTACTGCGAAGCGTTGCGCGAAATTTCGGCGGCGCGCAAGGAAGTCCCGGGCCGCCGCGGCTATCCGGGCTATCTCTACACCGACCTCGCGACGATGTACGAGCGCGCTGGGCGCCTGCGCGGCAAGGACGGCTCGATCACGCAGTTCCCGATCCTGACCATGCCCGAGGACGACAAGACGCATCCGATCCCCGACCTCACCGGCTATATCACGGAAGGACAGATCATCCTGGGGCGTGGACTGCACCGCAAGGGCATCTATCCGCCGGTCGACGTCATGCCGTCGCTCTCGCGGCTCAAGGACAAGGGCATCGGCAAGGGCAAGACGCGCGAGGACCACGCCGACCTCATGAACCAGCTCTTCGCCGCCTATTCGCACGGTAAGGAAGCGAAAGAGCTGGCGGTCATCCTGGGCGAAGGAGCCCTCACGGAGGAGGACAAGGCGTTCGCCAAGTTCGCCGACCTCTTCGAGGATACCTACGTGCGCCAGGACGAGTACGAGAACCGCACGATCGAGGAGACGCTACAGCTGGGTTGGGAGTTGCTGACGCTGATCCCGGTGAAGGAACTGAAGCGCGTCCGAGACGCCTACATCGAAAAATATTTGCAGCCGCTGCTCGCCGCGCAAGAGGAAAAGGCGCATCAGAGCGTGACGGCATAGGAACGGGAGGGGAAGGCGATGGCCAAAGCTCTCAACGTAAACCCCAACCGCATGGAGTTGTCGCGTCTGAAGAGGCGTATCGTGGTGGCGAAGCGCGGCCATAAACTCCTGAAGGACAAGCAGGA
>JAVBQG010000076.1:0-18205 GCA_031549185.1 Synergistaceae bacterium | reverse complement strand
GTGCAATCGACGATTCTCTGCCGGTGGCGCCGACACGGAAAGAAGCCTTAAGAAGACTCCATAACAAGGAGCCGATGTGTCTCTTTGAAAACATCTACCACTGTTATGATTTAACTTGATGAATTTGTGTCAGTCACTCAGCATGATGGCAAATCGCGTTCGACGAGGGTGTTTATTGGACGCAACGAACGGTTGCATGAACTGGTTTTATGGCAACGTACATTTTTGTACTTACGACAGGGAGGGGTTGTTTTGAAAGGCACCTGTGCTGTTAAGAGTATGGCGTTGGCGTTGTTCTTTCTGTTTTTTTTCGCGAGCGTAGGGAGCGCGGCGACGGGGAACTGGCAGGACGCGGGGAACGTCGCGGCCGGTTTTGCGGGCGGGGACGGATCGCAGACGAATCCCTACCGAATCGCGACGGCGGGGCAGCTCGCATATCTGGCGCAGCAGGTAAACGAAGGCGCCGGGTTCAGCAACGGCAAATACTTCAAACTCACGGCCGACATCGACCTGTCCGCGCATAACTGGACGCCGATCGGCAAAGAGGCGCTCGCCGTCACGGATCCTTCGTTGGATCTGGGGCTCATACCCAGGCCCGATTACGCGTTTATCGGCACTTTCGACGGCGATGGGTATATGGTTTCGGGGTTGGCGTACAGCGGAGGGACGGAGCTGTGCGTCGGGCTCTTCGGCTGCGTGGGAGAAGCGGCGCTGAAGCGGGGCGACGTGGCGAACCTGAACGTGGCAGTCGACATACGGATGGGCGACAAGCCCGCCGGCGGAAGTTACGCCGTGGGAGGCATCGCCGGCATGTCGGTGAGCGGCAGCAGCATCCGGAATTGCACGGTAGCGGGAGCGGTCGTGGGCGGAACCGTGCCGGGGAACAACAGCAACGTCTACATCGGCGGCGTGGTGGGATGGGGCAACGGCATCACGATCATCGACTGCGCCGTCGCCGGAAATTCGAACTGCGACGACGCGAGAGCGATCGTGGGTGCCACGATGACGGGAAACAACGCCTCCACGTCCGTTGGCGGCATTGCGGGGTACAACTCGGCCGGGGGGACGATTTCGAACTGCGCGAGCGCCGTGGAAATCCGAGGCGGCAGCTCCTTGGGCACGAGCGGGTATTCCCGGGCCGGCGGCATCGCCGGAGTGAATAACGCGAGGGTTCTGAACTGCGCGAATGCCGGCACGATTGCGGGCGGCGGAACGGGCACGAACGGATTTTCCCAGACCGGCGGCATCGCCGGCAGCTGCAGCGGCATCGGGACGATTTCGGACTGCGCGAACACGGGAGCGGTTGCCGGCGGCAATACGAACAACGGCTTCCCATATACGGGAGGCATCGTGGGATGGATTTTGGGGGAAGAAGTCTCGAATTGCTATTCGTACGCCGGCCTGACGGCGGGCTCCGGGGCTTCTGTGACAGCCGGGGGCGTCGTGGGAAGTTCGCTTTTGGATTCGGTGGCCGGCTGCTATTGGAATAAGGACGCGGCGCCGGGGATCGCCAACGGCATCGGGGACAAGGGCGGCACTCCGAGCGACGACGGTGCGGCGGGGCTCGGTACGGGCGATTTCGCGGTGGCGAGCCATTTCACCGGATGGGATCTGTCGGGTACGGGAACACCGGACGGGCATGCGTGGTTTTATCCCGCGTGGGACCCCGGTCGTCCGCGTCCCGCCGTTTTTTTCGGCAGCGACGGCAGTCCCCGCGCGCGCATCGCTCCCCTCAAACTCTCCTTCGACGCAAACGGCGCGAAAACCGTCAACTTGATTTTCGTCGGCGACTGGATTTCCTATCTGGTGACGGGCTACGTGCCGCCGCAAGGGCTTGACGGGCTGACGTTCGTCCCTGGCTGCAACATGCTCGTGGTCACCTACATGAACGGCACGCGGAGCGGGACCGAAGAGGCCGGGTTGCGCTACGCCGCGTCGGGCGACCTGACGCTTACCGCCTCCTTCGATATCACGGTCGTTCCGACGTACGTGCCGCCGCCCGGCCCTTCTCCGGAGCCTCCGCCTCCGTCCCCCTGCGCCGGCTCGCAACACATCTGCGGGGCGCTGCGGGCGCTCGATGCGGAGTTGAAAAATCCGTCGGTCTCGGTTCGAAACGTGCCGCGCCCGACGCTCGAGGAGATCGCGAAGCGTCTCGGCCTGAGCGCCGTGACGGTCCTGAGGACCGTGCCCGCCGGAGCGTTCCGGCCGATTTCCCCCGCCGCGCTGAACGATCCGAAGTACACGGCGTTGTCCGGCTCGTTCGGCGTGTCGATCGATTTGACGAAGTGTCCGGCGGTGAACGGAAACGCCATCGCCCTTACGGTCGACGAGGCCCTTCCGGCGAAAACGGGCGAGCTCTTCGAAGGATGGGCGAATATGACGGACGCGCGGCGGCTGGCGAAGCTGTCGGAGGAGAACGTCCGGTTCATCTATGAATTTTCCGGCGGAACGTCTTCGCTGATTCCCGGCGTCGCCTCCTGGGCCGAGGCGCTGGCCGCGGGCGCGGTTTCGTTCACGCCTGCGGGCGTAGCGTTTGGGTGCGTGGTCGTGAACGCCTCGGGCGATTCGTTCCTCTCCGGCAACGTCATGGCGATTCCGGACGGGGACGGGAGGGACGGAAAACTTCTCGATCCGCTGTGGCTTGTGAAGGCAAAGAGCGCCGCGATGCTCGAAGTGGCGCCGAGGAGCATGGATATTCCCGTCGGCGGCACGAACGACGTGACCGTGAAGGGCGGCGACGTCGTGTGGACGGTGGCGGACGGCACGATTGCGAAGATCGAACCGGCGGGCACGCCCGGACTGTACAGAGTGACGGGGCTCGCCGTCGGTACGACGACGATGACGGCGGCGCTCGTCGCGGATCCGTCGGAGACGGCGGCCGTCACGGTGACCGTGGGAGAAAAAGCGCGAAAAACCTGTCACGGCAGTTGCGATACAGGCACGGGCCTCATGGGCGCTTTTTCGGCAGTCGTGGGCGCGGTGGCCGTGGCGACGCGCAAAAAACGCCGGTGAGGCAAGCGCGCGAGCGGTAATGCCGCCGTCTGGCGCGCGCCTGCGTAAGCCCGGCGACGCGGAATGACAAACGGAGCCGTGGCCTCGTCTCACGCCCGACGATTGCACGGCTCCGTTTGTCCTCTTCCCCGCCCTTACACCCGGCGAAGTTTCATCGTCTTCGAGAAGTACGAGAGGGCCTTCAACCCCGCAACCGAGTTACCGTACTCGTCCAGCGGGGGGGAAAAGAGGCCGATTCCCATCAAGCCCGGCACAGCGCAGAGGATGCCGCCGCTGACGCCGCTCTTGGCGGGAACGCCGACGTCGATCGCGAATTTTCCCGACTCGTTGTAAAGCCCGCATGTACTCATCAGCCCCAGCAGGATGTAGATGGTCTCCAGAGAGACGACGCGTTCGTTCGACGCCGGGCAGACGCCTCCGTTTGCGATCGTGGCCCCGATGGCGGCCAGATCTTCGCTGTCGGCCTCGACGCTGCAGAGCTGAAAGTACAGGGCGAGCGTCTCGTCCACGTCGTGAGGAAGCGACCCCGTGCTCTTCAGAAAGTAGGCGAGAGAGCGATTTCGGCTGGCCGTCTCCGACTCCGAACGGTAGATTTTTTCATTGAAGTTGAAAAGAGGTTTTCCTCTCCCCCGTCCCCGGTTTGCCATGCGAGAACCGAACGCCAGCACGCTGTCGAGCGCGTGGGAGCCGTAGCGTTGCGAGAGCAGCGAGGAGACGACGATCGCACCCGAATTGATGAAGGGGTTGAGCGGTTTGTTGGAGGCGAGTTCGAGCTTTACGATCGAGTTGAAGGGCTCGGCGCACGGCTCCGTGCCGACATACGAGAAGACGCCTTCGGCGCCCAGCGTCTCGAGCGCGCAGGCGAGACAGACGACCTTGGACATCGATTGCATCGAAAGGGCTGTGCCGCTCTCGCCGGCGGAGAAAATCCGTCCGTCCGTCGTCGCGACGGAGAAGGCGAAGAGATCCGGGTCGACGTTTGCCAGCTCCGGGATGTAGGTGGCCTGTCTGCCCTCGCCCTGCGTATTGCGAAAGTCGCGCCCGATCCTTGCGACGACCTCCTGTAAATTCTCCAGTTCCATCTTTGTCACCGCTTTCGGAATCAATAAACGCAGGCCCCGCGATCTCGCCTCCGATTCGGCGGCGCCGCGAGGCCTTGGCTCTCTAGAAGAGCGATAAAATGCTCTGAACGCCGATGATTAGCGAGATCACGGCGACGCAGGCGCCGATGGCGATTTGCAAGGGCGTGTTCTTGTACTCTCCGAGCACGCGCTTTCTGCTCGTGATGAATACGACAGCGATGACGATGACGGGAAGAAAGATGCCGTTGACGGCCTGTGCCATCATGATGATGCTCAGTGGGCTGAAGCCCGTGGCGGCGACGATGATGCCGAAGAGTACGACGGCGATGTTCGTGTAGAAGAATCGCTTGTCCTTTTTGCTCATCTCCCAGCCGAAGAGCCCGGCCAGCACATACGAGACGCCAAGCGGCGTGATGACGGCGGAGGAGACTCCGGCCGCGATCAACCCGCAGCTGAGGAAGGGGACTGCGAAGTTTCCGAGCAGGGGTTTCAACTGTACGGACATGTCGATCGCGGAGTTCACCGGCAAGCCGTACATGACCGTCGCGGCGGTGATCAGGATGGCGCTCGTGATGACGCCGCCGATGATCATGGAGACCTTGACGTCGAACCGCGAAAGTGGAAGTTGGTCTGGCGATTTCCATGTTTTGCGCGCGCTCGTGGCGTGGATGAACATGTTGTAGGGGACGACCGTTGTGCCGATCAGGGCGACGCTCGTCATCGCCGAGCCGGTTGGGATGGTCGGCACGATGCCGCTCAAAATGGCCACGATGTCGGGCTTCACGATGACCATCGTGATAACGAAGACGACGGCCATGACGCTCACGCAGATCGCCAGAAGTTTCTCGAGCGATTTGATGGCGTCGCCGATGTTGATCAACACGAGCACGCAGAGCCCCCAGACGGGCGCGATGATCTTCGTCGGAATGCCGGTGATGGTGGAAAGGCCAAGGGCGGTGCCGGTGAGGTCGCCCCCCATGTAGGCGATTCCTCCGAGCGTGATGGCGGATGCGACCAGGATGGTCATCGCCCATTTCGCGATCGGCGAATCGTTCAGCTCCTTGACGAGCTCCTCGGCGAGGCCGTTTTGCGTGACGATGCCGAGGCGGGCGGACATCTCCTGCATGACGATGACCGCGATAACCGAAAAGACCACGGCCCATACCAGGGCATAGCCGAACTGTGCCCCCGCTCTCGTGGCGCTGGTGACGGTGCCGGGCCCGATGAACGATCCGACGACCAGAATGCCCGGCCCGACCGATTTGATCTTATCCATCAAACTGTACTGCGTCTTGTTCTCGATCATAATGCCATCTCCTCTCGTACCAATTTGAAATCAAAGGTTTAAAGGGTGAAGCGTTAAACACTCTCGATCCAATTGCAGATACTCTGGTTGCTGGTCAAAACATCGAGCCCGAGTTCGTCCTCCAGCGCCTCGCGGATCTCCATCGCCCGCAGGTTGGTGCAGGAGAGCAACAGCAGGTCGCCTCCCGCTCTGATTCTCTCCGCGCGGCTGGCAGCGAAGGAGAAGAGTTCTTCCGGTTCCACGCGGGCGATGGCGGAGTCGTTCGACAGGCCGAGCCCCTCGCAGAACGACGTTTCGACGCCGAACTCATTCAGGCTTGCGGCGACGAAGCGATTAACCTCCGCCGTGTACGGCGTGATCAAGGCGATGCGTTTTGCCTTTCTCTTGCCGATCTCGCGCAGTACGGCCCCGAACGCGCTCACCGCGGGGCATCCGAACATGGCCCCCATTCTTTTTTCGAGGCGTTCCAGTCCCTCTTTGCCGTAAACGGCCGAGGCCGACGTGCAGCCGAAGATAGCCCGGTCGTATCGGGCGACGCCGCACAGCATCCGGGCGGCTTCGGGAAAAGCGGCGTCCAGCATCTTCTTCTCCTCATACTCGCCCACGCCGTCCAGCCACATTCGCGATGTGTGGAAAACCCAGCCGCCGGAGAGGCTCCGTTGCAGATCTTCCTCCAGCGTCGTATCGCTGTGCGGTATCAGAAGAGCGATTCTCCTCCGCTTCATAATGCCGTCCGCAAAAACCTATTTTACGAACTTACGCGCCATGCCGTTCATGGCGTAGACTGCGGCCCATGCGGCCATGTGGCTCGAAATGCCGTTCAGATCCTGCGGCGGGTAGACTTCCACGAAGTCGAAGGCATCGATGCCCTCCGAGGCGAAACTGTGTACCATCTGCAGGAACTGGTGGGAGGTCAGCCCTCCGAAGTCCGCCGGGCCGCCGGGGTTGGTGGAGACGTCCAGTGCGTCGCTGCACACCGTCAGGTAGATCAGGTCTGCTTTACTCCAGACGAACTCCTTCACTTCCTTGGCGATTTTCTCCCAGCCGTGGGCGTGAATCTCCGCCGCCGTGAAAATTTTCGCGCCATGTTTCTCCGCGTTGCCGACTCCCGTCGGGTGGTTACGCGGTCCTCTGATGCCGATATGGGCGATGGCGGTCACCTCCGGCGTCTCGTAGGCCCGATAGAACGGCGAACACCTTGCGGTAGTCTCCTTCCCCTGAAACGCGGGGAGATTGTCCAGGTGGGCGTCGAAGTGCACGATGCCGATTTTTTTCCCGATGCCGGCGAGTGCCTTGATCGTTGGGATCGAGACGGAGTGGTCGCCGCCGAAGAGGACGCTCTTCCTGCCCTTCGCGTGGACGGCGCTGACCATCTTCTCGATCGACTCGAACGTCCGCTCCGCGTCGCCGTTGAACATGGCGCTGTCGCCCATGTCTCCGACCGAAAGGTGATCGAAGAAGTCGTACCCGAACTCGGGAAGATAGCCGCCGTAGCGGAGCGAGACCTGCCGGATGGTCTTCGTCGCGAGCTCCACGCCTGTGAACGAACCGGTGGTACAGACCCCTTCCCAGGGCGCTCCCATCACGACGACGTCGCAGTTTTCGATTTCGCTCTCCGAGATCCTGGGCACTCCGAGGAATGTCGGAACTCCGCTGTAAACCTCCGGAATCGTCTCTCTCTTTTCATAACATACCGGTTTTTGCACATTCCTGTCTTTTTTTTCCATGAATTCGGCCTCCTGTTTGGGAATGGATTCGGTATGCGGAGGGTATCTCTCCGGCAACCTCTCCCTCTAGGGAGATACGGACAAAAATGAAAAGATCGTTTGTCTCTTTTGGACAAGTCGGCGAACGGAATGTATAATGAAAAGATGCAAATAGTGTTCCTGCCAAAGGCGGTGAGCGTTATGGGTGATTCTTTCGGCATGAGCGACGAGTTCAGGGAATATGTGATGGACCTGCTGGAGATGAACGATATTTCTTCTCTGCTCGCCGACCTGTCGGCAAGAACCGGTTGCGACACGGCCTACCGGGACATCGCCTCCGGACGCACGTTCACCGGCTCGCCAGACCGCCTCTTCAACGAAAGAGTGCGGTCTTTTCCTCTTCACGAACTGCAGCGAATCTTCTCCACGATCCCGATCAGCGAGAGCGGCAGGACCTACGGCCACCTCTTCGCGAGCGGTGGCTGCGATATGCGCTCGCCCCTCGTCTCCGCCGCCTCTCTCGGCATCAGCCTTCTCACGCGGCGGGATTCGATCATGGAGCAGAAGGAGAGGCTCTTCGAGGACCATTTTTTGCGGGATCTTCTGAGTGGAGCGTTGACCGACAAGATAGAGATAGGGGAACGTCTCCGGCTCCTCGGACACGGGGCGGACTCCCCCTGTTTCGCGCTGGCGATTCAGCACTCGCTTCATTCCGACCTTTCCGAAGAGCGCGTGGCGGATATGGTGAAGACTTTTTTCCCCCGGACGCTGTACACGTCGAGGAACGGCGGAATGCTCTGCGCCGTCTTCCAACCCCCGCGGCTGGGCGAGATCGCCGTCGGGGAAAATCTGCGCAACCTGGCGAACCTCTTCGCCCGCCGGGCGAAGGGGATGATGCGGCTGGGCGTCGGTTCGCGCGTCGTCTCCCTCGCCTCGTTCGCCGACAGCGCGGACGAGGCGGAGAGCGCCCTCTTCTTGGGCGGCGCGGGCGACGGGGACCGGACCCTCTTCGTTTGGAGCGAGCTTGGTTCCGCCAGGGTAATGGGGTTGATTGCGGAGAGCTCGGAAGGAAGGGAGCTGCACGACGCGAGCCTCGGCAAGATCGAGGCGTACGACGCGCAGTACGGGATGAACCTGCTGGGGACGCTCGCCGCCCTCGACGAATACAGCTGGAACCTGAGGATCGCGGCCGGCCATCTCTCCGTTCACCTCAACACGGTGAAATACCGCTATGCGAAGATATGCGAGCTGCTGGACGTCGACTTGAAAATGTCGTCGGTTCGTTTTAACATTGCGCTGGCGTTGAAACTGCACAAAATATACGAGTTCAAAAAAAATATGACGACGGGGAGGGCGAGGGGAAACGACATCCCCGGAGAACCGCGATGAATATGACGATAGACAGGGAGAAAACGCTTGAGGTCCTGCAGCAGCTCGTGCGCCTGCGAACGGTACTGCCGCGCGCCGACGAGAAAGACCTCGTCCGATATGTCGTGTCGCTCTTTCCGCCGGATACGCTGGAGACGCACGTCATCGACCACGGGGACAACCGTGCGTCGCTGGTCGCCGTTCTGCCGGGGCTGGACCGTTCGCGCAAGATCGCCTTCGAAGGGCATACCGACACATTGCCCGTGTTCCGGCAGGAGGACTGGGACTATTCCCCCTTTGGCGCGCACTATCACGAAGGGTACATATACGGCAGGGGTTCCGCGAATATGAAGGGCGGGATCACGGCGATGGTGATGGCGCTGCTCCATTTCGTCACCCAGGGGCAAAAACCGCCTGCGGACATCGTTCTCTGTCTCTGCGCCGACGGCGACGCCGAAACTTTCTATGGGGCAACTGCGGTCGCAAAGGGCGGATTTCTGGAGGGCGTGCAGGAGATCATCTTCGCCGAACCGACGAATCTTCGCGTGGCCATCGCACAACGCGGCGGCATCTGGATGGACATCGACGTGAAGGGCCGCTCCTGTTATGCCTGTCGTAGCGAACTCGGCGTCAACGCCGTGGAGAAGGTGGTGCAGTTCCACAATCTCCTGACGGAGAACATCGTCCATTCGCGAAAAGAGGCGCACCCCTTTTTCGGAAAACCGACCTGTACGCTGACGGCCCTGGAAGGCGGCCTTAAGGGGTTTCTCATCCCCGACGAGGCGACGGCGACGATCGACATCCGCCTGTTGCCCGATCAGGATCACGAGGAGGTCGTGCGGAGCATCGGGAAGATCGCGGACGAGATGATGCGCGAGACGCCGCGGCTTTCCATCGCGACCAGGATAAAGGCGAGCCGTCCGTCGGTCGGCATGACACCAGACGCCCCCATGATCAGGCGTTTCGAGGAGACCCTGCGGGCGCAAAACAGGCCGGTGTGCGAAACGGGGCTCTTCTACCTGACCGACGCCAGCATCCTGATCCCCGCCCTCGGAGTCCCCTTTCTCTTCTACGGTCCTGGAGAGGAAGTCTACACCTGCCTCACCAACGAGAGAATCGAGCTCGATTCCGTCGTCGAAGCGGCGGAAACCTTCGTCCGTTACATCGCGGGCTCGCGGTGACGCGCTACACGTCCACTTCCGTCCCGATTCCTCTTTCGATCGCGTTGCGGTAGACGTACGCGGCGGCGACTACGTCGAGCACGGCGTAGCCGACCGTCTTGAGCACGGTGATGTCGTCGTCGGACGTTCGGCCGGGCAGATTGCCCGCGATCACGTCGCCGATCTCCCCCGCGATCCTGGCCAGGTCGTACTTGCCCGACGCCGCCGGGATCAGGAAGTCTCCCGCCTCGGCCAGAACCGCCTCGCGGTTGTCGATGAAGACGCGCGCGCGGTTCAGCAGAGTCTCGTCGAGTTCGCGCATCGTCGGCGTGAAGGAGCCGACACCGTTGATGTGCGTGCCGGGGGCGACCTTCGCCCCGTCGAAGACGGGGTTTCTCGACGTCGTGACGGTTGTGATCACATCCGCGCCGTCCACGGCGGCCGCGGAGGATTTCGCCCCCACGAGCCGCGCGCCGCAGCGGTGGGCGAGTTCGTCCATCCGCTCGACGAAGGGCGCGATCCGCTCCGGAAATGCGTCATATACGCGGACCTCGCGAATCGGGCGGACGCAGAGCAGCGCTTCCAGCTGCGAGGCCGCCTGCCCGCCGGTGCCGAAGAGCGCCGCGACCTGCGCGCCCTTCCTCGCCAGAATATCCGTCGCCGCGCCGGAGATGGCCCCCGTGCGGATGCGCGTGATCTCGACGCCGTTCATCATAGCGACCACCTCGCCGGTGTCGGAGTCCAGCAGCAGCACCTGCGCGGGCACGACGGGCAGCCCTTTCGCCGCGTTGCCGGGGAAGACCGAGACGATCTTGATCCCCACCCGGTCGATCTCGCCCTTCACATAGGCCGGCATGAAGAGCGCCGTCCCTCTGCCCGGCAGGTCGAAGTTCGGCCTCACGGGCACCTCCGTCTCTCCTTGCGAATGCAGCAGGAAAGCCTTCTTGTCTGCCTCGATGGCCTCCTTCATCGGCAGCAGCGCTTTGACATCGGCCGCGTTCAACAAAAGCATGATCATTCCTCCTTGGAAATCTATCCTCAGCGTGGTGCGGAAACCACCTGCTAAACGTATACTACTATAACTTAATAACCGTGCAAGCAACCAGCGTAAACTTACTGTGCACAGAAAGGACTGATCGAACATGACCTACCGTTCCAAGGAGCTGGCGCTGTTCTCGGGCAAGGGTTCGTCCTCGCGGCGGGCGATCTACAAGGGGTGCGGGTACGACGACGGGGATCTGGCGAAGCCGCTGATCGGGATCGTCAACACGGCCAACGACGCCGGGCTGGGGCACGTGCACTTGGGTCGGCTCGCCGCGCGCGTGCGCGCCGGCATTCTACAGGCGGGGGGGACGCCGTTCGAGTTCGGCACCATCGCCACCTGCGGCGCGGTGCCGATCGGGATGCCGCATTTTCGCTACGAGCTGGTGATCCGCGACGTGATCGCCTCGTCGGTCGAGATCATGACCGGCGTGCAGCTCCTCGACGGCCTCGTGTTGCTCGCTTCGTGCGACAGCATCATCCCCGGCGTGTTGATGGGCGGCATCCGCTCGGGTGTGCCCTGTATCGTCCTCACCGGCGGGCCGCAGGAGGTCTGCAAGGTCGATGGGCGCAACAGCGTCATGAGCGAGCTCGACCAGCTCGTCTTCGGGGCCGACTACGCCAGCGACGAGGCGCGCGAGAAGATCCGGTATCTGGAGGATCACGTCTGCCCCGGCCCTGGCGCCTGCTCGCTGATGGGCACGGCCAACACGATGCAGATCCTGATGGAGGGCGTCGGTATGGCCCTGCCCGGCTCGTCGACGGTGCCCGCCGTCCACGCCGAGAAGGAGCGCTACGCCACGCAGACGGGCCGCCGCATCGTCGACCTGGTCAAAGAAAACGTCAAACCGCGCGACATTCTGACGCGCGAGGCCCTCTTGAACGGCGTGATCCTGACGCTGGCGATCGCGGGGTCGACCAACGCGGTGTTGCATCTGCTCAGCTTTGCCCGCGAGGTCGGCGTGGAACTCACGCTCGACGACTTCGACCGGCTGTCGGAGTCGATCCCGGTCATCAGCCGCGTGATCCCCACCGGACGCGCGTCCGTGATCGATCTGCATAACGCGGGCGGCGTCCCCGCCGTGATCGGCGAGATGAAAAAGTTCCTGCACGCCGAGTGCCTCACCGTCTCCGGCCACACCATCGGCGAGGTGGCGGGCCTTCGCCGCTCCTCCGACCACGAAGTGCTGACCACGGCGGACGACCCCGTGTTCCAAAACGGCGGCATCGTGGTGATCAAGGGCAACCTGTCGCCCAACGGCGCCATCTGCCGCACGACGACGATCTCCGAACGGGCGCGCAAGTTCGAGGGGCCGGCGCGTGTGTTCGGCTCCGACGAGGAGGCGCACAAGGCGGTCGTCTCCGGCGCGATCCGAAAGGGCGACGTGGTCGTGATCCGCTACGAGGGCCCGCGCGGCGCGCCCGGCATGCGCGAGATGATGATGACAACCGACGCGCTGGTCGGCATCGGCATGGGGCAGGACGTCTTCGTGCTCACCGACGGACGCTTCTCCGGCTTCACGGAGGGCGCGGCGATCGGCCATATCTCCCCCGAGGCCGCCGTCGGCGGCGCCATCGCCGTCGTGGAGGAGGGCGACCGCATCAGGATCGACATCGACGCCCGCACGGTGGAGCTCGACCTGCCGGACGAAACGATCGAAGCGCGCCTGGCGAAGTGGAGGCTGCCGATGGAGAAGCTTGGCCGCACGCGCGGCATCCTCGGCATCTACGCGAAGACCGCGCTGCAGGCGCACCTGGGCGCGATGATCGACGACAGGATCGAGAACGAGGAGCAGGTTCTGGGCGCGTAAAGCGAAACCAAAATAAAGAAAAAAGCAAAGAAAGGCACTTCGTGGCGATTGGTCGCGAAGTGCCTTTCTTTTTTTACCAAAAATTGCCGAACTCGTTAAAAATTTTTATAATCATGTGACATTCTTATCCCAAGGAGGGGTCTTCGTTGAAACTTCGCAGCAAAATTTCTCTCAGCATTTTAAGTGTCGTCGTCGTTCTTTTCGTGGCTATCATCCTCTATGTGGCAGTCTCTTCCTCCCGGAAAGCGCAGCATGACGCGGAAGCTCTCGCGATGGAGAGCATCCAGACCGTGAGCGCGGGCATCGAAGCCCAGCTCGAGACGGAGCTCGGCATCGTGCAGACCCTCGGCAGCATCATCTCCAAGATGGACAGAGAGCAGGATGACGCGCGCGACGTGGTCCTGAACATGCTCGCAACCGGCGCGGCCTTGAGCCACCGCACTCTCAACATGTGGATCGCCTTCGAACCGAACGCCTTCGACGGACGCGACGCGGAGTTCGCCGGTACGGAGTGGTACGGCAAAAGCGGGCAGTTCGTCGCCTCGTTCGAGGACAACAAGGACGACACCGCCCGGCGGACGAAGAACGTCAACGCCGAACTCATCTACCGCCCCGAGGAGGCCGCCTGGTACCAGGTTCCCCTGCGGGCGGGCGAGGTGACCATTACAGAGCCGAACCTCTACTCCTATGAAGACGGCAGCAAGGCCCTGATCTCCAGCTTCTGCGTTCCCATCCGCCTGGAGGGCAGAGTGGCCGGGGTCGTGGGGGTCGACGTCGACTACAGGGAGATACAGGAGATGGTGGCCAAGATCAAGGTCATCAGCGATCGCTCGACCGTACTCCTGATCGGCAACGGCGGCACGGTCGTCTACGCCCCGAAACCGGAGGACATCGGACGGAACATCGCCGAGGTCCTGGCAGGGCAACCGAGCGTCGCGGACGTGGTCCGCGCCGTCCGCGACGGCACGAAGTTCAAAACCTACGACAAATCGATGACGACCGGACTGGTGGCTCTGAAAGCCTACGTGCCCGTCACGATCGGGACCTCGAAACAGCCGATGTCCGTCAATGTGAGCATCCCCCGCGACGACATGTTGGCCGAAGTCCGGGCGATCACCCGCAACTCCTCCATCGCGGCGCTGCTGGGGATTCTCCTCCTCGCCGGGATCGTGCTCTGGCTCATCGGCCGGGTGGTGCGCCCGATCGTCGCCGTCTCCGACATGATGGCGAAGGCGTCGCGGCTCGACTTCAGCACCGATCCCTCCAAGGCATGGCTGTTGCAGTACAGGGACGAGATCGGCGGCATGGCGAAGGCCTACATGAACCTGCAGGTCAGCCTCACGCGCGTCTTTCACAGTCTTCATGCGGAGACGATGAGCTTCTCGGCGAGTTCGCAGACGCTGGCGGCGATCTCCGAGGAGTCGGTGGCCGCCAAGGAGGAGGTCAAGGCCTCGGTGGACGAAGTCGCCCGTCTGTCGGAGTCCAACGCCAGCGCGCTCGAGGAGACCAACGCGAGCGTCGACGAGGTCTCGCAGTCCGCGAGCGCTGCTGCCGCTTCGGCGGAGGGCGGCGCGGGCGCGGCCGCCAATACGGCCGGATTGACGCGGGACGCTGCCTCGGAGGTCAACCAGGTCGTGACGCGCATTCAAGAGGCCGGGGCGCATTCGAAGGAGAGCGGCGAATCCATCCGCAAGGTGAACGTGTCCGTCGGTGCCATCACCGGCTTCGTGTCGACCATCACCGGCATCGCCGACCAGACGAACCTGCTGGCCTTGAACGCCGCCATCGAGGCGGCGCGCGCGGGCGAGGCGGGGCGCGGTTTCGCCGTCGTCGCCGAGGAGGTGCGCAAGCTGGCCGAGGAATCCGGGTATGCGGCGCAGGAGGTGCAGAAGCTGATCTCCGTCCTGCAGGGGGATACGGAGAGCGCCAGCGCGGTCATTCAGGAGATGGGCACGGTTCTGCAGGAGACCGTCTCGCAGGCCACCGAGGCCCAGGAGAAGCTGGGCCGGAGCCTCGCCGAGGTCGATTCCCTCTCCGGCAACATGCAGACCATCGCCTCCGCCGCGCAGGAGCAGGCTGCCGCCAGCAGCGAGATGGCGCACGCCGTCTCGCAGGTGACGCAGGCGACGTCCGAGGTCGTGCGGACGCTGGGCGGCATCAAGGACGCCACGACGGACACCTCCGCCGCCAGCGAGAACGTGGCGCAGGAGGCCACGCGCCTCAGCGCGGGCGTCGAAAAGCTGCAGAACATCCTGGACATGTTCGTCTACGACGACGAGCGCACGAACGAGAAGAACGCCGGCATGCTGGCCCTGCCGCCTGGGAAGGCCGAAGCGTAAGCGCGAACGTAAAACGTATTGTCCGCGGAGCGGAGTGCGTATTCCTCGGGATGCGCACCCCGCTCTTTTTGTAAACTCCGTTTGTCTCCGGCTTCAGGTTAAATCTCACGAAAACCGGAATGTCATTTTCGTTAAAATTGCCAGTGGAAAAATCCTTTTGTTTGCTCAATTCCTGAAATGTTCGATAATTTATGATGTGATGGAGATTTTCATAATCAAGGGGGCGATTTCAGTGAAACTACGCAGCAAGATTTCAATCAGTATTTTAAGCATCGTCGTTATTCTCTTTGCCGCCATCATCTTTTACGTGGCAACCTCCTCCTCGCGGAAAGCGCAAAAGGACGCGGAATCGCTCGCCGTGGAAACCATCCGGAGCGTGAGCAACGGTATCGAGGCCGATATGGGGTCCGATCTCGAACTCGTGTTGACGCTCGGCAACGTCATCTCCAGAATGGACAGATCCCAAAGCGACGTGCGCGACGTCGTGCTGAACATGCTGGCGACCGGCGCGACTCTCAGCGATCGCACGCTCAACATGTGGATCGCCTTCGAGCCGAACGCCTTCGACGGGCGCGACGCGGCGTTCGCCGGCAGCGAGTGGTACGGCAAGAGCGGCCAGTTCGTGGCCTGCTACGAGGACAATGGCGACGGCACCGCCCGGCGGACGATGAACGTCAACGCGGAGCTCCTCTACCGCCCGGAGGAGGCCGCGTGGTACCAGGCTCCTCTGCGGGCGGGCGAGGTGACCATCACGGAGCCGAACCTCTACTCCTATCCCGACGGCAGCAAGGCCCTGATCTCCAGCTTCTGCGTTCCCGTCCGTTTCGACGGCAAGGTGGCGGGAATGATCGGCGTCGACGTCGGCTACAAGGCGATCCAGGAGACGATGTCGCAGATCAGGGTCATCAGCGACCGCTCCACCGTCCTCTTGATCGGCAACGGCGGCACGGTCATCTACGCGCCGAGGCCGGAGGACATCGGACGCAACATCGCCGAAGTCCTGGCGGGACAGCCGAGCGTCTCGGACGTGGTCCGTGCCATTCGTGAAGGCGAGGAGTTCAAGACGTACGACAAATCCCTCACGACTGGGTTGGTGTCTCTCAAAGTCTACGAACCCGTCAAGATTGGGACGGCGAAACAGGCCTTGTCCGTCAACGTCGGCATCCCCCGCGACGACATGCTGGCCGAGGCCAGGGCGATGACGCGCAACTCCGCCATCGCCGCCGTCGTCGGCATTCTGCTTCTGGCCGCCGTCGTGCTCTGGATCATCGGACGCGTGGTGAAGCCGATCGTCGCGGTCTCCGACATGATGGCGAAGGCCTCGCGGCTCGACTTCAGCACCGATCCCTCCAAGGTGTGGCTGCTGCGATACAGGGACGAGATCGGAGACATGGCGAGAGCCTACATGAACCTGCAGGTCAGCCTGACGCGCGTCTTTCACGGTCTTCGCACGGAAGCGATGAATTTCTCGTCGAGCTCGCAGACGCTGGCGGCGATCTCCCAGGAGTCGGTGGCCGCCATGGAGGAGGTCAAGGCCTCGGTGGACGAGGTGACCCGCCTGTCGGAGTCCAACGCGCATGCGCTCGGCGAGACCAGCCGGGGCGTCGAGGAGGTCTCGCAGTCGGCGAGTGCGGCGGCGACCTCGGCGGAGGGTGGCGCGAAGACCGCCGCCAACACGGCGGGCCTCACCCAGGACGCGGCCTCCGAGGTCGACCAGGTCGTCGAACGCATTCAGCGGGTCGGCGATCGCTCGCAGGAGAGCGGCGAATCCATCCGCAAGGTGAACGCGTCCGTCGGCGCGATCACCGGGTTTGTATCGACCATCACCGGCATCGCCGACCAGACGAACCTCCTGGCTCTCAATGCCGCCATCGAGGCCGCGCGCGCGGGCGAGGCGGGACGCGGCTTTGCCGTCGTCGCGGAAGAGGTCCGCAAGCTGGCCGAGGGGTCCGGCGGCGCGGCGCAGGAGGTGCAGAAGCTGATCGCCACGCTGCAGGAGGACGCCGCGGGCGCCAGCACCATTATCCAGGAGACGGGCAAAGTCCTGCAGACGACGGTCGCGGAGGCCTCCCAGGCGCAGGAGAAGCTGGGTCGCAGCCTCTCCGAGGTCGGTTCCCTGAGCGACAACATGCAGACGATCGCCTCCACCGCGCAGGAGCAGGCCGCCGCCTGCGGCGAGATGGCGGACGCCGTCACCCGCGTGACCGGGGCCACGGCGGACGTCGTGAAGACGCTCGGCGGCATCCGCGACGCCACGGCGGAGACCTCCGCCGCCAGCGAGAACGTGGCGCAGGAGGCGCAACGGCTCAGCGAAGGTGTCCAAAAACTGCAGAATATCCTCGATATGTTCGTCTACGACGACGAGCACACGAACGAGAAGAACGCCGGCATGCTGGCCCTGCCGCCGGGAGAAGCGAGAGCGTAGGGGCCATGGGGATAGAACTCCCTCCGTCGGCGCTGCGCGCCGCCACCTCCCTCTAAGAGGGAGGCAGGAGACACGTATTACAGCGCGTGGTTTCTTTTTAGGGGCAACGGTTCATTACAGGAACGGAAAAAACCGTTGTCCCAATCAGCAATTCGGTGATATCCTGGCGTCTTTTGCCTCCCTCGGCGAGGGAGGTGGCCGCCGAGGGCGGACGGAGGGAGTGCCGTTGTCCCCCTCGGTTTTTTTGTATGGGAAAAAAGGTTAAAAAGTAGACGATAATCTTTTCCGCTTTATGATACACATGAGACACACAATTTTAACGGAGGTGTTACAAATGAGGAAAGGCTTTGTTGCGTTTCTGCTGTTGGTCTGTTTGTTTGTGTTCGTGGGGGCGGCTGCCGCCGCGGAGGTTGCGATCACGTCGGTCGGGCAGAGCCCGGACGGCATGATGGTGAAGGTTCTGATGAAGAAGCTGAAGATCGAGCCCGACTACGACGCGCTGATGAAACCCGACGCGCTGGGGGGGCAGAAGGTCCTGATCGCCGTCGTCGGCGGCAGCTCGAAGGGGCTGGGTGCAGCCGGCATCGACAAGGAGCAGGAGAAGGCGCGCGCGGTCGGCCTTATCAATGAAGCCAAGAAGAAGAACATGAAGATCCTGGTCATGCACGTCGGCGGCGACGGCAGGCGCGGCGCCCTCACTGATCTCTTCATTAACGCCGTCACCGGCCTCGGCGACCGCGTGATCGTCGTGAAGTCCGGCAACCAGGACGGAATTTTCACCAAGGCCAAGGCGGCATCCGCCAAGCTGGTCGAGGTCGAGAACATCCAGGCCACCGTCACGCCGCTCGAAGCCGCTTTCAAAGAGTGGGGCGTCTCGAAATAACGCTGCCATGACGATGGAATGGTTCTGGCCCGAGGGCTTTTACGCCCTCGCCATGCTCTTAGCGTTCGCCTT
>JAVBQG010000077.1:0-21856 GCA_031549185.1 Synergistaceae bacterium | reverse complement strand
GCTTTTTGGCATGATTAGTGGTAGTGGCCCTGGAAATACAGCAACCGTCGGTACATTGATGTTCCCAATGATGAAAGAAGCGGGGTTTCGCCCAAAATTCAGCGCGGCGTTATTTGCCGTTGGCGGAACGGGTGGTCTTCTGATACCGCCCGTCATGGGAGCAACCGCTTTTGTTATGGCAGACATGATAGGAATCCCATATCTCACAATAGCAAAATGCGCTATTTTGCCCGCCGCGCTTTATGTTCTTTCACTTCTTTGGACCGTTCATCTTGAAGCTGACAGCCAAGGAATGCAGAACATCAAAGTTGACAAAGCAGAATTGATTGCGACAATGAAAAAATATTTCTACCTCGTGTTACCGATTTTCAGTGTAGTTTATCTGCTCATTATTGGCCGCTCTCTAATGTTCGCTGCGCTTGCCTCTACGGCGCTCATCGTCGTACTTTGCCAAATTAGAAAAGAGAGTCGAATCGGTCTCCGCGCAATGATTGATATGGCTGTTGAAGGTACAATTTCATGCGTTGGCATGACTCTCCCCTGCGCACTGGCTGGAATTGTAATAGGCATAATCGTATACACCGGCCTCGGTCTCCGATTCAGCGGACTAATTGCTTCCATTTCAGCAGGCAGTTTGTTACTCGCCCTTTTACTGGCAATGGTCATGATCGTTGTGATGGGGATGGGAATGCCAACAACCGCAGCATACATTATGAGTGCCATTCTTCTTGGACCGGCACTTGAAAACCTAAATATTGAGCCGCTTGCCGGACATATGTTCATGTTCTATTTTGCAATTATCTCACTGATCACGCCGCCGGTTGCAATCGCCTCTTACACAGCAGCAGGCATTTGCAAAACCGGGTTATGGGAGACGGGTGTGGAAGGTATGCGGATCGCATGCGCACTTTTTCTGATTCCCTTTGTCTTCGTCTATAACCCCGCGCTGTTAGGCATTGGAGACACTCCAGAGATCGTCCAGGTGTTTTTGACCTGCCTCATGGGCCTCATCGGCATGGGACTCGTGACGACAGGATACTTCAAAGGGACACTCTCCAAACCAGAGCGTTTCATGTGCCTTATGTTATCGCTCTTGCTCATCATACCCGAGACGTACACGGACATCCTAGGTGCTGTCGGTATTCTGTTGATTCTAGGACGACATTTTCGACAGGCGCCTCATGCAAAACTTGACAGCGAGAAAACTCATCGTTGAATTTGATACATTAAAATTAGTCGGCGTTCCTCTAGGGGAAACGCTGAACAACAGATCAAAATTTGGAGAGGGAGTGCCGACATGAATACAATCGCCTTCATCGGGGCTGGCCACATCACGGAGATCATCCTGAACAACCTGGCGCGCAACAATTATTTTGCGCGCTGCGGGGATGCCTTGGTCAGCGACCCGAGTAAGGCACGCTGCCGCGAGCTCTCCGAAAAATTCGGGATAGCGATCGCGGCGGACAACCGTGCCGCCTTCATTGAGTCCACCTTCATCTTCATCTGTGTTCCGCCTCCCGCCGTAACCCGTGTCGTGGCAGACCTCGCCGGTTGCGATCCTTCCGGCAAGACGGTCGTCACGATCGCGGCAGGGGTTCCCATTTCCGCACTTGAGAAAATTCACCCGAACCTCGCCGTCATACGCACGTTGCCCAACCCCCCGAGCCAGGTCGGCTACGGCATACTGCCTGTCGCCTGTAACCGCAACGTAGACGATAAAACACGCGGGGTCGTGATGGACATCTTGCGGAACCTTGGCGAATGCGTCGAGATGGACGAGGACGGCATCAACGCCGTCACATCGCTCAGCAGCCCGGCGCCCGTTTTCGCCTTCCTCGATGCCATGGTCGAGGCAGGCGTTCTCTGTGGGTTGCCAAGGGCAAAAGCCGCTAGAGTAGCGGAGCAAACCGTGATGGGCTGTCTGAAAATCAGAGAAAACAGACCCGAGGCGACGTTTGCCGATTTGATCGCAGAGGCGAGCACTCCCGGCGAAACCTCTGTCGAAAGCCTCTACGCCCTTGAGCGACATGCATTCAGAGCGGCAATCAAAGAGGCATATCTCGCCGCCGCAAACAAAGCCCGCGCAACCTCCGAATTCTATCGATAACCGGACTTAGCTGCAGGTACATCGAGCAAGATCGGCGGCGCATGAACCGCACAATTTTTTAGCTGTAAAAGCCACTATCAATTCAATTTATTCTGCCATTCTTGAAAATTCTTTTATTTCTTGACAAACTGAAAACTTCCATTGACAGACTTGAGGAAGATGCTAGAGTGATTGATCATAAATTCTAAAAACTGAGCAACCCGCACGGTTTGTGATCAATACACCTCGGGGGTGATTAATGTGCCGTTCAAACGAGCTGTACTGGATATTCTTGATTCTTCACCCTACCCCATCGGCGCCAGACTCATTGCGAAGGAACTCGAAGGGCGCATGATTCTCATGAGTCAGGCAACTGTGGGCAGAATTCTGCTCGACCTCGATCGGGACGGTTTTACGGAAAATATCTCGCACAAAGGCCGGGTTCTCTCCCCCAAAGGAAAAGACGAGCTCGAAAGACTCAAATCGCAGGAGCACCAGCGGCTCTCGTGGGAAAACATGCGGCAACTGCTCACGAGCGACGATCTGGTGACGTTGATCAACGTGCAGGAGGCGCGAATGGTGATAGAGCCGAGCCTGGCCGGTTTTGCCGCGCAAAACGCGACCAAGGACGACATTGCCCGCATGCGCAAAGTACTGCAGAAGGCGGATGAAGTCGCCTCGAGTACGAAGGACGCCATGGAATACGGCGACACATTTCACATCGAAATCGCGAGGGCTTCGCGCAAACCGGTCCTCGAAGCAGCCTTCCACCTGATATGCCCGCAGCGCAGATGGAACACGACGATCCTGGGAGCCATACAGGACCACGAGGGGAAGAGCAAATATCTGAACCACTGGGATATCTTCGGGGCCATCTGCAACCGGGATAAGGAAAACGCCTCCGAGATGATGAGAATGCATCTCTACGGGGTGTACGTGGCTCTCAAAACATTTCTGGCTTCACAGGCGAGCAGAGACGAGATCTCCAACAGAGCGTAATCTTTTTTGCAGAACGAGGGGGTGGTTGGCCCGGAAAGCGGTTTCAAAGCGCGGAGCGTGATGTGAGAAGAGACATCTGTCGAGAGATAGCACGGGAGGAGTGTTTTACTTGAAGGGAATTCGCAAAGGCAAATCGGTTGGCAAATTGCTCCTGGTGGCACTGTTCGTGTTGATTTTTTGTACGTTTGCCGAAGCGGCCGGAACCGTAAAAATCGGCTGGTACGGACCCACAAGCGGCTCCAACGCCCAGGACGGTCAGGATGGAAGGCTGGGCGCGGAAATAGCGAGAGACATCGTGAACGCCGCAGGCGGAATAAACGGCAGAAAAGTGGAGATCGTCTTTGCGGACGACAAGGGCGACCCCAAAGAGGGCGCCAGCATCGCGACCATGTTTGCGAGCAACAAGGACATCCTCGGCGTGGCCGGACCTTTCAACAGCTCCGTCATGCTGGCGGCGGCTCCCATATACAACAAGGCGAAACTCTGCAACGTCGGCTGGGGCGTGTCGTCTCCAATGATCACGACGGCGGGCCAGTACATCTACCGCGTGCAGTTCACCGACAGCCTGGGCGGCGACTTCGTCGCGAAGTGGATGGTCAAGGACGAGGGCTTCAAAAAGATCGCCGTCGTCTACGAGAACACCGACTACGGAGTCGGGCTGCTCGACGTCATGAAGAAATCGGTCCCCAAATACGGCGGGGCGATCGTGGCGGAGGCCTCCTACATGCAGGGACAGACGAAGGATTTCAGCTCGATCATCGCCAGCCTCAAGGCGGCCAAGCCCGAGGCGATCTTCATGGGATCCGTCTATAACGAAACGGCACTTTTCGCCGTCCAGGCGAAGGACCTCGGCTTCACGGCACCCATCTTCGGAACCGACGGACTCTTCTCGGACGGGCTGCTCGAGATCGGCGGGAGCGCAGTGGAAGGCCTTCGTTGCTTCTGCGTCTTCTATCACGAGTTCGACAAACCCGCCGTCAAAAAGCTCGTCGAGGCGTATCGCAAAAAGACCGGGAAAAACCCCAGCACGTGGGTCGCGCTGAGCTACGACTCGACGATGGCAGTTCTCGAAGCCATACGCAAGACGGACGCGAAGACCAGAGCCGACGTCAAGAAGGGACTCGACAACTTCGGCACCTACGAGGGCGCGACCGGAAAGATCGAGTTCGACGAGAACGGCGACGTCAAGAAGGAGTTCAGCAAGATCATCGTGCAGAAAGGGAAATTCGTCCCCTACAAGAAATAATTTTTCGTAAATCACGAGGGCAAGCCGTTGCCGGCAGCAGCGGCTTGCCCGAGCTCGCGAACATTTTGCAGCAGGGGGGAAGACCATGTTCTTTCAACAGATCGTGAGCGGCCTGGCGGTAGGAAGCATTTACGCGCTGACCGCGATAGGCTACACCATGGTGTACGGAATCCTTTTCTTCGTGAACTTCGCGCACGGCGACATCTACATGCTCGGGACTTACTGCGCCTTCTTCATCTTCTCTTTTCTGACCGCAGGCGCGGCGGGCAACGTCTCCGTCGCCCAGTTTCTCATCGGCATCATCCCGGCGATGGCGGCCTGCTCGGCGATCGGCGTCCTGCTCGAGCGCTTCGCGTATCGTCCCATTCGCAAAGGAAGCCGGCTCTCGGCCATGATTTCGGCGCTCGGCGCGTCGCTCTTTCTCTGCAACACGGCGATGTACCTATTCGGCAGCCAGACCCGCCCGATGCCCAAGCTTTTCGCGGGACAGTACTTCACCGTCGGCGGGACAATCGTCAGCTACATACAGGTCGTGATCCTGCTCGTCTCGATCGTCCTGATGCTCGCCCTGCACATCTTCATCAAGCACACGAAGCTCGGCAAGGCGATACGGGCGGTCTCCGACGACCAGAAGGCCGCGGTCCTCATGGGCATCAACATGGACCTGGTCATCTCGGCCACCTTCGCGATCGGATCGGCGCTGGCGGGAGCGGCCGGCATCATGGTCGGCATCTACTACGGCGCAGTCTACCCCACAATGGGCAGCGTCGCCGGCCTCAAGGCCTTCACGGCCGCGATCCTGGGCGGCATCGGCAATATCCCCGGCGCGATGATCGGGGGGATCCTGCTCGGCCTGATCGAGAGCCTCGGCGGGGCCTACATCTCCTTTGGCTACCGCGACGCCATCGCCTTCTGCGTGCTCATCATCGTACTGTGGCTGATGCCGACCGGCATCCTGCGAAAGGGGCGTTCGTGATGAACCCCTGGAAAGAGCGGTTTTTTCTCCATCGCTGGGGCTGGCCGATCTTCACGCTTCTCATCCTGCTCGCTCCCCTCGTCCTCGGAAGCGAATATCTGTTGCACGTCCTCGTGCTGATCGCCCTGTACACGATCCTCTCGGAGAGCCTGAACGTCGTCGTCGGATTCACGGGGCAGTTCTCACTCGGACACGCCGGTTTCTGGGCCGTCGGTTCGTACATCGGCGCGCTGCTCATGATCAAACTGGGCCTCTCGTTCATGACGGCATGCCTGCTCGCCATGGGGGCGAGCTTCCTCATCGGCATTCTGCTTGGGCTGCCCGCCATGCGCCTGAAGGGTGACTACCTCTGCATCGTGACGCTCGGGTTCGGAGAGATCGTCCGCATCATGGCGACCAACATGAAGATCACGCGCGGCCCGATGGGCCTGCCTGGCATTCCGAGCCCCGAGATCGGCGGCTTCGTCTTCGAGACGGAGGCGTCGATGTATTATCTCTGCTGGATTGCGGCGCTCGTCACAATATTCGTGGCGTCACAGATGAAGGAGTCGAAATTCGGCCGGGCGCTGATGGCCGTGCGCGACGACGAACTCGCGGCCGCGTCTCTTGGCATCAACCTCACCTACTACAAGGTCCTTGCCTTCGGCATCGGCGGCATGTTCGCGGGTCTCGCCGGAGCGTTGTACGCGTCGTGGACGACGTTCATCAGCCCTGACGTGTTCCAGTTCACCGACTCCGCCAATATCTTCTGCATGATCATCCTGGGCGGCCTCGGCACGATCGCCGGCCCCGTGATCGGCGCATTCGTACTAGCAGGCCTTCCCGAGGCTCTGCGGCAGTTCGCGGAATTCCGCCTGATCGCGCTCGGGCTTTTCATGATCATCCTCATGATCTACCGCCCCGGCGGCATCATGGGATCGTACGACATCATCGCCGTGCCGAAGAGCACGAAGAAGCGCAGGGTACGAAAGGGGGCGATGGGCGATGCAGCTCGAGATAACTGACGTCACCAAGGCCTTCGGAGGGGTCGTGGCGCTCAAGGAGGTCAGCTTCTCCGTCACGCCCGGTACCGTCTTCGGGTTGATCGGTCCCAACGGCGCGGGCAAGACGACGATGTTTAACATCATCGCCGGGGTCTTCAAACCGACCAGCGGCTCGGTCAAGCTGGACGACGTCAATCTGGAGAGAGAATCCAATCACGCCCGCGTGCGCCACGGGATCGCCCGCACCTTCCAGAACATCCGCCTCTTCCCCAACATGACGGCGCTGCAAAACGTCATGCTCGGGATGCACTCGCAGCTCGGCTGTACACTGCTCGACGCCGTTTTCCACACGCCGAGGTGGAAGCGCGAGGAGAGCGAGGCGAAGGACAAAGCCATGAACTTTCTCGAATCCTTCGGGCTCTTTCATCGGAGGAACGATCTGGCGCGCTCGCTCTCCTACGGCGAGCAGAGGATCCTCGAAATGACGCGCGCGCTCGTCACCGGCGCGAAGATGATCCTGCTCGACGAACCGGCGGCGGGGCTGAACCCCGTCGAATCGGCCCGCCTGGTGGATTTCATACGCACGATCAAGAACGAACTCGAGCGTACGGTCCTCATTGTCGAACACGACATGAGCGTCGTCATGAAGGTCTGCGAACACATCGTCGTGCTGGATCACGGCGTGAAAATCGCCGAGGGGAAACCCGAGGAGATACAAAAAAACAAACAGGTCATCGAGGCTTACCTGGGAAGGAAGTTCGCAGATGGAATTGCGGATTGAAGGACTTACGGCCGGATACGGCAACATCCAGGCGCTCCACGGCATCGACTTCCATTGCAAAACGGGCGAGATGGTGGCCGTGATCGGCAGCAACGGCGCAGGGAAATCCACGACTCTCAACTGCATCTGCGGAATCGTCCCCGCCTCGGACGGAGACGTGTGGCTGGATGAAATCGACGTCCTCGATCTTCCGCCGCACAAGATCGCGGCGGCTGGCATCGCCCAGGTGCCCGAGGGGCGGCGCGTCTTTCCGCGGCTGACCGTTCTGGAGAATCTTGAGATGGGCGGCTACATGTTGGCGTCGAAGGCGCTGCTCAAGGAGCGGTTGGAGTACGCCTACACGCTCTTCCCACGCCTGTTCGAGAGGAAAAAGCAGAACGCCGGAAACCTGAGCGGCGGCGAACAGCAGATGCTCGCCATCGGGCGCGCGCTGATGCGCAGTCCGCGCTTTCTCCTGCTGGACGAACCCTCCCTCGGCCTCGCGCCCGTCGTGGTAGAGAACATATTCGACGTCATCGCGGGCCTCGTTCGGACCTCGGAAGTCGGGATCGTCCTCGTCGAACAGAACGCGGTGCTCGCGCTGTCGATCGCCGACCGCGGGTACGTGCTGGAGAACGGGCATATGATCCTGGAGGCGCCCGCGAAGTCGCTCTTGGACGACGACCGGGTGAAAGCGGCCTACATCGGAGGCTAGGAAAGGACAAGGATAGGAAATATGGAGAAGGCTCCTTTCGCGCAAAAAATCGGAGATATCCTGAAGACGCCGCTGCCCAAGGCGAGCGAGGTCCTCGCCGAGGGCCGGGAGATCGCCGCCGGAATCGAAATCGGCCGCACTGCCTTCTTCGAGAAGATGGACGTCTCGTCGGAGACGGAGTACAAACGGCGGTGCATCGCCGAGGGGCGCGTCATGTACCACTGCCACATCGGCATGAGCACGTGGGAGGACACCGCGCGCTCCCTGCGGGAGATTTACAAGGTCTCGCAACGCTGCGGGTTTGTCCAGGACCGTGCGGGGCTCTGCCTCGACCGGCGAATGGGCCTGCCATCGAATCATCGCGGCAACGTGCCGGCGGAGACGGGTCCGATGCTGGATTCGCTCGAACAATGGCTGGACGTCGGCCGCGCGGCCCCCATACAGCCACACATGGGAGATTTCATGATCGGTTTTCCCGCTTCGACGGAGAACACCGTAAACGCCCTTCGCGCCGGCGTCACCACGATCGGCAACCTGTCGCAGTTCTTCGCGCACGAGGTCCCCCTCTGGCGCGACCACCTCGGCACGACGCTCGAGACGGCGAGAGCCGTCGCCGTGCTCGGTGCGCTGCGCGAGAAGGGGACGCTCTTTCACTCCTACCTCGACGACGGCTTCGGCGCGCTCTTCGTCGACAGCGCGACGGTGGCTGGATGGGCGATGCTCGAGCGGTACATCGTCGAGGATCTCTTCGGGGCCAAGCTTGCCCACTGCATGGGCGGGCTGATCACGGACCCCGTCAAGCGGTCCGGCTGGATCTTCGCGCTCGACGCCATCCACGAACACGACTGCATCGGCTCGATGTTCTTCGGGGACACGCTCTCCTTTACAGCGGACTTCGCGACCAGCCGCGGCGTCGTGTCCGAGTACATGCTCTGGGATATCATGACGCAACTGACCTGCCCCACGGGGCACGGCCTGCTCTCGATCCCCGTCACGGAGGCCATCCGGGTTCCTTCGGTCGACGAGATCATCGACGCCCAGATCTTTGCGCGGCGCATTGAAAAGTCGGCCAGGAGGATGCTGCCGCTCTTCGATCTCTCCCCCGCCCGAAAGTTCGCCGAGCGCGTGGTCGCAAACGGGAAAAAAGTCTTCGACGCGGCGCTCGCCGGCCTCAAGGAAGCGGGCGTCGACATCGCCGACCCGCTTCAGATGCTCTTTGTCCTCAAGGTGCTCGGCCCCTCGGCCTTCGAGGCCGCCTTCGGCGCCGGCTCGCCGGACGAGGCGTACGCGCACGGGCGGAAACCCGTCATCCCCAACGACGTGTTCGAGAACTCCGAGGCCCTCGTCGCGCAGCACCTCGTCCTCTTCGCGCTCGACTCATCGAGAAAGGTCCTGCGCGGCAAAAAAATCCTGCTCGCCTCGACGGACGTGCACGAACACGCGCTCTTCGTCCTGAACCGCCTGCTCGGCGCGGCCGGCGCGGAAGTCGTGAACATGGGGCCGGAATGCAACCCGGACGAGATCGCCGAACGGGCCGCGATCCTGCGCCCAAACGCGCTCCTCGTCAGCACGCACAACGGGATGGCACTCGAATACGCGCATCGCCTTCTGGGCGAGATGACGGAGCGCAACCTCGACACGGCCGTCGTCTTCGGCGGCGTGCTGAATCAAAAAGTGGACGGGGAAGAGATGCCGGTCGACGTGAGCGACGAGCTCAGGAAGCTGAATATCGAGGTCGCCGGCGGCATCGAGGAGATCGTCGCGCTGGCCGGAGACCTGTGGGGTTAGCGACCGCATGATCATCGGCATCGACACGGGAGGCACCTACACGGACGCAGTCCTGTTCGACGAGGCGGCGGGAGAGGTCGCCTCGTGGGCGAAGAGCCCGACCACGCCGGGCGATCTCTCGATCGGCGTCGGCAACGCCGTGCGCGGACTGAATCTATCCCCCCGGCAGTTGGAGCGGATCCGCTCGGTCAACCTCTCCACGACGCTCGCGACCAACGCGCTGGTGGAGGAGAGATTTCGTCCCGTCTGCCTCTTCCTGATCGGCTACGACGACAAGTGGAAGGATTTCGAGCCCGGGGAGAGAGGCAAGCTGGGCGCCGAGAGAATCGTTTTCATCCGCGGCGGGCATACGTTTTACGGAGAGGAGAGGGAACCGCTCGACGAGGGCGCGATCGCCACGACGCTCGAGCGCGGCGGCGAAGGTTCCGTCGAGGCCTTCGCCGTCTCGTCCCTCTATGGCGTCCGCAACCCGGATCACGAACTGCGCGCGCGCGCCGCGATCGAAAAAAGGACGTCCCTGCCCGTCGTCTGCGGACACGAACTGGCTTCGGACCTGAACGCCGTGGCGCGCGCGGCGACGAGCGCACTGAACGCGGGCCTTGTGCCCGTCATTCGGGAGCTTCTGGAGAGCGTCCGCCGCGTCCTGGAGGCGGCGGGATTGAAGGGGATTCCGTTGATGATCATGAAGGGCGACGGCACGCTCGTTCACGCAGACTCGCTGTGGTCGCGCCCGATCGAGACGATCCTCTCCGGCCCCGCGGCAAGCGTCGTCGGCGCGCGATGGCTGGCGCGTGGCTCCTTCGAGGACGAAGAGGCGGGAACGTACGTCGTCGATATGGGCGGCACCACCACCGACCTGGCCTTTCTGCGAGGCTCCGCGCCCAGGCTCGACGAGAAAGGCGCGCAGGTCGCGCGCTACCGGACGATGGTCAAGGCGGTGGAGATCCGCACGATCGGCCTGGGTGGGGACAGCGCCGTCCGCGTTATATCTTCGAGAAAGATCGGGATCGGGCCCGAGCGATTCGAGCCCCTCTCGTCGCTCGGGGGGCGCTTTCCGGAGACCTGCGTGCGGAAAAACACGCTCCCCCTCTTCGTATATCGGCTGCCGAAGGAAGCAACCGGCCTCTCGCCGGAGGAGACGCGCCTTCTGGAGAGCATCGGCGACGAACCCGTCCTCTTCGACGAGATACTGGAGGTAAATCGTTCCCGTATCACCGTGGAAAAACTGCTCCATACGTTGTGGCATCGCGGCTTTATCTGTTTTTCGGGCTTCACGCCGACGGACGCCCTTCGTGTTCTCGGCGGAGCGCCCGAGGGCGGGGGCACCCCGCTGGCATACGAGGCGGCGCAAGAGCTGAGCAGAGTCATGAAAACACAGAATGCCGAGGCGTTCGCGAAAGAAGTAGTCGAGGAAACGCAGAGGATGCTGGCGGGGCTTGTCGCCTGCGACGCGCTGTGCCGGGACCGGATCCTCGAGCCTCCAGTCGGCAACCTTATGGAGTCCCCCCTGATACGACGACTGGTGGCCGACGAAGAACCCGGGAGACGCGTCGCGCTTCGCGCGAACATCCCCGATCGCGTCGTCGGGATCGGCGCGCCGATCGGGGCATACTGGAAAAAAATAACCGCAAAGCTCGGCGCGGACTGCACGGTCCCGAAGCTGGCGCACGTCGCAAGCGCCGTGGGCGTGGCGATCAGCGCCCCGTTGCTGCGAAAAGAGATTCTGATCACGCCCGTGCCCGAAAAGAACCTCTTCCGGCTCTATCTCTCGACCGGCGTGGAGGACTTCGATACGCCCGACGAGGCAATCGAAAGAGCCGGGCTTGCTTTCACGGAGCAAATGCTGGAGGCTGCAAAAATCGCGGGAATCGCGAAGCCGCAGATCGTCGTATCGCGACGCGACGAGACCGTACGCATCGACGGCAGGCACGAATATTACGTGAAGACTACGCTTCTGTTCGAGGCGAAAGGGGCGCCGGAGGGATGAAAAATTTCAAGCGCATGATCTGGACCGTGGACACGCACACGGGCGGGCAGCCGACGCGGACGGTGATCGCCGGTATACCGAGAATTCGAGGCAACACGATGCCCGAAAAGATGCTGTACATGAGGGACAACTTCGACGATATCCGGACGTTCCTCATCTCCGAGCCCCGCGGCGCCTCCAACACGTCGCTCGCGATCCTGGTCGAACCGACGCAACCCGAGGCGGACGCCGGTGTTCTCTACTGCGAGTCGCACGGCTACATGCCGATGTGCGGGCACAACACGATCGGCGTCGCGACGATGCTGGTTGAGACTGGCATGGTTGACGTCCGCGAGCCATGCGCGGAAATCGCATTGGAGACAGCTGCGGGCATGGTCCACCTCAGAGTTGAGGTCGAGGGCGGCCACGTCAGAAATGTCACCTTCCGCAACGCCCCCTGTTTCCTGACGGGTATGGATCTCGAGGTCGAATTCGAAGGGAAGAAGATCCTCTTCGACGCCGCGTACGGGGGCAACTTCTATGCGATCATCGACGCATCGGCCCTGGGGTTGGTCCTGCGCCCGGAGAACCTGCGCGAGGTCGTCGACGCCGGTCAACGAATCAAGGAGCGGATCAACGAAACGCACGAGATCACGCACCCCACGGAAAAGTACCTGCGCGGCGTCTCGCTCGTGGAGTTCGTGGAACCAGTGACAAGAGACGGGGATACGCTACGTTCGAGAAACACGGTCGTCTACTCCCCCGGCGAGGTGGACCGCTCGCCCTGCGGCACGGGCACCAGCGCCCGTCTTGCGGCACTCTACGCGAGAAATCTGATCAAACCGGGGGAGCGTTTTTTGCAGAAGAGCATCATCGACTCGGAGTTCTGCGGAAAGATCGTAGAAGTGATGGAGGACTATCACGGCTATACGGCGATCGTGCCGGAGATAACGGGCAGCGCGCACGTCACAGGATTCCACACGTTCTACTTCGACCCCGGCGACCCCAGAGGAGAGGGCTTCAGGCTTCCGCGCTACTGATACAATTTGAAATCAAAGGCCTGAAGTCCGTTCGAAAATCGTATAGTACCCGAATCCGTCGGCCTTCTCCGGGAGGTCGGCGGATTTTATTTTCAGCGCGGCCACGACGGACTCCGCAACCCACGGCGGAGCGGGCACGACGCGCCTGCTGACGCCGGGGCGATTCGACCGCTCGGTGTGGACCGGAGCGATGGAAATTTTTTTGACACACGTGCCCGCGTCGCTCTTTTCGATCTCGACGGCGAGCAGGACGCTCGCCCGCTGCGACGGGCTCCGCTGCGACGAGATGAAATTGCCGAGGGACCAGGCGGCGATCTGCGCCCCCTCCCCCGACCGTATCTCGATCTCCTGAAGCACGTGAGGGTGCGCGCCGACCACGATGTCAGCACCGGCGTCCTGAAAAGCCCTCGCCCACTCGCGCTGTTCGTCCGCCACCCGGCTGCTGTCCTCGATCCCCCAATGCGGGTAGACGACGATCATATCGGCGGAGGATTCTCTGGCCGCCGCGATGTCCTCCAGCACACGTTCGTATTTCAGAATGGCCGGTCTCGGTCCCGGCTTGCTCTGGCCCGGCGCAGCGTTGTAACCGTACGTATAGTTCAGGAACGCGATCCGCACGCCGCGCACGTCGACCGAGAGAATATTGCCCGCGCCCTCGTCCACTCCGGCGACGTAAAAACTGTGATCGCCCACAGTCCTCGCCGTCCGGAGGAAACCGTCCGTCCCGTAGTCCATCGCATGGTTGTTCGCCAGGAAGAGAAGGTTGAAGCCCGCGTCCTCAAGAGCGTCCAGAAGAGAATCCGGCGTGTTGAAGCGGGGGTACCCGCTGTAGGGTCTCGCGCTCCCCGAGAGCGTCGTCTCCAGGTTGCCCGCCACGATGTCGGCGCTGGAGAGCAGGCCGCGCACCTTTTCGAATTGCGGCGCGAAATAATAGCCGTCTCCGCTCTTGGCTGCTCTGAACTGCTGGCTGTGCGTCATGATGTCTCCCGCAAAAACAAGGCGAACCGTCTCCCGATGGACGGGAACCGAAATCGGTTCGACCGGCTCGAAACGCCCCTCCGCCGGGGGGGCGTTTCGGGCGATCTGCAAAATTCCGGGAAAGCAAAAGAGCAACAACAAAGTGAACGGAAGGGATAAAAGGAGAGGAAGAAACCCCCTGCTACATTTCATCATCGGGCGGAACCCAAACCTGCGCCCTGTTCTTGCCAGCGCGCTTTGCCTTGTAAAGCGCCTTGTCGGCCAGGTCGAAGAGCTCCTCCGCCGAGGTCGCGTGCCTCGGGTAGAAACTAATCCCGCAGCTCGCCCGCACGATGACGCTGACGTCGCCGACAATGTCGATCGGCTTTTTGAGCGCCTCGAAGATGCGTCGCGTGGCATACGCCGCGACGTTCGTCTCCTCCCCGCGCGGGCAGGAGAGCAGCATCACGAATTCGTCGCCGCCGAAACGCGCGAGGGTATCGACTTCGCGCAGGCAGGAACTCATCGTCTGCGCGACACCTCTCAAAAGGCTGTCGCCGGCGAGGTGTCCGAATGTGTCGTTGATCGTCTTGAAGGAATCGAGATCCCAGACGACCAGAATGAGTGCCGCCTGCGTGCGCTTCGCCATCACCATCTGCTGCGCCAGGCGGTCGTTGTAGAGATAGCGGTTCGGCAACCCCGTCAGGTTGTCGTGCGTGGCCTGCATGCGTATGGCGTCGTCGCGCTCCCGCCGCTCTTGTATATCCTCGATGGCCCCCACGAAACGATTCGGGGAACCCTGCGCGTCGCAGATCACCATATAGTGCGCCCCGATCCAGCGATATCGACCGTCATTTCCCTTGAGGCGCAGTTCGAAATAACGTCTGTCGGATTCGCCCGTGTCGGCGGTCACCCCCCTCATCACTTCATCCCAGACGGGAAGATCGTCGGGCAGGACATGGCTTCGCCACTTGTACTGGTCGAACGTCGTCTCGGTCTCCTCTTCGAGGCCGTGCAGTATTTCGAGCAAGCGCGGAGAGAAGTAGGCCCGTCGGGTCGCGATGTCGATGTCCCATATGCCGTCCTGGCTGCACGTCACGGCCAGCTTCCAGCGCTCTTCGCTCGCGTGCAGCTCCTCGGTGAGCGAGAGCAGGCGTACCTCGTTCTCCTTGAGCGCGTTCATGGTCTCGCAGAGCCGGCTCGCCATTGCGTTGAACGAATCGGCGAAGTTGCCCATGAACTCGACGCGCTGGGCGAAATCTCCGTTCGCGAGGCGCTCCGCGTGCCAAGTCAAGTGCCTGAGGTGCGCCTGGAGCTCTTTGAGGCACCCGACGAGAAAACCCTTTCCCTTGACCCTGTAGGCGAGATCTCCGCGCGAGAAGTGGCTCAGGACGTCCCGCAGGATCGACAGGTCCTCGCTTACGGCGGCAAAGGACTCATCATCCAGAAGCTCCTGCGGAAAATCAGGGGCCCTTACGGCAGTCAGGTACTCACGAACGATTCTCAACAATCCGTGAGCGTCAATGCTCTCCGAAGGAGCGGGCTCGTACTCGCTCAAGATAGGTCCGTCTTCTCCACCAGATCGACTGCGAAGCGGCAAGTGCGGTCGCCGGTGCACCAGCAGTCGATCTCTTTCACGTGATAGGGCTTGCCGGTGTACGACTCCATGATCCCCGCGATAAAACCTTCGTCATACTTGCAAACTTCGTAGTCCAGTTCGGGAAGCCCCGAGCAGTCGAGATCCTCTCCCACCGTCAACACAAGCCGCCGCGCCTCCACATCCGCTTCTTCGATGCGAAGGATGCCAATCCCGAATTCGAGCATACGGTTCTGCAGCGTGCGCACGAAATCGCCGAAATCCTTTGCGTCCTTCAGCAGGTGTTCGTAGAACTCGACGCCCGCAATTTTGCCGGCCTCGTAGAAGAGTTCGTCCGCCATTTCGCTGCCGAATCGCCTTTCGAGGACGTCGCGAAAGGTAAACTGCATCAACCGATAGACCTCGACCCGTGTAGTCGAACCCAGGTTGGGACGTCCTTCCTTCAGGTCTCCGAGCAAACTCCAGTGAAATTCATATTTTCTCTCCACTGCGCGTCCCCCTCGACTCTCTACCTTGTCACTTGAAACGTCCCAGTGACCCTCCTGAACTGCGCGAGGTAGCTGTCGGAATCCCTCACCGCAATACCGTTGAAGAAGTAGACGCTTCCCTTCGGGTCGAAGAGAACGACCTGATACCCCTTGCCGGGAAGATTGCGGTACCTTGTGGCGCCACTGGCCGTCCTGTCCCTGCGCCTGGCACCCTTGAAGTCGGCGATGATCTCATACCCCTGCAAGCCGGCATAGGAGACCGCCCGCTTGCTCGAGACCGTGTATTCGTAATTGGACATGTACTGCTCCATGGCCTTGTCGGCGAAGGTGCTCTGCTCGGCGACGGGCACCGGCTGCGTCCTCTGCGAGCTGGTGTACATCGCGTCCTCCAGCTCCGGCGAAACCTGCTTTCCGCCCACCGTGAAGTATCGCACCATGCTCGTTTCACCGGTGAACTTCAGGGACGTTCCGTCCGCGGAGAGTGTGTAGCCGCCACCCGCATTGGGCGCCCCCGGCGTTGCCTGGAAGATCGCAGTGAGAAGAGCGTTGCGCAGCATGCCCACCGCGGCCTTATCCGTAGCCAGGTACGACGCGTAGATCAAAGAGGAGATGTTGTTGTCCCCGAAAGCGAAAATCAGGAGGCCCACGTCCGGCTGGCCGCTCCCATCACCGGCTTTCGTGGAGCAATAGAGCAGAAGCGCGGGGTTACCGTTCAGCGTGACCTTGCTGCTGTCTTGCAGGATTATTCCGTCCGCTTCAAGCGCGGCGGTCGTAAGCGCGCCTGCCGTCTGCTGATACGAGACCCCCATGCGCTCCTCGATGCGGATCTGAATTTTGCGCGATTCGATCTCGAAACCCCGGAACGAAGTCGCCGCCCTGGCCCCCGAGGGGGGTATCATCCTCACGTGCGTCCCTGGCACGAGAACGTGTTGCGCGGTCAGCACGTTGTTCCGGTAGATCGGTTGAGCGGCGAAGGAAGTACCCGCAAACGCCGCCAGGAGAAATGTCGCTACCGCAAAGACAAAGAGTCGTCTCATAGACTGCCAGCCTCCGTATCGCCCGACGTGGATTTTTCTTTCTGTATTACTACGCTTTTGATCATGGTTTCGACGTCTTTGGCGGCAGCGTCATCGCCGCTGGGAAACATGCCATTGACTACCAGCGTGCGTCCACCGCAATCGAGCAGCAGAATCCACTTCGCCCACTTGCTCGCGCCGTCGACGTGCAGCGCCTTGATCAACATACCCTCGGCGCCATTGATCGCAAGAACTCCGCGCGATTTGACCTCGACACCTCGCGTTTTCAAGGCCTCATCCGTAAAACCCTCCGATATTGTAGCATAAGGCTCTTTAATATTGGCGACGATTACTTCGATCCTGCGTGCCGCCGAGGAAAAACCGTCGAACTGTTTGCTCGGGGAAAGGCCGGAGGCGGGTATGAAGTACGCGTCGGCACCCGGGACAAGTACGTGCTTGGGGGTGAGTTCGTTGCCGATGGACACGGGAGCGCTCTCAGCCGACGCCGCCAGGGCGAGGATCGCCGTAAAGACCGCCACAAGAAAGACGAACGTCGCATTCCTGTCTCTTTTTTTCTCGTTCAAATACAATCATCCTTTCCGGAAGTGCTTCCAAAAACGAGGGGTTCGCAACGCAAGACCCCGTTTTCGTGATTATATCATCGATGAATAATCGTGCGGAAAGGGGAAGTGACGGGGATACTTGGAAAGTTACAGGAACTTGAGCGAACCCGTCGGGAACGAGAGATAGACCAAAAGGCCGGGGTACAGATTGAGCTGGCGGGCCGTCTCCAGCGAGACTCTGGCACGCAGCGGCAGGCCGCCGCAGTCGACCACGCCGAGGATATTTCCGCTCGCGCGTTCGATCGACATCTGGGTGAGCGTCCCCTCCAATACGTTGATGTCGGGCGAGGATGCCGGCGCCTCTTTGCTCACGGCGACCTGAGAGGGGTTGAGGATGGCGCAGGCCGATTCGAGGCCCCCCTCTCTCTTCGCGCGAACGATTCTCTCGCCCACACGAAGTTCCGCGTAGTCGTCCGTCGTACGCCAGACACCCTGCAACAAGTTTTCCGCACCATCTCCGATCACTCGTCCGCGATAGAGACTCACGACCTGGGTGGCGACCTCGTACAGCCAGATCAGATCGTGCGTGGCGACGACGATCGTCGTGCCCCAGTCGTGCCAGGCATGCCAGACCGCCTCCTTGATCAGAGCGGCGCTCGATTCGTCGACGTTCGCGGTCGGCTCGTCGAGCAACAGCACCTTGGGACGCAGGGCAAGGCGAACCGCCAGTGCAACGCGCTGTACCTCGCCCCCCGAAAGGCGATACCAAGGGCGATGCGCAAACTTCCCGTACGGGAGCCCTACTCGCTCAAGCGCGTCGCGTGCGCGCTCGTCGGTCTCCCGCCCCTGCAGGTTCCTCAGCTGCAAACCGTAGGCGATATTGTCGTAAACGGAGCGGCGCAACAGGTACGGCTCCTGCAGAAGCAGGGTCGCCTCCCTGCGCAGCGCGCACTCGCGCGTCTTCGCGCGCTCTCCTTCGAAATCGAGTTCGCCAGCCGTATGGGGTTCGAGGAAGGCAAGAATCTTGAGCAGTGTGGATTTTCCGCTTCCGTTCGGGCCGATCAGCCCAACGACTCCGCCCCTGGGAATGTCGAGCGAAGCGATGTCCAGCGTGGGATGGTTTCCGTAGCTGTGCCTCAGGTTACGCAGAGAGTAGATCGAAGTAACGTTTTCGTCGCTCAAGATAACCGTTGCTCCTTACAAGAAAGTAGGAGGCTGTGCAATATCGTCGTAGGGGCGAACTGCGTTCGCCCGTCTAGCCCTGAAAAAAACGTGTTTCTTGACGGGCGAACGCAGTTCGCCCCTACGAGAAAAAAGCGTTTTGCACAGCCCCTCCGATTGATTTGGGGTCGAAATTACCTACGTTTTCCGAATACCGCCGCAGCCGGCAACATCGCGAGCAGCAGGGCGAAGGCACCTGTCGAGCAACCGCTGCTTCCGCTCTGGTGCGTCGACGTGCCGAAGCGCACGGTTATCTGGCAGCCGTTGTAGTTGAACGTCATCACATCGCCACGCGCAATCTTATCCGGGCGAAGCTCCGTGATGTTGCAGTTCATGAGACCGTCGAAAGTCTTCGGGTCCGTCTTGCGGTTTACGATGAAGAGGCCCCCGTTCGTCACGTTGCGCACCGTGCCGTCCTCCGCCACGATCTTTGGGAGCGTGCCGTCGACGTACGAATTGTTCCTGGCGTAGATCACGTACTCCGTGGCATCTACGTAGTCGAACATGACATTCTGCTCGCTGGCGAGATCCTCCGTGAAGCGCACCGTCTGCTCCGGTTTGTCCTTCGGCGCAAAGGCGAGTTCGAACGTGCGGGCCGGCGGCATCAGCGCGGAAACATAACCGCCGATGATCCGCTGCGCCTTCGGTTGCAGCATGTAATCGAGGAAGGCCTTCGCCTCGGCGGAGAAATCGCCATCGCGGTAGAACATGTAGAGGTTACGGGAGACCGGGTATTTGCGCGATGGCGCGTAGGCCTTCGCGTCGTCCGGACCGGCAATCCACAGGCTGTTCACCACGTCGCCGGAGGCCGCCAGAGAATCGCCCACGTAGAAGACACCGTCATAGCCTATGCCTGCCGGGTCATCTGCGACCTTGCCGAAGATTTCCTTCTTATCGACCTGGATCGAATTGGGCGAGAAACTCGTCCCGTCGATCAGCCAGTTCTTGATCGAGAAGTACTTGTGATCGTCCTGACCCGACTGGTACACGTTGATCGTCATATTCGGACCGCCGACCTGGTTCCAGTTCGTATACGTGCCCTCGTAGATCTTGCGCAACTGGTCGAGGGTCAGCTCGAAGACGGGGTTGCTCTCATGGGTGAAGAAGTCGACGCAGTCGATGGCGACCGCGATTTCCTTGATCGGATGACCGTCGGCCTTCGCCTTCGCCAGCGCATCCAACACGTCCTGGCGGTCCTGCTCGGCGAGCGACAGTGCCGAGTTCGCGATATCGCAGCTGCCCGCCGCCAGCATCATGATGGCGTTGTCCTTGCCGCCGCCCGCCACGTCTACGCTGGTGCCGGGATAATCCTTCATGTACTGGGCCGCGACTGCCTTGCCGAAGGTCACGCTGACCTCCGAACCTCTGACGATGACCTGCGCGCTGGCCGCCGATGCGAGAACGAAAATAAGAAGGATTGCGATCAGTGCTTTCGTTCCGAAAAACTTTCTCATCTTAACAGCACCTCGATCTCTATAGATTCTACGTAATTCTGGTTCTATTTCAAATAGCCCGTTTTTCGCAGGGGCGCCCATCGGTCGTCCGTTCTATCGCCGCAATATCTCAAGGCCGGCGGACGCGCAATGTACGCCCCTACAAAAAATAACGGTCGCATTGATTTAAATTTAGAATTAAGATTCTATGTACTTTTCTATTTCTTATGCTCCGCGTTCCACTCGGCCGAGTTGGGGAAGAAGAGCGGCTCGCCGTACTTCTGCACCTGGAAATCCTTGATGATCGTCTGAGCCTCGTCGCCGCAAAGCCAGTCGATGAATGCCTTCGCGCCCGCCGCGTTCACGTTCGGGAACTTCTCGGGATTCACCTGGATGGCGGCGATGAAGTTGAGCAGAATCTCGTCCTTCTCCACCAGCGGGACGAGCCGGATGTTCTTCTGCTGGATCAGGTAGGTCGCGCGATCCATCAGAATGTAGGCGTTGCGCTTGCTGGCGAAGATCGTCGAGGGCCCGTTGCCCAGCTTGCCCAGCGAGTACTGGAGATACCAGCTGTCCTTCTCCGCGTCGGGTTTGATGCCCGCCTTCTCCCAGACCTCGAGCTCCTTCACGTGCGTGCCGGACATGTCGCCGCGGGTGACGAAGAGTTTTTTGGCCTTCGCGATCTTCTTGAACGCCTCGGCGGCGTCCTTCATGCCCTTGATCTTCGCGGGATCCTTCTTGGGACCGAGAATGACGAAGTCGTTATACATGATATCGCGGCGGTCGATGCCGTAACCCTCCGCGATGAACTTGTCCTCCAGCGCGCGCGCGTGGACGATGACCATGTCGAAGCTGCCGCCTTTGGCCTTCTCAAGCGTCGCGCCCGTTCCGGCGCCCTCGAAGACGATCTTCGTGCCGGTCTTTTCCTCGTAGGTCTTCGCCAGCAGCGGGACGATGCCCGCGTCGATCGGCCCGATGGTGCTGGAGAGTTTCACGACATCCGCGGCGAACGCGGTGCCGGCCGCCATGAGGAACAGAGTTGCAACCAATAGAAAGAGAACGATCTTTTTCATGAACAAATTCCTCCCTGATCGATTTGAATTTTTAAATTGCGACTTGTTGTTTTGCCCTGAAGCGGTCTGTCGCTACGCCTCCGCGCGCCTGCGGATCAGAGACAACCCGGCGTTCAGCGCAAAGGAGATCGAGAGCAGCAGGATGCCGAGCGCAATGCCCAGTGCGAAATCTCCCTTGCCCGTCTCCAGCGTGATTGCCGTGGTGATCGTGCGCGTGTGCCACTTGATGTTGCCGCCGAGCATCATGGAGACACCGACCTCGGCCACGATGCGGCCGTAGGCCGTCATCGCCGCCACGAGAAGGGCGAAGCGGCTCTCCCACAGACAGGAGAGCGCCATGCGGACCCCGGAGGCCCCGAGCGTAGACAGCGTCATCTGCAGTCGGCGATCGAGACCCTCGATCGCCGACGCGGTCAGCGCGATCACGATCGGCAGCGCCAGGATCGTCTGGCCGATCGCCATGCCGCGGATCGTGAAGAGCAGTTGCCAGCTCCCCAACGGCCCCCGGTTGGAGATGAAGGCGTATACGAGCAACCCCACGACGACCGTCGGCAGCGCGAGGAGCGTGTCGACGATCGTCCGCAGCGGTCGTTTCCCGGGAAACTCGAAATAGCCGAGCATGAACCCCAACGGCAGCCCCAGGAGCAGGGTGACGAGCATGGACATCCCGGTCAACTTGAGCGTCACGGTCACGGCCGTCCAGGTCTCCTCGTTCATCGAGAAGATCAGTCCGACCGCCTGCGCGAAACCCTGCGAGATATAGTCCATAACTCCACTCCGCCCGTCTTTACCGGATCCTCAACCCCTACTTCGCGTTGGGGAAGAAGAGCTGTTTGCCCTCAAGCTTGAAGTTCGCGATGTCCTTCTGCACCTTCGGAGACGTCAGCCACGTCGCGTACTTCCGCGCGAGGTCGACCTTGACGTTCGGGTGCTTCGCCGGGTTGACCGG